>JBEGSW010000032.1:0-136538 GCA_041179705.1 Bacillota bacterium | reverse complement strand
ATTTCTAAACAACTAGATAAGCCGGAACTTCCAATGGACTCTGTCTTTAACGGCCCTCGCGTGGGCGAGTTTTTACAAGAAATGAATCGAGAAGTGCTCAGTCGCTACGACACAATTACTGTAGGTGAGGCGCCTGCAGCCCGGATTCAAGATGCGCTTGCGTATGCCAATTTAGATGGTTCCCAATTGAACATGGTGTTCCAATTTGAACATGTCGATTTAGACGCTGGACCAGGTGGCAAATGGGATTTAACGCCGCTTACGCTTGATAAATTGAAAAAATCACTTTCGAAATGGCAAACCGAATTACACGGTAAAGCTTGGAACAGTTTGTATTGGGATAACCACGATCAACCGCGTGCAGTTAGTCGATTCGGCAATGATAGCGAGCAATTCCGTGTGAAATCAGCGAAGATGCTAGGCACTTTGCTTCACTTCATGCAAGGTACGCCTTACATTTATCAAGGTGAAGAAATTGGTATGACAAATGTTCGTTTCGAATCCATTGATGACTATAAAGATATTGAAACAATTAATATGTATAACGAATACAAGGCATTAGGCAAAACGGATGAAGAAATCATGGGTCCTGTATACTACAAAGGTCGCGATAATGCGCGGACACCGATGCATTGGGATGCTACGCCTAATGCTGGATTCACCACGGGTCAACCTTGGATTAAATTGAATCCAAATTACCCAGTAATCAACGTAGAGCAGGCGATTGCTGATCCCAATTCCGTCTTCCATTACTATCGTCGTTTGATCCAATTCCGTAAACAACTACCTGTGATGATCGAAGGGAAGTATGAATTAATCTTGGCGGATCATCAGCAAATTTATGCGTATACACGTATTTACAAGAATGAAATGCTTCTCGTAATTGCTAATATGTCGGATGAAGAGGCTATCTTTGATTGTCCATTTGAGTTAAATGGTCGAACAGCCGAACTTGTGATTGCTAATGTTGATTTGAATTCGACTACCACGCTGGGTACGATGCAAATTTCTGCGCACGAAGCACGCGTTTATAAATTGTAATCTCGAATCTTTCATGGTATTCTAATTCATAGTAGAATTATATGAATTGAATATTGGAGGCTATTTACAAATGGAGAAACAATTAGTTTTTGGTCACAAAAACCCAGATACAGACACAATCTGTTCTGCGTTAATCTATGCAGACTTGAAAGGCAAACTAGGTTTCAATGTTGAACCAGTTCGCCTTGGTTCTGTAAGTAAAGAAACACAATTTGCTTTGGATACGTTTAAAGTAGCTGCACCTCGTCAAGTAGAGACAGTTGCGAATGAAGTAAATAGCGTTATCCTAGTTGACCATAATGAGCGTCAACAATCTGCTAACGATATCGATCAAGTTCGTGTAGCTGAAGTAATTGACCACCACCGTATTGCTAACTTTGAAACAAGCGGTCCGTTGTACTATCGTGCTGAACCAGTAGGTTGCACAACGACAATCTTGAACAAAATGTATAAAGAGAACGGTGTAGAAGTTCCACAAGCGATTGCTGGTTTAATGTTATCTGCAATTATCTCTGATACATTGTTGTTGAAGTCCCCAACTTGCACTGACCAAGACGTTGCAGCTGCGAACGAACTTGCTGCCATTGCTGGTGTAGATTTACAACAATATGGTCTAGATATGCTTAAAGCAGGTGCTGACTTGAGTGACAAGACAGTAGCTGACTTGTTGACATTAGATGCGAAAGAATTCGCAATGGGTGCTTACAAAGTTGAAATTGCACAAGTGAATGCAATTGATCCACAAGATGTTCTTTCGCAACAAGCGGAGATTGAAGCTGCAATTAATAAGAACATTGCTGACAAAGGTTTAGATTTGTTCTTGTTCGTTGTGACTGATATCTTGAACAATGATTCCATCGGTTTAGCACTTGGCAAGCAAGCAGTAGCTGTTGAAAAAGCATACAATGTATCGTTGAACAACAACACGGCATTGCTTAAAGGTGTAGTATCCCGTAAGTCTCAAATCGTTCCAGTATTAACGGATCTTTTGAGCCAAGGGTAATTTTTTATCAATTTAACTGCCATAACCCCATTTGGGTTATGGCAGTTTTTTTTAGACTACGATACAATGAGAGAAATGTTTATAGACCTATTTTGAAGGGATGAATACAATGCGTGATGCAGTTGCAATCGGTGAAATGTTAATTGATTTTACTCCAATGAAAAATACAGGTTCAGATAAACCTGTCTATGAAGCTAACCCAGGTGGGGCGCCAGCTAACGTACTTGCTGCGATGTCCAAATTTGGACTAAAGACAGCGCTAATTGCGAAAGTAGGCGATGATTTCTTCGGACAATTTTTAACGCAATATTTGATTGATTATAATATTGATCCTGCAGGCGTTGTGAAATCTTCGAACCCAACAACGTTAGCTTTTGTTAATTTAGCTGAGAATGGCGAACGTAGTTTTGGTTTCTATCGTAAAGGCAATGCAGATGAGTCGTTATCAATCGAAGAGATTCCGAATAGTTTAATTGAATCCGCACGTTTAGTACACTTTGGTTCAGTTTCTTTAACGGCATCCCCAGCTTCTGATGCGACGTTCCATGTTGTGAACTTAGCCAAAGAACTTGGTAAGATCGTGACTTATGATCCGAATCTTCGTCCATTACTTTGGGATGACTTGGGTCGTGCGAAAGAAATGATTCTCAAGGGATTTGAGTACGCTGACGTGGTGAAAGTTTCAGAAGAAGAGTTGGAATTCTTAACAGGCTTTACAGATATCGAGCAAGGAAGCGCTGTTTTAGTTGAGAAATATAACACGCCATTGTTGTTCGTTACGTTAGGCGCTGAAGGTTGTGTCGTGCGTAAAGGAAATCAGACGGCTCACGTACCAAGCTTTAAAGTTTCTGCCATCGATACGACAGGTGCAGGGGATAGCTTCTTTGGAGCAATCTTGGCACAATTATTAACTGCATCGAAATCGATTGCTGAATTGTCGTTCGATGAGTTGTTGCCAATCATTCGTTATGCGAATGCAATGGCAGCATTAACAACAACAAACCGTGGTGGTATGCCTGCAATCCCTGAGGTTGCTGCTGTTGACGCTTTTATTAAATAATTTAGAAACCTCTAGGTCGATTGGCCTGGAGGTTTGTTTTTATTTCTTCATTTAGGGGGGACATAACGTGCAATATCGTAAACTAGGTCGTACGGGTTTAATGGTAAGTGAAATAAGTCTAGGTAGTTGGTTAACTTATGGTGATGTGACAGAGAAAGACACGGCAATCAAGAGTATTGATACGGCATATGATTTAGGTATTAACTTCTTCGATACGGCGAATGTGTATGCACGTGGGACATCGGAAGAAGTCGTTGGTGAAGCTTTGCTGAAATATCCCCGTGAGTCTTATGTTTTGGCAACAAAGGTGTTTTGGCCGATGGGTGATGGACCGAATGACCGGGGTTTATCACGTAAACACATTTTTGAACAGGCGCATGCGAGTTTAAAGCGATTAAAACATGACTACGTAGATCTTTATTATTGTCATCGTTATGATCCAAATACTCCGATTGATGAGACATTACGCACTATCGAAGACCTCGTTCGTCAAGGAAAAGTAATGTATGTTGGCGTAAGTGAGTGGACAGCGGCGCAAATCCAAGAAGCAATTGGAACTTCTGATAAATATTTATTGGATCGTATTGTCGTCAATCAACCAGAATATAGCATGTTGAAGCGCAAGATTGAGTCAGAAATCATTCCAGTAAGTCAGCGAAATGGGATTTCACAAGTTGTCTTTTCGCCATTAGCGCAAGGCGTGTTGACTGGTAAGTATAGTAGTAAAGGAAATCTCCCGGCTGACAGTCGTGCGAAAGATCCCAGGGCAAATATGTTTATCGGGCAATTCATGAACGAAGAAGTACTTACCAAAGTAGAAAGACTAGATGCATTGGCCAAAGAAGCAGACATGAAATTATCTCATATGGCCATTGCTTGGATCCTTCGCCAGGATAACGTAGCTAGTGCATTAGTTGGAGCGAGTCGTCCTGAACAAGTAATTGAAAATGCGAAAGCCTCGGGGATTGTATTACCAGCGGATTTACTCACTCGCATCGAAGAAATTTTGGGTTAAATCCTAGAAGACAGGGCAGATAAAAGTAAGCAATGATTTAATCCAGCGTAGTTCTGATGCAACATATTTGCGGCAAGATATTGATATCGTATAGAATACTTATACGGTTAAGACTATCTAATCTTGAACACGTTAGGAGAGAGCGGAATGATACAGGTTTATCCAGCAAGTTCTAGATATACAGCCGATCATGGCTGGCTGAAAAGTAACTTTAGTTTTTCTTTTGCAGAATATTATGACCCGAACAATTTGCAGTTTGGCTCCATGCGCGTCCTTAATGATGATTGGGTTGCCCCAGGTAGAGGGTTCGGTGCGCACCCACATAAAGAGATGGAGATTGTTTCAATCGTATTAAGTGGACAACTGCAGCATCAAGATAATGCGGGTAATCAAGCGACAACTACATTTGGTGGGATTCAACGTATGTCGGCTGGAACGGGCATCGTACATGCTGAGTTAAATCCATCTCAGAGCGAACCGGTTGAATTTCTTCAATTGTGGTTCATGCCAGAAATAAGGGGTGTAGAACCTTCTTATGAACAGACATTCTTTGATACGGATGCACTAAACAACGCATTGTTACCAATTGTAAGCAAACACGCAACTAACGAAAATGTGGCAACAATCAATCAAGATTTAACGATCTATTTGGCTAAAGTAGAAGCAGGGAAATCGATTTCCTTCAATCAACCTGCTGGTCGCAAAGTATTCCTATTCGTATTGGAAGGGTTGCTCGCAGTGAACAAAGATACGAAATTAGGCAAACGAGACGCAGCAAGAATCACCGAACAAGAATCGTTATTTTTAGAAGCGAGCAATCAAGATGTATTTTTTATGCTAATTGATTTAGTTTAATACACGAGAGATTCTTCTTTATGAAGAATCTCTTTTTATTTGACACTGCATTCAATAATTCATATACTTATTAAATCGTAATAATTTCGATTTAATAAGTAGGGAGTGTTTGCAATTGTTTAAGTTTTTTAAATGGTTTTTGGTATTTACTTTAGGCATTAGCCTACTAGTTGGTTGTTCAAGTAAAGACGGAAAAGTTACAACAAATAAATTACAGGTGGTTACTTCATTTTATCCGTTATATGAGTTGAGTGCTCGAATTGGCGGAGAATACGTCGATGTGACAAGTCTAATACCAACTGGTGTTGAGCCACATGATTGGACGCCGAAGTCGAAAGACATGATGGCAATTACAAATGCGGATATATTCGTTATGAATGGTCTCGGATTTGAAAGTTGGGCGGATGATTTTCTTAATGACCAATCCAATCGTGAATTACTCGTAGTTGAAGCTTCCAAAGGGATTAATTTAATTGAAGCTGCCCATGGTGATGATGAACATGATCATGCACAAGAAGCATTTGATCCACATGTTTGGACGAGTCCAATTCAAGCAATTGAAATGGCGAATAATATTTATAGAGCATTTGTAAAGAAGGATTCAGCCAATCAATCAACATACAAATCGAACTTAAATGACGTAATTAATGAACTTAATCAAATTCGTGAAGAGTATGCAACGATTGTCTCACAAGCAAGTAGAAAAGAAATTGTTGTATCACATGAGGCATTTGGTTACTTAGCTAGAGATTTTTCGATTAAACAGACAGCGATTATGGGGCTATCACCAGAAGCAGAACCGACTGCTAAAGATTTGAAGCATATATCTGATTTTGTAAAGCAAAATAATGTGAGATATATTTTGGTCGAGGAGTTATCTTCTCCCAAACTGGCGGAAACGTTAGCGAATGATTTAGGCGTAATGACGCTTACCTTCAATCCGCTTGAAGGATTAACTGAACAACAACAAAAAGTCGGTGAGACGTATCTTTCCTTAATGAGAGGAAACGCCCGAGTTTTGGAAAAAGCCTTGCAATAGCAAGGCTTTTTTATTCGTAAACATTTTGATTTTTTAAGTTTTGTCGGCTATCATAAGGGTATTGCTTTGAAAGGAGAGATGATGATGACGGTTGCTGAAGATTTATTGCGTACGATGTCCGAACAAGGAATGCGTATTACTGAGCAAAGAAAATCATTGGTTGCTTTGTTCATTGAAAATAAAGGCTACTTATCAGCGAAAGACGTTTATAATCATCTCGAGCGACAGTACCCTGGTGTTAGTTTTGATACAATCTATCGCAACTTGCGGTTGATGAATGAAATGGAGCTTCTTGAACAGTTCATCCTTGAAGATGGGGTGAAATTTAAACTACATTGTAGTGAACATAGCCATCATCACCATTTTATTTGTACCAGTTGTGAATCGACCTATCCCTATAACTTTTGTCCAATGGGAACCGAAATTATACCGCCTACAGGATTTAAAGTGATAAAGCATAAATTTGAAATTTATGGACTTTGTGAGAATTGTCAGAAGGATGGCGACGTCAAATGAAGCCAATTGTGAAGACAATTGTCAAAGGACCCATTCATTTTTATAGAAAATTCATCTCGCCATTAAAGCCTCCGACTTGTCGGTTTTATCCAACTTGTTCGGAATATGCCTTAGAAGCAATTGAGATACATGGGCCATTAAAGGGGACATATTTAGCGATGAACCGAATTGCAAGATGTCACCCTTTTCACCCTGGCGGAGTCGATCCCGTTCCACCACGCAAAAAATAAATTTTCGGAGGAAATTTCCAGATGACTACAACTTCCAAGCAGTTCTATATTTCAACCCCAATTTATTATCCGAGCGACAAGTTGCATATTGGTCACGCCTACACAACTGTTGCAGGAGATGCGATGGCACGCTATAAGCGCTTGCGTGGGTTTGATGTCCATTATTTAACTGGTACAGATGAACATGGACAAAAAATTGAGCGTAAAGCTGCCGAAAAAGGTGTAACCCCGCAACAATTTGTCGATGAAATTGTGGGTGGGATTAAAGAATTGTGGAGGAAGTTAGATATTTCTTACGACGATTTTATTCGTACAACAGAACCTCGTCATAAAGTAGCAGTTGAGAAGATTTTTGCGCGATTGGTAGAACAAGGCGATATCTATTTGGATCAATATGAAGGTTGGTATTGTACGCCATGTGAATCATTTTTCTTAGAGAGACAACTTGAAAATGGGAATTGTCCGGACTGTAATCGTGCGGTTGAACGCGTGAAAGAAGAAAGTTATTTCTTCCGAATGAGTAAATATGCAGATCGCTTGCTTGCCTATTACGAGGCAAATCAAGATTTCATTCAGCCAGAATCTCGTAAGAATGAGATGATTAATAACTTTATTAAGCCGGGATTAGAAGATTTAGCCGTGTCCCGTACGACATTTGATTGGGGAATTAAAGTCCCAAATGATCCGAAACATGTTGTATACGTGTGGATTGACGCATTATCGAATTACATTACTGCGCTTGGCTATGGTTCGGAAGATGAGTCGAAGTTTGAGCAGTTTTGGCCTGCGGATGTCCATTTGGTTGGCAAAGAAATCATTCGTTTCCACACAATATATTGGCCAATTATGCTGATGGCGCTGGATATTCCATTACCTCGAAAAGTATTCGGACATGGTTGGTTATTGATGAAAGATGGCAAGATGTCCAAGTCCAAAGGCAACGTTGTTGATCCTGTGATGTTAATTGAGCGCTATGGTTTAGATGCACTTCGTTATTATTTATTGCGTGAAGTACCTTTTGGGGCAGATGGTACGTTTACACCTGAAGGTTTTGTTGAACGTATTAATTTTGACTTGGCTAATGATCTTGGTAATTTATTGAATCGTACGATTGCGATGGTTGATAAATATGTAGATGGAAAAGTACCTGCTTACGTGGGGAATGTGACGGAGTTCGATGCTGAACTTCAAACGGTTGCAAATGAAGCTTTAGTCGAAGTCGAACAAGCCATGGAAAACATGGAGTTTTCCGTTGCGTTAACAGCAATTTGGAAACTTGTATCAGCAGCGAATAAGTATATTGATAAATCTGCACCATGGGCCTTAGCAAAAGATGTGGAAAAAGCGAAAGAACTTGATTCGGTTCTAGTCCACTTAGTGGAGAGCTTGCGATTTGCTTCCGTGATGCTACAGCCATTCTTGACGCGTGCACCTAAATTGGTTTGGCAACAACTTGGTATATCTGAAGGCGTGGCAACTGATTGGGAAAGTTTGCGGACGTTCGGATCACTTCCAGTTGATATTCAAGTTGTGAAGGGTGATCCATTGTTCCCACGACTTGAAATCCCAGTTGAAACGGCCTATATCGTCGAACAAATGACAGGTGGAGTCGCTCCTGTGGTTGAGAATCAAGCGATAACTGAAGTGATTGCAGACGCGAAAGAGGAAATTGGTATCGAAGATTTCGCTAAAGTGGAATTGCGCGTGGCCCAGGTTATTTCAGCTGAGCCAGTACCTAAAGCGGATAAATTATTGAAGTTGCAATTAGATCTAGGCTTTGAACAGCGTCAAGTTGTATCTGGTATTGCGAAGCATTATGCGCCGGCAGAATTAGTTGGAAAGAAAGTTATCTGTGTGGTGAATTTGAAACCCGTTAAATTACGTGGTGAATTGTCACAAGGGATGATTTTGGCAGCATCTGCTGGAGAAACGCTGACACTTGCAACTGTTCCGGATGCAATGCCGAACGGGGCGATTGTGAAGTAATTTGGAATAGGGGGGATTTCGATGGAAGTCATCCAAACTTGTCATGATCCCATAATTAATATCGATCACGTGTCATTTGCGTATCAGAATAAGCAAGTGTTAACTGATTTTAACTTTTGTGTACAACAACGCGATTTTGTTGGTCTAGTTGGCTCGAATGGTGCTGGGAAGACCACATTGCTGAAGATGATTGTTGGTTTGCACAAGCCAACGCAAGGTCAAATTCGCTTGTTTGGTCAACCGCTGGAGCAATTTAAAGATTGGCATCGGATTGGGTATGTTCCACAAAAGTCCTCGTTAAATCCGTTGTTTCCAGCAACGGTTTATGAGGTTGTGAAATCAGGTCTCTATGTTCGCAAGACGATGTTTACCCGAATGACGAAAGAAATGCTACAAAAAGTGGAAGATGCGATGCAAGCGCTTGGGATAGAAAATCTGCGTGATTCGCTTATCGGTCGACTATCAGGTGGCCAGCAACAACGTGTATTTTTGGCGCGCGCCCTTGTGAATAATCCGGATTTGTTGATTCTGGACGAACCGACAATTGGAATTGACCAGAAGACACAGGAAAGTTTCTTTCAGCTCATCTTCCATATGCATCAGCATCACAATATCACGTTTTTATTGGTGTCCCATGACTTACAAATGGTACACAATTATATGGGGCAAGAACCGAAGAAACAAACCGATCGCTTACAACTCTATGTGCGACATTCTCATGATTTACAAGATTGTCGCGAGACGGATTTGACGCATACATTGCGCCATTTCACGAATGGAGGTCTGTAAAGATGGAAATTTTTACATATGATTTCTTCATCCGTGCGATGATCGGTGGCGTATTAATTGGCTTTATGGCACCATTGATTGGTATTTTCGTCGTTTTGCGTCGATTGTCTCCGATTGGTGATACACTCGCGCATATTTCAATTGCTGGTGTTGCACTAGGTTTTCTCATTCAAGTTTATCCGCTTGCTGTTGGGATCGTAATGGCCGTGCTTGGGGCATTAGCCATTGAATACTTGCGAAAGACATACAAAGGTTATGCAGAACTATCCATTGCGATCTTGATGTCAGGTGGAGTGGCCTTCGCTTCGATTTTGTTTACGCTGGGTAAAGGATTTAACATGAATGTTAGTAGTTACTTATTTGGCAGCATTTTGTCTTTAAATGCAATTGATTTATGGATGGTGCTTAGTGTAACAATTGTTGTCTATATTTTTGTTCGCATCTTTAAACGAGAATTATTTCTCCTTACTTTTGATGAGGATGCAGCAGGTGTAAGTGGTTTGCCGACCAAGTGGCTCAATGTTGCGATTACGATTCTGACAGCACTTGTCGTTAGCGTTGCGATTAAAATTGTCGGTGCATTGTTAATTTCTGCATTACTTACAATTCCAATCGCATGCAGTATGGTACTGGGTCGTTCATACAAGCAAACAATCGCACTGTCCGTGTTGTTTTCTGAAATTGGTGTTGTGGTAGGCTTAAGTCTTGCAGGGATCTATAATTTAGCGCCTGGCGGGATGGTTGTCTTAACCTTAATTGCTTGTCTAATTCTGATTTTAATTGGCCGGAAAATTCTACGTTATTAAATAAATAGGAGGGGGAAGGTAGAATGGATTTAAATGTAGGGATTGCGTTTTGGGCGGGCATTGTTTCGTTCTTGTCACCGTGCTGTTTCCCGTTATATCCGTCTTATCTCTCTTACATATCAGGTATCTCGCTGCAACAACTAAAGGAAGGTACATCGTTTAAAGTAAGAAAGCGCATCGTCCTACATGCAATCTTTTTTGTATTAGGGATTTCCGTTATTTTCTTCACGTTTGCCTACTCTGCGGGGTTTTTAGGAAGTGTATTTAATGACAATAGAGAACTGATTCGTCGCTTAGCAGCGATATTCATCGTACTCATGGGCTTATTCATGTTAGGTGTGTTTCAACCGAAATTACTTATGCGTGAATGGAAAGTAACACGTGCAACCAAACGTGCAGGGTACTTAGGTTCCTTTCTCATTGGCATCGGATTTGCTGCAGGGTGGTCCCCATGCATTGGTCCGATCCTAGCTGCAATTGGTGCATTGGCTGCAAGCGAACCTGGTGCATGGCTATCGTTAATCACAGCGTATTCCATCGGATTTGGATTGCCGTTCATTGTTCTTGCATTTTTCATTGGAACCACACGTTGGTTGACACGCTATTCTGGTATCATTGCCAAAGTAGGTGGTGTCATCATGATAATAATTGGACTTCTCCTCTTTACGGGTTATCTCACAAAAATGACAGCTTGGCTCAATCTCATAACGCCGGATTGGATGAAAGTATAACGTAAACATTGTTGGCGAAAGCCGGCAATGTTTTTTTATGTTCATAGCCCAACCTCTGCGTGAATACGTTTCATACAAAACGGAGGAGGCGGTCCAGATGCGCATTAATGCAGTCTTTGAAGGCGGCGGTGTCAAAGGGATAGGACTTGTCGGAGCCATAAAAGCAGCTGAAGAAGCAGGCATCACCTTTGCTAAAGTTGCGGGGACATCTTCCGGCGCATTAATTGCTGCTTTGCTTGCTGCGGGGTATACAGCAACTGAACTGGAGCAACTTATCCGAGCTGCGCCTTATAAAGAATTTCTTCGTCAAAAAAAAATAACATTCATTCCCTTTATTGATTATTCACTGCGGTTGATCTTCAAATTTGGTTTACATTCAGGCTTTGCCTTAGAAAATTGGGTATCACAGTTACTTGCTGCAAAAGGGATTCATACGTTCAAAGATTTACCGGAAAATAAGCTGCGTATTATTACTTCCAATATTTCAAGTGGAAAAATGATGGTTATTCCAGAAGACTTAACCGAATATGGGATGTCTCAAGACACGATGAAAGTAGCCACAGCCGTTCGCATGAGTTGTAGCATTCCGCTTTTTTTCCAACCAACCAAGTTACGTCGTACGCGTAAGAAATCAGATTACATCGTGGATGGGGCATTATTAAGTAATTTCCCGCTTTGGTTGTTTGATGAAGAGGGGCAAGAGGCTTATCAGCGTACGCCAACAATCGGGTTTCAATTTGTCGGGCGCTACCGACTCGGTCATCCTGTGGATGGATTATTCAGTTTCATAAAAGCGATTGTGGCAACGATGGTAGATGCACATGATGAGCGTTATATAAACACACAAAATATATTTCGCACAATTAAAGTACCAACATTAAATGTTTCCGCTACTGATTTTCAGCTCGACGATAAAAAAAGCCAAATGCTATTCGCATCTGGCTTTCAGGCAGGTCAATTATTTTTCAAATCCTTTAGTCGTGATCAATACTATATAAATATGAGGCATCATTAATTTGCTTGCATGCGCTCTGCTTCGAATTTCTTATCCAACTCCAACATTCTTTGGAAGGAAGCAATCGACACTTCAACCTGATCATCGGTTGGTTCCTTCGTCGTTAATTTCTGCAACCAAAGACCTGGATAGCCAGCATATTTCAGTACTGGAATCGTACGCAGTGCATTCGTAAATCGTAAAAATTCGAACGAAACGCCAATGACAAGCGGCAACAACTGTAAACGCTGCAACAGTCGCTCCCAAATCGTGTCATATTGCAAGAACGAATAAATAACAACACCAATCAAAACGGTGAAAACAATGAAACTACTTCCACAACGATAGTGCAAGGTGTTAAATTGTTGGACATTCTTAACGGTTAGTTCCAAGTTTGCTTCGTAGGCAGTTATAACTTTATGTTCCGCACCATGATATTGGAACAATCGACGAATCAAAGGTGTGAGTGAAATCGCAAAAATATAACCTACTAGTAAAACAATCTTGATAATACCTTCAACTAAGTTATGTAGGAATTGATTTTCGAATTTATCACCGAATAGCAAAGATTCAAGCGCTGCTGGCACAAGTGTAAATACGAATTTGCCGAATAGGAAGGACAATACCCCAATGACGGCAACACCTAATACCATGGTGATACTATTCATGATAGATGATTTTTCCTCTTGCTTGGCTTCTTTGTCCTCACCGATTTCATCTTCCGCATAAATCTCCGCAGAAAAATTCAAATGTTGTGAACCCTTCGCACTTGCTTCAATGATAGCAACAATCCCTCGAACAAGGGGGATTCGCTTTAATGGCTTCGTCCATGTATCTGGTTTCTTTGGAACTTCAAAGAAAACAATTTCATTCGTACTTCTGCGACGAACAGCGGTTACATTCACATACCGACCTGCAAACATAACACCTTCCATTACGGCTTGACCGCCATAAACGGGCTGACTTGCTTTCTTTTCTGACAAGGCGGACACCTTCCTGCTCATATAGATTTACAGACTTTCTATATTGTATCGAAAACCTGCAAATAGCGCCACTTGTTTACTTGATTTCAACTTTGCATATACTACCTGTTCGACTTTGACAGAGTGGGGGGATTATATATGCAAGTCGTTCGACAAACATCCAAGACGGCCGTGCTACCTTATTCAATTATGATTGGTTTTTTTGCAGGGTTGATTTGGGGGACGATGCGGATGGTTTATGGCTATTTCAACTTTTCTAAACTAGATTCGGTTTTTATGGCAGAACCCTTTTTCTTAAACCAATTTTTGAAATCGAATCTCGGCTGGCTCGTTGGCTTAGGATGTTTTGTGCTCTTCTCAATCTTTACAGCGATGATTTACGCATGGTTCCTGCGGACTAGAAAGGGTCCTTGGTTTGGACTCCTGTATGGCGCTGTGTGGTGGATGTTAATTTTTGTAATCGTTGGTCCATTTCTTGGATGGATACGTCCAATTTTTAGATGGGATGCGAATACGATGATAGCAGAGGCCTGTTTGTTTCTGGTCTGGGGATTATTCATTGGGTATTCGATTTCATTTGAATTCACAGATGAACGGGACCGTCAGCCCTAGTCTTATCAAACATACGCGGATATGATAAAATGGCAGGAAGATTAAGCGCAATGCAAACGAAAAGTGGGGGATTACAGATGAGTCGCATTTTGGTGTTGAATGGTCCGAATTTGAATATGCTAGGGATTCGAGAGCCAGCTGTTTATGGCAAAGTCGATTTGGCAAGTATTGAAGCACGCTTGCATGAGTTGGCGAAAGAACTTGGCGTCACGATTTCTTTTCAACAAAGTAATCATGAAGGTATTTTAGTTGATCAGATTCAAGGTGCACTCGGTCAATTTGATGGAATTGTAATCAACCCAGCTGCTTTGACACATTATAGCATTGCTGTTCGAGACGCGATTAGCGCTGTGCAACTTCCAACTGTTGAAGTACATCTTTCAAATATTCACAAACGCGAGGAATTCAGACATATTTCCGTCACGGCACCGGTTGTAATTGGTCAAATATCAGGGTTCGGAGCTTTTAGTTATGAACTTGGATTACGAGCACTTGTGTCTCACATTTCGAACAACTAGGGAGAGACAGATGGACTACCAGGGAAGACTTCTGCGATTAAGGCAAATGTTGCGTGATTCAGAGATCGATGCATTACTTGTTACAAACCCAATTAATCGACAATACATGAGCGGTTTTACTGGATCAGCCGGTTACTTAGTGATAACAATGGACGCTGCTGTATTGTTTACTGATTTTCGATATCGTTCGCAAGCGCCAGAGCAAGTGGTTGGTTTCGATGTGATTGAACATGGACTGACACCAATCGATACGATACATAATTGGCTCAGAGAACAACGAATTACCCGCTTAGGGTTCGAGGAAGATACCGTCGTATACGGTCAATTTACTTCTATTCAACATACATTGTCGGGCATATCATTGAAGCCGACAAGTAGTTGGATAGAGAAGTTGCGCATGGTGAAAGATGATGTGGAAATTTCCATTATGACTGAAGCAGCACTGCTCGCCGATCGCACTTTTGAATATATTGTTCAGCGAATTAAACCAGGTATTTCCGAGCGCCAAGTCGCGCTCGATATTGAATTCTTCATGAGGAGTCAAGGAGCAACTTCTAGTTCGTTCGATACGATCGTAGCATCAGGAGAACGTTCCGCTCTTCCACATGGAGTAGCTAGTGACCGAATCATTCAAAATAACGAATTTGTTAAGCTTGATTTCGGTGCTTATTACAAAGATTATTGTTCAGATATTACACGCACTATTTTTGTTGGAAAACCAACTGAGAAGCATCTTGAAATTTACAACATCGTTCTAGAGGCACAGTTAGCAGGACTTGACGGGATTCGACCTGGTATGCGTGGAAATGAGGTCGATGCCTTGACGAGAGATGTCATAAAAAGGTATGGTTATAATGGTTATTTTGGACATGGGACAGGCCACGGGCTAGGGATGGAAATCCATGAGGCACCGCGGTTATCACAGTCTGGCGAAACCATCTTAGAGGCAGGCATGACCGTTACTGTAGAACCAGGTATTTATTTACCCGGTTTTGGTGGTGTGCGAATCGAAGATGATGTCGTATTAACTAATAATGGGGCTGTTCGTTTGACACAATCAACTAAACAGTTGATCGTGATTAATTCATAATGTATGTATGATTTCAGGAGGGAATTTTAGTGGTATCAGTTAACGATTTTAAGACGGGTTTAACAATTGAAGTAGATGGCGACATTTTTACTGTTATTGAATTCCAACACGTGAAACCAGGTAAAGGTGCAGCGTTTGTACGTTGTAAGTTGAAGAACTTGCGAAATGGTAACACGGTAGAGCGTACTTTCCGTGCAGGCGAGAACGTTGGTAAAGCGCTGATTGAGAACAAGCAAATGCAATATTTGTATGCGAGTAATGACGAGCATACATTTATGGATACTGAGACGTTCGATCAAGTTACATTGAACGCCAAGCAATTAGAATGGGAATTGAAGTTCATCGTTGAGAACATGAACGTTAATATTGCTTACTATAATGGCGAAATCATTGGGATCACTTTACCGAACAGCGTTGAGCTTAAAGTAACTGAGACAGAGCCAGGTATTAAAGGCAACACTGCACAAGGTGCAACGAAGAGCGCAACACTTGAGACAGGTCATACTGTTCAAGTTCCTTTATTTATCAATGAAGGCGATGTCCTAATCATTAACACGTCTGAGGGTAAATACGTATCTCGTGCGTAACGAATACTTTTAAGGGAGCTGTTCCGTCACTGTGCGGAACAGCTCTTTTGTTGAATAGAATTTGCGAGTAGGAGTGTGACAGATTATGGCATTAGTCGTAATGAAATTTGGTGGTAGTTCAGTTGGCACACCTGAACGAATGAAGAAAGTAGCAGAACGGATTATTGAGAAAAAATTAGCTGGAGACCAATGCGTAGTCGTTGTTTCTGCGATGGGTGATACGACGGACGAACTGATTGATTTGTCCCAACAACTAACAGATAATCCGCCAGCGCGTGAAATGGACATGTTGTTGACGACAGGTGAGCAAATTTCCGTATCATTGTTATCGATGACGATTCAAGCACTAGGACATCAAGCGAAATCGTTTACGGGCTGGCAGGCAGGAATGACTACAGATGCTACGCATGGCAAAGCAAAGATTGTTGATATTCAACCAACGCGCATTTTTAATGCTTTAAATGAAGGAAATGTAGTAATTGTTGCTGGATTCCAAGGGGCAAGTCGTGATGGAGAAATCACGACACTTGGCCGCGGTGGATCTGATACAACTGCTGTTGCTTTAGCAGCAGCCATCAAAGCAGATGTATGTGAAATATACACGGATGTTGACGGTGTTTACACAACTGACCCTCGTATGGTTAGTAAAGCAAGTAAATTGAACGAAATTTCCTATGATGAGATGCTAGAACTTGCTAACTTAGGTGCAGCAGTCTTACATCCGCGTGCAGTGGAATATGCGAAGCATAATAATGTTCATTTGGTTGTTCGTTCCAGTTTCACACATAATGAAGGTACGTTGGTTAAGGAGGATGCAAAGATGGAGCAAGGTGCAACGGTTCGTGGTATCGCTTATGATAAAAATGTAGGTCGTATTAGCATTTTAGGAGTAAAAGATGAGCCAGGTGTATTAGCAACCGTATTTAATGCTTTGGCTGAAGCACAAATTGATGTTGATATCATTGTTCAAAGTGGTGTGCAAGGTGGTCGTGCTGACTTTTCCTTCACAGTTAGCCTTGGTGATTTAGATCGTGCTGTAGCGGCAGTGGATGCATTACAGGCACAGATTGGACATCAAGCGGTAACATCGGAGAAGAATCTTGTTAAAGTATCGATTGTAGGTGCAGGCATGGTTAGTACACCAGGTGTTGCAGCAAAGATGTTTGATACAATTTACAAGCAAGGTGTGAGCATTAAGATGGTAAGTACATCTGAAATCAAATGTTCTTGCGTGATTGAGCAAGATAAATTGACTGAAGTTGTTTTAGCCCTTCATTCTGCGTATGACTTAGATGCTGCAACAGCTGCATTCGTTGGCGGCCCGAAAGATCGTCGATAAGTTATATTTAATTAACCCTCCAGGGATTTCCTTGGAGGGTTTTTTTTGTCTTTTAGCATATTTCCGATTGGCAAGAATAGGTATAGAACAAGTTTGAAGGTGGGGGTGTGAAATGAGCGAGACATGGACGGCCTGTTTGCCAGAATCGATAAGGAAACAAATCGCACTTATTCCAGAACGATTGCTGAGCAAAATGGAGGAAGTACGCATTCGAGAAGGAAAACCGATTGAAATCGGATTTCGTGACGATTATCGATTCATTAATGATTCAGGTGATTTAGGAAGATTGCCGAAAGTTGGTTATTTACCCACAAAGATGGATTGTGCATTTATCCTGGAAATGTTGACCGAGCACTCCTTATATAGCTATGAAGAACAACTTCAAAAAGGCTATATCACTTTGCGAGGGGGGCATCGCGTTGGCATAGTTGGACAAACGACAGTCGAATCGGGAAAAGTTCGACATGTGAAAGATGTTGCTGGATTCAATATACGAATCGCAAGAGAAGTGGTGGGTTGTAGTCGGCCGTTACTACGAGGGATTTTGGACCAAGATGCCCACAATATCCATAACACCCTAATTATATCGCCACCACAACAAGGTAAGACTACGTTGCTAAGAGATTTCTCACGACAAATTAGCGATGGTGATTGGCCATCTTATGTGAATTGGCCATCACGCAAAGTAGGAATAATTGATGAACGTTCGGAGTTAGCTGCTTGTGTCCAAGGAGTACCCTCTTTCCAAGTTGGAACTAGAACAGACGTATTGGACGGTTGTCCAAAAGCAGAAGGAATGATGATGATGGTTCGGTCAATGTCCCCACATGTCATCGTCGTTGATGAAATTGGACGAGAAGAAGATGCGATTGCGATTGATGAGGTAGCGCACGCTGGGATTCGAATTTTATGCAGTGCACATGGCTATTCCATTGAAGATATTCGCAAGCGCCCGATGTTTCGTAAGTTGCTAGAAAGTGGGATTTTCCAAAGATATCTCGTAATTGGACATACCTATGCGCAAGGAAACATTTACCGGATTTATGATGCCTATGGAAAAGAACTACATAACCATATTTTGCAACGAAACATAACCTAATGTGGATGAAGGTTATCGGCATCATTTGTATATTAGTCTCTGGAATGATGTGGGGATTTATCCGTGCTTCGAAATATCGAAATCGAACGAAACAATTACGAGCGCTTAAATTTGCGATAAAGCGATTAGAGACAGAAATAAATTATAGCCTTACCCCTTTGCGATTGGGATTGCATAAAATAGCTGCGTCATGTGATTTTCCAATTCAAGAATTATTTGAGACGGCATCTTCTTCTATGGAAAATCAGCATTTGGATGTAAATCAAGCTTGGAGAATGGCAATTGTACAAGTATGGCCCAAATTGGATTTGAAACAACAAGAAAAAGACTTACTCGTGCAATTTGGAACCACATTAGGTATCTCTAATCGAGATGACCAAGTCAAGCATATACAGTTGATTATGCAACAGCTTTCTTTATTAGAGGAACATGCTCTTACTGATCAGTCCAAACATGAGCAAAGCTCGAAATCGATTGGAATCATGTTAGCAATCTTAATTGTTCTATTATTTGTTTAGGGTTCAGAGAGAGGGGAGTGCTCATTTGACTCCAGATATACAATTGTTATTTCAAATCGCAGGCATCGGTATTATTGTCGCTATGTTGCAAGCTGTCCTGAAACAAATGGGCAAAGAAGATATGGCACTGTGGGCAACTGTCATTGGATTTATCGTCGTTTTATTTATGGTTATCCGTGTAATAAATGATTTATTTCATGAAATTAAGTCTATTTTCTCCTTTTATTAGGAGTCCAAATGAATATTTTGCAAATTGTTTCTTTTGCTATTGTTGCTGCGATTTTAGCGTTGTTGGTGAAGGAGCATAAACCGCTATTCGCATCGTTCATTTTGGTGATTGCTGGTTTACTTATTCTATATTCCATTATCACACAACTCGCCGGTCTAATCAGTTATGTAGCTAAACTTGCAGAACGAACATCGATGGATGCTAATTTTATGAAAATCATTATAAAGATGATCGGTATTTCCTATTTAGCAGAAATTGGCGCGCAGATCATTCGAGATACAGGTCAAGAATCACTCGCACAGAAAATTGAATTATCCGCAAAAGTCATTTTGTTATATTTGGCTTTACCCATTGTGACAACAGTAATCGAAAAAATCATTGCCATGTTTCCATCTTGATAGGAGAACACGTATTGAATGACCTAGATTATGGACAATCGATGCTTGATGAATATTGGAATCGTCTGCAACAAAACTATCATTCCTATTTGCCTAGTGAACCCATTACGATGAATCAGCAATGGCTTGGGCGGTTGTTGCATAACGTAGTCGATTATTTTTTTCGAGAATGTATAGCAAGTATAAATATCTTGGTAACGATTATTCTCGTTGTGCTATTAGGCGTGTTTCTTGAAACAATTCATAGCACATTCGAGCGCAACTTGGTCAAATCGATTTCCAGAATGGTCATTCAATGGATTGGGATCGTACTTGTCGTTGATACATTTAGCGAAACCATTCAATACGCCAAAACTGCTATCGAGGGTATGGTTCAATTTATGCAAGCGATGATTCCAATCTATATGACGATGATGGCCTCGCTGGGCAATGTTGTTAGTGTTACGGTCATGCATCCCATCATGGTTGTGTTTATTCAATTGATTGGACATCTGGTAGCATTCGTGATTTTTCCGCTATTTTTCTTCTCAACGCTATTACATCTCGTCAGTTCGCTTTCAGAGCGATACCAGGTAACAAGTTTGGCGAACTTGCTACGAAAAATAGGCATTACGCTGCTAGGTGTTACGGTTTCAGTCTTTATAGGAATTACTGCTGCACAGGGTGCAACTGGAGCAGCGGCAGATGGTGTTGCGATTAAGACAGCAAAGTACATCGTGGGGAATTTTGTTCCAGTTGTGGGAAGGGTGTTCTCTGATGCGACAGACACGGCATTAGGAGCATCATTGCTTATAAAAAATTCAATTGGCTTATCCGGGCTACTTTTACTCGTTATCTATTGTCTATTCCCCGCACTAAAAGTTGCGGCAATCGCACTCATGTATATCCTTGTAGCTGCCATATTACAACCCCTTGGTTCAAATCCAATGGTCCAAAATTTACAGATGATCGGTAAAAATTTGATTTACGTGTTTGCGAGTATGATTGCAGTTGGGATGATGTTTTTTTTCGCGCTTACCGTTTTGATCGCTGTTGGCAATTGGAGTTATATGTTTCGGTAGGGGGTCATGTTGGTGGAACAGATTGGCGAGTGGCTGAAGGGAATCGTCGTAGTTCTTTTATTCGCCGCTTTTGTCGATCAAATTCTCCCTCCAAATGGGTTACAACGCTATGTTAAAATGACGCTCCGCCTGATTGTGTTTGTAACCCTATTATCACCAATTTTTCGAATTTTTGACGTGCCCATGGATTGGAATCAACAATTTGTTGTTAGCGAGATATCGGCACAGCAGGTACCAGCGCTCGGGCAAATTTTGGAACAGGCTAACCTGTTACGACTTTCAAGAGAAGAACAATCGATATCTTGGGCGCAAAAAGAACTGGAGAAACAGATCAAATCCAGCATTTCCAACGCATCGCAACGTATCGTGAACCAGGTCAATGTTGCTGTTGTTCAACAAGAAAATAGTCAGATGTCTATTGCGAAGATAGTGGTTCAGTTCGGACCGAAAGTTGAAACAGCGATGATTCGACCGATTGAAATTGAAATGAGTGCAACAGGAGGCGTGCGAAATGATTCGAAGTCCATGCAAGAAATGAAACATTGGCAAAGGTGGATAGAAAAAAATTGGGGACAACCCCATACGAGTGTGAGTGTGAGCCTAGTCGAATGAGAAAGATGTGGCAAGTTTTTAAGGGTCTAATCGATGGTAATTCGAGTGCAGATAACCGCAAGCGAACAACGCAAAATATAATTGTTCTGGCTGGTCTAGGTGTTGTTTTAATGATTTTAAGTAATTATTTCAAAGCGGAACCTGAAGTATCAAATGTATTACCCGTTACTAACGCAGAAAAGCAAATGGAAGTTGTCGAATCAAACGAAGAGAAAAAAATGGAGCAACGCTTACAGACAATGCTTGAGCAATTGCCCGGTGTAGGACGAGTCGACGTAATGATTGTCTTTGATGCATCAAAACAACTTGTAATCCAACAAAACATAGAGAATAACCAACAAGTAACGGAAGAACAAGATCGCAATGGGGCAACGAGACAAATTCACGAACAGTCCAAGCAATCGCAAACGGTTATGCAGCAGTCTTCAGGGAACCAACAGCCACTTGTTGTGCAGACCATACAGCCGAAAGTCCGAGGTGTGTTAATTATTGCAGAAGGGGCTGAAAGACAAGCTGTGAAGCAAATGATTTTAGAAGCTGTTCGAAAAGGTCTGGACGTTCGTCTTTCAGCAATTTCAATATTGCCAAGTGAAGCAAATATAGAATATTAATCGACTGGAGTGGTCTTTTTGCAAGCAAAAAAACAAACAATATGGCTCGTTTCTATGTTAAGTCTAATGGTGGTTCTGTCTGCTTATTATTTATTTACGGATGATGTGAAGACATCCACTAATCATCCAAAATGGGATCAGATGGTGATTGATGACGTGTCACCGTCGTCTACTCCTTCGACCAGCTCCAAAAAAGAGGAAGCAATTGAATCGTCAACAACTGATTATTTTGCGAACCTACAAATGGAAAGAGATGAGAAGCAAGAGGCAGAATTCGACCGACTTATGGAAACGATGAATAATGCGAATGAAGCAACAGCTGCAACAACGATGAAGACATTAGGTGATCTGCAAGACCAGGCAGAAAAAGTAAGTGCGTTGGAAGAGCAACTTGCAAGTGAATATACAAATGCCGTAGTTACTCAGACGAACGGGAAGTGGGATGTAACTGTACAAGCGAAAGACTTACAAAAAACACAAGCGGTGAGCATCGCAGAACTTGTGATGAATGAGTTGACATTAAAGCCTAATCAAATCACGATTCATACGATTAAACAGTAATTTTCTATCACAAGCTACGAATTATTATTCGTTAGCTTGTTTTTTTTGAGATTAAAAAGGAATATGCCGGCCTTTCTAGAATCAAGTTAAGTATTGTCCATATAATTCGATGTGATATAATATCAGAGTTGGAAAAGCTAAAGGAGTGACTAGTGAAAATGTTGAAATTTTCTGAAATTAAAGAATTGATTAAACTCGTTGATCAATCTACTTTGCAAGAGGTTGAGATTGAAAATGAGGGATCCAAATTATCCATTCGTAAACCAGCGCAAGCAGAGCAAGTTATTGTTGCAGCAGCACCGGCACCACAAGTGCACGTAGCCGCTCCTGTGGCTGCAGCAGCGCCAGTGGCAGCTCCAGCAGCAGTTCCTGCAGCAACGCCAGTCGTATCTGCGGCAGTTGATTCGAATCTACATAAGATTACGTCGCCAATGGTGGGAACGTTCTATTCATCACCATCCCCAACTTCTCCAGTATTTGTAAATGTAGGGGATAAAGTTAATGCGAAATCTGTTGTTTGTATTGTTGAAGCAATGAAATTAATGAATGAGATTGAAGCCGAAATCAAAGGTGAAATCGTTGAAATTTTAGTAGAGAACGGGCAGTTGGTTGAGTATGGTCAGCCATTGTTCTTAGTGAAACCGGAATAATCCGTAGGAGGAAGTTAGCCTCATGAAATTTCATAAAATACTAATCGCTAATCGTGGCGAAATTGCAGTGCGAATTATACGCGCTTGTAAAGAAGTTGGGATTCAATCTGTAGCAGTATACTCGGAATCAGATCGCGACTCTTTACATGTTAAATTAGCGGACGAAGCTTATTGCATCGGTCCGACTGCGTCGAAAGATAGTTATTTGAATATGACGAACTTATTAAGTGTTGCTACACTTACAGGTTCTGATGCGATTCATCCGGGATATGGATTCTTAGCTGAAAATGCTGATTTCGCAGAGATTTGTGAATCGTGCGGGATTACATTTATCGGACCATCTGCATCTGCGATTACGCGAATGGGTGATAAAGCGGAAGCGAAAGCGACGATGAAGAACGCAGGTGTACCTGTTATTCCTGGTTCTGATGGTTTGATTGAAGATATCGAAGAAGCAGTTCGACTAGGTCGTGAAATTGGATATCCAATTATCATTAAAGCTACAGCTGGTGGTGGTGGGAAAGGGATTCGAATCGTCGAAGACGAAGAAGATCTCGTTCGCCAAGTAGCAGCAGCACAATTGGAAGCACAAAATGCATTTGGTAATGCTGGTGTTTACCTAGAGAAGTTTTTGACAGGTATGAAGCATGTTGAAATCCAAATCATTGCTGACAAACATGGGAATGTCGTTCACTTAGGTGAACGTGATTGTTCCGTGCAGCGCCGTCGTCAGAAATTAATTGAGGAAGCACCTTGTCCGATTTTGACACCTGAATTACGCGCTGAGATGGGACAAGCTGCGGTACGTGCCGCACTTGCAGTAAATTACTCCGGCGCAGGAACATTGGAGTTCTTACTGAGTCCATCAGGTGATTTTTATTTCATGGAAATGAATACACGTATTCAGGTAGAGCACCCTGTTACGGAAATGATTACACAGACTGACTTGATTAAAGAAATGATTTCTGTGGCAGAAGGCAATCCGTTGTCCTTTAAACAAGAAGAAATTCAATTCCAAGGTTGGTCAATCGAGTGTCGTGTCAACGCTGAAAACCCAGATAAGAACTTTATGCCTTCGGCTGGACAAATTTCATTCTATTTGCCACCAGGTGGAAATGGGGTTCGTGTGGATAGTGCCGTCTATCCAGGTTATACGATTCCGCCACATTATGATTCCATGGTAGCAAAGTTAATTGTTTGGGCACCTACGCGAGATGAAGCGATTGCTCGCATGAAGCGTGCATTATCAGAGTTTGCAATTGAAGGTGTGCACACAACGATTCCTTTCCACTTGAAAGTGTTGGAGCATCCCATTTTCTTAGGTGGAAATCATGACATTAAATTCTTAGAAGAACATGAAATGTAAGTGATTAAGTAGAAATTATAGGAGGCAGATTGAAGATGGCCCAATTAGATTTAGAAAATGTCGATTTAGGGAGCATCCAGATTTCCCCTGAAGTGATTGGAGCAATTGCTGCACTTGCTGCGATTGAAGTTCCTGGTGTTGCAGGGATGAGTGGCGGTTTTACTGGTGGAATTGCTCAACTACTTGGTCGCAAGAATTTATCCAAAGGTGTGAAAGTTGAAGTTGGTGAGACGCAAACCGCTGTCACTGTTTCAATTATCATTTCTTATGGCGAGCGTGTTCCTGAAGTTTGTTTTGAAGTTCAACGTATTGTTAAGCAAGCTGTTGAGAATATGGCAGGTTTAACGGTAGTTGAAGTTAACGTAGTTGTCGAAGGTGTACAGTTTCCTTCCATTTAACTGAAGCCTACTAAGGGGGGCGTCTGACGTGGTATCAATATTAGAGAAATTATTACTTGTTGTTTTAGCCGTCGTAAATGCTGCTGTTGGTGTAGTTATTGTCAAATACAGTAATACGGAAGCTGAGTATATTCATGGTTGGTTACCATCTGGCGTCGATTTAAGCATTAGGGACGTAGCAATCATTATTTCAATCATTGCAGTGATTTTCATTCTTCGCGGGATTCAATTGTTCGCTCGTGCACTAAGTCCAGGCAAAGAAAAGAAACACGCGCAATCCATTAATCGCAAGACGGATTTAGGTGAAATTCAAGTGTCCATGGAAACACTAGAGAGTCTTAGCTTAAAAGCCGTGTCTCGCATTAAGGGTATCCATGAAGTTAAGGCAAATGTACGTGTAGCTGAGTCAGGACTAACAATAAAATTGCGTTGTTTGATGGATGGGGATGTATCGATTCCTACGATCAGTGAAGAGATGCAAAAAGCTGTTAAAGAGCATGTTCAAATGATTTCTGGCATTCCAGTGAATCAAGTTACAATAAATGTTTCAAATATTCAGCGCTCCCAATCTTCGAAGAGCAGATTAGAATAGGGGGAGTTTACGATGTTGAGAAACTTTTTCCAAGATCATCCTGGGAAGTCAATTGCCCTAGTTATCGCATTGTTTTTTGCTATTATCTATTTGGTATTTGGTTTTTGGGATATGTTATTTGTAGCATTAATCATTTGGGTTGGTTATCAAATTGGCCAACGCTATGATGCGAAGACATTGCAAGTTGATTTCGTTAAATGGTTAGCCTGGTTAAATGACCGATTCAAATTATTTCGATAAATTTACTGCCCATGCGATTTTTTGTCGCTTGGGTTGTTTTTTTGTTATACTAGAACGAAATGGCAAATGTTAAAGAAGATCGGGAGGAAATACAATGAAACGCAGATTGGCACGAGAAATCGCCGTTCAAAGTTTATATCAGATCGAAATGAACGAGGTTTCCGCCGATGTAGCCCTACAGGCTGCAGTGGAAGAATTAATTGAACCAGAAGAAACAGTTGAAGTTAGTCCAGAAGCTAACTTGGAATTTTTGAGATCACTCGTATATGGCACGACTGCGAAACATGAGAAGATTGACGAATTATTAAGTGGTTACTTAACGGGTTGGAAGATGGACCGTTTATCCAGAGTGGATCGCCAAATTTTACGTTTGGCAGTTTTTGAAATGTTCTTTGATGAGCAAACACCGAGTCGAGTTGTTGTCAACGAAGCGATTGAGCTAGCTAAGCACTTTGGCACAGATGAATCCGGTAAATTCGTTAACGGTGTATTGGGTCAAATGATCAAAGAGAGTGAACAAATAAAAGAACAAATATAATTTTTACACAGATTGAAGGAGAGAAAATCATGGCAGCACAAATCATTGATGGAAAGAAAGTCCGCGACGAAATATTAGAAGAACTGAAGCAAGAGGTCGCTCGTTTGAAATCAGAACATCATGTTCAGCCTGGATTAGCTGTTATTCTTGTTGGTGAAGATGAAGCATCGAAGCTTTATGTGGGGATGAAAGCAAAGAAAAGCATCGAAATTGGCATGCATTCTGAGGTTCACCGTTTACCGGTTTCTACCTCCCAAGAAGAATTATTAGCACTTGTTGATCAGTTAAATAAAAGCGATAAAGTACACGGCATACTTGTTCAGCTTCCTTTGCCTAAACATATTGATGAGAAGGCAGTAATTGATGCAATTTCAGTAGAGAAGGATGTTGATGGTTTCCATCCGATCAGCACAGGGAATTTAGTTATCGGTGATGATTCTTTATTACCATGTACGCCTGCTGGTATGATTGAACTATTGAAAAGATACGACTTACCAATTGCAGGCAAACATGCTGTTGTTGTAGGGCGAAGCAATATTGTTGGAAAGCCAATTGCTTTATTGTTGCTTCGTGAGAATGCAACAGTTACAATCTGCCATTCCAAGACAGAAAATTTAGCTGCGATTACAAGTCAAGGTGATATTTTAATCGCTGCAGTGGGACGTGCTGGATTACTCGGGAAGGAACATGTGAAACCAGGAGCAGTTGTAATTGATGTAGGTTCACCTAAAGGCGATGTTCGTTATGACGAGGCAGCAGAAGTGGCGTCTTACATTACACCAGTGCCGGGTGGCGTTGGTCCAATGACGATTGCGATGTTGATGAGCAATACAGTTAAGGCAGCGAAACAAATGATTGCAAATAAGAACGCTTAATACAGAAAAGAGCTGAGGCCGAGTGGAACGACAAGTCATTTCGATTGGCACTTTGACCAAATATATTAAACAACGCCTAGAATCAGATGGAATACTACAGGATGTTTGGATTCAAGGCGAGGTCTCGAACTTTATTCATCATTCTAGTGGACACATGTATTACACCTTGAAGGATCGTGAAAGCAAGGTGAAATGCATTATGTTCGCGCGGGCAAATCAGCGACTGACTTTTGTACCCAAAGAGGGAATGAAGGTGCTTGCGCGCGGTTCTGTCAGTGTATATGACCGTGATGGTAACGTGCAGTTTTATGTTACAGAAATGCAACCGGATGGAATTGGTAGTTTGTATCTTGCTTTCGAACAATTAAAGAAAAAGTTGGAATCAGAAGGCTTGTTTTCTCCTCAGAGGAAACGAGCTATTCCTGTTTTTCCAAGGGCAGTTGGCGTTATAACGTCACCGACGGGTGCTGCTGTTCGAGACGTCATGACTACGCTCAATCGTCGATTTCCGTCGATACCGGTATTGTTAATTCCCGCACAAGTACAAGGAGAATTAGCAGCCCCTTCAATCGTTAAGGCGATTGAAAAAATGAATGAAATGCCAGAAATCGATACGATTATTGTCGGTCGTGGTGGAGGCTCACTCGAGGAACTATGGGCATTTAACGAAGAAGTGGTTGCACGTGCAATTGCTCAATCGCGAATCCCTGTTATTTCTGCAGTCGGACATGAGACAGACTTTACCATCGCTGATTTTGTTTCTGATTTACGCGCACCTACACCAACCGCCGCCGCTGAGTTAGCCGTACCTAATCGGATCGAACTGATGGAACAATTGAAACATCTCCAGAGTCGGATGAAACAAGCCCTTCGTAAAGATGTACAAGTCAATCGTCAACGGCTAGACGTCGTGTTGCGAAATCCCATTTTTCTTCAACCGTTAAGAATGTTGGATACGCCATTCCAGAAACTAGATCGCTTGAATGAGCAGTTAGTAGGCAGAATGGAGAAAGTGTTGAATCGCTCAACAGATCGGCTATCTCGCAATCTTACCCGATTCCAACAACACAATCCGAAACATAGCGTTTCAAGAGCTAGCGATCGGCATATGTCGTTATCTGCTCGATTACTGAAAGCGATTGAACGACAAACTATAAATAAGCAAAACCAGTTCACGACACTCGTTCGTCAATTAGACGCACTTAGTCCGCTAAAGGTGATGAGTCGAGGTTACAGTTTGACTTATGACGAGAAGAGTGAGTATTTAATTAAATCAGTTGAGCAAGTGAATATGGGAGACATCCTTAAAGTTCAATTATCAGATGGTACATTATCTTGCCAAGTATGGGCGATGGAAGAGGAGAATAATCATGGCTGAACAAACACTTAGTTTCGAACAAGCAATGACACAACTCGAGCAAATTATTTCTGCATTGGAGAACGGTGATGTTCCGTTGGAAAAAGCGATTGAACTATTTCAACAAGGGACGGAATTATCTAAATTATGTGCGACGAAATTAGCCCAAATTGAAAGTAAAATGGAAATTTTACTTGAGCAAGGCGAGGGAAATTACGTAAAGAAAGACTTTCAATCTTTGGAAGGTGATCTTTAATGACTGAACAATCATCGCCCGTATTGGATTATGTCAAGCAACAAGCCGCATACATTGAGCAACAACTTAATCTACTATGGACTAAGAATAATCTTAACATGCAAACGCAGCTGAAAGATTCCATGCATTACTCGTTAATGGCAGGTGGAAAAAGACTACGTCCAACATTGATGTTTGCTGCTGCCGAAAGTTTAGGGTTTTCGAATGAGGATGTGTTGGAGGCAGCGATTGCTGTTGAAATGATTCACACGTATTCACTTATCCATGATGATCTGCCAGCAATGGATAATGATGACTTGCGCCGTGGAAAGCCGACAAATCATGTCGTCTTTGGTGATGCTACGGCGATTTTGGCTGGAGATGGGTTACTTACACATGCCTTTTATGTCATCAGTGAACGTGCGCAATCACATCCAGAGGAAGCACAAGCAGTATTGCAAGTATCCCGTGAACTTTCATTGTATGCAGGGCCATATGGAATGGTTGGTGGACAAGCTGCCGATATGGCAGGTGGTGTTGAATCTTTGGAACAATTAGAAGAGATTCATAAACGTAAGACAGGTGATTTAATCGTGTTTTCTCTGCGTGCAGCGGGTATTTTATGCCATGCAAACGATCAACAACTAGCAGCACTTGAGACATACGGGCGTAACATTGGGCTTGCCTTCCAAATCCAAGATGATGTACTGGATGTAATCGGTGATCAGACAAAACTCGGTAAACCGATTCATAGTGATGAAGAGAGTAACAAAATCACATATCCAACATTAATTGGTTTTGAACAATGTGAAAAATGGATTCAAGCATTAACTGAAGAAGCAAAAGCTGTCATTTTAGAGGCTGGTTTTGTAAATCCTAGACGCTTATTAGAACTTGGTGATTGGCTCATGAGTCGTGACCATTAATTTCCAGATTCATTGTGAACATCATGTTTTGTGATATAATATTTATTAGTGGTGCAGTATTCTAGTCAGTCTAACGTTTCTGAAGGCGGGCCTAAAAATTCGCCAAAGGGCACATCGATGAAGTTCCTTGTGTTGGCTTTCGACGCCCAGTCGGGGGCTGATGCTGGGAGTTAAGGTTGGAGGGCGATCCGCAATGGCATGTGGGCGTTGACCCTCCTTCCGCGGAGGCCCAAGTTCGTGGTTGCTCGTCATCGTACGAACGATTACGGCTTGGGGTATGAACCTGCAATTGCGGATTTGTATAGCTTTTTTAAGTGATATGAACCTGTATGCAGCGTAGCCTGCCTTGAGTGAGTTAGAGGGGATTATGGATGGTAGGTATTCAAAGCTTCGGCCAAAGCGACGGATACTGGATGCCATATGAAATCTACCTTGCAAAAGAGGCTAAGAGACGGTACAAAGAAGACTGTTGAGGAAAACTCCTAGACTGTTCAACACGTTTGAGGCACTTTGAGGATTATAGTGTGGACTAAGTGGTAATCTAGTCTGATGTGCGGTGACGTCATCAAGGCAAGTATAAAGGGAAACCGCCTCGACGGCGACGTTGAGGAGCTTCGCCTGGGAAAACCTACTGGACCTAAGCCACAGCGTTTACTCAAAGGGCTACCACGCCTTTTATTAATTAAACTTCGTTAGGAGAAATAGATACGCAATGAAATATTCGTTTCTTAACTCCATGCGATGGAGTGTATTTATATTTTTCGTTACGTTTATATTGGCAGCCATTTTCTCAATCGTTTCAACATCGGTTTTGGAGGGTGTATCTTGGGGAATCGGCATGCTCATCGTAATCGTACTCGTAGGCATCGGGATATTGTTTGACATGATGGGTATCGCTTCTACGGCAGCTAATGAAATTCCGTTCCACGGCATGGCGGCAGAGAAGGTAAAAGGCTCTAAACAGGCCATACTAATTATACGAAATGCAGATCGATTTTCTAACATTTGCAACGACGTAATTGGAGATATTTCTTCTATCGTAAGTGGTGCTGCAAGTGCACTCGTTGTTATTAAATTAATTTCCAACTTAAATATGAACTCAGAAGGGATCTTGGCTTTTGTCACAAGTATCGTTGTTGCTGCAACTGTTTCCGGCATGACGGTAGGTGGTAAAGCGCTTGGGAAATCTTTCGCCATACATAAATCAAACACGATTATCCTCACCATTGGTCGGGTTTTCTATTTTTTTGAACACAGATTAAATATTCAGTTATTATCTAGCAAGAAAAAGAACAGCAACGGGAAGCGGGGGAGTAAAAGTGGTGCTCGAAACCATTCGTCAGCCAAGTGATATTAAATCACTTACGATGGATCAATTAGAAGGATTGGCAGAAGAAATCCGTCAATTTTTAATAACAAAACTCTCCGTGACTGGGGGGCATTTAGCGTCTAATTTAGGGATTGTTGAGTTGACGTTAGCGATGCATCACATCTTTGAAAGCCCAAAAGATAAGTTTATTTTTGACGTCGGACATCAATCCTATGTTCATAAAATATTAACGGGTCGCATGGATCAATTTGACCAACTTCGTCAATACAAAGGGTTATGTGGATTCATTAAACGAAACGAAAGTGAACACGACGTATGGGAAGCTGGTCACAGCAGTACGTCACTTTCTGCTGCAATGGGCATGGCAGTCGCTCGTGATGCGAAGGGTGAAGATAACCATGTGATAGCTGTTATTGGTGATGGCGCGATGACAGGTGGCATGGCATTAGAAGCAATGAATCATATTGGACACGAGAAGCGCAAATTAATTGTTGTACTAAATGATAATGAGATGTCCATAGCACCTAACGTAGGAGCGATTCACAATTACCTAGGACGTATTCGTTCAGATCGACACTATGTGAAAGCGAAAGTTGAAGTCGACCATTTAATCAAAAAAATCCCGGCAATCGGTGACAAGTTAGCTCGTACAGCGGAAAAGTTTAAAGATGGACTGAAGTATTTAATGGTTCCTGGTGTTTGGTTTGAAGAACTTGGGTTCACGTATTTTGGACCCGTTGATGGTCATAATTTCCAACAGTTATTTGAAGCTTTTCAACAAGCGGATAAGGTTGAAGGGCCAACGCTCGTTCATGTTGTTACGATGAAAGGGAAAGGGTATACGCCTGCTGAGGCGGACTCCCACAAGTGGCATGGCATTAGTCCATACAAGATCGAATCTGGCCAAGTCATTAAAGGTGCTGAAGCACCGCCGATGTACACAGAGGTCTTTGGTAACTCATTGATTGAATTGGCGCAGAAGGACGAACGCATTATTGCGATTACACCTGCGATGCCTGGCGGTTCTGGTTTGATGAAATTTGCTGAATTATTCCCATCCCGCATGATTGATGTTGGCATTGCTGAACAACATGCAGCAACGCTATGCGGTGCGCTTGCACTTGAAGGAATGAAGCCGGTATTCGCTGTCTATTCGACATTTTTACAGCGTGCCTATGATCAGGTTGTCCATGATATTTGCCGTCAAAATTTAAATGTATTTATGGCGATTGATCGGGCTGGATTTGTGGGTGCTGATGGAGAGACACATCAAGGTGTCTACGACATTGCCTTTCTGAGACATATACCGAATATGGTACTTATGATGCCTAAAGACGAAAATGAACTACGTCATATGATGGCAACTGGGCTTGCCTATAACGATGGGCCAATTGCCGTCAGATATCCCCGTATGAATGGCTTAGGTGTCGCGTATGATGCACAGGTACAACCAATTCCGATTGGAACATGGGAAGTGCTAAGTGAGGGAAATGACGCTACTGTATTAGCGATTGGACCTATGATTCCAATTGCTCTACAAGCCGCCGAGCAACTTGCAGCAATCGGAATTACCGTCGAAGTTGTGAATGCGCGGTTCATTAAGCCATTAGACAACCAAATGTTACAACGTATTGCTGCTAAGCAAAAACCAGTCATCACGATGGAAGAAGCTTGTATATCGGGTGGGTTTGGTAGCTCTGTCATGGAGTGGTATTTGTCTAATGGGTTGCGAATTCCACCGTTCTCCGCAATGGGTGTTCCTGATGAATATATTGAACATGGCAGTGTGAAAGATCAACGGAGAGAAGTTGGTCTTACCGTTGAACATTTAGTTGAGCGCGTTCATGCATTGCGGAGTGTGAACTAGGAATGGGAAAAGAAAGAATTGATGTAATGCTTGTGGAGCAAGGTTTTTTTGACAGTCGCGAAAAAGCAAAGGCTGCAATTATGGCTGGAATCGTATTTCACGGTTCAGAACGTTTGGAAAAACCAGGCACCAAAATCGATCATACATTTGAGCTATCTGTGAAAGGTCATATTCATCCGTATGTAAGCCGTGGAGGATTGAAATTAGAGAAGGCGCTCCACTATTTTGAAATTGATATGTCTAATCGAACGATGTTAGATATCGGCGCATCAACTGGTGGTTTTACCGATTGTGCTTTACAACAAGGTGCAACGCTTGTCTATGCGATTGATGTTGGATATAACCAGTTAGATTATAAGATTCGCCAAGATAGTCGTGTTGTTGTAATGGAGCGAACGAATTTTCGTTATGTTGAACCGAAAGATTTAATTGGGCCTACGCCGAACTTTGCATCCATTGATGTATCCTTCATTTCTTTAAAGTTAATTTTGCCCGTGTTGAAGACTTTGTTGGATCAATCAGGGGATGTAGTAGCCTTAATCAAACCACAGTTTGAGGCGGGGCGTGAAGAAATCGGAAAATCTGGTGTTATTCGGGACCCTAAAGTGCACCAACGCGTCCTTGAGGATATGCTTCACTTTGCTGCTGAGGTAGGGTTTGAATTGCAGGGTCTCACGTACTCGCCGATTCGAGGCGGGGAAGGGAATATTGAGTTCTTGGCTCACTGGACGATTATGGAAACAGGTTCTACGTTTGATCATATAGAATCGTTTACTAAATTGGTTGAGCAAACTGTTAAAGAAGCACATCAGTCTACAAGCAAATAATGATAAGAACTCATCGATTTCGATGGGTTTTTTATTTCAGAATTAAAGGAAATGTCGTGCGAAAAAGCGAAATAATAGGACGGAGTGAATCCTTATCAATCATGATCGATTTATTTTCGTGTTACTTATAGGTTTGATTTGTTACCTTGTATTTTTTAACATGCGCAAGTGGCTTTCATCGAGTCGCTCGAATCCATTCCCGTTTGAACAGAACCCAGATTTTGTTCGGACTGAAGTAACTGATTTTTTAGAAAGTCATGGTTTTACAATCGAAGCTTCAAAAACACGGATTCCGATACGGATGAAAGTGGATAATGTATCTTACGAGAGCCGAATATTTATTGATTATTTTGTGACGAAAGCCGATTTTTGGTATATCGTGAAAGTAGATAGGGACCGCAAACCATACGAATGGACTGGGAGTGCAATACGCGATTACATCTTGCCTTATTATATGCAATTTCCAGATGCTGAAGGTGTTGTCGTCGTCAATATGCGACACAAAGACCTAAAAGTGATTACTTTTCAATTTTAACGAGGTGTATTTATGAAGGGACAACGACATATTAAAATTCGTGAAATCATCGGCAATTCGGCGATTGAGACACAGGATGACTTGGTTGATGCATTACGCGCAGCAGGATATGTTGTGACTCAAGCAACTGTTTCACGCGACATTAAAGAAATGCATTTAATTAAAGTTCCAATGGACAATGGTAGATATAAATATTCGTTGCCATCCGACCAAAAGTTCAATCCAATACATAAATTAAGAAGAGCACTTAATGACAATTTCCTTAGTATCGATTATGCAGAGAATTTAATTGTATTAAAGGCACTACCAGGAACTGCGAATGCGATTGGCGTGTTGATTGATAATTTAGAATGGCCGGAAATTATGGGAACGATATCAGGGGATGATACGTTGTTGTTGATTTGTCGTTCAAAGGAACAGAGCGCACTTGTGACCGAACAAATCCTAGCAATGCTGCCTTAATGTGGGGAGGTTGTTTCATGTTATTAAGTTTAACCATTCATAATTTAGCAGTAATCGAAACCGCGACGGTTCATTTCGAACGCGGTTTTCATGTTCTCACCGGTGAAACTGGTGCTGGTAAATCAATGATCATTGATGCATTGAGTCTTATCGCTGGCGGTCGTGGCTCACAAGATATGATACGCAACGGTGCAGACAAAGCAGTTGTTGAATGTTTATTTGATCCACCGACGGAACATCCTGTGTGGACGGTTTTTGATCAATTAGGAATTGAACATGAACCAGATGATCATATCGTAATTCGCAGAGAATTAAATACAGCAGGGAAAAGTATCGCGCGTATAAATCAACAACTGGTTAACATTTCTACGCTTAAACAAGTAGGGGAATGGTTAATTAATATACACGGACAACACGAACATCAGTCTCTGCTAAAGACAGAACATCACATTGAATTATTGGATTCATTCGCCAAACAAGAATTAGAACCGGTACTTCAACAATATAGAAAATCGTTTCAAGCGCATAAAGTTTTGAAAAAAAAGTTGGACGAGCTTAAACAACAAAGCCAGCAAAAATTGCAAATGATTGATATCCATCGTTTCCAGCTCGATGAAATTGACTCTGCGAAATTAATCGCTTCAGAAGATGTGAAATTAGAAGAAGATCGCGTGCGTTTAGCGAATGCAGAAAAGTTGTTTCAATCTGTAAATGAGAGTTATGAGGCTATTTACGACAATCAAGCGGCTTTGGCGCGGTTAAACAAGGCAACGTCTGCACTCAGGACAATTGAGCAATTTGACGAAATAACTTTGAAGCCGTTGTTGGAGCAATTGCAAAGTGCTTTTTATCAAGTGGAGGATGTTGCCTTTCAACTTCGAGATTATCGTGACAACATCGAATTCAATCCACAACTGTTAGATAAAATTGAAAAACGGTTGGATTTGATTCATGGGTTAAAGCGAAAATACGGTGAATCAGTCGATGTTATTATTGCCCGTGGAGAAGAAATTCGTTCACAATTAGTACTATTCGATGATTTCGATGGGGCATTGGAACGAATGGAGTCAGAAGTTACAGCGCTATTCAATGAATCGATGCAAGCTGCAACTCAATTAACCGAAATTCGCAAATCTTATGCAGACCAACTTGCCAAAGAAATTGTCCACCAACTTAAGGATTTACAAATGGAGAAGACGACGTTTGAAGTCAAAGTGGAATCGACAAATCAGTTGGATGCTAATGGACGCGATGATGTCGAATTTTTATTTTCAGCGAATCCTGGTGAACCGCTTAAGTCACTTTCGAAAATTGCCTCAGGTGGTGAGTTGTCGCGTGTGATGCTGGCTATGAAGACCATATTTGCCAAATTAGAACAGATTCCTGTACTGGTATTCGATGAGGTTGATACGGGCGTAAGTGGTCGAGCAGCACAGGCGATTGCGGAAAAACTTGCTTGGATTGCAACAAGTTGTCAAGTGTTCTCGATTACACATTTGCCCCAAGTTGCATGTATGGCCGATGTTCATTTCCTAATTAGTAAATCAATGGAGAGTAACCGCACTTTCACGCAAGTGACATCGCTTCGTGAGCAGGCGCGTACGACCGAATTAGCAAGAATGTTAGGCGGTGTGGAAGTGACAGACAAGACACTATCCCACGCTGAAGAAATGTTGCAACTGGCAATCAACAAAAAGCAACAATGGTAGTAATTCATCAAATAAAACAGCGGAATCGCGGTTACCCTAATGGAGCACTCCAAATACGTTAATAACGTAAATCTGGAGAGAAGGGAGCGTGGTTCCGTTTGCTTATGAAGCAACGCATTTGGCTGATTGCACTTATCGGATGCAGTTTGTTCACATCCACCGCATTTGGGGAAAGTCCAGATTTAAGCAAACTTAAAGTCATACCTGGCGGACAGACAATCGGGGTTAAGTTAAAATCAGAGGGAATCCTGATCGTTGGTCACCACTTGATTCAGACATCCGATGGACAGAAACAATCCCCAGCAGCATTAAGTAACTTAAGACGAGGTGACCTCATCTTTAAATTGGATGGGGAACGAATCAAGAATATGGGACAGTTTGCCGAAATCGTTGAACGAGCAGGTCAAGCGAATGAGAACGTTGAAATCGAGTTCAAACGAAACAAAGACATACTCAAGTCGCGAATTACTCCTTTAAAAGATCAGACTGATGGTAAATATAGGTTAGGGATTTATATTCGAGATACAGCAGCGGGCGTCGGGACATTAACATTTTTTGCCCCTAAAGAAGGGTACTACGGTGCATTGGGACATGTCATCTCAGACGTTGATACACAACAACCGATTCCTGTCGGCGATGGAAAAATTGTCCATTCAAATGTCATATCCATTGATAAAAGTGAGAACGGAAAACCTGGTGAGAAACACGCTCAGTTTTGGAAAGAAGACGAATCAATTGGCACGATTGAACAAAATACGCAATTCGGTATATTTGGTGAGATGAAGACGAATCCACAATTTGGGTACTCCAAACAATTGATTCCGGTTGCTGAGATTGATGAAGTTAAAGAAGGACCGGCAAAATTATACACGGTTTTAGATGGGCAAAAAGTCGAACCGTTCAGTATTGAAATCACAAATGTAAGTCACCAAACGAAACCTGATTTAAAAGGATTGGTAATTAAAATTACAGACGATCGCTTGTTGAAGAAAACGGGAGGAATTGTACAGGGGATGAGTGGAAGCCCAATCATCCAAAATGGGAAATTAATTGGCGCGGTTACGCATGTTTTTGTGAATGATCCGACGTCCGGTTATGGTTGTTTTGTTGAATGGATGTTGCAAGACGCCGAAAAAGTTACTGTGGAATAATTGTGAAAAGCTAAGATGTTTGTCGAAACAATGGAGATTTGTCCATCAATCTTGTCGAAGGTTGGTGAAATCTCCATTTTTTTAATTTTTATTGCAAAATAAGTAAAAAACACATAATATTAACCTTGTTCGACAAAAGAATAAAATTATTCGTGTCGAAAATAATACATACATAGAGAGATATGAGGAGGAACTGCATTTGAAACCGATTCGAGTGTTATTAGCGGACGACAATAAGGAGTTCGTGGAATTACTAAAGGATTTTGTGGATAGCCAAGAAGATATGGAAGTTATTTCTGTTGCATATAACGGGGAAGAAGTACTCGAACAGTTTAATAAAGGGATTCAAGCTGATGTAATGATTCTGGATATTATTATGCCTCATTTGGATGGACTTGGTGTTTTGGAGCAGATGAAAGAGATTGAGATGGCTGTTGTACCCAAAGTGATTATGTTAACGGCATTTGGACAAGAAAATATTACACAACGTGCAGTTCAATTAGGAGCAGCGTATTACGTACTAAAACCATTTGATATGGATGTATTAATTAATCGAATTCGACAATTAGCAGAGGGGTCTGTATATTCGAAAGCCAACAATGCCAAAGTATCGGCATTTGCGCCATTACCTACAAAGAATATGGACGCTAATATTACAACGATTATTCATGAAATTGGCGTTCCTGCGCACATTAAAGGGTATCAATATTTACGTGAAGCGATTACGATGGTATTTAATGATATTGAGTTGTTAGGCGCAATTACGAAGACGCTATATCCCTCAATCGCAGCACAATTTAAGACAACTCCTTCCCGCGTCGAGCGTGCGATCCGTCATGCTATTGAGGTTGCGTGGACACGTGGAAATATTGATTCAATTAGTCAATTGTTTGGCTACACGGTTAATATCGCAAAGTCGAAACCAACGAATAGCGAATTTATCGCGATGGTGGCGGATAAACTCCGCCTTGAACACCGAGTTTCCTAAGAACAAAATAATAAAACACCGGATGTTCGTCATCCGGTGTTTTTTATTAAATCGTCTGTAATTTGGTGTTTGCAGAAATAATCGTCAATAAGTGCTTAGGTTGCTTCGCAGACTGTAATCGCTGGAGATTACGTTTCTGCTCTTCGGGTGTAGCAAACGCAAGCATCTCATTTAAATTGGCAGCCATCTCATTGGCAACCGCGCGCGGGGAAAATGGATTAGGCGATTTTGGTGTCATTTGTTCTATTCCTCCTCTGGAAAGTGTGCTAAAAAGCCATCCCTATATAGAATGCTCTGATTCGAAAAAATATACTATTTTATTTTTAAATTCGATTCAGTTATAATATCTGTATGTGGTATTAGAAAAATACGGATATGGAGGCTTTAACGTGTATAAGTGGACTATGTTTACATTGTTTGTTGTTGCATGTAGTTTGGCTGTAATTTATTCAGTAGCATCAATGGAATTTGGATCTTCAGAAGGCGGATCCGCTGAGAAAGCGGTAGCAACGGTTATCGAGAAAGATAGCGAAGGCGCTGAGATTTACGCTAAAGCAACTTGTGTATCTTGTCACGGAGCAGATTTAAAAGGAATGTCTTCGGCTGGAATTCCTACATTGCTTGGTGTAGGGGACAAGTATTCGAAAGAAGAGCTTGTTGGTGTAATTAAGAATGGTATTCGTGGAATGGGCGCACAATATGATGCAAACATTGCAAAGGGCTTAACTGACGAAGATTTAGATAAACTTGCTGAATGGTTATCCATCCAGAAGGTAGCAGCTGCGGCTGAGACAACAAGCCATTAATAACAAAAAGGCAACTTACTCACATGAGTAAGTTGCCTTTCTTTATTTATTTAGGGCTTGCGTCTTTTTGGCATAAACCGAGGGGCAAGATAATTGCGTTTGCGATCACGATAGAACGTCCATCCAGCAATGAAACCAGCACCGATCAAAAACAGTACGATGCCCTTGATAAACTGCCAAATGGGGAAATCTGGCTGAGCAATATCATCTCCGACTTGCGCCATATATAGAAAAAATGCATTTTTCATTTCAAGGAAACCATATGCAGCAGCAAGGCCAGGAATGACTAATAACAGAATTGCGATAATTCGTGTGATTAATAGTTTCATATGTTCGAATCCTTTCAAAAATCAACTATGTTTATATTGTGAAAAAAGAGTAAAATAGAAAATATATGACTACTATACATAGATTCTATTGGGATGTCCAATTGAACGGAGGCGCATGGTTTGAGTACGAAACAAGTTGATGTTGTCATTCTAGGTGGAGGCACGGGCGGTTATGTCGCTGCAATTCGTGCGGCACAATTAGGAAAGACAGTTGCTGTTGTAGAGAAAGATAAATTAGGCGGAACTTGTTTACACCGTGGTTGTATTCCAAGTAAGGCACTATTACGAAGTGCTGAGGTACTTCACGATATGTTACGCAGTCGTGAATTTGGAATTAAGGCAGAGTCGGTTGAACTTGATTTCGAATTAGTTCAAGAACGTAAGGATAATATTGTGAAGCAACTTCACCAAGGCGTAGAGTACTTGATGAAGAAAAATAAGATCGAAATCTTTGCAGGAGAGGGTCGTGTTATTGGACCATCTATTTTTTCGCCGCGAAGTGGGTCAATTGCAGTTGAGTTAAATAATGGAGAATCGATTACGATTGTTGCAGAACATACGATTATTGCCACAGGATCTCGCCCTCGCTTAATTCCGGGACTTGAAATTGATGGCAGCGTCGTTTTGACTAGTGATGAAGCGCTTGTCCAAGAGCAGTTACCTAAATCGATCGTCATCGTAGGAGGTGGCGTTATTGGTGTGGAATGGGCATCGATGTTTAATGACTTCGGCGTTGAAGTATCTGTTGTTGAAGCAGGACCTCGACTCGTGCCAACGGAGGATGAAGCGATTTCCAAAGAACTTGAAAAGTTATTTAAACAACGAAATATTCAAGTTTATACGCAAGCCCAATTAGACGCTGATTCTGTGTCGAAATCTGATCAAGGCGTTTCTTTCAATGTGAAGCAAGGGGAAAAAGTGATTGCTTTATCCGCTGAAAAGATGCTAGTAAGTATTGGTCGCGTCGCAAATACGGATGGACTCGGCCTAGAAAATACAGATGTGCGTGTTGAGAACGGTGTTATTAAAGTTAATGCAAATATGCAGACAACAGAAGGTCATATTTATGCAATTGGTGACGTTAATGGAGGCTTACAATTAGCCCATGTTGCTGCGCATGAGGGTGTTCAAGCGGTTGAACATTTGTGTGGGTTAGCGGTACATGGAACACCTGATACTTGGGTACCAAAGTGTATTTATACGCGTCCCGAAATTGCATCTGTGGGTTTGACTGAGCAACAAGCGAATGAACAAGGTCACCATGTTAAGACAGGGACGTTCCCATTTAAAGCAATCGGAAAAGCATTGGTTTATGGTGCAACGGAAGGATTTATTAAAGTAATTGCAGATAAAGAAACGGACGACTTATTAGGCGTACATATGATTGGTCCCCATGTGACGGATTACATTTCCGAGGCGGCATTAGCTCACGTCTTAGAGGCGACGCCATGGGAAATTGCGAAGACGATTCATCCGCATCCGACACTTAGTGAAGGTTTAGCTGAAGCCATGTTAGCTGTTGATGGAAAAGCCATTGGAATGTAAGGAAAAACGTAGTATAATCAAATTAAGGTCTAGTCTTAGTACCAGGTCATAAACTTGATAAAGAGTGAATTCGATTCCAAGGAGGAATTGCAATGGTTCAACAGACGTCCGTTAACCAAGAAACGAAACACAGGCAACTTGGCTTAAGCGACGAACAAGCAATTGAGATGTATCGTTATATGTTATTGGCGCGTAAGTTTGATGAGCGTGGTCTTGTCTTACAACGTGCAGGTAAAATTAACTTCCATGTTTCTGGTATCGGCCAAGAGGCTGCTCAAGTAGGCGCAGCATTCGCGCTACAGAAAGAGCATGACTTCTTCCTACCGTATTATCGTGATTATGCCTTTGTCTTAGCAGTTGGCATGACGACGAAAGAACTTATGTTATCTATCTTTGCGAAGGCAGAAGATCCGAATAGTGCAGGCAGACAGATGCCAGGGCATTTCAGTCATCGCAAATTAAATATCGTTACGGGTTCAAGCCCGGTTACGACGCAAGTGCCACATGCAGTTGGTTTTGCATTGGCTGCAAAAATGCAAAACAAAGACTTTGTTGCTTTTGCAACCCTAGGTGATGGTTCTAGTAACCAAGGGGATTTCCATGAAGGATTGAATTTCGCTGGCGTATTTAAATTACCTGTGATTGTCATGGTTGAAAACAACCAATATGCGATATCAACGCCTTATAGCCGACAAGTAGCAAGTGAGACGATTGCGCAACGTGCGACTTCTTATGGTATGCCTGGCGTTCGCGTTGATGGAAATGATCCTCTTGAAGTATTTCGTGTTGTAAAAGAAGCACGTGAACGTGCAATCAATGGGGATGGTGCTACGCTTGTTGAAGCAGTTATGTATCGCTTGTCTCCACATTCTACTTCAGATAATGATTTGGCTTATCGTACAAAAGAAGAAGTCGATGAGAATTGGGAAAAAGATGGAATACCTAAATATCGCAATTATTTAATTGAAGTTGGCATTTGGTCAGAAGAACAAGATGCAGCTCTTCATGAAGAAATTAATAAAGAATTAAAAGAAGCTACGGAATACGGTGACAAAGCTGCATATCCGAAACCGGAAGACACATTAACGCACGTATACGGTGAAGAATAGGGGGAATTGGCGTGGCAACTATAAGTTTTATCGATGCAATTGCAGCAGCGATGCGCGAAGAGATGCAACGTGATTCTTCCGTATTCGTTATGGGCGAGGACGTTGGTCTTAAAGGTGGCGTATTTACTACTACGAAGGGCTTCCAGGCAGAATTTGGTGAATGGCGCGCAATGGATACGCCACTTGCTGAATCCGCAATCGCAGGTGTGGCAATTGGAGCAGCAATGTATGGCATGCGTCCAATTGCAGAAATGCAATATGCGGACTTTATGTTACCAGCAACGAACCAAATTATCAGCGAGGCTGCTAAAATTCGCTACCGTTCTAATAATGATTGGAATTGTCCGATTGTTGTTCGAGCTCCGTTTGGTGGTGGTATCTTCGGTGGTCTTTATCATTCCCAGTGTCCGGAGTCAATTTTCTTTGGTACACCTGGTTTGAAGATTGTTGCTCCATCCACACCTTATGATGCGAAAGGCTTATTAAAAGCGGCGATTCGAGATAACGATCCTGTTATTTATTTTGAACATAAGAAATGCTATCGCATGGTTACTGGTGAGGTTCCTGATGAGGACTATATCGTGCCAATTGGTAAGGCGGATGTGAAGCGTGAAGGTGAAGATATTACAGTAATTACATATGGTTTGACTGTGCATTTTGCACTTCAAGCTGCTGAAGAACTTGCCAAAGAGGGCATTAGTGCGCATATTCTTGATTTGCGGACGATTCAACCATTAGATGAAGAAGCAATTCTTGAAGCAACACGTAAAACTGGCAAGGTATTAATTATCCATGAAGATAACAAGACAGGTGGAGTTGGTGGGGAAGTCGCTGCGATCATCGCCGAGAAATTGTTATTTGAATTAGATGCTCCGATTGAACGTCTATGCGGCTATGATGTACCTGCAATGCCAATTAGCCCATCATTAGAGAAGTTTTATATGCTCAACAAGGATAAAGTAATGGAAGCGATGCGCAAGCTCGCTTTGTACTAGGGGGATGTTCAATGAGTAACCGACAAGGTACACCGATTACAATGCCACAATTAGCCGAAAGCGTTGTTTCTGCAACGATCCAAAAGTGGTTGAAACAACCTGGAGATACGGTTGAATTGTATGAACCACTATGTGAAATCGTGACAGATAAAGTTACAGCAGAACTACCGAGTACTGCAGCGGGCACGATTAGCGAAATTTTGGTACCTGACGGGACTACAGTCGATGTCGGTGCAGTTGTTTGCTTTATTATCGAAGAGGGTGGCGCAGCTGTTGAACAAGCTTCAACGCCAGCTAGTGTGGATGTTCCAGTAAGTGAACCGACAGTAGAACATCATGCACCTGCGACCATTTCTGTTGCGGATGATGCAAATCAGCCGATGAGAAGTCGATTATCGCCAGCGGTAAGAATGTTAGCAGATGAACACGGTGTTGATTTAAGTCATGTACAAGGTTCTGGTATGGGTGGACGTATCACGCGTAAAGATGTTTTGCAGTATGTTGCATCTGGTTCACCAAAGGCACCGATACAGTCTGTACCTGCAGTGACGGCTTCCAAACAAGCAGCTGAACAAGCAGCAGAAGTCGCATCAGTCAATGTGCGATCGACTGGAATTCATTTGACGAAACCTGATAAACCAGCGATGTCTGTGATCGAACAAGGGGAACATTTTATTGATGTAACACCTGTTCGAAATGCAATTGCTTCCAAAATGCGTCAAAGTGTTTCGGAAATTCCACATGCGTGGACGATGATTGAAGTAGATGTAACGAACATCGTATTGCTTCGTAACAAGTTAAAAGACGAGTTCTTTAAGCGCGAAGGCATTAAGTTAACGTACTTGCCATTCGTGATTAAAGCAGTTGTTAACGCCATTAAAGATTATCCAATTATGAACTCCGTCTGGGCAGTCGATAAGATAATTGTAAAGCGTGATATTAATGTATCACTTGCAATCGGTACGGAAGATGCTGTCTTTGTTCCTGTAATCAAACAAGCAGACCAGAAGACATTAGCTGGAATCGCGCGTGATATCGATGAGTTACAGAAGAAAGCGCGTGCGGGTACACTAGGACTTGCAGATATGCAAGGTGGTACGTTCACAGTTAACAATACTGGTGCGTTCGGTTCGATTTTATCCCAACCAATCATTAACTATCCGCAAGCAGCTAACTTTACGATGGAAGCCATTGTGAAGAAACCAGTTGTTATTGATGACATGATTGCCGTTCGTTCTATGGTCAATTTCTGTTTATCGCTCGATCATCGCATTTTGGATGGTGTTATCTGTGGTCGTTTCATGCAACGTGTGAAAGAAAACCTAGAAGCATACAACAAAGAAACAAAGTTATACTAATGAATAAGAAGACGAGCTTCCGATCAATGATTCGGGAGCTTTGTTTTGTTTATGGAGGCGACCATCATGGATGCAAATAAAGTCATTCAGACGTTTATGGAACTAGTTCGAATTGATAGCGAGACTCGCTTTGAAGCCGAGATAGGTGAGGATCTTACCAAACGGTTGCAGCATTTCGGTTTCGATGTGGTGTGTGATCAGATTGGGGAACAAATTGGTCATCAAGCGGGGAATCTATTTGCAACCTTGGCAGCAACGAAAGGTTTCGAGGATAAACCGAGTTTACTATTTACCTGTCATATGGATACAGTTGCACCAGGAAAAAATATTCAGCCACAGCTTGATGCCGATGGCTATATCCGAAGTGATGGCACGACAATTCTTGGCAGTGATGATAAGGCAGGCATTGCAGCATTCCTAGAAGCAATTGCGAGTATTCGTAATCGTGGTCAGGCGCATGGAAAAATCATTTTTGTCGTCACAGTTGGGGAAGAAAGCGGGTTACGTGGTTCGTCTGTTTTGACGCCTGCTAGTGTCCAAGCGAATTATGGTTTCGCTCTTGATTCCAATGGGCATGTAGGTGAGATTGTCGTTGCTGCTCCAACTAATGCAAAGTTATATGTAGACATTCATGGTCGAAAAGCGCATGCCGGCGTCAATCCGGAAGATGGAATTAGTGCAATCGAAGTTGCAAGTAAAGCCATTGCACGGATGAAATTAGGACGAATCAGTGCACAGACAACGGCTAACATTGGTAGTATAAACGGCGGACAAGAAACCAACATTGTGTGTGATCATGTCTATATAAAAGCAGAAGCACGTAGTTTAGTCGACGAAGAAATGCATAATCAAGTGAATCACATGAAAGTCGCATTTGAAACGGCGGCGTCTGAATTAGGAGCAACTGTCGAAATTAAAATAGATGTGATGTACCCAGCATACCGTTTGGCACCTTCTGATCCAGTTGTTCAGTTAGCTGCTAGAGCCGTCGAACAAATTGGTCGCGTGCCGAAAGTGGTTGAATCTGGTGGGGGAAGCGATGCTAATCATTTTAATCGGATTGGAATTCCAACTGTCAATTTAGCGATTGGATACGAACATATCCATACAACCAAGGAGCAAATTCCGGTGACAGAACTCGTAAAGACGACAGAGTTGATTCAAGCGATTATTTTAGAAAATAATAAATTTGAGGGATGAGGAGATAAGATGTCAAAATCAAATCAATTATTCGAAGAAAAGACGATTTCGACGGAGCACATTTTTACGGGGAAGATTTTCAAAGTGGAAATCGATACAGTCGAATTGCCAAACGGGAGTATCTCAAAGCGCGAATTAGTTCGACATCATGGTGCTGTATGTGTGATTGCGATAATCGAGGATAAACTGTTACTAGTCGAACAATATCGAAAGGTTATTGGTCGTAGCATGGTAGAAATTCCAGCAGGGAAATTGGATTCCAAACAGGAGGATCCTGAATCTGCAGCAAGACGGGAGTTAAAGGAAGAGACAGGCTACATAGCTGGATCCATGACTAAATTATTTAGTTTCTACTCCGCGATTGGTTTCTGTGATGAATTGATTCATCTCTATGTGGCGGAAGATTTAACGCCAGGTGAAGCTAGTCTGGATGAAGATGAGTTTTTGAATGTGGAGAGATTCACGATGGAAGAGGCGCAAGCAGCCATTGCGAATGGATCAATCCAAGATGCGAAGACAATTATGGCAATTCTCGCTTGGAATCGCTACCTTATGAACGGAAGTTGGACATAACTTAAGCAAATGTACATATTCTTTTCATCCCACGAATATACTTGGATAAACATCGTGGGAGGAGCAATACCCAATGACCCCCTTTAAACTTCGCGAGCAAGTTCCTTTGTTTGCATTTGTAGCTATTTTATTTGTGATGGGTGTGTTATTTGGCGCGCTGATGGTCAATCAGTTGACGCTAGGGCAGAAGCAAGATTTGTCAGCCTATTTGAGTCATTTTTTTCAGACATTTGATCAAACCAATCCAATCGAATCAAAGGCATTGTTCGTACATTCTCTGTTTAATAATTTGAAATGGATCCTATTGATTGCACTGTTGGGACTTTCAGTGATTGGTTTGCCATTCGTTCTTATATTTAATTTCCTTAAGGGTGCACTTTTAGGGTTTACGGTCCGTTATTTAATAGATCGAATGGCTTGGAAAGGTGTGATTATGACGTTCGTTTCTGTAACGCCACAACAACTTTTATTGATTCCCGCACTTTTTATTACGAGTGTAATGGCAATTGCTTATTCTCTTTATGTGATTAAACATCGCAAATTGACTCCGATGGTATGGAATCTTACTCAGGTTACGCTTATGATGGGTGTTATCACATTGCTTGCGACATTATTTGAATCGTTTGTTACGCCGAAGTTATTGCAATTCATCACACCGTGGTTACTTGCCAATTAAAAGGGTAAAACCTATAATTAGTACAAGTTATTGTTGAAGTCGAGCGGAGGCAATTATGGAATCAAAAATTGATAAAATCAAACAACAACTCCAATCGCAAGAGTACAAACTCACCCCACAACGTGAGGCAACTGTTCGTGTTCTTCTCGAAAATGAGGACGATCATCTCAGTGCTGAAGATGTATTTATGCTTGTCAAAGACAAGGCACCGGAAATCGGTTTAGCTACCGTATATCGTACACTTGAATTATTAAGTGAATTACATATTGTTGAGAAACTTAATTTTGGTGATGGCGTTGCACGTTATGATTTACGCAACGATAGCAATCATCACCATCATCACCATTTAATTTGTGTCCAATGTGGATCAATGGACGAAATCAAGGACGACTGGTTAGGCCCTTTAGAGGAACGCCTTGAACGTGAATTCAACTTTAGAGTCATTGATCATCGGCTTGATTTCCAAGGCATTTGTCACCGGTGTCAGAAGAAAAATGAATCTTAATACCTTTACATCATCTGCACGCTAGCAATAGCGTGCTTTTATTTATAACCAAGCCCGAAATCGAAGGGATGGATAATAATGAGGCCAAGACGTACTGCACAATTTATGACGTTAATCTTCATTTACTTCACACTTCTCGTTTCCATTTGCTATTTGTATAATTATTGGATAAAAGAGGTTATACCAAGTAGAGAAGTCCGACCACCAGTGGGAGATGCAGTGCGAGCAACTAGCGAAAAGTAAGGATGTGGAAATATGTTTAACCGAATCATTGTTATTGTTTTAGATAGTGTTGGAATTGGCGAAGCGCCTGATGCTCATTTATATGGGGATGTTGGCACACATACGCTAGCACATATTTGTGAGGAATATTCAACAATACAACTTCCAAATCTGTGCAAGTTGGGATTAGCGAACATTGCAAAGCTACCTGGTATCAACGAAGTTTCATCACCGACTGCATGCTATGGGAAAATGATTGAGACCTCAGTTGGGAAAGATACGATGACGGGACACTGGGAGTTAATGGGGTTACATGTCTCGTACCCTTTTCAGACATATCCAGATGGCTTTCCAGCGGCTTTAATTCAAGCCTTTGAGCAACAAACTGGTCGCAAAGTTATTGGAAATAAACCTGCTTCAGGTACAGAAATCCTAGATGAATTGGGCGAAATACAAATGCAAACGGGTGAATGGATTGTTTACACATCAGCTGATAGTGTGTTCCAAATCGCTGCACATGAACAAGTGATTCCATTGGATGAATTGTATCGCGCCTGTGAAATTGCACGAGAATTGACGTTACAACCTGAGTTTGCGGTAGGGCGTGTGATAGCTCGTCCATATGTAGGCGAAACAGGTGCATTTCGACGCACAAGCAATCGCCATGATTATGCTATCGCGCCACCTGAACCAACAGTGCTCGATCATTTAAAAGAAGCAAAGAAAGAAGTAGTTGCAGTTGGCAAAATCAGCGATATTTTTAGCGGACAAGGGATAACGAAATCAATCCATACGAGTAGTAATTTAGATGGAATTCAACAAACAATTGAACAACTAAAGTCGGATTTCGAAGGATTACTGTTCACCAATTTAGTTGATTTTGATTCTTTATTTGGTCATCGTCGAGATCCCGTTGGCTATGGCAAAGCGCTTGAACAGTTTGATCAATGGTTACCGGAAATCATTAATCACCTCAATGAAAACGACTTATTAATAATCACTGCTGATCATGGCAATGACCCTACCCATTTGGGTACGGATCATACAAGAGAATATGTACCAATTTTGGCTTATAATAAAAAAAGAAGAGCTGGGCAATCACTTGGGGTTCGAACGACCTTTGCAGATGTAGGGGCGACGATTCTAGATAATTTTGGAATTTCGAATTTTACCAATGGGACTAGCTTGTTAGCTGAAATCTAAACTGCGAAAGACAATGAAATGGAGGAATGCATCATGAATCAAATCGATCAAGCTGTATCGTATATCCAAACCAAACTTAACGTACAACCCGAAATTGGACTTATTTTAGGCTCAGGTCTGGGGATGGTTGCTGATTTAGTTAAAAACCCTATCGTTATTCCATATAAGGAAATTCCCAACTTCCCAGTATCTACAGTCGAGGGACATGCTGGTGAATTAGTAGTTGGAGAATTACATGGGAAGCATGTCGTTGTGATGAAAGGCCGTTTTCATTTATATGAAGGGTATCAGGTTCAGCAGGTGGCATTCCCTGTTCGCGTGATGCGTAAATTGGGCGTAACCAAAATGCTCGTCACCAATGCTTCGGGCGGTGTTAATACAGCATACAAGCCTGGGGACTTAATGCTAATCACGGACCATTTAAATTTCCAATTCACCAATCCATTGCTTGGAGCGAATGCCGATGAATTTGGCGTTCGATTCCCGGATATGTCTGAGGCATACAGCAAACGCATGCGTCAAATTGCTCTAGAAGTTGCCGCTGAGCAGAACATTGCATTACAACAAGGCGTATATCTTGGCTTACTTGGTCCGTCATATGAAACACCAGCTGAAATTCGGATGATTCGTACATTAGGTGGAGATGCAGTAGGCATGTCGACGGTTGCAGAGACAATTACTGCCAGACACGCAGGTATTGAAGTATTGGGCATTTCCTGTATCAGTAATATGGCAGCTGGTATTTTGGATCAACCCCTTTCACACGATGAAGTCATGGAGACAACGGGACGTGTACAACAGACATTCTTAAATCTCGTGTTGGGAATAATTCCACGCATTTAATCCTACCTTCGAACGGGGTGCATAGATGAGAACGGTTGATCTAATTGCGAAGAAAAGAAATGGACACGAACATACGAAAGAAGAAATTGATTTCCTAATTGCTGGCTTCACGAAAGGAATCATCCCAGATTATCAATTATCTGCTTGGGCGATGGCTGTTTATTTTCAGGGCATGAACGCTGAAGAAACAGCTTATTTAACTATGGCTATGGTTCATTCCGGCGATTCCATTCAACCCGATGCAATTCCAGGCATGAATGTTGATAAGCATAGTACTGGAGGCGTTGGTGATACGACAACGCTTGTATTAGGGCCGCTTGTAGCCGCTGCTGGTGTTTCTGTTGCGAAGATGTCAGGTCGAGGACTTGGTCATACTGGCGGAACTATTGATAAATTAGAGGCGATTTCCGGCTTCCAAGTAGAAATGAGTCAGGCGCAGTTTTATCAACAGATTAAAGAAATTGGCATTGCAGTGATTGGCCAGTCGGGTGAAATGACACCTGCTGATAAGAAACTTTATGCGCTCCGCGATGTAACAGCGACCGTCGAATCGATTCCGCTCATTGCAGCATCAATCATGAGTAAGAAAATTGCCTCTGGGGCCAAAGCGATTGTGCTTGATGTGAAGACGGGTAAAGGGGCATTTATGAAGACCTTGGCTGATGCAATCGAACTTGCTCGCGCGATGGTGGAAATTGGCACACTCACCGGTCGCCATACTGTTGCTATTATTAGCGATATGGATCAACCATTGGGTGAAGCAGTCGGAAATGCAAATGAAGTTGCAGAAGCCGTACGCACGTTAAAGGGGCAAGGTCCTGCAGATTTAACGCAACTTTGCCTGGAACTTGGGGCTAATATGGTCTTGCTTGGCGGTCAAGCGACTGATATTCAAACTGCTAAAGAAATTTTGCGAACCTGTATAGCAGATGGAAGTGCGCTTGCCAAGCTGCAACAATTGGTAGAGGCACAAGGTGGAGATCCTGCATTTATTCAAGATTTAGAGAAACTCCCTCAGCCCAAACAGATTATCCCGATTCATTCGCATGCAGATGGTTATATCGCTGAAATCCAGGCTGAAGAAATAGGGCTTACTGCGATGTTGCTGGGAGCCGGAAGAGAAACGAAGGATGCTAAGATTGATCACTCGGTCGGCGTAAATGTATACGCAAAAGTCGGCAATCGCGTGAAGCAAGGCGAAATTCTTGCAGAATTATTAGTGAATGCGAGTGATACAGAACGATTAGATGAAGCGAAAAACCGCGTTAATCGGGCATTTCGAATTCAATCGGAACACGTGCCACAATCGAAATTAATCTATGCCATCGTAGATGCAAATGGTGTCCGATATTTTAATGAAGCTTAGGAATGATTTGCTAAATGAAGGGGCATACTTGATAGCAAGAAAGTAAGTTTGGCTATGGAAAGGAGTTCCCCTGAAAACGATGAAGAATGTGCGAGTATGGATTGTTTCAACATTGGTTATTTCTCTATTATCTGTCCCCTTGGTTGGATCAGCTGAGGTGAAAATCGACCTTGCACCTGAGGCGAAATCGGCGATTCTTATGGATGCAGCAACGGGTACAGTGCTATTCGAGAAAGACGCGGATAAACAGTTACCACCTGCAAGTATTACAAAAATGATGACCATGTTATTAGTAGTCGAAGCCATCGAACGAAAGACGTTGAAGTGGGACGACCTCGTATCGATAAGTGAGCATGCAGCATCAATGGGTGGCTCGCAAATTTTTCTCGAACCCGGAGAGCAGATGAGTGTAAGTGATTTATTTAAAGGGATTGCACTTGCCTCTGGCAATGATGCTTCTGTCGCAATTGCTGAGAAAGTTGCGGGTTCGGAAGCATTATTTGTCAACAAAATGAATGAGCGAGCTAAACAACTTGGTTTAAAAAACACCCATTTTGTGAATACCAACGGTCTCCCTGTGGCGAATCATTATAGTTCCGCTCGTGATATTGCATTGATTGGCATGAAGTTGGTGCAGTATCCAGAAGTTTTGAAATATACAGGTCAATACCAGGGGTATTTACGTGAAAATACAAAGGAGCCATTTTGGCTCGTTAATACGAATAAACTTATTCGCTTCTATAAAGGAGCAGATGGTTTAAAGACAGGTTATACTGGTGAAGCCAAATTCTGCATCGCAGCAACGGCCAAACGCGGAAACGTTCGGGTCATCGCAGTTGTCTTAGGCGAACCAAGTTCGAAAATCAGAAATGCCGAAACATCAAAACTAATGGATTATGCATTTTCGCAATATGCAAGTAAAGTACTCATCAAAAAAGGTGAGGCGCTCGGGACGATACGGATTTCAAAAGGCGAACCACAATCGTTGAAAATGAAAGCGATGCGAGACTATTCGATCTTTGCGCAAAAGGATCACATCCAAGCGAACAAGTATCGCTATGAACTGCGTTGGAAGAGGAACATCGTGGCGCCGATAAAAAAGGGGCAAATCCTAGGTCATATTCATATCTATCAAGGGGATAAAACCGTTAAAAAATATGCAATTCAATCCCCACAATCCGTGCAACAGACGAATCTTTGGATCGATTTCAAACGATTGTTTCGCCAACTCACAATGCTCACAAATCACTAATACATGGTAGTAAAGACATTGAATGTAGTATTCAATGTCTTTTTTTATTTTATCGACTTATACTGACAGTCTTTTTAATTCTATGAATACATAATTCGTATGAAACGACTACACATTGCCAATACTAGGATTGAATTTATAAATCTAGTGAAAATTGTAGTTACAAGAAAGGGAGAGATGAAAGATGAGTTTAAAGATGCAGACAGAACGAATTGAACACACGCTTATTGTCAGATTACAAGGAGAACTTGATCATCACACGGCAGAAAAAGTGAAAAGCCATTTAGAAGAACAGATCGCCATGAACACATTTACGCACATGCTTATCAATTTAAATGAATTAACCTTTATGGATAGTTCAGGACTTGGCGTACTGATTGGTCGCTATAAGCAAATCATGGAACGTGGTGGACAGATGGTAGTAAGTGATGTGCATCCATCGATTTATCGCATTTTTGAAATGTCGGGCTTGTTTAAAATAATTTCTGTTCACCCGTCTGAATCTGAGGCGCTGGCAAGTTTGGAGGTTGTATCCTAATGAATAATTTTATGAAATTGCAATTTGCTGCTGTATCCAATAATGAATCGTTTGCACGTGTTGCCGTTGCTGCATTCGTCGCACAATTAGATCCAACTGTCGAAGAATTAACGGATATTAAGACAGTTGTTTCTGAAGCTGTCACAAATGCAATTATTCATGGCTATGAAGGGAATCCAGAAGGGGTTGTGACTGTATCTGCAAGCATCATAAATCATACGCTTCATTTGAATATTGAAGATTCAGGCTTAGGAATTGCGGATGTTGAAGAAGCAAGACAACCGCTTTATACGTCTAAACCAGAAATGGAACGTTCTGGGATGGGTTTTACGATTATGGAGAATTTCATGGATGAGATCACCGTGCATTCTGGCGTTGGTTTAGGCACTCGGATTCAAATGATTAAGCAAATATCGAATGACCTAACGCAGATGAATTAGGAGCGGTAAACCATGAAGACATACTTGGATGACACAGAGGTGAAACGGCTAATCTCGCTTAGTCAAGCAGGAGAGCGGACTGCAAGGGACACATTAGTTGAGTCAAACACCCGATTAGTGTGGTCGATTGTACAACGTTTTTTAGGACGTGGCCATGATGCGGATGATTTGTTTCAAATTGGATGTATTGGACTTATTAAAGCGATAGATAAATTTGATTTGCGATTTGATGTTAAATTTTCGACGTATGCTGTACCGATGATTATTGGTGAAATGCAACGTTTTTTAAGGGATGATGGTGTAATCAAGGTTAGTCGAACGATCAAAGAAACGGGTAATAAAATTCGAAGAGCACGGGATTCATTCACGAAAGAAAACGGCCGTAGCCCCACGATAAATGAATTGGCTGGGTTACTACATATGACAAGTGAGGATATTGTCTATGCGATGACCGCAACACAGGCGCCGACCTCTATTTATGAGACGATTTATGAAAATGATGGCGATCCAATTGCGCTTATTGATCAAATTGCTGACGAAAATCACGAGAAATGGTTTGATCAATTTGCACTAAAGGAAGTGTTGCAAGCCATGAACGAGCGGGATAGAATGATTGTTTATTTGCGCTATTATCGCGACCAAACGCAAGCAGAAGTGGCAGCACGATTAGGGATTTCACAAGTTCAAGTTTCAAGATTAGAGAAAAAAATCCTACAGCAAATCAAAACGGAAATTGCCTTATAAAGCAAACTTTTTGCGTCAACGCTACCTGCGTTGACGTATTTTTTTTGAATGAAAACCATCCCTAACATCAGATACTAAATGAAAAATGGAGATGAGCATGCATGATTCAAGTTCACGTCAGACTACAAAAAAGGATCCGTCGTCCCGAGGGATATTTAATAAAAATAAAAGACATTGCCCAAATTTTAGCGCCAGCAGAATGGGTAAAGCCGATAAATGAAGTTACGTTAACGAAAGCGAAGTCGAACCAGGATGATTTGCTTGTCATCGAAATCCTAGAGGTTATCGCGAAGCTACAGCAACTTATTCCAGATGTTCAAATTCAGTACTATGGGGATTTAGAAACCATCATAGACATATACAAAAAACCTCAGAAGACAAACTGGTTCTTTGTTGGGTTTGCTTCGATTTTGTTGTTTTTTGGAGCGGGTCTCGCAGTTATGGATTTTCATGCAGATGTGGCGATGGCCAAAGTTCATCGTACGTTATATACCTTACTAACAGGCAAAACGGAACATTTTCCGCTCTGGTTACAAATTCCGTATTCGATTGGCTTGGGAGGGGGAATGATTTTGTTCTTCAATCGTTGGTTTAAGAAAAAAATTAACAATGAACCAAATCCATTAGATGTAGAAATGCAGACCTATCAAGATAGTCTAAATAAATGTGTGATCGCACAGCAGGCTCAACAAAAATCAGCAAGGGGTGGCTCCACTTCATGAGTATTCTTGTACATTTGTTGTTAATCATTCTAGGTTTGGCTGGTGGAATCGCGGTTGGGACAAGTCTTGTTGCGTTGATCACCGTTTTGGATATTTTACCGCGTCTGTCTCAATTATCTCGAAGCTCAAATGTGGTTCACGCTTTCGAAGTCGCGCTAGTTGCAGGTTCTCTTTTATTTACGCTTGCACATTTCTTCGAATGGACGTTTCGTATCACACCGGTGTTCGTTGCTTTGATTGGTGGTTTACAAGGGATGTTCATGGGATTGCTTGCAGCATCTTTGATTGAAGTGCTTAACGTGATTCCGATTATTTCCAAGCGACTACGAATTCAGCATAGCCTAGGTATTTTGTTAATCGCTGTTGTCCTAGGGAAGATCAGTGGCAGTTTGTTTGATTGGCTCGTGTACCAGAAATTGTAAGGGAGGTGTTTGTCATGATGTTCGGTCGGGATATGGAAGATTTAAAAGTAATCTTAAAAGAAGAAATTGGTTACGGGCAAAATTTCGACATTGTCTTAAGGGAAATGACTTTCGGCACAAAAAATACCGCATTTTTATTCGTCAACGGATTTGCAAAAGATGAGGTATTGACTGATATTCTCAAACAACTCTCATGCTATCGTACGAATGCTGAAACGGCTCTAGATTGTGAAGGTTTTAAGCGATATTTAATTCCACATGTTCAAGTTGAACAATCCACAAGAATCAAAGATGTCATCGCTAAAGTATTGGCCGGGACTACTGCTATGTTCGTTGAGGGAGAGCAGTCGGCGCTGTTAATTGATGCCAAGCGTCTACCATCCCGAGGCATTGAGGAGCCATCTCTTGAGCGTGTTGTCCGCGGTTCGCGCGATGGGTTTGTCGAGACGTTGATGGTGAATGCAGCTCTGGTTAGAAGGCGGATACGTGATCCGCAACTTAAATTAGAAATGACCCAAGTTGGTCGAAGAAGTCTAACAGATGTTTGTATTAGTTATATTGCAGATATTGCAGATCCGAAGCTCATTTCAGCTATTAAACAGAAGTTAGATACGCTTGATATCGACGGTTTGCCGATGTCCGAGAAACAACTTGATGAATGGCTAATGAATAAGGGGTGGAACCCATATCCCCAAGTTCGCTATACAGAAAGACCTGATGTGGTTGCTAACCATTTGTTGGAAGGGCATGTAGCGATTATGGTGGATACTTCCCCGAGTGTGATGATTGTCCCAGCGACCTTTTTCCATTTCGTTCAACACGCAGAAGAATATCGACAAACCCCATTTATGGGCACCTATCTGAGATGGGTTAGATTTTTAGGGATATTCGCTTCTTTATTCATGTTGCCACTGTGGTTCCTACTTGTGAAACACCCGGAATTTAAGCCTGCGTTGCTCGATTTTATTGGTCCGCAAAAGACGGGAAAATTGCCGATCATTATGCAGTTTATTTTTGCGGAAATTGGCGTCGATTTAATGCGGATGGCTGCTGTGCATACCCCGACCCCGTTAGCAACCGCGATGGGACTCATTGCCGCGATTTTGATCGGTGATATCGCTGTTCAGACAGGACTATTCGTTAATGAAGTTATCCTATATATGGCTGTTGCAGCAATCGGGATGTTTGCAACGCCTAGTTATGAACTCGGTTTAGCGAATCGTGCAGTTCGATTGATTTTGTTGCTTGCAGTAGCGGTATTCGGTGTAAAGGGATTTCTTATTTCCACGACACTTTTCGTTATTTACCTCACGTTGCAAAACTCCTATCATGCACCTTACTTTTGGCCGTTGATCCCATTTCACCCTAAAGCAATGTTCAACATTCTCTTTCGCAGACCCGTACAAACCCAGTCTCAGCGATTAAATCTAACAAAGCCAATCGATCATACACGCCAGTCGAGTAACCAATAAGCCTTGGCAATAGGGCATTATTTGTGATACTTTAGATGAAATGTATCCCTATGAAAAGATTGGAGTAAATGATATGTATTTGCACGGTACTAGTCAAATTAATGAGCAAGGTCATTTGACGATTGGTGGGTGTGATTCTGTTGCGTTAGTTGAACAATTCGGCACACCACTTTACGTTATGGATGAAGCACTCATTCGTGAGCGATGTCAGTCTTTTGTTAACGTATTTAGAGAGAGCGGATTAAAGTATCAAGTAGCCTATGCGAGCAAAGCATTTTGCGTGAAGGCAATGTGTCGTCTTGTTGAACAGGAAGGAATGTCGTTGGATGTCGTATCTGAAGGTGAATTGCATACGGCATTGGAAGCGGGATTCCCAGCTGAGCGCATTCATTTCCATGGGAACAATAAGACACCAGATGAGATTGCATTTGCCTTAGAAGCAGGGATTGGTTGTTTTGTTGTCGATAATTTTGTTGAACTTTATATGTTAAATGAGATAGCAGCTAGTCGAAATATCATTGCGAATATTTTGTTCCGACTAACACCGGGCATAGAGGCACATACGCATGAATTTATAACAACAGGACAGACCGATAGTAAATTTGGATTTGACCTCGGCAATGGTGCAGCAATGGAAGCTGTTGGTCAAGCATTACAACTAGACAATGTGAATCTGTTAGGAACACATTCGCATATCGGTTCGCAAATTTTTGACACAAATGGTTTCCAACTTGCCGTTGTGAAATTAACACAGTTTGCTGAAGATGTTCGTCAACGATTTAACCACGTTTTCCCTGTGTTGAATTTAGGTGGGGGCTTTGGCATTCGTTATGTAACAGAAGATGACCCACTGCCAGTTGGGGAATACGTTCAAGCTTTAGTTGATACGATTAAATCGGAATTTGATAAGCATCAATATCCTTATCCTGAGGTGTGGATTGAGCCAGGTCGCAGCGTGGTTGGTGATGCTGGTACAACGCTGTATACGATTGGTACCTATAAAGATATTCCTGGGGTAAATAAATATGTTTCCGTTGATGGTGGCATGAGCGATAACATTCGTCCGGCGTTGTATGGCGCCGTCTATGAAGCAATGTTAGCGAATCGCGCTAATGATCCTGCAGAGGAGACAGTCACGATTGCTGGTAAGGCTTGTGAGAGTGGTGACAAACTTATTCTCGACATTAAACTTCCAAAAGCTGTGACAGGTGACATCCTAGCTGTTTCCTGTACGGGGGCATATAATTATTCGATGGCTAGCAATTATAACCGGATTCGCCGACCAGCTGTGGTCTTTGTGAATAATGGCAAAGCTGAAATTGTCGTGCAACGTGAATCCTTAGACGACATCGTTAAGAATGACGTTATTCCAGCCTATCTGGCTAAGTAATTCATCGATGTGAGTAATTCGTTTGTATAACCTTTGGTTTTCGGCTAAAATAACGTTATGTAAATATTGAACAATAGTTGAGGAGTGAATGTAGTGGCTAAACAAGCAATTATTAAATTAGCAACAGGTGGCGAGGTTGTTATCGATTTATTTGATCAAGATGCACCCAACACGGTTGCAAACTTTGAAAAATTAGCAAATGAAGGTTTCTATAACGGGTTAACATTCCACCGTGTCATTCCAGGATTCGTAGCACAAGGTGGTTGCCCACGTGGTACAGGTACTGGTGGTCCAGGATACAATATTGATTGCGAGATTAATCCGAATAAACACGAACGTGGTACATTAGCGATGGCTCACGCTGGTCGAAATACGGGTGGTAGTCAGTTTTATATCTGCTACGGTGCACAACCTCATTTAGATGGTGTACATACTGTATTTGGTAAAGTTGTCCAAGGCATGGAACTTGTAGATGCATTCCGTGGTCAAGATCGTATGGAGTCCGTTGTTGTTAAATAATGAATTACACAATTACATATTGATGTTCTTTCGGGGTAGGGTGAAATTCCCAACCGGCGGTGATCGACAATAGTCGTAAGTCCGTGACCCGACCATATGCAACTTGCTGTGGGCGGTGGATTCGGTGCAATTCCGAAGCCGACAGTAAAGTCTGGATGGGAGAGAGAACGAAGAATCAGCGCGATGTAAGTCGATTTGTTCATTAACAATCGATTTGTTTCGTGCTAATCTATCATGGAATCCCAAACCCCTAAGCGTACGCTGCTAGGGGTTTATTTTTTTGCAGGAGGGATGTGAGATCATGGCAATATTGAATGATGATTATTATATGCAGTTTGCCCTTCAGTTAGCATCTGTTGCACAAGGACAGACAGCAATAAATCCGATTGTCGGGTGTGTAATCGTCAATGCGGGAGAAGTGGTTGGTTTTGGCGCCCATCTGAAGCGCGGACAAGCTCATGCTGAAGTGCACGCATTAAAGATGGCGGGTGATTTAGCCAAAGGAAGTACCGCTTACGTTACGCTCGAGCCATGTTGTCATTTTGGCAAGACACCGCCTTGTGCAGATCAACTCATACAAGCAGGCGTTTCGCGTGTTGTTGTGGCCGCTGTTGATCCAAATCCACTCGTCGCAGGACAAGGAATCAAACACTTGCAATCGCATGGGATTCAGGTCGATGTGGGCCTTTTATCCACAGAGTCGGAACAACTGAATGAGGCATTCAATCATTATATTGTGACCAAACAACCTTTTGTAACATTCAAAACGGCGACAACACTCGATGGTAAGATTGCAACGGAATCAGGTGATAGCAAGTGGATTACAGATGCTACTGCAAGAGCGTATGTTCATACCATTCGCCATCAAAACCAGGCGATCATGGTCGGAATTGGCACAGTTTTAGCCGATGATCCTTCATTAACAACGCGATTATCGGTACCTGGTTTACATCCGATTCGGATTGTCATTGATTCTCAGTTGCGGATTCCTCTAACTAGTCAACTCGTAATCGATCAAATCGCCCCAACTTGGATCGTTACAACTGAACAAGCTCCTCTTGAAAGTGAGCATGCGCTTGTAGCGAATGGCATTAAAGTCATCCGCTGTGGGAACGGCCCACAAGTTGACTTAAAGTTGGCTATGAAGCGTTTAGGTGAACTGGAAATCGCATCCATTCTCCTTGAAGGAGGAGGCAAACTCGCTGGGGCAATGTTAGAGGCGAAATGCATTCACAAAATGCTCTGGTTTATTGCTCCCAAATTAATTGGCGGATTACATGCTGCAACGCCATTACAATGGACAGGTGTTGATACAATGAAACATGCGATCAAACTAGATCGGTTAGAAATGGAGCATTTCGATGGGGATGTCCTATTAAAGTCTTATCTAAATTATGGATTGAAAGAAAGTTAGGTGAGAGCAGATGTTTACAGGCATAATAGAAGAATTAGGTCGGGTTCGTTCCATCCGAACGCAGGGTGAGGCGATGGTCATCGCCGTTGCAGCTAAAGCAATCATGCACGATGTCAAACTTGGAGATAGTATTGCCGTAAATGGTGTTTGTTTAACCGTCATTGCGTTTGATTCTAGCGGATTTCAAGCAGATGTGATGCCTGAGACATTTCGTAGCACGTCATTATCATCCTTACAACCAGGTAGTGAAGTTAATTTAGAGCGTGCCATGGCAGCAAATGGTCGATTCGGTGGACATATCGTACAAGGTCATGTGGATGGCATTGGTGAAATTGTTAGTAAGAAGACAGAAAGTAATGCAATTGTTTACCAAATCCGTCCAACACGTGACCATCTCATGCGATATATTATCCCTAAAGGGTCAATTACAATTGATGGAATAAGTTTAACCGTTGGTGAAGTGCGCGAAGGTACATTTACGCTATGGATCATTCCTCATACGTTGGACCAAACCATTTTGAAGCATCGTTCGATCGGGGATATCGTGAATCTAGAATGTGATGTGTTAGGACGATATGTCGAACATTTTTTACGAATGGGACCGATGACGAATACGGAACAATCTCATAAATCTTCGGGACTAACACTAGAAAAATTAATCGAAAACGGTTTTTAGAAGGAGTGACATCATGAAGAACGAACCCATCCAACTTGATAGCATCGAGTCAGCAATCTATGATTTGATGCTGGGAAAAGTTGTCATCGTCGTAGATGATGAAGATCGTGAAAATGAAGGGGACTTCATTTGTATCGCCGAAAAAGCAACACCAGATAACATCAATTTTATGATTAAAGAGGGTCGCGGTTTAGTGTGTACGCCAATAACGGTACAACGCGCAAGAGAACTCGACTTGCCCCCAATGGTTACGCATAATACGGATTATCATGGCACAGCGTTTACAGTATCCGTTGATCACGTCACAACAACGACTGGGATTTCTGCTTTCGAACGTTCTCAGACAATTAAAGCTTTGATGAACCCAGCTGCTAAACCAAGTGATTTTAGAAGACCGGGGCATGTATTCCCCTTAATTGCCAAAGATGGCGGTGTGCTTCGCAGGGCAGGACATACGGAAGCAGCTGTTGATTTGGCGAAGATGTGTGGCTCATATCCAGCAGCCGTTATTTGTGAAATCATCAAAGAAGATGGTTCAATGGCGCGATTACCTGATTTGAAAATCATTGCAGATGAACACCAACTTAAATTAATTTCAATCCAGGACTTAATTCGATATCGCAATGAGAAAGAGCAACTCGTTAAGCGTGAAGTTGAAGTTAGAATGCCGACTGATTTTGGTGAGTTCAAAGCAATTGCCTACACGAACATCATCGATGATAAGGAACACGTAGCATTTGTGAAAGGCGAACTTAATCCTGAACAACCAGTGCTTGTACGTGTTCATTCTGAATGTTTAACCGGTGATGTCTTCCATTCCCATCGCTGTGATTGCGGCCCGCAATTGGCTGCAGCAATGAAGCAGATTGATGAAGCAGGGAGTGGCGTCTTACTATATATGAGACAAGAAGGCCGCGGCATTGGATTGATGAATAAATTGAAAGCGTACGTGTTGCAAGAGCAGGGATTAGATACCGTTGACGCGAATTTAAAACTTGGCTTTGGTGCAGATTTACGTGATTATGGGATTGGGGCACAAATTCTCAAAGAATTAGGAATAAGTCAAATTCGCTTATTGACGAACAACCCTCGTAAAATCAAAGGGCTTGAAGGTTACGGTTTAGAAATTGTCGAACGTGTACCGATTCAGATGGAAGCGAATAAAGATAACACAAAATATTTACACACGAAGCAAGAGAAGTTAGGACATTTACTTAAATTTAATGACGAGAAATAACACTCAAAGGAGATAAATAATTATGGCACGCATTTTTGAAGGACATTTAGTATCAGAAGGTTTGAAATACGGAATCGTAGTCGGTCGTTTCAATGAATTTATTTCTTCTAAATTATTGGGCGGGGCACAAGACGCATTAATTCGTCATGGTGTTAAAGAAGAGGAAATTGATGTAGCCTGGGTACCAGGTGCATTCGAAATTCCGTTGATTGCTCAGAAGTTAGCAGCATCAGGTCGCTACGATGCAGTGATTACACTTGGTGCGGTTATTCGTGGATCCACACCACATTTTGATTTTGTATCTAGTGAAGTTGCGAAGGGTGTGGCTGGTGTATCATTGAAGACTGGTGTACCTACGATCTTTGGTGTCCTCACTGTTGATTCCATTGAACAAGCAATTGAACGTGCAGGGACAAAAGCAGGGAACAAAGGCTGGGAAGCTGCAGCTACTGCGATCGAAATGGCAAACCTTGCGAAACAACTATGAGTATCAAGTACAAATTAGATGCGTTTGAAGGTCCATTGGATTTATTGTTGCATTTGATTGATAAGAATGAATTAGATATATACGATATTCCGATTGTACAAATTACGGAACAGTATTTAGGCTACATTCGTGAGATGCCGCAGTTAGAATTAGAAGTAACAACAGAATTTTTAGTTATGGCAGCAACATTGCTCTCCATTAAGAGTAAGATGTTATTGCCGAAACCTCCTGTACTTGAGGAAATGTCCGATCTTCCAGAAGAGGATCCGCGTTTCGAGCTTGTTCAGCGTTTGTTGGAATATCGTAAGTTTAAAGATTTGGCAGATCGATTGAAAGACCGAGAGCTTGCGCGTAGTTTGATTTTTTCGCGTGAACCAATTGATTTCAATCAATATGCACCTGAGCAAGTTGAAGATCCCTTAAAGGGACTTTCACTTGCTGATATCATGTTTACGTTTCAGAATGTTGTTAAACGGACGATTGTTAAAAATCGGGTTGCGAAGATTCAACGCGATGAGCGTTCCGTCAAAGATCAAATCAACAAATTACTTGGGTACTTCCAAAAAGAAGGCGATCGTATGATGTTTTCGGCGATTCTTGAAGATGAATGTGAACGTGAGAACATTGTCGTTACATTTTTGGCTATTTTGGAATTAATGAAAATGCGTCGGATTACTTGTTTCCAACATGAATTGTTTGAGGATATCGTAATCCAATACCGCGGAGGGGGGGAGACAGTGGATGGAATCGAATCAGATGAAATCAATTATTGAGGGACTACTTTTCGCCTCCGGTGATGAGGGATTAGAAGCCAAGCAAATTGCAGAAGCACTAGATGTTGAACGAAGTGAAGTTGTAAAGCATTTACGTGAATTACAACAGACATACATGGTTGAACAACGCGGTATGCAAATTGTGGAATGGGCGGGGTCATTTCAAATGACAACAATTCCCGAACACGTTTCTTACTTCCAAAAGTTAGCAATATCTCCAACACGAGCAAGTCTCTCCCAGGCGGCATTGGAGACATTATCCATCGTTGCATATCGACAACCTGTGACTCGAGCAGATATTGAGGAAATTCGTGGCGTAAATGTCGATCGCGCGGTACATACACTTGTTGCTAAAGGGTTAATCCAAGATATTGGCCGAGCTGATTTGATTGGTAGACCGATTTTATATGGAACGACAAAGCAATTTCTTGATTATTTTGGATTAGGTAGCATTCGTGAATTACCTGATTCATCGGATTGGGAAGATGTGGTTAAACTTGAGCAAGAGACCAAATTATTATTCGAACGTCTGGATAATCGTCAACTCACGATTGACGATGTAAATGAAAAATAAGCCGATGCATAGCAACTGACTTTTTCATTCATATTAACTTCAAGGGCTTGCCAATTCTGGGCATTCACTTGAAGTTTTTTGTTTAGGGGGCCTGATTATTGCTCGCATCAATATTACTTCTATGCGTATTACTATTCGCTGTTGTGATTGCATTAAGTAACATTCATATTCGATTAAGATGGAATCGAATCCATGGCAATGATGAAATTGCAATCTCAATTAACGCTATATTTGGTTGGGTAGTAATTGAAAAGTCCATTTCGGAAATTGATTTTATTAATTTGCGTAAAGGGATCCAAGTGGATGAAAGTAGAATTACGTATCATACCATTAAAAGATGGGCTGAAGCCTTCAAGAAACTATTGAATCAGATGCGAAATCCAAAAGAGTGGTTCTCGCAAACCATTAAATTATTTAAGTGTGAAAAAATGCGTTGGCGAACGCAAATTGGACTTGATGATGCAGCATCAACAGCTTTAATTGTTGGTATAACCTATGCAATCAAACATTCGTTAGTTGGGATTTCAAGGAGAATGATTTCGTATGAGAAGATTGTCGATTTACTTGTAATACCGACTTATAATCAATCAGTTTTTACCACCCAATTGGATAGTATGTTTCGCATCCGTTTGGCACATGCTATTTATGCTGCATTTTTGTTAGTGTTTCGTATCTCTAAGACTCGAGGAGGCATTCAATTATGGCGGAACATCCGATTCAAGGGCTAATGCAAACTGCGATGGAAAATATTAAGGAAATGGTCGACGTAAATACGATAGTCGGTGCACCTGTTGAAACCACTGATGGTAGTGTAATTTTACCGATTTCTAAAGTTAATTTTGGTTTTGCAGCAGGTGGAAGTGACATCGGGTCTGATCCACAAAAAGATAATAAAGTAGACAATGCAAGCGTATCAATGCCATTTGGCGGAGGGAGCGGTGGCGGTATTGCAATCACGCCAATTGCTTTCTTAGTTGTTGGCCAAAGTGGCGTAAAGATTGTCTCATTAGACAATCAGACCCACCTCATCGAACGATTGATTGATCAGACACCGCAAGTCGTTGATAAAATCCAAAGCTTTTTCCAAAAGGGAGCAACGACACAACCACCATCGACCGAAAATAATCTTCAATAAATGTGTCAATCTAATCTGTACATCTTTTCAATAAAAAGATGTACAGATTTTTTGCGTTCATGCATAAACTCGGACTACCTTGAATTTAAGTCATGGATAGGGGGAGTATTGCAGTTGCGTAATTTATGGTTTGTTTCTCTGTGTATTATTTGGTGGAGTATGTGTGTATTTCCCTCAGCTGCATCTGCGCAAGGCCCTTACATATCCGCACAGTCCTCGGCAGTTATTGACGTAGTAACGGGTGAATTTATTTTTGAAAAAAATGCGAGTAGACCAATGTTAATCGCCAGTTTGACCAAAATAATGACAGCAATCGTTGCCTTGGAATATGGCGATTTGGCAGATCAGGTCACGGTAAGTGCAAATGCATTTGGTGAAGAAGGGTCATCGATTTATTTACAGGAAGGCCAGAAGATTAGTTTGGAAGATCTCTTGTATGGATTAATGTTGCGATCGGGCAATGATGCAGCTGTCTCAATTGCAGAGCATGTTGGTGGTTCGGTCGAAGGTTTTGCAATAATGATGAATGATACCGCAAGATTAATTGGGATGAGACACTCCCATTTCGTTAATCCCTCGGGTCTAGATGCACCTGGACATTATTCGACAGCTCATGACATGGCGATGTTAACTGCTTATTCACTTACGAATCCTCATTTTCGTGAAATCGTACAAACAGGTACAAAACGCATTTCGTACCCTGAACAAAATACCGCCTACTTATGGCGAAATAAAAATAAAATGTTGCGCTTGTATCCTGGGTCAGATGGTGTAAAGACAGGATATACAAAGAAAGCAGGCAGATGCCTTGTGAGTTCAGCAACAAGAAATGGCAAACAAATTGCGGTAGTGACGCTTAAGGCTAGTAGTGATTGGAGTGATCACCGTCTTTTATTAAACTACGGGTTTCGGCAAACCGAGTAGGGGGAATTATGGTTAATCTTATTTGGTTAATAATGTTAGTATCGGGATTTGTCGTTTCCGCCATAAATGGAACAATGCACAAATTGACGGAAGCTGTATTTGATGGTGCGCAATCTGCAGTCACGGTATGTTTCGGCTTAATTAGTATCATGGTTTTTTGGATGGGTCTGATGCGTATTGCGGAGAAGGGCGGATTGCTTGCTGGGCTTGCGAAAGGATTATTCCCAGTTGTGCGCCGTCTGTTCCCTGATGTCCCTGCTACACATCCTGCTATGGGTTATATTGTTTCGAATATGGCAGCGAATCTATTAGGGTTAGGGAATGCAGCTACCCCAATGGGTATAAAAGCAATGCAACAACTGCAAACCCTAAATCCCACTCCAAAACATGCTACACCAGCAATGTGCACCTTGCTTGCGATTAATACAGCTAGTATTACGCTAATTCCAACGACCATGATTGCGATCCGGATGAATTTGGGTTCAACACAACCTGCATCCATCATTCCTTCAACGATATTGGCGACAGCCGTTGCAACTTTGTTTGCGATCATTCTTGACCGCTATTTTCGGAGTCGAATATGAATACGATGAATATCGTTACAATTATCGCCAGCTGGTCGATTCCAGTGCTCATTGTAACGATTCCCTTGGTTGCTTATTTTCGGAAAGTGCCTGTCTATGAATGTTTTATTGATGGTGCCAAGGACGGGTTCCAATCTGCAATTCAAATTATCCCACATTTAGTTGGGATGATGGTGGCCATAAGTGTGTTTCGTGAATCGGGTGCACTGGCGATCGTTGTGGATGGATTTGGTATAATTACACAATGGCTATCTATCCCAGAAGAAGTTGTGCCGTTAGGATTACTACGTCCAATTAGTGGCACTGGTTCACTCGCATATGTCACTGATTTGATGAAGGTTCATGGACCAGATTCATTAGTTAGCCAGATTGGTGCTACGATTCAAGGAAGTTCCGATACAACGCTATATGTACTCACCGTCTATTTTGGCGCCATAGGAATTGAACGTACACGCTACGCACTTAAAGTTGGTTTATTGTCTGATTTAGCGGGTTTTGTCGCCTCTGTCTATATCTGCATGTGGCTTTTCAAGTAGCACACTGCTATCATATAAAAAGAGGTGAAGATTGATGGAAAGATTACAAAAAGTATTGGCGCACGCTGGTGTGGCTTCACGTCGTAAATGTGAAGAAATGATTTTAGCGGGTCGCGTACTTGTGAATGATGAAGTAGTGAAAGAATTAGGAACGAAGGTTGATCCAAGCACAGATATTATTGCTGTTGATGGACGTGTTATTGGGAAGGAAGAACATGTCTACTTGATGTTGAATAAACCGAAAGGTTATATTTCTGCTGTTAAAGATCCGAAGGGTCGTCGTGTTGTTACGGATTTAATCAAGGGATTGACAGAGCGTGTTTATCCAGTTGGTCGTCTTGATTATGAAACGGAAGGGTTGCTTATTTTAACGAATGACGGCGAATTTGCTAATTTGTTAACACACCCGAAATTCCATGTACCAAAGATGTATCAAGTGTATATGAAGGGTGTTCCACATGGTGATTTGTTAGATCAGCTTCGCAAAGGCGTTCAATTAGAAGATGGTATGACCGCACCTGCAGAAGTGGAATATGTTGACGTTGCTGAGGATCAAAGTTCGTCAGTTATTCGGATCACGATATCAGAAGGGCGAAATCGACAAGTAAGAAGAATGATCGAAAAGATTGGATTCCGCGTCGAGAAACTTCGTCGTGTGAAATTTGGTTATTTAACCTTAGATGGACTACCCCGAGGGAAGTTCCGTAAATTGACAGCTAGTGAAGTGAAAGAATTGCAAGATCTTGCATTTCGACCTAGCTGACACAAATTGTTCACGAATCTCAGCTGGAGTACCCAGCTGTTTTTTCGTTATAATTGGAATAATGCCTTTTTAGAGGAGTTTATTTATGCGTAAAAATAAGATTGTACAATGGGTTATTTTACTTGTAATTTTTATTGTTGGGGGATATGCCATTGGTTCGAGTTTTATTGATAAAGATGAGCGTGGCGCTGAAGTTGGACAAATCTCTCCAACTTTTCAATTAGCTGATTTGCAAGGTGAAGTAATTTCGCTCTCTGAGTTGAAAGGGAAACCGATTGTTCTTAATTTTTGGGGCTCATTTTGTGAACCTTGTGTGAGAGAAATGCCTTTAATTTCTACGATGTCTGAAGAATATAAAGAGCAAGATTTGGTTGTCATCGGTGTTAATTTAGACGAACCGAAAGTAGTTGTGAATAGCTTTCTTCGTAACAATCCAGTAAATTATCCGATATTGCTTGATCCGAATGGAAAAGTGCGGGATCGCTTTGAGGTTGTTTCTTATCCAACAACTTTCTTTATCAATCGAGATGGTGAAATCGATGATATATATGTCGGTGAGTTAGAGCAAGCGACATTGCGCGCGCGAATAGAACAAGTACTTCGTTAAGGAGGAAGTTTCGTGATAGATAATACGAAATGTGAATGTGGCCATCAAAATCCGGTAGACACGATTTTGTGTGAATCATGCGGGAAACCGCTCGATCCAAATGACACATTAGAGGATATGACACTGCCTTTAGAAATGCGATATGATGGGGTTGCAAGGCGTTCACAGAAAGCAAATCCGAACGTGCTAGACCGCATATGGAATTTCTTTTCTTCCGTAAAGGTTGCGATCTACTTAATTTTAATTACGTTAATTGTTTCATCGTTGGGGACAATTTACCCACAACAAAGCATGTTTATTGGGAAGATGGATTTCGATACATATTACAAAGAAAATTATGGTTGGACAGGCAGTGTTTATCATTTTTTAGGGCTCTCGAACACCTATGATTCATGGTGGTTTAGAGGATTATTGGTGATGATTGGCGCTTCTTTAATCATATGTTCGCTCGATCGTATTTTACCTTTATATCGTGCACTAAGTAAGCGGGCAATTCGAAAGCATCCGACCTTTTTACTTCGACAACGCCTCCGCTTAGATACACAAACGATTCAGGGTGAAAATATATCTAATTTTGTACCCTTACTTGAAAAACGTAACTATCGTGTATATCAAGAAGAAGGCGTTCTTTTGGCTGAAAAGAACCGGTTTAGTCGCTGGGGTCCTTACATCAATCACATTGGACTTATCATTTTCTTAATTGCATGTTTACTTCGTAGCATGTTTGCTTACAGTTTGGATTTTTACGCGGTTCAAGAAGGTGAAACTAAGCCAATTGCGGATACAGGGTACTACATGAAGAATGAAGATTTTAATGTAACCCTTCACCCCGATGGAAAGACTGTTAAAGCATATGTAACAAAATCGATATTGTATAAATGTGTCGATAACTGCGATTCCCCGGGAAAACTTCCAGAACTTAAGGAAGTTGCTCGTCATGATATTCGGATAAATGATCCCCTGAAATATCGTGATTTATCCTTGTTTAATGTTGATTATGATGTAACTCCAAGCATTATTGGGGCCAACGTACAGCTAACGAACTTAGTAACAAATGCTGGAATTGGAAAATTCAAAATAGATCTTTTTAAACCTCAAGAACAATACAAAGTAAAAGATTATGTCTTAGATGTCATGGCTTATTACCCGGAAGTAGATCTTAAAGATGGGAAGTTCTTCACAAAATCAACACAACCAAAGGCACCTGCATTTGTGTTTTTGATTAAAGGGCCGGATATGCCAGCGGAAGGACAAGTGTATCTTTATTTCATTCGCCCTATCGATAAAGCAACTTACAATCAAGATTTGATTAATGAAAGAACAGGCAGTAAAGTTAAATTAGAGATTGGAAATATGCAAGACGTGTCAATCTCGGAATATACAACTTACTTTAACGTTACGAAAGATCGAACAATGCCTTACATTTGGGTAGGTGCGGCGATATCGATGATTGGTTTAATCATGGGATTCTATTGGCACCATCGTCGTATTTGGATCCAGATTGAGCAGGGTAGATTGCTGCTTGGCGCACACACCAACAAAAATTGGTACGGATTCAGGAAAGAAATTGCTGCTGTACTAAATCAGTCGGGCGTAATTCAGCCTTTAGATGATCAACAATTAATTAATGAGGTGAAGCAATCTTGAATTTACTAACTTTAAGTAACACAGGATTTATTGTTGCCATATTCGGCTATATTTTCTCATTTGTAGCTTTTGTCATTGCGATTACAGGGCAACGATTCAGTAAGGGTGATGTGATCACGCATACAAAACGCTGGAGTCGTCGTGGCATTGCGCTGACGTTCTTCGGATTAGCGGCTCATTTAACTTACTTTATAAGTCGCTGGATTTATAATCATTACCCGAACAGTAATTTATTTGAATTCATGGCGATGCTGGCAATGTTAATCACTGTAGCTTTTATCGTTTTATATATGATATTTAAATCTCCATATCTTGGAGCATTTGCAATGCCAATTAGTTTCTTTATGATGGCCTACGCATCTGTATTTCCTTGGGAGACGAAACCATTAATTCCAGCCTTACAGAGTGTTTGGTTATACGTCCATGTAACAACTGCAGCATTGGGTGAGGCGTTCTTTGCAATTGGTTTTGCTGCTGGATTAATGTTCTTACTTCGCACGATTAATTATCATTCCAAAGAAAAGAAAGATATTAAAGAACAAAGAGGAATGGAACTAGTTATGATTAGTTTCGTCATCTTCTTAGGATTTATTATTGCTGTCTTTGGTTTTCGTGCTACTGGTTATGAAGCGAAGTTCATTGCTTCTCCTGTGGCATCCTTATCAGAATCAGCAGCTACCGAGGAAATCATATATAATTTGCCACCAATTTTTAGTCCAACAGGTGGTAAATTAGTAGCGATGGATTCGTTCTTAGGAATCGATAAACCTGTGATGGAATCACCATCCTTTTTCAAAGGTGTTAATGCTGCCCGTAAATTAAATACGGTTGTTTGGTCTTTATTTGTGGGGTTTGTACTTTATATTGTCTTGCGTTTGTTGGTACGTAAACCATTAGGATTGACGCTTCAACCACTCGTGCGTGGTTTGAATCCTGAAGATCTAGATGAAATTAGCTACCGTTCGATTGCGATTGGCTATCCGATATTCACATTAGGGGCTTTAATTTTCGCAATGATTTGGGCTGAAATTGCATGGTCTAGATTCTGGGGTTGGGACCCTAAAGAGGTTTGGGCTTTGATTTCTTGGTTATTCTATAGTTTCTACTTACACGTCCGTTTATCTCGTGGGTGGCAAGGCTCCTATTCATCCTGGTTAGCCGTAATTGGATTTATCGTGATTATGTTTACACTGATTGGCGTAAATTTAGTCATTGCTGGTTTACATTCATACGCTGGTGTATAAAGGTAACGTTTCTTATTTACTAGAAAAGGGTGAGCACAATGAATGACATGAAAGTGCATATTCTAGTCGTTGATGACGAGGAACGTATTAGACGATTACTTAAGATGTATCTCGAAAAGGAAGGCTTTACGATTGATGAGGCTGAAGATGGAGAATCTGCTTTGCAATTAGCAGTTGATAACGAGTATGATCTCATCTTATTAGATGTGATGCTACCTGGAATCGACGGTACAGAGGTATGTTCGCGATTAAGACAAGTTAAGACAACGCCGGTTATTATGTTAACAGCGAAAGGCGAAGAAACGAATCGTGTACAAGGGTTTGAGTCTGGCGCTGATGACTATGTCGTTAAGCCATTCAGTCCGAGAGAAGTCATATATCGGGTGAAAGCAATCCTACGTCGCTCCAACATGATTGTCTCCTCAACTGGGAAAACCGCATCAGATCATGATTTGATATTTAATTATTTAAAGATCGAGAATGATGCGCATCGCGTAACAGCCGGTGGTCGTGAAGTGCAATTAACACCAAAAGAATACGAATTGTTGCATTACCTAGCATCATCCCCTGATAAAGTATTTTCTCGTGAAGACTTGCTGAAAGACGTATGGAATTATGAATTTTTTGGTGATTTACGAACAGTGGACACACATGTTAAGCGTCTTCGAGAAAAGTTGAATAAAGCCTCTGAAGATGCAGCAGCAATGATCACAACTGTGTGGGGCGTTGGTTATAAATTAGAGGTGCATAAATAACGTGAAAATTTGGAAAAGTATAGTTGGTAAACTATGGATCACGATCATCTTACTAGTTGCCATTGTATTGCTCATCGTTGGATTTTTCTTAATTGGCTACATTGACCTAACGAACTTAAATAATGCACCGGATGTCTTGAAATTATTCATCATTACCGGGGTCACTGGGTTTTCATTAACGACTTTTTTTGCATTCTTTTTATCATTCCGAATCACACAACCTTTGTTGAAGATGAAACGTGCAGCTGCTTTGATTAGTAGAGGTGATTATTCTACGCGATTAGAAGTTCGTTCTTCAGATGAGATTGGTGAATTATCGAACACGTTTAACCATATGGCTGAGCAGTTGGATGGAATGATTCAAGATTTAAATCATGAAAAAGAACAACTTTCTAATGTTTTACGGAGTATGACGGATGCTGTTATTACATGCGATGCGGATGGAAATGTAAGTTTATCCAATCCACGTGGCAAACTGCTCCTTCAGGAGTGGGGCGACCTTATGCAAAATGGGGAGCAAGACGGGGGGAGAAACAAAAAACTTCCAACTCCACTTCTGGAACTTCTCCAACAGGTTGTTCGTAATTCAGAAGATTGTGCAACCAAAGTTCATGTCCATCAGGGTGTTTGGTCTGTATTAATGACACCTTTATATTCGGAAAATACGGTTCGTGGTGCTGTTGCTGTATTGCGTGATGTTTCGGAAGAACACCGTCTTGAGAAAATGCGCAAAGATTTTGTGGCAAATGTATCACATGAACTAAGAACGCCATTAGCAATGTTACAAGGCTACAGTGAGGCATTATTGGATGATATTGCTGATTCCCCTGAACAACGGAGGGAACTTGCCCAAGTTATTTTAGATGAATCTTTACGGATGGGGCGATTAGTTAACAATTTACTTGATCTCGCCAAAATGGAAGCCGGGACTTTTGCAATGACAATGGCGCCACTTGATATCAAGCCATTAATCAACCGAGTTATTCGTAAATTTGCTGCGATGAGCAAAGAACAAGATGTTGCATTACATGCTGAATTAGATTCGGCAGACATACATCTGTCTGCCGCGGACGAAGACCGGCTTGAACAAGTATTAACCAATTTAGTCGATAATGCTTTAAGGCATACTGAATCAAATAAATCGATTATCATACGTGCTAAATTATCGCGCTTAAACCAAGCTGATGCGGTTTGTGTGGAGGTTGTTGATCAAGGCGAGGGAATTCCAGATGAGGACTTGCCTTATATTTTCGAACGCTTCTACAAGGCAGATAAAGCACGTACACGGATACACACAGTTGGTACCGGGTTGGGTTTGGCAATTGTAAAAAATATTGTAGATGCACACAAAGGGGTTATTAAAGCTGAGAGTGAAAAGGGCAAAGGAACGACATTTTCATTCACTTTACCACTAAATTAGACATGATTCGAAACAAAAAACGTCCCGGTCTTTCAATGACCAGGACGTTTTTTGTAATATTTTCAACAATTATATTGTTGTATGTGGAACATTAAAGTGTAATTTCTTTAACGCTAGTAAGATCTTCTAACTTCGCGATTGCATCAATCACTTCAGCAGGAGCCGATTTATCAATACCCAATACCATGACTGCGGACCCACCAACTACTTGACGACCAACTTGCATGGTAGCAATGTTCACGTCATTAGAGCCAAGAAGCGTTCCAAGACGGCCAATGATACCTGGCTTATCTGTATGAGAAATTAATAAAATGTTACCTTCTGGTTGAATATCTACTGGGTATTCATCGATTTGAACAATGCGAGGGCCATATCCAGTTAATAATGTACCAGCTACGGAATGTTGTACTTTCCCAGATTTAACGGAAACAGTAATTAAATTTGTGAAGCCCTTCGTAGCAGAAGATGTTTGACGAACAACATTAACTTCTTTGGACTTTGCAACAAGCAAGGAGTTTACGATGTTTACCTCAGAACCCATGAATGGTGTCAAAGCACCCTTTACAATATAACGTGCAAGTGGAGCTGTATCTACATCAGCTAATTCACCAGAGAAATTAATTGTAATTTCTTCGATTCCTGTGTTTGCCATTTGGGCAACGAATTGACCCATTTGATCACCGAGACCAAAGTATGGTTGTAACTTAGACAACACATCAGCAGGTACAGGAGGCATATTTACTGCATTCTTAAATGGCTCGTTACGAAGAATGTGAAGAAGTTCTTCGGAAACGTCAATTGCTACATTTTCCTGTGCTTCGATTGTGCTCGCACCTAAATGTGGAACAACAATAATCTTAGGGTTGTTTAAGAACGGATGATCTGCTGCAGGCGGTTCAACTTCAAATACGTCAAACGCTGCACCAGCAACTGTACCATTATTAACTGCATCAACAAGTGCTAACTCATCAATGATTCCACCACGTGCACAGTTCACGATGCGCATGCCTTTTTTCATGATAGCGAATTGAGCAGGACCGATAATATGTTTAGTCTCTTTAGTTAAAGGGGTATGAACTGTAATGAAGTCTGCTTTTTCAGCAATGTCATTAACAGAACCTAACGTAATCCCCATCTTTTCAGCACGTTCAGGTGTCAAGAACGGGTCATAACCGATAATGTCCATGCCAAATGCTTTAGCGCGCTTCGCTACTTCAGAACCAATTCGTCCCATACCAACAACGCCAAGAACTTTATTGCGAAGTTCAACACCAACGAAGGATTTGCGGTCCCATTCTCCGCCGATTGTCTTTTTGTAAGCTTGAGGAATATGACGAGCTACAGCCATCATCATCGCGAATGCATGCTCACATGTAGAAATTGTGTTACCATCCGGTGCATTGATGACAACAATACCTGATTGCGTCGCAGCATCCAAGTCGATATTATCAACGCCAACACCAGCACGGCCGATCGCTTTTAACTTTGTACCAGCTTCCATAATGCGCTTTGTAACTTTCGTCTGGCTACGTACAAGTAATGCATCATAATCACCAATAATTGCAACGAGCTCGTCTTCAGATAAACCTGTCTTTTTCTCTACAGTTACATCTGCAGCGTCAGTCAATTGCTGAATCCCCATATCACTAATGGGATCCGAAATTAATACTTTAAACATGGTTTCTTCCTCCTCGAATATATTCAAAATTAAAAAAAACTCCCTGTCCTTCATACGTCTCGCGTATGTGTGGACGAGAGTTCTGATTACGAAGTATAACTCCTGTTGGCCGATATCATTCTTCGTTAGTAATTTATCATTTTGTAGCATTTATTGTCAACTCTCAGCGATGTATAATAGCGATAAAAACACTGCATTTGGAGTGATAGATGTCATGGAAAATTCACATACTGATGAACAAACCCCGCTGCGCAAAGTTCGCAAACAGCGGGGGAGATGGACAATTATATTTTTTCAGTTTTTGGTCGGTTTATTTATTCTATTAACACTAATATTAATCATCATCGGTTTGGTCAATTACAATTAGGTTTAGATAGGTTCTGATGCTAATTCTTTAGGATCAACAAATGTATAACCAGCCTTAGAAAGTTCACTTAATAATTTGTCTAATCCATCCACAGTCCATTGCAGTTCATGCATTAAAATATTACTTCCGGGGTGAAGTTGTTCCATTACATTTTTGACCACAGATTCAGGTGATTGATTTTGACTATCCCAATCTAATGAACCATTCGACCACGTCATGAACAACAAGTCTTGCTCTCGACAAATCCGTCGCACATCCTCATTCGAAGAAGCGAACGGAGGGCGGAAGAAGCGAGGGGTTTCTCCGATTAAACTTTTGATTTGAGATTGCACACTGGTGATTTGTTGTTCAATGACAGTCGCGTTCTCTTTGCCAAGTGCAATGTGATCATAGGAATGATTACCGATGGTTTGTCCAGCATCGTGAAGTTTCGTCAATAGACCAGGCTGGGCTTTGACGCGATACCCATTAACGAAGAATATTGCTTTGGCATTGTATTTTTTGAGTGTTTGTAACATGGAATCAATCATTGCCAGCTCTTTAGGTCCGTCATCAAATGTCAACAGAACCACCTTGTTCGTATCTTTCTCAGGATTGATTGGGACAATATCATAATTGGCTTTCATTTTGTATTTAATTGCCACTGGAGCAGGAGCGTTTTCAGCTGGTTCAGGATTGGAAGTTGCTTGAACAGAGGGTGATGGCGTCACAGATTTTGTTTTCCCACCAGTGATTTTTTCGGATTCACGCTCAGTCTGAGCATTTGAACAAGCCACGGTTACAATTGTTAGCGATACAATAAGTGCAAGTGTTTGAAAAGGCTTCATTGCGCAGCTCCTTTTAGATGTATTATATCCATTTTAGTTTGATTTCCATGAATTATAAAGTATCAAACCATGGAATATTGAACAAAATAGGGAACGTAATTAGAGTTGTCCAAAGGAGGCGTATCGATGAGAACGATGACTTTTGTAATGGGTACATTAGTTGGTGCTGTTGCCATGTCTTATTGGTCCAGAAATTCGAAGGCATTGCCATTTAGTTTGTCGAATTCAATTGGACAGGATACATTGAAAAGCATGATTCAAAAAAATCCGGAAGTACAACAAGAAGTAAATAAGATAGCTGAAGAAAATCACATTCCAGTTATTTAATATTTATCCCAAAAGATGGCGGTTCGGGTGGAATTCCTGAATCGCCATCTTTTGTTCGTATAGATTTTTGGTTTAAGAAATGGTACCATTTAGTCAGGCGAACACGCCGGGTTTTCACAACTTTTTGTTCTCGTTCATACCATGACTAATATCCTGGATCATGCGAATCATGTGCGAATCACGAAGGGAGGATCCTGTTAATGAAAATTGAAAGATTGAATCACGACAAGATTAGGATTTTCCTCACATTTGATGATTTATCCGAGAGAGGTATTCAGAAAGATGACATGTGGAGAGAAATTCCTAAAGTTCATGAATTATTTAGTGAAATGATGGATCAAGCGTATACGGAAGTTGGTTTTGATGCATCAGGACCTCTTGCAGTCGAGGTGTTCTCCACACCCGCACAAGGTATGATTGTCGTAGTTACACGCGGCAAAGGGATGATTCAACTTGATGATGATTATGATTCTGATGACGTTTACGAAGTAGAATTAACCATTGAACAGACAGATATGATTTCGTATGCGTTTAATGAGTTCGATGAACTTGTTTTAGCCGCTGAATCATTGTTGCCATTTTTCAAAGGTGGTCGACTTTACAATTATAAGGGTGTTTATATATTACAGATTGACTCAGATGAGATGAATGATGTACAAGCCAATCGGATTGTAGCATTGTTGTCCGAATTTGCTGAAGTTAGTCCTGTAACACCAGAAGTACTTGAGGAATATGGGAAAGTTGTTATGCCTGAACTAGCTGTTGAAACCATTTGCAGATATTTTTAATAATCGAACGAGTAACACCTTCCTGCCCAAGCAGGAAGGTGTTTTTTGTTTAGCTATTATGCATAAAGCGTTGAGGAATCACAGAAACTGAACCTATCACGAACAAAGAGGAGAAGTGATGGGTGTGTATAGTCGTTGGAGCGCCGTTTTGTTCCCTGTTGCAGTATTAGCTTTAATTTTTTCCATACAATGGGGAGGCCAGCAAGCAGAACAAAAAGATAAAATCACAATCAAAGCGGAAAACCAATACCAACGTGCATTTCACGATTTGGTTTATCATCTCGAACAAATTCAAACGCAGCTGGGCAATGGATTAGCGATTGACGCGAAATCAGGCTCCTTTCATCGGGAAAATCTAATCACGATATCCAGATTAACGAGCGATGCGCAAAATGAAATTAATCAATTACCACTTGTGATGCTGCCATTTCAACAAACCGAACAATTTTTGAGTAATTTAAATAAATTCACTTATCAATTAGCGCTTAGGAACTACGATAAAGAGCCATTATCGAGTGCTGACAAAAAACGCGTGCAGGAACTATATCTTTATGCGAAACAACTATCGACAGATTTAGGTAAACTTAGAGAAAATGTGATTAATCAAAAGTTAAAATGGACAGATGCAGAATATGGGCTCGCCTCGGATACCAAACTGAAAGAAAATCCAATCATGGATGGATTTAATTCATTAAATCAACGGGTTAGCCAGTACAAAGAACTCGATTGGGGACCAACGATTACTGGAACGGTATCACAATCAATCGAAGAACCATTACCACTTCATCCAAAGACAGAACAACAAATTCGTGAAATTGCGATTCGTAAATTGAATTTGAATACAAATTTCAACGTTAAGATATTACCGAACGGGAAAGGAAAATACTTTAAGTCCTATCACATCAGCGGGAAAGACGAAAATAATCAACGCGTCCAGGGTGATTTTAGTCGTGCTGGTGGTGAGTTACTTTGGTTTACGAAGGAACGATCAATTGGTAAAATTCAAATCAATTCAAGTCAAGCTGTATATGAGGCAAAACAATGGTTAGACGACTGGAAATTCCCAAGCATGCTGCCGATTGCACAAGATCGTTATGACGGCATTAGTATGATTACTTTCGCAGAGTATCGTGACGGTGTCTTGCATTACCCTCACAAAATAACGATACGGGTCGCGATGGATAATGGACAAGTAATCGGGATACAAGCAACTGACTTTGTCTATGCGAAACATCAAAATATATCAATGAGCCCTAAACTAACGCTAACTGAAGCACAAACACACTTAGAGCCTGCATTTCGTGTGAAGTCGACGCGGCTTGTAACAATATTGAACCAAAAGAACATTGAAACACTCTGTTATGAATTTATTGGCCAAATGGATCACGCGAATTTCAGGTTGTATATGAACGCATCGAACGGAGAAGAGGAGAAATTAGAACGGATTCCAGATTAAGGATGTAAATTTACAATCAATGAAAGGCTGTGTTATAATTTTCCTATTGAGCAGGCATTGCCTGCTTTTTTCATGAGTATAACTACAGGTCGCTTTTAGCTGGGAAGGACAATTATCGTGAATATTAATAACATTAAAAAAATAAATATTGCGATAGATGGTCCAGCAGGTGCGGGCAAGAGTAGCGTGGCTCGTAGATTAGCAGAACGCCTAGGGTACATCTACATCGATACAGGCGCAATGTATCGGGCTGTAACGTACTATGTGCTCCAAGGTGGCTTAGCTGTCGATCAACATGAACAAATTGCAGAATGTCTCAACAAAGTTGATATTACATTCAAAGTGACACCGGAGAAACAATTGGTATTTTTAAATGGGCAAGATATTACGGAACCCATTCGAACGCCCGAAGTCAGTCGAAATGTATCTCAAATTGCAAGTTATGAGGAAGTCCGTAGTTTTTTAGTGAGACAGCAGCAACTTATGGCAGAAAATTTAGGTGTTGTCATGGACGGACGAGATATTGGGAGTGCTGTCTTACCTGATGCTGCCTTGAAGATTTATTTAACTGCTAGTGTTGAGGAGCGAGCTCGAAGAAGATTTGAAGAGACCAAAGGCACTGCCAATGAAATCCCATTCGAACAACTTATCAAAGAAATTGCCGCGCGTGATTATGCAGATATGAATCGTGCATTTTCTCCACTAGTTATTGCAAATGGAGCTATCGAAGTGGATAGTACGAGTATGAATATGCAACAAGTAATCGATCATTTATTCAACCTTTCATCCTATGTTATCAATGGAGGTGAGGGGAGATGATGTATGTTTTTTTTAGAGTGATTTTGAGAATCCTGTTTGCGGTGTTGTTCCGCCTACGAGCTGAGGGATTGCATCACATTCCTGCATCTGGCCCTGTCATCATGTGTTGTAATCATATTAGTAATATTGATCCGCCTTTACTAGGTTCTCCATTTGAACGGAAAATCTACTATATGGCCAAGGAAGAGCTGTTTAAGATTCCAATACTAGGATGGATCATTCCGAGAATCGGCGCATTCCCGGTCAAGCGGGGTGGCGTAAGTAAAGAGTCCATTCGTAATGCCTTAAACTTGTTATCCGAAGGTAAGATGATCGGGATTTTCCCAGAGGGTACCCGAAATAGTAAAGGACCTGCGAAGAAAGGTGCTGCCGTGTTAGCGCTTCGCTCAGAAGCCGTTATTGTACCAGCGGCAATTATTGGGGATTATTCATTGTTTAAACCAATGATTATTCGCTATGGTGAGCCTATCCAGATGGATGGCTTCCGATCACAATCTGAGGTGGATAGTTCCGAACAAGTGACAGCAGAAATTATGAAAGCCATAAATCGCCTAAAAGAAGAATAGCATTTACGTTAGACATACCAAGGAGGAAATAAAAATGACAGAAGAAAACAAAGCAGTTGAGAACACAATGGAGGCGCAATTAGAACAATTTGCCCCTATTAAAGCAGGCAGTATCGTAACAGGTAAGGTAGTTAAAGTTGATGACTCCACAGCATTTGTAGACATTGGATACAAATACGATGGTCAAATTCCAGTCCGCGAATTATCCTCTTTAGCTGTAGAAAAAGCATCCGACATCATTGAAGTTGGTACTGAAGTGACTTGTAAAGTTGTAAGTTTGAATGATGCAAAAGAACAATTAATCCTATCTAAGCGAGCAATTGATGGGGAAAAAGCTTGGGAGCAATTACAAGTTAAATTAGAAAACGGTGAAGTAATCGAAGTACAAGTCGCTGAAGTTGTGAAAGGCGGTCTTGTAGTAGATCTTGGTGTTCGTGGCTTCGTACCATCCTCGATGGTTGAACGCACGTTTGTTGAAGATTTCTCAGGCTACAAAGGCAAGACATTACGCGTTGTTGTCAAAGAAATCGACCGTGAAAACAATAAATTGATTCTTTCCCAAAAAGATGTTCTGGAAAAAGAGTTTGCAGCGAAAAAAGTACAACGCCTTGCTGAAATTAAAGTGAATGATGTATTGACTGGCACAGTTTTACGTTTAGCGAACTTCGGTGCATTTGTCGATTTAGGTGGCGTTGATGGCTTAGTACATATTTCTGAACTTTCCTGGGAGCATGTGAAAGAAGCATCTGCCGTTGTAAGTGAGGGAGACGTAGTAACGGTTAAAGTTATTAAGATTGATCCAGCAAATGACCGAATCAGCTTAAGTATGAAAGCCGTTCAACCAGGTCCTTGGGAATTGGCACAAAGCACGTTGAAAGTAGGCGCAATCCTAGAAGGTACAGTGAAACGTCTAACAACATTCGGTGCATTTGTTGAAATCGCAGCTGGCGTGGAAGGTCTTGTTCATATTTCACAAATTTCCCACAATCATATTGCTACACCACAAGAAGTACTGAAAGAAAACCAAGTGGTGACTGTGAAAATTCTTGATGTAAATGTTGCAGAACAACGTATTTCCTTGAGCATTAAAGAAACAGAAGAAGCACCAGTTGTTGAAGCGAAAGAGAAAGTAGATCGTCCGCGTAGATCGAAAGAAGATGAAGTGGATCCTGCATTCTTGAAAAATGAAGCGCTTGCTATGACATTAGGTGAACGATTTGGCGATGCATTCGCAAAGTTGAGCGCATTGGCGGCAGAACAACCGAAAGAAGCGAAAGCACCGAAAAAAGCAGCTGCAACAAAGACGAAAGCTGCAACTGCTGCGAAAGAACCAAAAGTAGCAAAAGAACCAAAAGCAAAAAAAGCAGCAGCGCCAAAAGCTGAAAAAACAGAGGCAACGCCTAAACCAAAGTCCACTCGTGCAAAAAAAGCAACTGAAGCTGAATAAGCATCAAAAGCCTGGGCAACTCATGCCCAGGCTTTTTTTTGGGTGCAAGGTTGGGCATAATTTGATATGATGAAATGCAGTGAGTTTCGAAGGAGGAACAATAAATGGCTAAATCGATTGTAGCGATTGTAGGTCGCCCTAATGTAGGTAAATCGACAATTTTTAACCGTATTATTGGCGATCGTTTAGCGATTGTTGAAGATAAACCAGGTATTACGCGGGATCGTCTTTATGGAAATGCAGAATGGAGTGGTATTCCATTTGGCGTTATTGATACAGGTGGGATTGAAATCAGCGAAGATGAGATGTTGAAGTCGATTCGTGTTCAAGCAGAATTGGCAATTGCCGAAGCAGATCTGATTATTTTTATGGCTGATGGGAAAGCGGGGATTACACCTGCAGATAAAGAAGTAGCAGAATTACTATTCCGTTCACGTAAGCCAATCGTCTTAGCAGTAAATAAGATCGATAATACACAAAGAATCAGCGATATTTATGAATTTTATGAGTTGGGTTTTGGTGATCCAATTGCAATTTCTGGCGCACATGGCGTCGGTATTGGAGATTTACTCGATGAAGTAATCGCGAAATTACCAATTCACGAAGATGATGAGTATGAAGAAGATACCATTAAGTTTTCGTTGATTGGTCGTCCGAATGTTGGCAAATCTTCATTAGTTAATGCTATGTTGGGGGAAGACCGCGTTATTGTCAGCAACGTAGCTGGTACCACGCGCGATGCGATTGATACGCCACTAGAAAAAGATGGTCAGAAATATGTCATTATCGATACCGCTGGTATTCGTAAACGCGGTAAAGTGTATGAGTCCACAGAGAAATACAGTGTCATGCGGGCGATGAAAGCGATTGAGCGTTCTGATGTTGTATTAATTGTGATTAATGGTGAAGAAGGCATTATTGAACAAGATAAGCATATTGCTGGTTATGCACATGAAGCAGGAAAAGCTTGTATCTTTGTTGTAAATAAATGGGACATCGTTGAAAAAGACGAAAAGACCATGCAACACTTCGCACAAAAGATAAGAGATCATTTTTTATTTATGACCTATGCGCCAATTTTATTTGTCTCTGCGATGTCCAAAAAGCGATTGCATAAACTATTACCATTAATTAATCATGTCTCTGAACAACATTCAATGCGTGTTCAAACCCATGTACTTAATGATTTGATTTATGATGCCGTAACGGTTACGCCGCCGCCAACTGATAAAGGACGTCGATTGAAAATTAACTATGCAACGCAAGTTGCCGTTAAGCCGCCAACCTTTATTTTGTTCGTAAATAATCCGGAACTCATGCACTTCTCGTACGAACGATTTTTGGAGAACAAGATTCGTGCGGCATTTACGTTTGAAGGAACGCCAATCCGAATTATGTTACGTAAGAAAAGTGAAGAAGAATAGGGGAAACAGTGATGGATACAATCATCTTGATTGGGGTCATAGTGATAAGTTATTTGCTTGGCTCCATTAGTTTCAGTTACTTATTTGGTAAATTATTAAAAGGTATCGATATACGTCAACATGGTAGTGGCAATGCTGGGGCGACGAATACGCTGCGTGTACTCGGTGTTGGACCTGGTATTACTGTCTTATTGCTTGATGTTGTTAAAGGGATTGTCGCAGTTTTGCTTATTCGCATGTTCACAGATAATCAGTGGCTTCATGTCCTTGCTGGTGTCGCTGCGATTGTTGGTCATAACTGGCCGATTTATTTTGGATTTAAAGGTGGCAAGGGGATTGCAACAACGATTGGTGTCACTGCGACATTGATTAGCTTGCCTGCTTTGTATGCGGGCATTATTGGTTTGCTTTTGATTGCGACTACACGATATGTATCCCTGGGTTCACTCGTGTTTACGCTACTTATGCCAATTTTCTTATTAATTCCAGCTACGCAAGGGGAACGCCATGGTGTTGCGCTTGTATTATTTGCGATATTAATATGTATTTTTGCTTGGTTCCGTCACCGTACGAATATTGTGAAATTACTTAAAGGTCAAGAAAATAAAATCTTCAGTAAGAAGAATGCAGCCTCTAAGGGGGAGCAATCATGAGCCAACGTAAAGTAGCTGTGCTTGTCGCTGGAAGTTGGGGGACTGCGCTTGCATCTGTCCTAGCAGAAAATGGACATGCTGTTCATCTATGGAGTCGCGACGCTGGGCAAGTAAATGAGATAAACACGAAACATACAAATTCGAAGTATTTACCTGACGTCACACTACATACTAATATTCGTGCAAATCAATCGATGCAAGAGGCGGTTGAAGGTGCGGAATTAGTATTGATTGTTGCCCCCTCTAAAGCAATGCGAGAAGTGGCAAAGCAACTTTCAGCTTTCGTCACAGATCACATGACAGTTGTTCATGCAACGAAAGGCTTCGAAGCGGAGACGCTTGCGGCCATGTCTACTGTAATTATTGAGGAAATTCCAAGTTTGCAGAATCGTATTGTTGTTTTATCTGGGCCAAGTCATGCCGAAGAAGTTATTCGTAAATGTCCAACTACGGTCGTTGTTGCTTCTCGATCACAGCATGCAGCAGAAAATGCGCAAGACTTATTCATCAATAATTATTTCCGTGTGTATACAAATACAGATATTATTGGTGTTGAAATTGCCGGTGCTTTAAAAAATATTATTGCACTTGGTGCTGGTTTATCTGATGGATTAGGGTTCGGCGATAATGCCAAGGCAGCACTAATGACTCGTGGATTAGCTGAGATTTCTCGACTTGGGACAGCGATGGGAGCTGATCCATTAACGTTTGCGGGATTAGCAGGTGTAGGTGATTTAATTGTGACTTGCACAAGTAAACATAGTCGCAATTGGCGTGCTGGTTATGCACTCGGACAAGGAAAAAGTTTGCAACAAGTACTTGATGAAATGGGTATGGTCGTTGAAGGGGTTCGAACGACGCAAGCTGCTCATTTGTTGTCGCACAAATATAATGTTGAAATGCCGATTACGTCGCAACTATATGCATTGTTATTCGAAGGCAAATCTGGAAACCAAGTTGTTGAGGATTTGATGGGGCGCAATCGCACGCAAGAAATGCAATAAATAGCCCTAACTGAACATCCTTCCCTGACATAAGATGTAGTATTACATCGCTGTGAGGGAGGGATTTTTTTGAGTCATCGAACGAACGATATTTTACAGAAACTGAACAACAAAACAGGTAAACACATAACGAATAAAGACATTCAGAATGTAGCTAAACAGGTTAAACCCACAACACTTGAAAATGAACACCAATTAAAACAACTCGTTCAATCCGTTGGGGCTATGGCAGGTATGAAAGTTCCCCCAAAAATCGTCAATGATATCGTAAAATCTATTCAAAATGGCTCTTTGAATACGGGGCAAATGGATCAAATGATTCGGAAAATGATGAACACAAAAACCTAGAGGAAGCATGACTCCATCGGAGTCATGCTTTTTTTATCGTCATCCAGATGTGCTATAATAGGATTACTATGTGTTTTTTATGGAAGGGGACGAAAAAATGGAAGTTACCGAAGTTTTGGATCCGATGCAAAAGATGTGGGCCTCGCTTTACGGCATTGGTTTAATGGTATTTGCTGCACTTTTAATTACATTTGTTCGTTTAAAAACAAAAGGCTTGATTCGATTTTTGCTGTCGACGATTGCATTTATTTGCTTAATAACGGGCATGGTTTTAGGTTTAATTGCTATCATTTAAGGAGGAACTATGTTTACACTTACTTCTAAGACGAAAACAACAACAATTCCACCCGTGACTGGAATAACGATACTCGAATTAGCGAAACAACACGATTTACAATGGCTATATAATTGTTCCAGAGGAACATGTTGTCGCTGCAGATGCCTCGTATCAGAAGGGCAAGAACTTCTATCTGAATTAAACGACAAAGAATACCAGCGACTGATGGATGATGAAATTGAAGAAGGTTACAGACTAGCCTGTCAGGCGACAATTAGACAGCCGGGTACGTTAATCGTGACGAATAAAACCTATTTTTAGTTGGGTGTTAGGAGGGAGTTCCCATGATTAAAGTACGTTTTTTGCCAGCTGATCGGACAGTTGAAGGACGAGCACATATGTCAATTCTGCAATTAGCTCGGAAAGCCAATGTCTCTATAGCGACACGTTGTGATGGAAATGCCGCATGTATGATGTGTAAAGTTCAAGTGATAGAAGGAGCTGGCTTGCAACCCCCGCAACTTAAAGAAATCAATAAACTTGGTGAAAATGCCATTCAAAGGGGAGTTCGACTTTCGTGCCAAGCGAAATTAAGTGGCTCAGGTCACTTGGTAGTGGTTGAGCTACCAGAGAGTCCGCTGAAAGCTGCAATTCGTGCACAGTTGGCGAAACAACAGGAGGAAGATAGCCTTTGGTGACTATAAACAAAATTTTAAAGTTGATCCTATTTGTTTTGATCGTTGGGTTGCTAAGTGGATGTATGTATAACAACAATACATCGAACTCGACCAATCCTGCTGTAGTGAAAGATTCATTAACGCTTGTTCAGGCTGCGGTGGATTCTTATCGGACAGCGACAGGTGTATTACCGATAAAGAATTTCGATTCAAGCACTTCAACGTATGAACAATATGTGATTGATTTCAAAAAAATAATCGATCGTGGTTTTCTTGGTGAAATTCCTTCAAATTCATTTGAAAAAGGTGGGGCTAATTATTATGTACTCATCGATGCTGAAGAAAAACCACAAGTTAAACTTCTCGATCTATTATCTTTACAACAATTAAATGATCTGCAGTCCCAAATTGACACATATAGACTTAATAATCGCGGATTAATTCCATCTAAATCAATTTATCAATCAGGATGGTATTACATCGATTATGAGAAATTGAAGATAGACAAACCAGTTATCTTGAGTCCTTACTCAAAGCAACCAACGGAAATCCTTGTTGCTTTAGATGGTCAACTTGTGCTTGATTATGCTGCAGACATAAGTAAAGCGATGAAACTACTTGCAGTGAATAACCCGCCAGCCGATATTGATTTGCGCACGTATCTTGTACAAGCAAGTTATTATGTGCCGGGTCGTTCAGCAGCATATTATTGGAACAACAATCAACCCCAAATTGCCGAACCTTAGATGAAGGGGCCTTTCTTTTTCAGAAAGGTCTTTTTTTTTATCTACTGACATACCTTCTTACTAGTCCAAAATTATGTACGAGTCGGGAGGCTATAACGTGGAAAAGATTAATCTATTTAAAGACATCGCAGAGCGAACTGGCGGAGATATTTACATCGGCGTTGTTGGCGCGGTGCGAACAGGGAAATCAACATTTATCAAACGGTTCATGGAAACGCTAGTTATGCCGAACATCCATCATGAAGCCGAGCGAATTCGTGCAAAAGATGAACTTCCTCAAAGCGCAGCTGGCAAGACCATCATGACCACCGAACCTAAATTTGTACCCAATCAAGCGGTTGCCATTCGCATCGAAGAAGGTCTAGATGTTAATATTCGAATCGTTGATTGTGTTGGATACGCCGTAGAAGGTGCGAAAGGTTACGAGGATGAAAACGGACCACGAATGATTCATACACCATGGTTTGATGAAGCCATTCCGTTCCAAGAAGCTGCTGAAATGGGAACAAGAAAAGTAATCCAGGAGCATTCTACAATTGGTGTAGTTGTGACTTGTGACGGATCAATCGCAGATATTCCCCGAGAGTCCTATGTGAGTGCGGAGGCAAGAGTTATTGAGGAGTTAAAGGAAGTCGGTAAACCGTTTGTTGTCGTAATTAATTCTACAACTCCAACGAATCCCGTCACACTCGATTTACGTTCGAAATTAGCAGATGAACATAATGTTCCAGTTATTATTATGAGTGTTGCTGATATGGACGAACCTGAAGCCGTTAACGTGATGAAAGAAGTGCTGTATGAATTCCCTGTTCACGAAGTCAATGTCAATTTACCAAGTTGGGTCATGGTGTTGGATGATCAACATTGGTTGCGCCGAAATTATGAGGATTCGGTTCGTGATACGGTAAAAAATATCCGTCGATTAAGAGATGTAAATGTCGTCGTCGAATCTTTCACGACATATGAATTTATTGATCGTGCAGGTTTAGCGGGCATGAACATGGGTCAGGGCATCGCTGAAATTGATTTATACGCGCCTGACGCGTTGTATGATCAAATATTGATGGAGATCGTAGGGGTAGAAATTCGCGGGAAAGACCATCTGTTACAATTAATGCAGGAGTTTAGTGTTGCGAAGAGAGAATATGATCGATTTGCAGAGGCGCTTGAGATGGTAAAGACAACAGGGTATGGCGTGGCTTCTCCGCCATTAAGTGAAATGCGATTGGATGAACCAGAATTAATTCGACAAGGGTCCCGATATGGCGTTCGATTGAAAGCTACGGCACCTTCGATTCACATGATTCGGGTTGATGTGGAATCCGAATTTGCACCGATCATTGGTTCAGAGAAACAAAGTGAAGAGTTGGTTCGTTTCCTCATGCAGGATTTTGAGACTGATCCACTAAAAATATGGGAATCCGACATGTTTGGTCGATCCTTACATTCCATCGTTCGTGACGGCATTCAAGCAAAGTTAACAATGATGCCTGATCACGCCCGATACAAATTGCAAGAAACGTTGGGACGAATTATTAACGAAGGTTCAGGTGGATTAATTGCCATTATTTTGTAATCTCAAGTGGAGCTACACTTCTTCTCGAAGAAGTGTAGCTTTTTCATGCAGCCTTATTTTTATATCCGATTAAATTGGTGTATAATCATAAGATGATTTATGAACGAAACCTTTTGAAGGAGTGCGAAAGATGGAATTAATTCAAGGTGAGTATTTCGTAGTGAAAGCACAAGAGAACGGCGTTAACGTAATTGGTCTTACACGTGGTCAAGATACACGGTTTCATCACACGGAGAAATTAGATAAGGGAGAAGTCATGATTGCCCAATTTACAGATCATACTTCTGCAGTGAAAATTCGTGGCAAAGCAACCCTCTATACGAAGTATGGCATGATTGAGACAGGGGAGTAAATTTGAATGACAAATCGCGCGGAGATGAAGCCATTTCTTCTTGATGAAATGGCGAAGCCGTATTTAGAATACGATATGATAATTAAATATACATCTATTCCTCGATACGTCGATTATCGGGCTCGTTTGCTGTATGCTTTTTTGAGCCTTGGATCTCCAACATTTGCAAAGCAGCACGAAGTTGTTTCGTTAGCTACTTCACTCGTACAGATTGGCTTAGATATTCATGATGGAATAGATGATAAACCGATTCATGGCGAAGATGCGAATGATGAGCGAAAAAGACAATTACGTATTTTGGCTGGAGATTATTATAGCGCGCGCTTTTACCAATTGTTAGCGAAGATTGGTCAAATTCAACTTATTAACAAGATTTCTGATGCGATTAGTGAAGTGAATCGCTTGAAGTTGGATATTTATATGCATGCAAAGTCAGTGAAATTATCTTTGCATGAACAGATAGAAGCAAAAGTGAAAGTTAGAAAACCGTTGTTTCTTGTTTTTTCTGATCTTCTACAGGATTCATTTAAAAGCATCTATCCGATGGCGTTGCATCGTTTAACTACCTGTGAAGTAATTTTGGAAATGATGCAATCTGAGGAATATGAATCCAAAGATAAAGATAAATTCGTTGCAATGTTTAAGGTGGAGTGGTCACAGTTAAATCAACTGTTATCGGTTTCGCCATTCCGTCTGATTCAGGATGAAGTCGAGAAAATCAGACTACAAATGCAAGGAACGATTACAATTTAAGATTAGAGGTAAACCATGGAAACGAAAAAAGAGAAGTTTGTTCATTCCGTATTTGAGTCAATCGCACCCAAATACGACATGATGAATAATTTAATTAGCTTTAGAAGACACAAAGCTTGGCGCAAATTCACGATGAAGAAAATGAATGTTCAACCAGGACAGACTGCGATTGATTTGTGTTGTGGGACCTGTGATTGGACCATTGCGCTTGCCCACACAAGTCAATCCGGAGACATCGTTGGATTAGATTTTAGTGCGCATATGCTTTCACATGGGCAATTGAAAATAAATGATCTTCAGTTGGAAAATCAAATCAAGTTGGTTGAAGGCAATGCGATGGCATTGCCGTATCCAGATAATTCCTTTGATTTTGCAACGATAGGTTTTGGTTTGCGAAACGTACCAGATTTACATCAAGTACTTCGAGAAATGAAACGAGTAGTTAAACCGGGTGGGAAGGTCGTTTGTCTTGAAACTTCCAAGCCGACAAGTCAACCATTCAAAGCAATTTATTATTTCTATTTCCAAAAAATATTGCCGTTAATGGGTAAGTTTATTGCTAAAAATTACGAGGAATATCGTTGGTTGCCGGAGTCACTCGTCATGTTCCCAGGTAGGAAAGAATTAGCTGAAATTTTCCGTTCAGTTGGCCTTATTGATGTGAAAGACTATCCACTCACGCTAGGTGTTGCAGCGTTGCATATTGGTACGAAGGGAAATGACCATGTTTCAAAAAATTAAAGTGTTCCTAGAAATGATTAAATTCGAACATACGATTTTTGCATTACCTTTTGCCTATATGGGAGCTTTATTAGGATCTGTACATATAAATAATCAGTTGCCGAGTTGGGCGAACATTGGTTGGATTACAGTAGCAATGATCGGTGCGAGAAGTGCTGCAATGGGCTTGAATCGATTCATTGATCGGACGATTGATGGTAAAAATGCCCGGACCGCCATGCGAGCAATCCCTGCGGGACTTCTTCAATCGAAAGAAGTTATTATATTTATCGTTATCTCATTTATATTGCTGTTTGTAGCTACGGCACAATTAAGTACATTATCGGTTAAGTTATTGCCAATTGCTGTGTTTTTCCTCGTTATTTACTCCTACACGAAGCGTTTTACTTGGTTGTGTCATGTGATACTCGGTTTAACGATTGGTTTAGCGCCATTAGGTGGGTGGGTAGCGGTTACTGGAAGTATTGATTGGACTGCAATTGTTTTTTATTTAAGCGTATCCCTTTGGACGGCTGGGTTTGATTTGATCTATGCATGTCAAGATGTGGATTTCGATCGTAAAGAGGGGCTATATTCGATTCCAGCTCGATTTGGCATCGCAGCATCATTACAAATCGCTAGATGGTTTCACCTTATTACGATTTTTGGTTTGTTGTCTCTAATTATGTTAACAAGCTTATCTTGGTTATATGTTGTGGGTATTCTAATTGCTGGACTTATTTTAATTTACGAACATCGATTGGTTTCGCCTCATGATTTATCGAAATTAAACACAGCCTTTTTTACAATGAATGGTATTTTAAGTGTAGTCGTATTTCTTTTCACATTCCTTGATTTGGTGGTGTAGTCATGGTTAAACCTTGGGTAGTCGGAATTACAGGAGCAAGTGGTGCGATCTATGGCGTCAGGTTGATTCAGGTGTTACTTGAGCAGGGAAAAGATGTTCATTTGGTGATATCAGAATCTGGTTGGCGCGTTTTAAAGTTAGAACATAATTGGGATACTTCTAATCGTGCTGACACGCTTGAAAAGCATTTCGGACATTATTCAGGTGAATATCATTATCACCATGCCCAGGATATTGGTGCGAGCATTGCTAGCGGTTCATTCCGTACGAGTGGGATGGTCATTTGTCCTTGTTCGATGGGGACGTTAGCAGCCGTATCGAATGGCAATTCTGACAACTTATTAGAACGCGCTGCGGATGTTATGCTCAAAGAAGGAAGAAAATTAATTATCGTTCCAAGAGAGACACCGTTACATCAAATTCATTTAGAGAACATGCTTCGTTTAGCTAAGATGGGGGTAAATATTATCCCAGCAATGCCTGCTTTTTATCAAGGACCAACGAGTGTGGAAGATATGATTGATTTTGTCGTAGGCAAAGTTCTTGACACGATGGATATTGATCATCGTTTATTCCACAGGTGGGGAGAACAAAATGAACAGCATGGAAAAAATTCGACTGGGAGAAATTAAATTCACAAATGTATGGCCAGTATTTCATTATTTTCCTTCTGCAAGATTTGAGGATTGGTTAGAAGTCATTGCGATGAAACCTACTGGCTTAAATACAGCGATGGCAATTGGTGAGATTGACGTAGCGCCTATTTCCTCATTTGCCTATGCCGAACAGTCGGAAAAATTATTGTTATTACCACACTTATCTGTAAGTGCATTTAATCATGTGCATTCCATTCTGTTATTTCATAAAGTTCCGTTAGAACAACTAGATGGGAAAACAATAAGTTTGACCAATACGTCAGCGACTTCGGTTCATCTGTTAAAGATTATTTTAGAACATTTTGTGGGCATCAAACCTTCCTATGAAACAACAGCGCCTAATCTTAGTCAGATGATGGAAAAGACCGAAGCTGCGCTACTTATCGGTGATGACGCGATTCAGGCGAATCGGGAAAATCATGGACAGTATTTAGTTACTGATCTCGCAGATGCATGGAATGCCTTTACTGGTCTTGGAATGACATTTGCAGTTTGGGCTGTCAGGGAAGAAATTGCCATTCAATATCCCGATGAAATCAATCAAATCTACAATGCCTTTCAAGAGAGTAAGCGTAAAGGACTTTCAGATTTGGAGCCTATTATTCAAAGAGCTCAAGCACAAATCGGCGGAAGCGCAGCATACTGGACGAATTATTTCAGGACGTTATCTTACGATTTTGACGAAGAACAACAAAAAGGCCTTCAATTATATTTTCAACTTGCATATGAATTAGGACTCTTACCACACCCGATTACAATTCGGTTTTGGCCCACTATTAAAGAAAATTAGGTGACTCATGAAGCTGTTTGATTTATTTGCGCGATTAAGAAAAGATATGTCAACGATTGAACAAGCCTTAGAGAACAGCATGAATAACAATCATGCGATTCTCCATGATTCATCGACACATCTCCTTAAAGCTGGAGGAAAAAGGATTCGTCCCGTATTTGTATTACTTGCAGGCGAATTTGGACAATACGATATTGAGCGTCTTCAAAAAATAGCTGTCCCTCTAGAACTAATTCATATGGCGACACTTGTTCATGATGATGTTATTGACAATGCTGAAACACGTCGTGGCGAACGAACAGTGAAATCCAAATGGGATAGCCGAATTGCAATGTACACAGGTGACTACATTTTTGGACGTGCATTAGGTGTTATTTCTGAATTAGAAGATGTTCGGATTCATCAAGTATTATCCAATGCAATTGTGCAGATGTGCATTGGTGAGATGGAGCAAATTCGATTATTTTTTGATGTCAACCAATCAACCTATGATTACTTACTTCGCATAAGACGAAAGACAGCGTTACTTATCGCAATAAGTTGTCAACTTGGTGCAATTGCAGCAGGTTGTGACACAAAAACAATTAACTTATTGTATAAATACGGATACAATGTAGGCATGTGTTTCCAAATTAAAGATGACTTACTTGATTTGCTAGGCACAGAAGAAGAAATTGGAAAACCGCCTGGTAGTGATATTCGACAAGGAAACATCACATTGCCAGTGCTATATGCGCTTCAAGACGATTCAATTCGAGCGGAATTACTTGCTGGTATTGAAAAAATTAGAGACAATCTGCCAGATGCTAATATTGAGGCCGTTCTTCAAATGATTCGAAACAGTAAAGGTATATTAGCAGCAGAGCAGTTGAGTGACAGATACATAGATAAGGCAATCGGTGCATTAGATTCTTTACCGTCGAATAAGACGAAAAAAAATCTCATTGATATTGCTCGCTTTGTGGCATCTCGCGATTACTAACATACACGAGGAGGAGATTGAGATGGCAATCGAAAGAACATTTTTGATGATTAAACCGGATGGTGTCCAACGTGGTTTAATTGGTGAAATTATAGCGAGGTTTGAACGTAAAGGCTTTCGAATGGTAGCGGGTAAACTTATTTATCCAACCGTTGCACTTGCGGAAGCACATTATGGAGAACACAAAGGAAAAGATTTTTTTGGTGATTTAGTATCCTTCATCACTTCCGGTCCTGTATTTGCAATGGTATGGGAAGGTGATCAAATTGTTTCACTCTCACGTACAATGATTGGCAAGACAACAGTAACTGATGCTTTACCGGGTACAATCCGTGGTGATTATGCCTTACATACAAATCGAAATTTAATTCATGGATCAGACTCTACGAGTAGTGCAGAACGTGAAATCGCTAATTTTTTCAATCAAGAAGAAATTATTAACTACGAACGCTCAATCGACAGTTGGTTGTAGTTTGTTGTCAAACGAATAAGGGTGTACTATAATATGTTTTATATTGTCGCTTCAAAGCGTTAAAGTGACACAATTTCTGAAATCCTATTATTTAACAGGTAGCAAAGGGGACAAAGCAACATGTTGAGATATTTAACTGCCGGTGAAACACACGGCCCACAATTAACCGCAATCGTAGAAGGTATGCCAAGCAATTTGCAATTGGATTTTGAAGAAATCAATTTTCAATTACACCGTCGTCAAAAAGGCCACGGTCGAGGCAAACGGATGCAGATTGAGAAAGATACTGCACAGATTGTTGGTGGTGTTCGTCACGGAAAGACGACAGGGGCGCCAATCGCACTTGTCGTTGAAAATAAAGACTGGACACATTGGACTAAAATCATGAATGTTGAACCAATTGAAGGTACAGATGAAGATCGTCGCCGAGTGAATCGTCCTCGTCCTGGTCATGCTGACCTAAATGGTGGTTTGAAATATAACATGAAAGACCTTCGAAATGTATTGGAACGTTCAAGTGCTCGTGAAACCGCAGCCCGAGTTGCTTGTGGTGCACTTGCGCGTCAATTGCTTGCAGAGTTTGGGATTAAAGTAGGTGGTCAAGTTCTACGCATTGGTGAAATAGAAGCGAAACGTGCTGATTTACCAATCGACGAGTTGATCGAAAAGACAGAACAATCGCCAGTACGTGTTGTCGATGCTGAAGCAGAAGCTAAAATGATGGCCTATATCGATCAAATGAAGGTTGAAGGTGATTCCATTGGCGGTATCGTGGAATGTGTTGTTGAAGGCGTACCTGTAGGTTTAGGTAGCTATGTGCAATACGATCGTAAGTTGGATGCGCGTTTAGCCCAAGCGGTTGTTTCAATCAATGCATTTAAGGGTTGCGAAATCGGTATCGGCTTTGAAGCAGGTTATTTACGTGGTTCGGAAGTTCATGATGAAATTACATACGATAAAGCAAGTGGTTTCCGCCGTTCGACGAATCGTGCAGGTGGGATTGAAGGCGGTATTTCAACGGGTGAACCAATCGTTGTTCGTGGCGTAATGAAACCAATCCCGACATTATACAAACCATTGCAAAGTATCGATATTGATACAAAGGAAGCATTTACAGCTCAAGTTGAGCGTTCTGACAGTTGTGCCGTTCCGGCAGCAAGTGTTGTCATGGAACATGTTGTTGCTTGGGAAATCGCAAAAGCATTTCTTGAGAAATTCGGTGGTGACTCCATCGAAGAAATTCGCGGGAATTATAACAACTATCTTAAGCAAGTATCGGAGTATTAATCTATGCCAGACAAATCACAATTAATGGTCGATTTAGGCGATCGTTCCTATCCGATCTATATTGAATCAGGTTTATTGAAGCGCATTGGCGAACTTTTTATTTCGCACAAAATCCCCACAAGTTCTCCTATTTTGCTTGTTACGGATGAAAATGTGGCTCCACTATATTTAGACTCTACAATACAAGTATTGCATAATAGTGGTTACAAAGTTGGATCTATCGTCGTTCCCGCAGGTGAAAAGACGAAGTCACTTGAAATGCTTGATCGCATTGTTGAACAAGCACTTCTTGATGGATTAGACCGTAAATCTACAATTGTTGCATTAGGTGGCGGTGTAGTTGGTGATCTTGCTGGTTTTGCAGCAGCTAGTTTCATGCGAGGTATTCGGTTTGTACAAGTACCTACGACAATTCTTGCCCATGATAGCAGCGTTGGTGGTAAAGTAGCAGTGAATCATCGCCTTGCCAAAAATATAATTGGTGCGTTTCATCAACCTGAGATGGTTATTTACGATTTAGATACATTACTCAGTTTACCCATTCGAGATGTTCGTTCTGGATTATCGGAAGTAATTAAGCATGGATTGATTTGGGATGCATCATTCGTAAATTGGACGTCTGAACATGTTGAAGAGTTGTTGGCACTCGATTTGAAGGCGTTGCAACATGCATTATATGAAGGCTGTCGCATCAAATCGATCGTTGTTTCGCAAGACGAGAAAGAGGGCGGACTGCGAGCAATCCTAAACCTTGGACATACCATTGGTCATGCTCTTGAGGCGGTCGCATCCTATAATGAAATGTTACATGGCGAAGCGATTGCGGTAGGTATGGTTGGTTCGGCGATGTTAGCTGTACATGCTGGTGCAGATAAAGAAATCTTGGATACGACAAGAAATTTATTTGAAAAGTTTGGGCTTCCTACATCGATTCCAAGCCATATGGAAATAGAAGCCATTTTAGAAGCAATGCAACATGATAAGAAATTTAGTGGAGGACAAATGAATTTTGTTCTACCAACAGCAATAGGTTCGGTTGAATATAATCAACCTGTTCAATTAAATCAAGTAATTACAGTAATTAAGCAATTGAAAGGGGAACAGTAATCATGTTCGTACGTGGTATTCGTGGTGCAACAACCGTCAAAGCAAATACAGAACAAGAAATTATCAAAGAAACCATTGCGATGTTGGATGAAATTGTAGCACAAAACGAACTTTCCCCTGAAGATATTGCTAGCTTATTAATTACAGTTACCGACGATATTACTGCAGCATTCCCGGCAAAAGCTATTCGTCAGATGAAGAATTGGGAACTTGTACCATTAATGTGTGCATTAGAGATACCAGTACCTGGTAGTTTAGAACTTTGTATTCGTATGCTAGTAACCGTAAATACAACAAAATCCCAAGCGGAAATCAATCATGTTTACTTGAACGAGGCTACACGCTTGAGACCTGATTTGAAACCTACGGCTGGTTGACCCGTATAAGATTTTCAGGTATAGTCAGTATTAGTTGAGAGCAGTATAGATTAGGCATTATCAGAGCAGAGTAGAGCAGAGCATAACCTGAAGACACAACAAGTCCAATCTTCCTTATGGGGATCGGTCTAATTTGTTTGTATATTCAACCTCTACTTTATCGAAGTAGGGGTTTTTATTTTATCTGAGAGAGGGAAGGTATACCATGCAACCAATCGACCAATTTCAACGTGTATTAGAATTAGCGGATTCCTATAATTTAATTCCAATTGTGCGGCACGTAATGGCAGACACTGAAACACCAATTCGCGTTTTCCACCATTTCTATGAAGAAGACTATGCATTCTTACTTGAAAGTGTTGAGGGCGGTGCGAACTGGGCACGTTATTCCTTCATTGGAACAGACCCGTTCCTGCAAGTTCAAGCTAAAAAAGGAAGTATTCAAGTGATTCAAAACGGTGATAAAGTCTCATTGGGCGGGAAACCGATTGAAGCATTGAAAGCATTATTATCCTCCTACAGAAGTCCAGATTTACCTGACATGCCTCGGTTTACCGGAGGAGCAGTTGGATTTTTTGGCTATGATTTATTGCAATACTATGAGAACTTACCAGCTCACCGAATTGATGATTTACAAATGAATGATATGCAATTCATGTTTTGCGATCAAGTTATCGTGTTTGATCACTTGAAGCAGCAACTGCAAGTTATTGCCAATGTGCACGTTCCCTCCAATGCCAAAGAGAGCGTGATTCGTGAAGCGTATAATAAAGCTGAAGCGAAAATTGAAGCAACAATTCAAAGATTAAAAACACCGATTACAGTACCTCCAATGGCTGGATTCACACCAGAAATGATGAACCAGGATGTGGATGGCATTACTTCAAATATGTCTAAAGAAAAATTCATTTCGAATGTAGAGCAAGCAAAAGAGTATATTCGAGCAGGTGACATCTTCCAGGTCGTGTTGTCGCAACGTTTTGAAACGACTACGGAAGCATCACCTCTACAGGTGTATCGCATTTTACGGTCGATTAATCCTTCTCCATATATGTATTATTTGAAGATGGAGGATGAGGTGATCGTCGGTGCATCGCCAGAATTATTGGTTCGTGTAGAAGGTGAAAATGTTGAAACACGTCCAATTGCAGGAACACGTCCTAGAGGCAAGACACAAGCAGAGGATCTCGCGCTTGAAAAAGAGCTATTGGCTGATCAGAAAGAATTGGCTGAGCACCTGATGTTAGTTGATTTAGGACGGAATGACATTGGTCGAGTTGCAGAATATGGAAGTGTGCACTGTGATTCGTTCATGGAAATTGAGCGCTATTCGCATGTTATGCACATTGTTTCGAATGTAACTGGCAAATTGCGAGAAGATAAGGATTTTTACGATGCATTTATCTCCTGCTTACCAGCAGGTACGGTATCAGGAGCTCCTAAACTTCGAGCAATGGAAATCATTGCTGAACTAGAGAACGAAGCACGTGGTGCCTATGCTGGTGCAATCGGATATTTAGGCTTCTCTGGTAATCTAGATACATGTATTACAATTCGCACATTAATATTTAAGAACGGAAAAGCATATGCACAAGCCGGAGCAGGGATTGTCGCAGATTCCGTTCCTGAGAGTGAGTATATGGAAACTGTAAACAAAGCCAAAGCCGCTTTGAAATCGATACGTCTTGCTGAAAGTGTATTTTTAAATGTTACTCAATAGGTTTAAAGGAGATTTTAATCGTGGACATAATGAAAAATGCGTTAAATCAATTAATCCTTGGACGTGATCTTACACGTTCTCAAGCGAAAGAAGTGATGTATGCCGTCATGGATGGGGAAGCGACTCCCGCGCAAATTGGTGCCATGTTAACAGCTCTTCGTCTTAAAGGCGAAAGTCTTGATGAAGTAACAGGATTTGCGGAAGTGATGCGTGCGAGAGCAAATCGTGTCACAACCGAACAAGATCAATTATTGGATACTTGTGGGACTGGTGGCGACGGTGGAAACACATTTAACGTATCTACAGCTGCTGCAATCGTTGCCGCTGCTGCAGGTGTACGTGTGGCTAAACACGGCAATCGTGCGATGTCTAGTAAAAGCGGAAGTGCGGATGTACTTGAAGCATTAGGTGTAAACATTACGTTAACCGCTGATCAAGCGAAAGCATGCTTAGAACAAGTTGGCATTTGCTTCATGTTTGCGCAAAGTTTCCACCAATCAATGAAACATGCAGCTGCGCCTAGACGTGAACTCGGATTCCGTACAATTTTTAATTTGCTTGGTCCTTTAACCAATCCAGCTGGTGCCGATCGTCAATTAATGGGTGTGTTTGATCGAAATCGCACACAATTAGTTGCAGAATCTTTGCGTGAGCTGGGATTAAAAAGAGCATTGGTTGTTGCAAGTGAAGATGGCCTGGACGAAATTAGTGTCTGTGCGCCTACTTATGTAACAGAGTTAAATAATGGACAAATCACATCTTACGTGATTGAGCCAAAGCAAATTGGTCTTTCACAACATCAGCTTTCTGAATTAGCCGGTGGCGATGCTGCAGGAAATGCTGAAATTATAAAAGCTGTGTTTGCAGGTGAAAAAGGTGCTAGACGAGATATTATATTAGCGAATGCAGGTGCGGCATTGTACTTATCTGAACAAGCAAATTCGATTGCAGAAGGTGTAAAAGTAGCAGCTAAAGCGATTGATTCTGGCTTAGCGCTTCAAAAATTACATGCACTTGTTACGTGTACGGGGGAACTGACGAAATGATATTAGATCGCATTGTACAAACCAAACATATTGAAGTGGCAACATTAAAAGAACGAGTAACAATTGCGCAATTTGAGAAACAAATTGCTACACTTCCTCAGACACGCGGGTTCGAAAGACGATTATTGGACACTCCCCAAAGAGATCTAGGTTTAATCGCTGAAGTGAAAAAGGCTTCACCTTCCAAAGGGTTAATCCGAGCTGACTTTAATCCTGTGGAAATTGCCAAAGGATACGAATTGGCAGGAGCGGATTGTCTTTCAGTCCTTACAGATGTCGACTATTTCCAAGGATCCAATGCATACTTAACTGAAGTAAGTGCAAATGTGTCATTGCCAATCATTCGAAAAGACTTTATTATCGATCCTTTTCAAATTTACGAAGCACGCGCAATTGGGGCGGATGCCATTTTATTAATTGTGGCAATTCTTGAAAAACAACAACTGAAAGACTTGCTTAAAGAGGCAAAAGATTTAAATTTAGATGTGTTAGTTGAAGTGCATGATCGTCGTGAATTAGAAATCGCCTTAGAACTAGACCATCGATTGATTGGTGTTAATAATCGTGATTTAAAGACGTTCCACACTGATTTACAAACAACAGAAGAGTTAATGAAGTACGTACCAAATTCGATTAAATTAATTAGTGAAAGTGGTATTCATACAACAGAGGATGTCGCCTACCTAAAAAGTATTGGTGCTGGCGGTCTTTTAATTGGTGAATCTTTCATGCGTCAGCCGAATGTAACAGATGCTGTTAATGCATTATTAGGATCGATAAAATAGAGGGGGAGCGCCCCATGACAAAGGTTAAAATCTGTGGAATTCAACGCGTTGAAGTGCTACAATCTATGGTGCATCTACCGATTGATTGGATTGGATTTGTATTTGCCAAAAGTCGTCGACAGGTGACTGCAGAGCAAGCTGCTAAGTTAATTTCTGATTATCGTAGCTGCGCAAAAGCCTCACATACGCAAGCAGCATTAACAGTTGGCGTTTATGTAAATCCGACGTTTGACGAAGTCGAACAAGGTGTTCGCATTTCTGGACTTGATGTTGTTCAATTGCACGGTCAGGAGTCTGCAGCGTTTTGTAGGACTATAAAAGATAAACTCAATGTTCAAGTGTTTAAGGCATTTCCCGCACCTATCCATGATAAAGATTCACCAGCATTTATCTTTGCTGATTATATTGGGATTGTGGACGGTGTTCTCTTAGATACTGTATTACCGAATGCAGAAGGTGGAACGGGTTTAACGTTTGACTGGACGGTATTGCCGGATTACATTTCATATGCGAATGAACACGAATTACCTCTATTAGTTGCAGGTGGATTAAACCAAGATAATGTAGGACATTTAATTGAAGATTATCAACCATTTGGCGTTGATGTTTCTAGCGGTGTCGAATCGGATGGACAGAAGGATTTTGAGAAAATAAAAAAATTTGTTGAGAGGGTGAAACAGGCATGACTACAACACAGACTGGACCAGATTTGCACGGTCGATTTGGTAAGTTCGGTGGCCGATATGTACCTGAGACGTTAATGAATGCTTTGTTCGAATTAGAAGAAGCATACAATAAATATGCCAAAGAACCTGAATTTATTGCTGAGTTAAATTACCTGTTAAAGGAATATTCGGGAAGACCAACTTCGCTTTATCATGCTTCGCGTTTGTCTGAAAGTTTAGGTGGGGCTAAAATCTATTTAAAGCGTGAAGACCTTAATCATACAGGTGCCCACAAAATCAATAATGCGCTCGGTCAAGGCTTACTTGCGAAACGAATGGGCAAGAACAAGATCATCGCAGAGACAGGTGCCGGACAACATGGTGTTGCGACAGCAACCGTTGCAGCATTACTTGGTATGGAATGCAAAGTGTTTATGGGTGAAGAAGATATTAAACGCCAACAACTAAATGTGTTTCGAATGAACTTACTAGGAACTGAAGTTGTTCCTGTAACATCAGGTACGCGTACACTTAAAGATGCGTGTAATGAAACGCTTCGCTATTGGGTTAGCAATGTTACGGATACTTATTATATTCTTGGTTCTGCTACAGGTCCGCATCCATATCCGATGATGGTTCGTGACTTCCAACGTGTGATTGGCGATGAAACAAGAGAACAGTTTATTGCGAAAGAAAACCGTTTGCCCGATGCTGTAATTGCATGTGTGGGTGGCGGAAGTAATGCAATTGGTATGTTTACTGCGTTTGTTGGCGATCCAACTGTTAAATTAATCGGTGTTGAAGCTGCTGGTAAGGGGATTGACACGGATGAGCATGCAGCGACAATGACGATGGGTACTCATGGGGTATTCCAAGGCTCACTTAGTTATTTATTACAAGATAAATTAGGACAAGTATTACCTGCGCATTCTATCTCGGCTGGTTTAGATTATCCTGGGATTGGACCTGAGCATGCATTCCTAAAAGATTCTTTGCGTGCCGAATATGTACCAATTACAGATCAAGAGGCGTTGGATGCATTACAGGTACTTTGTCGCACAGAAGGTATTATTCCTGCGCTTGAAAGTGCACATGCGATTGCGTATGCTTTGAAACTTGCTCCCAAAATGAGCAAAGACCAGACAATTGTAATTAATTTATCTGGTCGCGGGGACAAAGACGTTGAAACGATTATGAGTAATTTAGGAGGGCAAAAAAATGAATCGCATTGATGCAACGTTTGCCCGATTGAAAGAAAGGAATGAAACGGCGTTAATTCCATTCATGACGATTGGTGATCCGAGTTTAGATACTTCAATTGAAATGATAAAGGCTTTTGAACAAGCGGGAGCAAACTTAATTGAGCTCGGCGTTCCTTACTCCGATCCACTCGCAGATGGACCAGTGATTCAGCGTGCGTCTGAGCGTGCACTAGCACAGGGCGTATCTATCCTTGATGTAATTGCCCTAGCAGGTAGAGCGCGTAAAGAAGGCGTTGAGATGCCATTTATCTTATTTACTTATTATAATCCTGTGTTACAGGTTGGATTAGAAACTTTCTTGAAGCTAGCTTCTGAGAATGACATTAGTGGGTTAATTATTCCTGATTTGCCAATTGAGGAAGACGACGAGTTAAGAACATTAGCAGACACTTATCATATTCACTTGATTCCGTTAGTTGCCCCAACGTCTGAACAACGTGTAAAGACAATTGCTTCCAAAGGAAGTGGCTTCATTTACTGCGTATCCTCATTAGGAGTAACAGGTGAACGCGCACAATTTGCGGAGGGACTGAACCAATTTCTTGATACTGTGAAACAATCATCACAGCTTCCAATTGCAATAGGCTTCGGGATTTCTTCTCCGGAGCAAGTGCGTCAATTCAGTGGCGTTTGTGATGGTGTAGTTGTGGGTAGTGCGATTGTTCGCACGATTGAAAATGCACTTCCATTGTTAACGAATCCAGCAACGAAAGAGCAGGGGATTGCCCAAGTGCAATCGTTTGTTCGTGAACTAAAGCAAGCTTAAGATCGAGGGGAGCAGCGATTATGAAACCAAAATCAAACATTGTTCATTTACCAGTCTATCAACCAGGTAAACCAATCGAAGAAGTGAAGAAAGAATTCGGTTTGACAGAAGTTGTTAAATTAGCCTCAAATGAAAATCCATTTGGTTTTTCTGAGAAGGCAAAAGCAGCAATCTTGGCTGAAATTGAACATACAAGTCTATATCCAGATGGTGGCGCTGTTAAATTAACAGAAGGATTAGCCAAGCATCTTGGTGTCGAAACGAATCAAATTATATTTGGTGCGGGCTCGGATGAAGTTATCTTAATGATGGCTCGCGCCTATTTGACACCAGACGACGAAACAATTATGGCATCCCATACATTCCCACAATACAAACACAATGCGGAAATCGAAGGTGCAACTTGTATCGAAGTTCCACTTGTTGATGGTAAACATGATTTGCCAACAATGCTTGCAAAAGTATCGCCGAAGACAAAGATTGTTTGGATTTGTAATCCTAACAATCCAACAGGAACGATGGTAACGCATCAAGAAGTCTTAGATTTCTTGAATAAATGTTCCAAGGACGTGCTTGTTGTTCTTGACGAAGCATATGCAGAATATAATAAAGATGGCGACTATCCGAGGAGTTTCGAATTACTAGCGCAATTCCCTAATTTAATCGTTTTGCGTACGTTCTCCAAGATTTATGGACTTGCTGCGCTTCGGATTGGATATGGTGTGGGCCATCCAGATGTGATTCGTACGATTAACCAAGTGCGCGAGCCATTTAATACGACACGATATGCCCAATCAGCTGCACTTGCTGCTATCGAAGACCAAGCATTTATTGAACAATGTCGAGATGCTAATTTAATTGGTATGGCTTATTTAGAAACTGAGATCACTAAATTGGGATTACGTTCATATCCCTCATCGGGTAACTTCCTTATGATTCATGTTAACCGTCCTGCAAAGTTAGTTTTTGAAGGGTTGTTGAAGAAGGGGGTTATTGTCCGCGGTGGACATAGCCTAGATTTCCCAACGTCCATTCGTGTTACAATCGGCAGTCAAGAACAGAATGAAAAATTCATTCATGCACTGCAGATCGTACTTGATGAGGTTAAGGTAGGAGTGTAAGGATGACGACGATTACGATTTATGGGGTTGGCTTAATTGGTGGATCACTCGCCTTAAGTTTTAAAGGGAAAGAAGATTATCATATTATTGGGCACTCTACTAGACAATCATCAGTAGATAAGTATTTGAATAAGCACGTCGTCGATGAAGCGACAACGGATTTTGAAGCTGCTGCGATTCAAGCTGACTTTATATTTGTATGTGTTCCAGTTGGTATGCTTGAAGATTATTTAATTCGGCTTAGTAAATTGCCACTTAAACCAAATTGCATCATTACGGATGTAGGGAGCACAAAAAAATCGGTTGTTGCAGCTGCTTCCAAGTTAGAGTGGAGTGGCGTTCAATTCATTGGCGGCCATCCAATGGCTGGCAAAGAGCAGTCTGGCGTTGAAGCTGCTACCGAACATTTATTCGAAAATGCGATATATGTCCTAACCCCTCAAAGTGACACGACGCAGGAATCCTATGATAAACTTGCAAATTTGCTAAATCATACGAAGGCACACATTGTCCGCATGGATGCTGCTGAACATGATACGGTTGTTGGTGCGATTAGTCATTTGCCACATATTATTGCAGTTGGTCTGGTAAATCAAATTAGAAGTTATAATGACCACGCTCCAGAATATAGTATGTTAGCAGCAGGTGGTTTCCGTGATATTACACGAATCGCTTCAAGTGATCCGGTCATTTGGCGAGATATCTTAATGAATAATCGCGATGTCCTTCTTAAATTGCTAATTGATTGGCAATCAGAAATGGACAAGTTCATTTCGTATTTAAATCATGCAGATGCTGATAAAATTGAACAGCAATTTGTAGATGCCAATCGCTTCCGACGAACTTTACCAGAACGTCGGAAAGGAGTTATGACATCCATGTTTGATATTTACGTCGATGTACCAGATCATCCAGGTGTCATTGGTCAAATTGCGACACGTCTTGGAGAGCAGGCGATAAATCTTAGTAATATCGAAATAATGGAAAATAGAATCGATGTGCCAGGCGTTTTAAGATTGTCTTTCCGTGATGAAAAAAATATGGAAGCAGCAATCGAAGAACTTAAATTAATGGGATATCCATTTACAAATTAAAAATAAAGCGTTTTCAAAAAAAGCGTTGACAGAATGAAAACGCATACATTATACTGTGAATACAGTATGGTTTCTCTCCACTCCTATCCGAAATATTTTGCACTTTGTGCTACCATCGTCGTTGACGATGGTTCTTTTTTTTCCATAAAGACTTTATTGGCATTTTGAATAGAACAGTTTATGCTAATTACAGGATTAATCACATATATATCGAATTATTATTTAGAAAAATATAGAAAAAGTTTGAATTGAAGCGCAACTTTTGGCATTGGCAGCCGTACAATTATTATGATAAAGCCGATGTTCAGAAGTTGTTACAAGAGGGAGGTGCGCTTGTAATGACGGATACACAGCTAATCAGGGAAATCATAGATGGCAACGTAGAGCTTTATGCAGAATTAGTTGATCGTTACGAGCGTAAAATATTAGCCTTCATTTTTCATATGCTCAAGAGTGCTAGTATGCAGTCGGCAGCTGAGGATTTGTGCCAAGATACATTTTTTAAAGCATATAAAAATCTACATACCTTTAGAGAAGTAGAAGCTTCATTCTCGACTTGGTTGTATACGATTGCTAGAAATACTGTATTAAGTGAATTAAGGAAGCAAAGAGCAGTCCAAGTTTCATTGGATGAAGGATTGGTGACACCGGTTGCCAGAATTGATAGTCTTCCAGAACATGCGGCGCTTCGCAAGGAGAAAGTTGATTTGGTTCGTGAAGCGATTAACCGTCTTCCGGAGAATCAGCGTTCAGCGTTAATCTTACGTGAATATGAACAATTAGATTATCAAGAAATTGCTGACATTTTAGGTCAAACTGTTAGTTCGGTTAAATCGTTGTTGTTTAGAGCTAGAACGAGTGTGAAATTACAGCTTGAACCCTACATTGGGAGTTCAGCTATGCAAGATTTTGAGAGGATGAATGAGGCATGAGTTGTCAACAATTTCAAGAGCAATTGCCCATGTATTGGGATTTGTCGAACAACGATCCGTTAAAAATCGAGATGGATCAACATAAGTTATTCTGTACGGCATGTCAGAGTGATTTTGCTTTCTGGCAAGAGAGCAACGATCTTATCCATGACATTCCAGTTGAAGAAATTCAAGTAGATTCCAAGCGGTTGTCTTCATCTGTGATGGAACGCATTTACACGGATGAGAAATGGCGCGCTCCAATCCATACGCGTAGTTTCGGTTTATCATTATCAGCTCGTAGAAATATGAGTTTAGCAGTTGCATTCTTTATGGCTTTGTTCGTAATTAGTTTCGTTGCATCATTAATGCATAATCCAACAAGTGACGCACAAGAATATGTCAGTGCACAAACACCTGCTACAGCGGTTGCGGTTGCTGTTGATCCTGCTGCGGTAGAAACGGATGACAGTAATATGTTACTGGCGAGTATTAGTGAACCACCGTTAATTCAAATTAAATCAATTAATGATGACCCGAATTATTACGTTGCTATCTCGTTGTTCGGAATGACAGTTGCGTTACTCACATTAAACTGGTTAAATCGAGTTAAGAACTAATTATTTAATCTGAAGACTCTCACTATAGAGAGTCTTTTTTGTATTGAAAAATGGAGGTGACGAGTGAATGAAATTTAGTGAGTTGAATGAACAACAGTGGGAAGAGCATGGAATTTATTTTGATACATGCATATTGCCGATTACAGGATTAACGGGAACAGAAAATCCAGTAGATTGTGTCACTAAACTAACTGATTTACAAACCCGAATTGATGCAATCGAAAAGAATTTTAGAGGACGAGTTGTCATTTATCCCGCATACCATTATATTTCAGAAACTTTGAAGGATGCTTTAGCTTCAGTTATTCGAAATTTGAAGTCATCAGGATTTAAATATATTGTTATACTTGCATTACATTTAGATGATGAAAATATAATGGAATGTGGTGCTGATTTATATATTTCAAATATTGAATTATCCGGTTTAGAGCATGCAGTAAAAGACTCTTTACTTCAACTATGGAAATAAATCAAGCGCAAAACCGATTTGATTATCTTCAGATTTTGACAAATTTATTACATTTATATTTGTTTATATCTCATATGTCTCAAAATAAGGTTATGTTTCTTGACGCTCTATATTCAGTGCGATATTATTATAGATGTCAAATTTGTAACGATTGAACGGTAAAGGGGGTAAACATTACATGAGTCAAGAACAGCACAACCCGCATTCAGATAAGAAAAAGGACCGTAAGGGAATGACCCGCCGTCAATTTTTGTCTTATACACTAGGCGGTACTGGAGCATTCATGGTGGGTGTTCCATTGCTTTTTAATTTGCGTTTTGCGGTAGATCCGCTTTTGAAGAAAGAAGATGCAGGTGACTTTGTTAAAGTTGTTGAAACCAGCAAAGTTACAAAAGAACCAGCTACTTTTGCATTCAAGAAAAAAGTTGTAGATGGTTGGTACGAAAGTGAACCAGAATTTAGCGCTTGGATTTCCAAGGCTGATGATGGAACAGTATTTGCGTTGTCACCAGTATGTAAACATTTAGGCTGTACCGTTAACTGGAATGGTAGTCCAGACTTGCCAGAACAATATTTCTGTCCATGTCACGGCGCTCATTACACGAAAGATGGAAAAAGTTTGGCTGTAGCTCCGAATCCACTTGATGAATTCGAAGTGAAAGTAGAAAATGGCTGGGTATACTTGGGGCCACTCAAGGCGAACTCCAGGGTTTAATTTAAAGGAGGCACGACAATCAGATGTTCAAAAATATCTATAAGTGGATTGATGAACGCCTAGACATCACTCCAATGTGGAGAGATATCGCTGATCACGAGGTTCCGGAACACGTTAACCCAGCGCATCATTTCTCAGCATTCGTATATTGTTTCGGCGGACTTACATTCTTCATTACAGTTATTCAAATTTTATCAGGTATGTTTTTAACAATGTACTATGTTCCAGATATCATTAATGCCTATGCGAGTGTTGATTACTTACAGCACAAAGTTGCATTTGGTGTTATCGTTCGAGGTATGCATCACTGGGGCGCAAGTTTAGTAATTGTTATGATGTTCTTGCATACTTTACGCGTATTCTTCACAGGTTCTTATAAGGCACCGCGTGAAATGAACTGGGTAGTTGGGATGTTAATTTTCTTCGTCATGTTAGGTCTTGGTTTCACAGGGTATTTGTTACCTTGGGATAACAAAGCTTACTTCGCAACGAAGGTAGGTATCCAGATTGCTGCTTCTGTTCCGTACATTGGTGAGTATGTGAAGTTATTCTTACAAGGTGGAGACATTGTAGGTGCGCAGACGATTACTCGATTCTTCGCATTGCATGTATTCTTCTTACCAGGTGCGTTGCTCGGTTTATTAGCAGCCCACTTTATTATGATTCGTAAACAAGGTATTTCTGGTCCACTATAAGATCATTCCTTTATGAAAGGGGGATATTCGCTTGGCACACAATCTTAATGATCCGAACGAAAAAGTTGTCTACGTTGGCGACTCACGCGTTCGTAAAAAAACTAGCGTCAACATTCCGCAAGATTACTCTGCTTATCCAGGTAAATCCGAGCAGTTCATTCCGAACTTCCTTCTAAAGGAATGGTTGGTTGGTTCTGTAGTCATGGTTGGCTTTATGTGTTTGGTATTAGCAGAAGCTGCACCACTTGGTTATCCTGCAGATCCAAATAATACTGGTTTTATTCCAATGCCAGACTGGTACTTCTTATTTTTATATCAAGTATTAAAGTATCCATATTTTGCCGGTGATTATGTAGTATTAGGTACAGTGGGTATTTCTGGATTAGCATTCGGAGCTTTGTTACTTGCGCCTTTCTTAGATATTAGTAAAGAGAGAAGATTTAATAAGCGTCCTATTGCAACTGCATTAATGTTAGTATCATTGGTCGCTACAATCTACCTTACGAATGTGTCTTGGTCTCACTATACACATGAGCTAGAGACGAAGGGCATTACACCAGAACACATTGAGCGTGAAGAGAAATTACATGCTGGTGAAGAAGTTGCAACTGTAAAGAAAGAGACAGAAGTTGCCATTGTCGATAAAGACAGTGAAGGTGCTGAAATTTATGCAAAGGCAACTTGTGTGACTTGTCATGGTGCTGATTTGAAAGGTATGACAGGTGCAGTACCAGGTCTACGTGGTGTAGGCGATAAGTACTCCAAAGATGAAATTATGGGAATCATCAAAAATGGTGTTGGTGGCATGGGTGCTCAGTATGATGCAAACATTTCCAAAGGCCTAACAGATGAAGATTTGAACAAGCTTGCTGAATGGTTAGCTGCTCAAAAAAAATCCTAATACGTAATGAAAGAGCAGTTTCGAATGAGTATTCGTTCGATTCTGCTTTTTTTATTTCGGAAGGCGGTGTAACGAATTCGAAACCTTTATCAGTTTGGAGTCCATCAATTGTATTTGAAAAATACAATTTGGCTAGTGTTCATTTTCAATCTATTAGGGACTGCATATGGTTATTATTGGTATAAGAATCAATTAGCTGATGTATGGAAGCAACACCCTAAATGGTTGAGTTTATTTGTACCTGATAGTCCAACTGCTACATTATTTTTCGTAGTTGCATTAGGTTTTGTATTATTTCCGATCTTGAACCGAGTAGGATGGCGTTGGAAATCATTAATCGAATCTATTGCAGTCATCAGTTCAATAAAATATGGATTATGGGCTGTGTCAATCATTTTGATGGGTGCATTTCAAGGTGTTGAACTTGGCCCAATTGATTTCATGTTAATGGGTTCACATTTAATAATGGCAATTCAAGTTTTGGTATATATACAATTGTTTAATTTCAACCATTTCTCAATCGTTAGTGCAGCAGTTATTACACTATTCAGTGATTTTGTTGACTATTTCTTCGGTGTATATCCCTGGTTATCAGCAGTACTTATGGACGATTTACTATTCATTAGAAACTTCACAATCAGCTTAAGTCTTTTGGCAATTGCTCTTTCAATTTATTTAATAAGGTCTAAGTAAATTCATTTCCCCATATGTTGAATTAATTCAAACTGCGGGGGATTTAATATGTTAAAAAAAGTATATATTGCTGTACTTACAATCTTTATTATTTTTGGCTCAACCAATGTCACGAACGCCATAATCTCGCAAAAAGATCAAGTGAGACAATTAAATCAAACAGCAAAACAATTGCTTATTACGGTCCAGGCGAAACAACCTGCACAAGCACTAAAGAATATCGAGGCATTGAAAGGTCAACTTCTGGCTTTAAAATATGAGGGGCTAACAACAATTGAGGGCATTCAAAGCCTTTTTGCTGCAGTAACTCGATTACAACAAACTTTATTACATGTAAAACCAAATTTCATCCAATGGGAAAATGCGGCTAAGTCTGTCGTTCTTGCGATAGATGTACTATCCCATCAAGCACAACCTTTGTGGCTCTCGTATGAGCAAAAAGTATCTAAATCGTTCCATTCACTTATGCAATCAGCCAAGCAACAAAATAAAGTTACAATCTACCAAAACTGGAATGAATTCAAAACAGTCGTAGCACTGATTACTCCAGCACTTGAAGTTCAGGCTAAACCGAATGCATTAGATCAATGGCGGGCGATTCAGCGTTATTTACAAGTTCGCATGGAACAAACGCCAATTGATTTCAATGGTATCATTCGTATAGAAAATGAAATGAATAAACTCATTCGTGCTATTTTTAATCAGGACCTTCATGCGCTAGCAAATATTGTTGTTTTTCAAAATGAACATTTCCATACATGGACATATTGGTCCATTTCAATTGGTGCAGTTATCCTAACTGTATTAACGTATGTGGGGTATCGTAAGTTCAAGTATCAGTCATTGTCTATACGCTCATAATGTTGTATTCGTTTAATTTATACGATAACATTGATGAAAGTAGGAACTTGCTTGGAAGGAGTTTTCAAATTGGCAACTAACAAGTCATTAAGTGCGATGCAAGCTGAAGTAGATGCCTATATTTCGCAATTTAAAGAAGGGTATTTTCAACCATTAACGATGTTGGCACGAATGACTGAAGAAGTCGGTGAGCTTGCGCGAGAGGTCAATCATCAATTCGGAGAGAAACCCAAAAAACCTGGAGAAGCTGAAAATTCGATTGAATTGGAACTTGGCGATATATTATTTATCACCATTTGTTTTGCCAATTCGTTAGGTATTGATTTAACGGAAGCACACGATAAAGTTATGCATAAATTTCAGACAAGAGATGCAAACCGTTGGACGAAAATTCTTAAAGATTAATTGATTAATTGGAGGATATTTACATGTCAAATCAACAACCGATTCGCGTGGCAGTAAGTGGTGCTTGCGGACGTATGGGTAGAGAAGTTGTAAAGTTAGTAATGGGAGCAGATCATTTAGAGTTAGTTGCAGCAATTGACTCTAAATCTGGAGAGGATATCGGACAAGTTGTTGGTCTTGGGGCATGTGGAATAATTACACGCGATGATCTAGGACAAGCATTGACAGACGCTAAAGCACAAGTTGTTGTCGACTTCACTACGCCTCATTCTGTTATGAATAATGTTCGAACAGCAATTGCTTGCGGCGTACGTCCAGTTGTTGGTACTACTGGTTTCTCGCCAGATAACATTAAAGAACTAGATTATCTTTGCAAAGAAAAAGGAATTGGGGGCATCATTGCACCTAACTTTTCAATTGGGGCTATCTTAATGATGAAATTCGCTGCACAAGCTTCGAAATATTTCCCTAACCTGGAAATCATTGAATTCCACGGAGATCAAAAATTAGATGCTCCATCTGGAACAGCTGTAAAGACGGCAGAGATGATTTCCGAAATACGCGAAGAATTGAAACAAGGTAATCCAAATGAAACTGAAACAATTGAAGGTTCGCGTGGTGGATACTTCGATGGCTTCCGTATACATAGTGTTCGCCTACCTGGTATTTTTGCACAACAGGAAGTTGTCATGGGCGGATTTGGTCAGACGTTAAAAATTCGACATGATTCCTATGATCGCGCATGTTATATGCCGGGTGTAGATGTTGCGATTCAGCGCGTCCTTGACTTAGAAGGCATTACTTATGGATTCGAATCGTTTATTTAACGTAAGCATAGTATAGATGGAGGGAATAAGATGAAAGTAGCACTTATCGCTCACGATCGTAAAAAAGATGATATGGTTGACTTTGCAATTGCCTATGAATATGTATTAGAGAAACATACATTGTGTTCTACAGGTACAACTGGAAAGCGTATCATGCAGCATACGAAATTAAATATCCACCGCTACTTGTCAGGACCACTTGGTGGCGACCAACAAATCGGTGCATTGGTTGCAACGAATGAAATTGATCTAATTATCTTTTTACGTGATCCATTGATGGCTCAACCACACGAACCTGATATCATTGCTTTGTTGCGTTTAAGTGATGTACACGGCATTCCTGTGGCAACTAATCTGGCTGCTGCTGAGATAATGATTAAAGCACTCGATCGAGGAGACTTCGCATGGCGTGATGTTGTTCATGCAAATGCAGAGGTGAAATAACGCAATGGATAATAAATTAGATATACTCATTTTCGCAGCACATCCAGATGATGCCGAAATTGGGATGGGTGGGACGATTGCGAAACAAATTGCACTCGGATATAAAGTTGGCATCTGTGATTTAACACAAGCAGAATTTTCATCGAATGGGACGCCTGAATCTAGAATGATTGAGGCTGAGATGGCATCTTCTGTCCTTGGCATACAGTATAGAAGCAATTTATACTTACCTGATCGTGGTATTTCATCTACGAATCAGATGCAAGTGGAACGCATGGTTGAAGAAATACGTCGTACCAAGCCGGAGGTTGTTTTCGCTCCGTTTATAAAAGATCGTCATCCAGATCACGAAGCCTGCGGTGCAATGGCAAAAGAAGCGGTATTTAATGCGAAGTTACGAAAAGTACTACCAGATTCAATCGCTTGGCAAGTGAAAAATCTTTACTATTACTTCATTAATGATATTAATAAATCTGACTTTATCGTTGATATTAGTGAATTCCAAGCAACCAAGCAAGCTGCACTGATGGCTTATAAGTCACAATTTACAACACCTGCTAGCGATAATGAATTCGTATCAACACCTTTAAATCATGATTATATCGAGCGAGTTACATTAAGGGATCGTCTACTTGGTCAATCGCAACAACTCAAATTTGCAGAGGGCTTTATTGCAGCACAACCCATTCAAGTAGAACGTTTTGTCTAATAAATATGGTCACTAGAAGGGAATTTGAGATGGGTGAATTATTAAAGATTGGCATCACTTGTTATCCGACACTTGGTGGTTCGGGCGTAGTCGCCACTGAACTTGGGAAATTACTTGCTGAACGCGGGCATGAAGTGCATTTTATTACGCATGGTTTGCCATTTCGCCTAGGAAAGTTTCATAAAAATGTGTATTATCACGAAGTTGAAGTAAGTGATTATCATGTATTTCGATATCCACCTTACGATCTCTCACTTGCAAGTAAGATGGCGCAAGTAGCAAAAATGAAAAAATTGGACATCCTACATGTGCATTATGCATTACCGCATGCAATTTGTGCATTTTTAGCGAAACAAATGGTTGGTGATCAACTTAAAGTAGTTACAACTCTGCATGGAACAGATATAACGATTTTGGGTCAAGAAGCATCACTTCATGATTTGATACGACTAGGAATTCACCAGAGCGATGCGGTCACAGCTGTTTCTCAAGATTTAATTAATGAGACAAATCGTCTTCTTAATATTCATAAACCAATTGATCTTGTATACAATTTCGTTGACAAGAGGGAATATTATCCGCGTCCAGATGCGCAATTAAGATTGAATTACGCATTGCCGCACGAGAAAATTTTAATGCATATTTCCAATTTCCGACCTGTTAAGCGACTTCAAGATGTCGTTCAGATCTTTTACCGTATTCAAAAACAAATTCCATCCAAATTATTACTCGTAGGTGAAGGGCCAGACTTACCTAAGGTACGTAGTCTTGTTCAAGAGTTAGATTTGATGGATAGGGTGGTATTTTTAGGTAAACAAGAAGAAGTTTCTCTCGTGATTTCATTAGCAGACGTCATGCTTTTACCGTCTGAGAAAGAGAGCTTTGGACTTGTTGCACTTGAGGCAATGGCGTGCGGAGTTCCTACAATTGCTAGCCGAGCAGGTGGGATTCCAGAAGTTATTCTGCATGAACGTACAGGTTATTTGGCAGAAATTGGTGATGTTGAATCAATGGCGAATTACGGCATTCAGTACTTGTCAAATCCTATTTTAATTGAACAATTTAAAGAAAATTGTTTAATTCGAGCACGCGAGGATTTTTGTAATAATGTTACTATGGAACAATACGAAGAAATCTACTATCGTGTATTAAATAAAAAATCGTCCATGTTACACAGCTGAGTTCGAAAATTGCCTATGGTGAGGTAAATTGATAATGACTACAAATACAATGGAGCAAGAAGCACGTTTGATAGTGGAAACCCTCATATCTAACGGGTTTCCTGCTTTTTTTGTTGGCGGGTGTGTTCGCGATCAATTAATAGGTAGACCAATTATTGATATGGATATAACGACGCGTGCTTTACCGGAGCAAGTGATGGCTATATTCGAGCGATGTATCCCAACAGGACTTCAGCATGGGACAGTTGTGGTTGTTACTGAATCACACACTTTCGAAGTTACAACGTTCCGAACAGATGGGAATTATGAAGATTTCAGAAGACCAAGTAAAGTTCACTTTGTTGCAGATTTAAAAGAAGATTTAGCACGGCGTGATTTTACAATTAATGCGATGGCATTTGATTTGGATTTTAATTTAATTGATCCATTTGGCGGACAAGCAGATTTAGAGAACCGTGTCTTGAGATGTGTAGGAAATCCTACACTCAGATTTAAAGAAGATGCATTGCGTATGTTACGTTGTATACGTTTCTCCGCCCAACTTGGTTTCGCTATCGAGGAGAACACCTGGTCAGCGTTACACGATTATTCGCATTTAATTGAACATATTGCTATGGAACGAGTCGGAAATGAAGTAATGAAGATTATTTCTTCGAATCGCCCAATATCTGGATTGAAATTATTGCTATCAAGTGGATTGATTACGCATTTTAAATCACAACTGCAAGTAGATGTCTCATTCTGGAAGTACCAACTAGAATTGTTGGATGACAAACAGTTTGAACAGATCGTGGATGATCGATTAAGGTGGGCATTGCTATTTGAAAGTCTGAACTATGATTATAAATCTGCGGAGTTATTTTTGCGAAAACTTAAAGCATCAAATCGCTTCTCAGATGAAATAGTAGCTCTACTTAAATTTGGACAATTCGTAAATTCTGAACTACTCTCACCGGATCTAATCATAGATGCTACAATAAAGTTTTCTAGAGAAATCGCTTTGAAATATATTGATTTAACGAACGACTCGTCGGACGTTAGAAACCAACTATTTAGCGATGTGAAGCGATGGATTGAAGAAATGCCAGCCTATTCATTGTCTGATCTGAAAGTAAGTGGTAAAGATCTAATCAAATCTGGCATTAAACCCGGTCGTGAGCTTGGTCTGACCCTTCAAGAGATGCTGAAACAAGTTGCACGCAAGCAATTACCAAACGAGTATGAATCACTTCTTGTATGGGCTAGACATTGGAAGGAGAAGGAAAGTGAATAATGATCCATTGTTAGCAATTTTCGAGAAAAATCAAGACAAGTTTGTTTCAGGTGAACAATTAAGCATCGCATTGTCTTGCAGTCGAACAGCAATCTGGAAAAAAATTCAGAAATTAACGAAGGATGGGTACTTATTTGAAGCAGTTCCTCGATTAGGTTACAAACTAATTGGGGTACCCGATCGTTTCGACATGGTGAAGTTTGCTACGAAATTGCGAACGGTTCGATTAGGCAAGAGTCAAACATACGTAGATGAGACAACTTCCACACAAGATTTGATGCGCACTTTAATCACAAATGGTGCAAAAGAAGGGCGTCTTGTTATTGCTGAATCACAAACTTTAGGGAGAGGTAGACTAGGCCGAAGCTGGCATTCCCCAGCAGGAAAAGGTTTATGGTTCTCTGTTCTATTACAACCAACTGTTCCTTTGAGAGCAATCTCACAATTAACCTTGTTAACAGCAGTTGCGCTGTGTAAAAGTCTACGCGCCGAAACGGGACTAAAAATAGGAATCAAATGGCCGAATGATTTGTTAATTGATGGTAAAAAAATAAGTGGGATATTACTTGAGTCGATGGCAGAGGATGATCGTATTCAGTTTGTTATAGCTGGAATTGGAATAAGTGTTAACTTAACACAAGATGATTTCCCTGTTGCACTTCATCCGATTGCAACTTCCTTGCGTATTGCTACCAAAAACCACGTATTTTCTCGTGAGGATATACTTGCAAGTTTTATCAATGAATATGAGGCATTATATGATACTTATCTTTTAAACGGCTTTTCACCGATACAAAAACTGTGGGAACAAATGAGTGTTACATTAAATCAACATGTGCGTGTCCAACAATTGAATCAAACCTTAGAAGGATATGCAGTTGGAATAGATGAACAAGGAGCCTTACTGCTCCGACAATCAAATGGTGATCTGATTCGCTGTTACTCTGGAGATACGGACAGGTAGACTTTGAATTGAATCATGTTATAATTGTATTATTGAAGTAATGTTGGATTCTGCTCTGAGCCATTTGGACCGAGACAGAAGGACATTCGCGCTAATTAACGCTACCCGAATGCCTTGATCTGTCTATTTTGATCAAGGCTTTTTTATGTTTATTTATGGAGGTGACCGTGTTGGAGTATCGTAAAATACTAGGTACAGGTGAACTAAAGCAAATGAAACGCGATCAACAACCGATTGCGATGGTTACAGCTTATGATTACCCATCTGCGCGATTAGCAGAACAGGCAGGCGCAGATATTATCTTTGTTGGCGACTCTTTAGGCATGGTTATTCTTGGATATGATTCGACGATTCCTGTAACACTTGATGATATGATTCACCATACGAAAGCAGCTGTTCGAGGTGCTCCTCGTAGTTTTGTATTAACGGATATGCCATTTTTAACGTACCACGGAAGCATAGATACAACGCTGAGAAATGCAGCGCGTGTCATGCAAGAAGGACATAGTAAAGCGATCAAGATGGAGGGTGGCAAAGCCATCTGTGAATCCGTCTCAGCATGTGTACAAGCTGGAATCCCGGTAATGGGGCATATTGGTCTTACGCCACAAGCTGTTAATCAATTAGGTGGGTATAAGATTCAGGGGAGACAGCCTGAACAAGCATTAACGTTGATAGAGGATGCGATTGCACTTGAAAAGGCTGGTGCGTTTGCAATCGTGCTCGAAATGGTGCCTGAAGAATTAGCTTTGTTAATTACAGAAAAGGTGTCAATTCCAACGATTGGGATTGGTGCGGGCAGAGGGTGTGATGGTCAAGTGCTTGTTTATCACGATCTTCTCCAATATGCATCTCCAATTGCTCCTAAATTTGTTAAGACATATGCCAATATTGGTGAGCAAGTAGTTGAGGGGATTCAACAATATGTGAATGAAGTTAAGACACGTGCATTCCCAGGGGAAGAACATGTGTATCATATGGATTCGAACGTGATTAAGGATGTAAAGTCGAAGCTGGGGGATATGGAATGATGAAAGTAATTCGTACCGTAGAAGAATTACAATTGGAACTCAACACAAGACGCATCCAAGGTTTGACAATTGGCTTTGTCCCGACAATGGGGTTCTTGCATCAAGGACACATTAGTCTTTTAGATAAAGCGAAACATGAAAATGACGTTGTCGTCCTGAGTATCTTCGTTAATCCGCTACAGTTCGGTCCAAATGAAGATTTCGACCGATATCCGCGTGATGAAGATCATGACTTACATGTTGCAAGAACAGCATTCGTTGATTATGTATTTTTACCCTCTGTAGATGAAATATATCCAACTGAGCCTCAGATGAATGTAGAGGTTGGTTCGATTTCGACGAAATTATGTGGTGCATCACGTCCAGGACATTTTGAGGGTGTAGCTACTGTCGTAAAGCGCTTATTTGAAATTGTAGCACCCACTCGTGCTTATTTTGGTTTAAAAGATGCGCAACAAGTCGCTGTAATTGAAAAAATGGTTGAGGATTACCTACTACCAGTTCAAATTGTTCCATGTCCAATTATTCGTGAGAAAGATGGATTAGCGATGAGCTCGCGAAATGTGTATTTGAACGATGAAGAACGTAGACAAGCGTTAGCAATTAATCAATCGCTATCCATTGTCAGACGTCATATTGATGAAATTAGTGACTTAACGGTTGAAGCACTCATACAGGATGTTCAAACTTATATTTTAGAACATTCCATAGCAAGAATCGATTACGTTCAACTTTTAACCTATCCGAATTTTGAAGACGTAAAAGGTGCAACAACGATTCAACAACTAAAAGACAATAAGTCGAGATTATTATTTGCAGTTGCTGTATATTACGGAAAGACTCGTTTAATTGATAACATATTACTTACTTTTGAAGGAGGCGAATAAGATGTTTCGTACAATGATGAAATCAAAAATTCATCGCGCAGTTGTGACTGAGGCGAATTTAAACTACGTGGGAAGTATTACGATCGATGAAGATATTATGGACCATGTAGATATTTTGGTGAATGAAAAAGTTCAAATCGTCAACAATAATAATGGTGCTCGCTTTGAGACATATGTGATTCCTGGTGAACGTGGAAGTGGCGTTATTTGTATTAATGGTGCAGCAGCTCGACTTGCTCAGCCGGGTGATTTAGTTATTATCATCTGCTATGGCACGATGACGAATGAAGAAGCGAAGTCGCACAAACCTAAGGTTGCGATTATGGATTCAGCTAATCAAATTATTACAGTCTGGGACGAAGAGATTCATTCTACGATTATTTAATAAATAAGAATTTAATATAAAGCCTTGGAAATCTGTTATTCACAGAAACCAAGGCTTTTGTGTTTTCTTTCACATGAGATTTTTGGTATGCTAGAACAAGAAAAAATCGAGGGGAATGAACCTGTCAGGACTATGAAATATGCCGTTCTAGATTTCGAAACGACCGGACACGGTCCGCATGATCGCATCATCCAAGTAGGCCTTTCCCTTATTGATAATGGGCAACTGTCTTATACATATGCTAGTTATGTACAACCTGAAATACCAATTCCAAGATTCATTACCGAATTAACAGGAATTTCAGAAAATGATGTCAAACATGCACCAACAATCGATGAAGTAATCGTTGAAATGTTACCACTTTTAGATGGTCGAATTTTGGTCGCGCACCATGCTGCTTTTGATGTTGGGTTTTTACAAAGAATGTTAGAAGAATGTGGCTACGAATCATTTCAAGGACCAGTTCTGGACACGATGGACATCGTACGCATTTTTTATCCTGAAATACCGAGTCTTCAATTATCGATGTTAGCGAACAGTTTAGAAATTCCACATTATCGTCCACACCAAGCAGATAGTGATGCAGAGACGACAGCGTTAATCCTTATTCATTGTCTAGAACGAATTAAACAGACATCGCTGCTGACGCTGCGAAGAGTTGTCGAAATTTTAGATCCAAATGCTGTTCCGATGATAGCTGATCTTTCTGATTGGTTAAACGTGATTTGTCTAGAACGGGAGCAACTTGCACTTGAAGTAGAGACGGAAATCACAAAAAAATCTTTCCGAGGCTTTAACTTAGCGATCAATGAGTGGGGGAACGATACACCAATTGATTTCGATCAACGTGCGGATGCTTTGCCTGATCAGTTTAAGCAACTACTACCAGAATTAAGACAACGAATAGCAACCACCTTTGATGCCTATGAAGAACGAACAGCTCAGTTTGAGATGATGGATGCTGTTGCGAAAGCTTTAGAAGAGGATCGTCATTTACTTGTAGAAGCGGGAACCGGTACAGGAAAATCATTGGCGTATTTATTGCCAGCGGTATTTTCAAGTGCAAAAAACAAGCAAAAGGTTGTTGTAACTACACATACCATTAACCTACAAGAACAATTACGACAACGCGATGTTCCGTTACTTGAGCAGTTGTTTCCGGTGCCATTTAAATCGGCAATCCTGAAAGGGCGCAGCCATTATTTATGTTTAAGAAAATTTGAAAGTAAAATAAATGGTCGTCAATATGAATGGAACCGCGATGAATTTGTAACAGCTGCGCAAATGGTCGTATGGTTGAGTGAGACATCGAACGGTGAAGATGATGATTTGCATCTCGCTGGTCGTAATCGGGATTTTTGGAAATCCGTAGCAAGTGATTCGGATTCATGTTTAAATCGGGCATGTCCTTGGTTCAAACGTTGTTTCTTCCATCGTGCAAGACATCAGGCTACTGCAGCAGATGTCATTATTACAAATCATGCAATGGTGTTTACGGACATGTTGGTTGAACATCCAATATTGCCAACCTACAACCATTTAATTGTTGATGAAGCACACCATTTTGAAGAAGTAGCAGTCAATCATCTGGGCACAAGTGTAAATTATTACAATGGGGTAAATGCTCTGCTTGAACTGTATAGCAACGCAAAATCAGGGATTATTCCAAATCTTTTAAGTGCAGTTAGTATTGATCCAGAACTATTCGAGGCATCCGTTATAGATACCCTACAAGACGCAATCGGGGAAGTTATTTCACTGAAAGAAAAGTGGGAATCATGGTTTGAACAACTATATAGCGTAACGATGGAGCGTATGGAACGGAATTCACAGGAGCCTTCATTCGTTGTACGTCTACTACCCGATAACCCTCCTAGAGCATGGGGGGAAATTTCCTCACAGCTGCGGGAGTGGTTAAATCCATGTATTTCTCTTGTTGATCGCTTAGATTTAGTGATTCGCGATGTTAAAGAGAAGATAGATGATTATGCGACACAAGCGATTTTAACGGATGCTAACGGTAGCGTTATGGCACTTCGTGATTTATCAATGAAACTTCATAAATTTATTTCCTTGTCCGAGGACCAATATGTATATTGGCTTGAAGCAAGTCCCAATTATCGAAGCAAGTCAATGCAATTAAATATGGCACCGATTGATGTCAGTGCGATTTTAAGGGAGTCGATTTTTGAAACGAAAGATAGCGTTGTACTGACATCAGCTACGTTATCCGTAGGACAGAAATTCGAATACTTTATTGACCAATTAGGGTTGGATACAAGTTTATCGAATGATCGATTAATGACGTTGCAACTTGCATCGCCTTTTGATTACCGCAACAACGTACTAATGACAATTCCGAGGGATTTCCCAATTGTCAAAGGCATGAATGGTGAAGAAGAGTTTGTTCAACGATTAGTTGAATCTTTAAGCAGAGTTGCTGTTGCCTTGCAAGGTCGAATGCTTGTCTTATTCACATCAAATAAAATGTTGAGACAAGTCCACGAACGTCTGAAAGAAGAGCTTTCAACCAAAAGCATACAAGTATTCGGTCAAGGCGTTGAAAGTAATAATCGCAGTAAATTGACTAAATTATTTGTAGATAGCTCTGCCTGTGTCTTGTTGGGTACGAGCAGTTTCTGGGAAGGCGTAGATATTCCTGGGGACGCATTATCATGCTTAGCGATTGTAAGACTTCCATTTCAACCACCGAATCATCCACTTGTGGAAGCGAAGTGTGATTTGATTAAAGCACAAGGAAAAAACCCATTTATGGTCTATTCGTTGCCACAAGCAGTGCTGAAGTTCAAACAAGGTTTTGGTAGACTTATTCGAACTGCAAATGACCGAGGTATCGTTATCGTTTATGATCGTCGTGTTTTGGATACCTATTATGGAAAATATTTTTTATATTCATTACCCGGACCAAAGATTGAGCATATGAACGATGAATTTATGGTAGGCCGCATTCATGATTGGTTTTATGATGCAGATTCAAAGGGGACCTTAAATGAAAACATATAAAATTTCAGAAGCTGTAGTGAAACGGTTGCCCATCTACCTGCGTTTCTTGAACGAACTAGCTTTTGCCGATATTCAGACGGTGTCCTCCAAAGAATTGGGCGATAAGCTTGACTTAAACCCCGCACAAATTCGTAAAGACCTCGCACACTTCGGGGACTTTGGGAAGAAGGGGATTGGCTATGATGTCGGCTATCTGATTGAGCAGATTCGACATATTTTAAAATTAGATACGCCAATTAATGTTGCTTTAATCGGTGCTGGTAATCTTGGTCACGCGCTAAGTAATTACAACATGTATCATAGGGATTCGATGCGAATTGTAGCTGTCTTTGATCAAGTACCTGAAAAAGTTGGCCAAATGATTAATAATTTGGAAATATTGCCTACAGCGCAACTAATTCAGAAAGTGCGTGAATTAAAAATTCGCGTTGGTATTATTACGGTTCCAGCAATTGAAGCACAAAATGTCGCAAACCAACTTGTCGAAGCCGGAATCGAAGCAATCTTAAACTTTGCACCAATAATAATTAAAGTGCCTGTTAAAGTACGTGTACATCATGCTGATTTTACGACCGAACTTCACAGTTTGGCCTATTACTTAGATTAATAAAGGTAGGTATTTTAAGATGTCAAAGATTTGGATTAAAGACGGTATTTTTATTACTGCTTCAAGTGACCAGCCGATTATTAATGGGCACATGGTTGTGGAGAATGATCGGATTACGTTCATTGGAGAAAATTTGCCCGAGCAATATGCGAATGTTTCATTTGATGAAATTGTAAATGGACATAATCGGTTGTTCATGCCTGGTCTTGTCAATACACATACCCATGCAGCAATGTCACTTTTAAGAGGGTATGCAGACGATTTGGCACTACAGACGTGGCTAGAAGATTATATGTGGCCAAATGAAGCAAAGTTCACCTCAGACGATGTATATTGGGGAACACAATTGTCAGTTGTCGAAATGATTCGATCGGGAACGACATGTTTTTTGGATATGTATGACCATATGGACCGAGTTGCGGAAGTTGTCACACAATCCGGCTTACGCGCTAGTTTAACACGTGGTATGATTGGCTTTGCGCCACCAGAAGTACAACAAATGAAGCTGAATGAAGCGAAACAGTTTGCCCGTGATTGGCATGGACAAGCAAATGGAAGAATCACAACATTGATGGCACCGCATGCACCTTATACGTGTCCGCCAGATTTCATTTCTAAAGTAATTGAAATTGCACATGAGCTTGATTTACCAGTTCATACACACATGTCTGAGACGATTCGTGAAGTTGAAGAAAATGCGAAACAATATGGAGAGCGTCCAGTTAAACATCTTTTGAATCTCGGTATGTTTAGCCGTCCAAGTATTGTTGCACATGCTGTCCATTTAACTGACGAAGAAATTCAACTATTAGCAGCACACGATGTCCGAGTTTCTCATAATCCTGGCAGTAATCTTAAACTCGCGAGCGGGATTGCAAGAGTTCCTGAATTAATAAGAGCGGGAGTCAAAGTTTCATTAGGTACAGATAGTTCCGCAAGTAACAATAACTTAGATTTATTTGAAGAAATGAGGCTTGCAGCGTTATTACACAAAGGTACTAGTCAAGATCCAACAGTTGTTCCCGCCTTACAAGCGATACAGATGGCTACATCCATAGGCGCGGAATCGTTGTGGTTAGATGGCGTTGGTAGTCTAACAATTGGGAATAAAGCTGATTTCATTGCGCTTAATATTGATCAACCTCATTTTTATCCACGAACCAATTTAATCAGTCACGTTGTTTATTCAGGCGGTGCGCAAGACGTAACGGATATGTGGGTAAATGGAAAATGTATTATGCGAAATAAAGAAATTTTGACCCTGGATATCGAACGTATTCAATCAGAAGTACAAACAAGATTTAATACATTGCAAACGCGCTAATATAAAGGGAGTTGGTGAAGTGAGAGAATATAACCGTTCAAGATTATGGTTGTACGTAAGTATCGGTGTAATTGTCATTGTTCTAAGTGGCATTTTATACTATCACCATATTCAAGCTCCTTTTGAACAAATGCGTGAAAAAGCAATCAAATTAGCACGTGCAGAAAGTACAATAGTGAAAGTGAATCGTGTCGAATTTGCATCGTATGAGAACAAACATTTGATTGTTTTTGGCCAAGATGAAGATAATAAAAACATAATCGCTTGGATAACGGGTAATGACATTTATTGGGATTATGAGTCAAGTGGCGTTTCGGTTACAAAAATCGAAAATATCGTTCGGGGACTTTATCCAAATGTGCAATTCAAACACATCGTACCTAACATTTGGAGAGATGAGTATGTGTGGGAAGTATTGTACAAGGAAAATAATGCGGAAGAGGGGCGTTCTTATTACCGTTACTATCGCTTCTCAGATGGCGAATTATTAGCCTATTATGCATTGCACAAGTGATAAATTAAGATGATTTCAAGGGTTAAACATTGTACAATTATATAAATATATATCGGTAAAGGATGGGAAAATCATGGCTGTAAAAAAAGTCGGCGTTATTGGCGGCGGAACGATGGGACAAGGCATTGCTGAGATGCTTGCTGTTAAAGGGATCGAAGTGATGCTCGTTGAGCGTACACCTGATAAATTAGAATGGGCCTGGAATTCAATCGTCATTAGTTTGGACAAGCAAATTGAAAAGTGGGCAATTACTGGAGCAGAAAAAAAGTTAATTCTTTCTAAAATTCAAACTGTATCAGATTGGTCACAATTGGCTGATGTTGATATGGTCATTGAAACGATTACGGAAGATCCGGATTTTAAAAATGAAGTATTTGCTAAGTTAGATGAAGTTTGTCCTGCTGATATTATTTTGGCGAGTAATACATCGACATTGAGTTTGACAGAAATGGCTTCTGTAACGAAGCGACCTGAACGCGTAATCGGATTACATTTCTTACATCCAGTTGCAAAGATTCATTTGGTTGAAATTATTCGAGGTCTTCAGACTTCTGAAGAAACATTCTTGACAACCAAGGAATTCGTTGAGGAGCAAATCACAAAAAAAGCTGTTATGGTGTACGAATCCCCAGGCTTTGTCACTACACGTTTGATTTGTATTTTAATCAACGAAGCACTACATACATTATCTGAAGGCGTTGCTTCTGCTGAAGATATCGATTCTGCGATGCGAATCGGTTATGACTTTAACCATGGACCGCTTGAGATGGCTGACCGTTTTGGCCTAGACTCCGTATTATATGCACTTGACCGCATGTTCCGCGAATTTGGCGAACTCAAGTATCGACCATCTTTCTTGTTAAAGAAAATGGTTCGTGCAGGTAAGTTAGGAACGAAGACAGGACAGGGCTTTTTCCGATACAACAAGGATGGTGATCGCATTTGAACGTGCTAGTTATCAATGCGGGGAGTTCCTCGCTTAAATATCAATTGTATAATATGGAAGACGAATCTGTCTTGGCAAAAGGTCGTGTGGAACGTATTGGATTTGAATCTTCTATTCTGGTACACGAACCAGCAGGCGGAGAAGAAATCAGTGAAGTTAGTGAGATTTTGGAACACACTTCTGCCATTCGGAAAGTATTAGATAAATTAGTTCATAAGTCACACGGCGTTTTACAATCCATTGATGAAATTGATGCTGTTGGCCATCGTGTTGTTCATGGTGGTGAAAGTTTCTCCAAATCTGTCATTGTTACACCTGATGTAACCGATGAAATTCGTCGTTTGTTTGAATTAGCACCGCTACATAACCCGGCACACATCATGGGTATTAAAGCTGTTGAATTAAATATGCCAGATGTTCCACAAGTGGTTGTGTTTGATACAGCATTCCATCAGACTATGCCAGAACGATCCTATCTTTACCCAATCCCTAAAGTGCTTTATAAGCGTCACAAGGTTCGTAAATATGGATTTCATGGAACGTCACATTTTTATGTAAGCCGTCGTGCTGCGAAGTTCTTGAATCGCCCATTGAAATCGTTAAAGATGATTACATTCCATATCGGAAACGGTGTGAGTGCCAGCGCAATCAAGGATGGCATTTCAATTGATACCAGTATGGGGATGACTCCACTAGAAGGTTTGATGATGGGTACGCGTAGTGGCGATATTGATCCGGATGTTGTACGTTTTGTAATGGCCAAGGAAGACTTGACGTTATCGGAAGTAAACTCCATGTTGAATAAGCATAGTGGATTACTAGCGATTTCCGGAATTAGTTCCGATATGCGTGAAATTACAAAGGCGATGGATGAGGGAGACAAAGATGCTGCCCTCGCCTTTGAGATGTATGCTTATCGGATTCGCAAATACATTGGAGCTTATGCAGCGGCAATGAATGGGCTTGACGTGTTAGTATTTACAGCGGGTGTTGGTGAAAATGCAGCTCCTTTGCGCAAACATATTTTGGAGAATTTAACGTTCCTCGGCATTGAACTTGATGAGCATGAGAACTTGATTCGCTCAGGCGATGATCGTCGAATTTCGAAGCCAACTTCCAAAGTTGAAGTACTTATTATACCTACGAATGAAGAATTAGTAATTGCACGTGATACGTATGAATTAATTACGGCACGTGATAATGGTACGTTAGAATTGGACGAGAATGAAATAAATGCTACGAATGCGATGATTTAAGAATAATAGAGGGAGTTTGACAATGAGCAATCAACAAAGCCAAGATTATACAAATGGTTATCAACGCCTGTTGATGGATGGCTCCATTGTCGTTCCATTTACGTTGATTAAGGAATATGCTCGATTAGGATTAAATGAAGTTGAAGTTATGATATTAATTCAATTGATTTCATTTGCTGAACGAGAAAATAATCCATTTCCAACGTTTGATGAGATTTCTGCTCGTATGAATGTCGATCAAGCCATTGTTATTCGCGGGTTACAGAAATTATTGAAAGCCAATTGGATTTCGATTGAACAGCATGAGGATGCGACAACAGCTATGCAACATGAAGTGTACAGTCTTACGCCAATGCTAGGTAAATTGGCAAATGAACAAATGGAAGAACGATCAATCGAGAAGACGGTTGGAATAAGCAATGGCAAAGAGCGCAATTTATATGTGCTTTTTGAGACGGAATTTGCTCGACCGCTTTCTCCAATGGAATGTGAGATGATTGCATCTTGGGAAGAACAAGATCAATATCCGCGTGAACTTATTATTCATGCGCTTAAAGAATCTGTCTTTGCTGGGAAGTTACATTTCCGTTATATTGATCGCATTTTATTGGACTGGCAGAATAAGAAAATACGTACCGTTGATCAAGCAAAGTTACATGCGCAACAGTATCGAATAGAACGGAAATAAAGAAGAGGTTATCCAAGCACACACTTGGATAACCTCTTTTGGTTTATTTCGATAATTGTTCGCCCATCTCGCGGGAACGTGCAGTAGCCCGATGGACAGCACCTTTAACGATCTTAGAGAAATCATGGTTTTGTAAATACTCTAATGCAGCTTGCGTAGTACCATTTGGCGATGTGACTTTAACACGTAATGTGGCAGGGTCCTCACCGGACTGCAACACCATATTTGCTGCACCTAGCACAGTCTGAACCGTTAATTGCTTCGCAGTTTCGGGTGATAATCCACCTTCTACGCCAGCTTCAATCATCGCTTCCATCATGGCGTAATAATAAGCAGGGCCGCTTCCAGAAACGCCAGTTACTAGATGGAGTAAGTCTTCTTCAACAACCTCCACAATACCGATTGCTTCCAACAACTCTAATGAAATGGCTTGCTGCTCTGCACTTACAAGTGGAGAGAAGGCCACACCTGTTGCCGATAATCCAACTGCACTTGATGTATTAGGCATCGTACGTACGATAGGTAATTCAAAAGGCAATCCTAACTTGGTTTGAATGGAACGTTCAGACAATCCAGCTGCTACAGAAATGAATAATTGACCTTGATGGAACCCTTCACGCAATTGTGCCAAAGCTTCCGATACATCTTTAGGTTTTACTGCAAGAATAATGATATCTGCCTTACGAATGGCATTAACCTTAGAAGTATGCTCAGTAATTGGATTCACATCATAATTAGCGCGAACAGAAGAAAGTGTAGGGCGATCTGAACGCTGCAAGACAGATACGCGATCGACCGTAGTCTTACCTTGTTCAAGTAAACCTTTCAAAATCGCTTCAGCCATCGAACCGGCTCCAATGAAGCAAATATTACGTTGTTGTAAGGACACAGAAGGACCTCCTTATTGGCGAATTTGGCCTTGGCCATGAATAATATATTTGGAAGAAGTTAAGGCAGGTAAACCCATCGGTCCACGCGCATGGAGCTTTTGAGTACTAATTCCAATTTCCGCGCCAAAGCCGAATTCAAATCCATCCGTAAAGCGAGTAGAAGCGTTGTGATAAACAGCGGCCGCATCAACTTCTTGTAAGAAACGTTCAGCATTTGCAGAATTCGCCGTGACAATGCATTCTGAATGCATCGTACCGTATGTACGGATATGATCCAATGCTTCATCTAAATCGCCGACAATTTTAACATTTAAAATATAGTCATTATATTCCGTTGCCCAATCTTGCTCTGCAGCTAGTTTAGCACCAGGCAACAAGGAAGCAGCGCGTTGATCACAATGGAATTCGACATTTGCCTCTTTTAATTGCGCAAGAACTGCCGGTAGGTGGATCAATGCAAAACGTTCGTGCACCAACAATGTCTCCATTGCATTACATACGGAAGGACGTTGTACTTTCGCATTAAAAGCAATCGCTGCGGCCATTTGAACATCCGCCGATTCATCGATAAAGGTGTGGCAAATGCCAGCGCCGGTTTCAATAACAGGGACAGTTGCATTTTGAACGACGTTTTGAATTAAAGCGGCACCTCCACGAGGGATGACGACATCAAGCAAACCATTTAATTTCAACATTTGGTCAACGGATTCACGCGCAGCATCTTCCACAAGTAAAACGGCGTTTACCGGCAAATCACTCTCAGCTAGTGCATCATGGATGATTTCAACAATCTTACGATTAGAAGAGAGGGCTGCTGAACCACCACGAAGCAATACCGCATTACCAGTCTTTAGGCACAAACCAGCAGCGTCAACCGTCACATTTGGGCGTGCTTCGTAAATCATGCCAATTAATCCGAGAGGGACTCGAACTTGGCGAACGGATAAGCCATTTGGACGTTCGAATTGTGCAAGAACATCACCAACAGGATCCGCTAACGCGACAACCTCGCGCAAACCTTGGGCCATTGCAGCAATCCGTTCACTTGTTAAGGCAAGTCGATCAATCAATGACTCACGAATGCCACTTTGACGTCCGCGTTGCAAATCTTCAGCATTGGCTTCAATAATTTCTTGATCACGTGCGATTAATGCATCTGCAATGCGTAGAAGTGCACGGTCTTTTTGTTCTGTAGTTGTAATATTCATAGCGCGAGCAGCAACCTTGCCTAGCTTCGCTTTATTAAGTACTTCGCTCATGTGATCCTCCTCGATTAGGTTAAACTTAGCCATTCATCACGATGAATAACTTCAATACGTGCAACATCAAGCTTCTGGAATACTTCTTCCGTTGAGAGACCAGCAGCTTCTTCAAGTTGTTGGGTCGTATAATGAACGAGCCCGCGACCAATAACTTGACCTTGTAGATTAGTTACTTCAACGACATCGCCTGGATGGAAATCGCCGGAAACTTGTCTAACACCAGCAGGCAGTAGACTTCGGTTGTGGTGCAATAAAGCTTGGACAGCACCATCATCTATGGCAATTGTTCCGCGCGTAGGGGAGTGGAAGCCAACCCATTGTTTCTTCATCGAAAGATTGGACTCTGTTGTCACAAAGTAAGTTCCTTTACCAGCATTTTCTATTGCTTGTATAAGGTCTCCCGATTCCTTAAACATTCCGATAAACACAGGAATTCCACCAATTGTAGCAATACGAGCAGCATCAATCTTCGTACGCATCCCACCTGTACCAACATCAGTTCCAGTACCACCCGCAATGGCATAAATATGTTCATCAATGGTTTCAACTTGCGCAATGCGCACTGCGTCTGGATTTGTCTTTGGATTCGCTGTGTATAAACCATCTGTATCTGTGCAAATAAGCAGTTGGTTCGCCTTAAGTAAATTTGCAACTAAAGCAGACAACATATCATTATCGCCAAATTTTAGTTCATTTATCGAAACTGTATCATTTTCGTTAATAATCGGAATCACATTATGTTTCAACAATTCTTCAATTGTTAACTGTGCATTTTGTATACGTGTACGATTCATGAAATCAGAGCGCGTAAGTAAAATTTGTCCCGCTCCAATCCCATGGAGCTGTAAAGCCTCTTGATAGGCCTGCATCAGCAAAGCTTGACCTACAGCAGCAGAAGCTTGTTTCTCGTGTAATAATTTAGGACGTTTCGTAAATCCAAGTTCGCGAAAACCTGCTGCAACCGCACCAGATGTAACGAGTACAACTTGATGTCCTGCCTTTTGCAATTGTGCTAGCTCGTGGGCAAAGTAGTTAACTTGATCGCGGTTCAATCCACCATTATCTGATGTAAGAGAGCTACTGCCAATTTTAATGACATATCGCTGTTGCATGTCTCGTTCCTTCTTCCTAAAATAAGTTCAATTTCCCGATTCGTTCAATCGCTTCGTTAAGTCGTTGTTCATCCGTAAGTAGCGCACAACGGACATAGCCTTCTCCAGTTGGCCCAAATCCAACACCTGGAGCCATCATTACATTTGCTTCTCTTAGCAATTTATCTGAGAAGGCAACCGAATCATATGATTTTGGAATTGGAAGCCAAGAGAAGAATGAGCCTTTCGGCGGTTGCGCTTCCCAGCCAATTGTTTGTAATGAACGGAATAGCGTATTTCTTCGAGATTCATATAGGTGTAATAGTTGCGTTACGGGTTCTTGCGTTCCAGTAAGTGCGAGTGCTGCTGCCTCTTGAATACCACCAAATAGACTCACATAATAGTGATCTTGTAATAAGTTTATCATTGAAATTACGTTCGCATTTCCTAGTGCAAACCCGACACGCCATCCAGCCATGTTATAGGTCTTGGAAAGAGTATAGAATTCAACGCCCACTTCTTTAGCGCCATCTGCTTGCAAAAAGCTAACAGGTTTCTTTCCATCAAAACCAAGTGCACCATAAGCAAAATCGCTCGCTACAACAATATTATGTTTAGCAGCAAATGCAACAGTATCTTGATAGAAAGCTAGATTAGCGGTAGCACCTGTTGGATTATTTGGGTAATTTAAGAACATCAATTTCGCTTTGTCCAAATCCATTGGAAGAATGGATGAATAGTCGGGTAAATAGTCATTTTCCTCGCGTAATGGCATCATCACCATACGACCACCCGCTATCACAACGCCCGACCAATAGTCAGGATAGCCAGGATCAGGAACAAGACATACATCACCTGGGTTAATGAGACACGTGCTTATTTCCACTAAACCCGTCTTTCCACCAAATGTAATTGCTACCTCAGTATTTGGATCCAGCTTTACGCCATAGTCGATAAAATATCGTTCGGCAATTGCTTCTTTGAGAAATTGGAACCCCGTAAATGGAGGATATTTATGGTATTTTGGATTACTTGCTGCATCTTGTAAAGCGCGTACGATATGAGGAGGGGTGGGTTGATCGGGATTTCCTTGGCCCAAATTAATGACATCATGACCCGCTGCTAGAGATGCATTAACTTTACTTACTAGACTAGCAAAAAACTGAGTTGGTAATGCTTGTAATCGATCAGATTGTTGCATCGTCTTTTCTCCCATTCTATCGCTGGAATGCGCAACTTATATAATATGAAACAATACTGTTAATTTATCATGATTAATAGGTGTTTTACAATGCAGGTATTTTCCGCCATAATTAATAAAAACACGAATGGAGGTCGCTATGGAGACGATACAACTTGATCAATTACAAAATTTGAAGCAGCACTCCAAGACACCTTTTGTGACGTTGCTGAAACGCATAATCTTTTTAATTCTTGGTGCCGTTATGGTTGCGTTTGCACTTGAACTTTTCTTCGTTCCGAACAAGATTATCGACGGTGGCGTTGTGGGACTTTCCCTAATGGCAGCTTATCTCTCTAAATTACCATTAGGTATCTTTTTATTTGTTTTGAATTTACCATTTCTATTTCTTGGTTATAAACAAATCGGAAAGACTTTCGCATTATCAACAACACTAGCAGTTACTGTACTTTCTATTAGCACTTACTTTGTTCACAAATTACAAATTCATGCGACTGAAGAGCCATTATTGGCTGCTGTATTTGGCGGGATTATGTTGGGTGTTGGTGTTGGTATTGTCATTCGATATGGGGGAGCATTGGACGGCACCGAAATCGTTGCAATTTTACTGAGTAAATCACTCCCGTTTTCTGTTGGTGAAATGGTAATGTTCTTTAACATCTTTATTCTTGGTAGCGCTGGATTCGTGTTCGGTTGGGATCGCGCAATGTTTTCGTTAATTGGCTATTATGTTGCGTTTAAGATGATCGATATAACAATCGAAGGGATTGATGAGTCGAAATCAGTCTGGATCATTAGTGAGAAGTATCGCGATATCGGAGAAGCGATTTTGGATCGCTTGGGACGTGGGGTTACTTATTTAAACGGTGAAGGTGCTTATAGTGGAGATGAGAAAAAAGTTATCTTTACGGTCATCACTAGACTTGAGGAAGCGAAACTTAAATCGATTGTTGAAGAAAAAGATCCAGGTGCATTCCTAGCAGTGGGCAATATCCACGATGTGAAGGGCGGCCGCTTCAAGAAGCGAGATATTCACTAAAGGGGAGTTGGAAGATGAATATTGCAATCATTCAAATGGATGTTGAGTTAGGTCAGCCTGATTTAAATATTGATCACTTACTTAATCAATTAAATTTAGCAGTTCAGGCTAACCCGAAGCCGGATGTTCTGATTTGTCCAGAAATGTGGAATACAGGTTATGCACTTGATCAACTAGATAATTTAGCAGATATAGATGGTGTTCGCACACGCAACTTAATTTCAGCGTTTTGCCGCAGACACGGTGTTCATGTAATTGCTGGATCCGTTGCTGTTATAGATAGTGAGACAGGACGCTCTAGAAATCAGACTTTCGTGTTTGATCGTGAGGGCAATGTAGCTGGGGAGTACGCCAAAATCCATTTGTTTCAATTGATGGATGAACATCAATATATGGAAGCGGGTCAGCACGTTGGTCGCGTTTCGATTGATGGTGTGGAAGCGGGATTGATGATTTGCTACGATATTCGCTTTCCCGAACTATCACGTAAATTAGCCTTGGACGGAGCAAAGGTGTTATTTATTCCGGCACAATGGCCGAATCCGAGACTTCACCATTGGCGTACAATCTTGCAAGCGAGAGCAATTGAAAATCAAATGTTTGTTGTTGCATGTAATCGCGTGGGTGAAAGTGATGGGACAAGTTTCTTTGGACATTCGATGATCATTGACCCTTGGGGAGAGGTAATCGTTGAAGGGGATGAGACAGAACAAGTACTCCATGCTACGATTGATTTAGATAGCGTTGAACAGATACGCAAAAAAATACCTATATTCGCAGATCGTCGTCCAAACCTCTACTAGGCTTGGACGACTTTTTTCATTGTGTCTATAAATGCGAGCGCAGCCTTAGAAAGATATCGGTCTTTACGATGTCCGATGACAATTGTTCGGGATGGTCGGCCTATAATTGGTATGTACTCTGGCACATAATGACTCCACTTCGTTCTTGCAGTCATTTCCGGAACAAATGCGATTCCCATTCCTGCGGCGACTAAAGACTGAACGGTCTCGATGTTGCTACTTTCGAATGCAACATTCGGTTCAAATCCAGCTTGATGACACAATTCCCATGTAATATGTCGAAAGCCTTGACCGCGCTTAAGTGCAATAAATAATTCATCTTGTAATTGTTCGATTCGAACCTCGGACAGGGATGCGAATGGATGATTCGGTGGGACTGCTAACGTAATTGCTTCCTCCAAAATCTTCTCAGCTTGAAGAGAATCATCTAATAATGGGAGAGTTAGGAGACTAATGTCTGTCTTGCCCATCGCGGTCATTTCTTCCAAATTTGAAGTCGTATCTTCAACGAGGACAATCTCAATATCAGGAAATTGCTTTTGGAAAACAGGCAACACTTGCGGCCAAATATGTGAACCTGTAATCGGTAAACTGCCTACGACTAATTTCCCGCGTTTCATATTCGACATATCTTCCATTTCGATTCGTAGTTGTTCAGCCATGTCTACTATTTTTTGAGCTTTATCGATAAAGACAGTTCCAGCATGTGTTAATTCAACAGAACTCGTTGTCCTTTGGAAGAGTAGCACGCCAAGCTCTTTTTCAAGTTTGGCCAATTGCTGACTTAATGAAGGTTGGGCAATATGTAATTTTTCGGCAGCCCTTGAAAAGTTCTTTTCTTGCGCAATATGGATAGCGTACTGTAATTGACGAAATTCCATGAGTTTCAGCTCCTATTAGCATGAAATGACTTATAATATTTTCCTATTAACTATATAGAAATTATATACTAGAGCAATTAATAAATAAATGCTAAACTAGTTCTAACAAATAGCATTACGAGATTAATAGTAGAGGTGATTTTTGATGTCTAGTAAAAAAACGCTTTACGAGAAAATTTGGGAAAACCACATCATCGAAGATGGGGGAGCAAGTAAACCAAGCGTTATTTATATCGACTTGCAACTTGTTCACGAAGTAACATCTCCACAGGCTTTCGAAGGTCTTCGTCTTTCTGGACGCAAAGTTCGTCGTCCTGATTTGACATTCGCTACAATGGATCATAACGTTCCAACACGCGACCGTTTTAACATCGCTGATCCGATTTCCAAGCAACAAATTGAGACTTTGTCTGCGAACTGCGCTGAATTTGGCGTGAAATGTTTCGATTTAGACAGCCTTGATCAAGGTGTTGTTCACGTTATGGGTCCAGAACTTGGCTTAACTCACCCGGGTAAGACAATTGTTTGTGGTGACAGCCATACTTCTACGCATGGTGCATTCGGTGCGCTTGCATTTGGTATTGGTACTTCTGAAGTTGAACACGTCATGGCTACACAATGTCTTGTTCAATCCCGTTCAAAGACAATGGAAATTCGAGTAAACGGTGCGATTAAAGCAGGTTTGACAGCGAAAGATATCATTCTTGGTATTATCGCGAAGTACGGTACTGATTTTGCAACTGGTTATGTCATTGAGTACACAGGTGAAGCGATTCGCAATCTTTCTATGGAAGAGCGCATGACTGTATGTAACATGTCGATCGAAGCTGGCGCGCGCGCTGGTTTAATCGCACCTGACCAAACAACATTCGACTACCTTAAAGGTCGCGAATACGTTCCTGCTGGTGCAGACTTCGATGCAGCAGTTGAAGCATGGAAAGCGTACAGCACAGATGAAGGCGCAACTTACGATACAGTAATCGAATTCGATGCAGAAAGCTTAGTTCCACAAGTAACTTGGGGTACAAGCCCAGGAATGGGAACAGATATCACGAAAGCTGTTCCAAACCCTGCAGATTTCGAAACAGAGAACGAGCGTAAAGCTGCTGAAAAAGCACTTGAATACATGGGCTTATTGCCAGGTACACCAATGTCTGAAATCAAGATTGATCGTGTGTGGATAGGTTCTTGTACGAATGGTCGTATTGAAGACTTGCGCGCAGCTGCTAAAGTAGCCAAAGGGTACAAGGTTGCTGAAGGTGTTCAAGCAATGGTTGTTCCAGGTTCTGGTCGCGTTAAGATTCAAGCAGAAAAAGAAGGTTTGGATAAGATCTTCACTGATGCTGGATTTGAATGGCGCGATGCTGGTTGCTCGATGTGTCTTGCGATGAACCCTGACTTCTTGTTGCCAGGTGAGCGTTGTGCATCTACATCCAACCGTAACTTTGAAGGTCGCCAAGGCCGCGATGGCCGTACACACCTTGTATCTCCTGCAATGGCAGTAGCTGCAGCGGTTAATGGTAAATTCACTGATGTTCGTAACTGGGAATTTAAATAAGAAAGGGTGTTAAATCCATGGAAGCTTTTAAACAACTTACAGGTCTTGTAGCTCCTGTCGATCGTGTTAACGTTGATACGGACGCAATTATTCCTAAGCAATTTTTGAAACGCATTGAGCGTACTGGTTTTGGTCAGTTCTTGTTCTTCGAGTGGAGATACACAAATACTGGTGAAATCATTGAGTCTTTCCCGTTGAACCAAAAGAAATACGAAGGTTCTTCAATCTTGATTTCTCGTGCTAACTTTGGTTGTGGCTCCTCTCGTGAGCATGCGCCTTGGGCGATTTTGGACTATGGGTTCAAGGTTGTAATTGCACCATCTTACGCAGATATTTTCTACAACAA
>JBEGSW010000031.1:0-13232 GCA_041179705.1 Bacillota bacterium | reverse complement strand
GCAAAGAACTTCTTGCGCTGTCCGACGAAATCAAATTTATCAAAATTAAAGTTCACGGATGTCAGCCTCCTTCACGCCAAAGTACGATGGTTTCTTAAATAAGCCGGAACGAATAAGTAATGAAAGTAGAATACGAGACAAGAAGACGTTCGTCACGATACTTGCCAAAATACTAAAGATTAATGTCAAAGAGAATCCTTGAATCGCACCTGTTCCCACAAAGTACAAGACAACTGCAGCAATGATTGTTGTTACTTGCGCATCAATAATTGTGCGGAAAGAGTTACGTGAACCGGCACGAGCAGCAGACAACAAACTCTTGCCACTGCGCATTTCTTCTTTAATACGCTCATACGTAATGATGTTGGAATCAACCGCCATCCCAATACCTAACACGAACGCTGCGATACCCGGTAAGGTTAATGTCGCATTCATCCAATACGTTACAAGCAATACTAACCAGATGTAAGCAATCAATGTGATGCTCGCGACTACCCCTGGAATCCGATAGAACAACAACATGAAGACAAGAATTGCAATCGATCCAATAATCGCTGCTTTAACCGTCTGTTCTAAAGATTGTTTCCCCAACGATGCGCCAACGCTTTGTGTATAGATTTCAGAAAGCTTTACTGGCAATGCACCAGCGTTAATTAAAGAAGCTAAGTTCTTCGCTTCTTCTGCTGAATCTTGCCCCGTGATGACTGCAGTACCGCCAGAAATCGCTGTATTAACAGTAGGGTCTGAGACCATCTCTTCGTCCATATAAATGGCTAAATTCTGACCAACAAGTCGACCTGTTAAGGCTTCGAACTTATCTGCATCTTTTAACTTAATTTCAACTAATGGTGCATTTGTGTTCGGATCGTAGTTTAAGCTTGCACCACCAGCTACGAAATCCGTCCCTTGTAACTCAAGCTTACAATAGCCTGCATCCGCTTCACATCCATCGGCACTGCGGAATGTTAATGCAGCTGGCTTCTTCATTGTTGCACGCACTTCATCCGGATTGGATACACCCGCAAGTCTTACTCGAATACGATCTTTGCCTTCTGTAGTCACCTCAGGCTCAGCAACACCTGTTGCATTGGCACGGCGTTCAAGCGCTGCAGCTGCTTCTGCTAAGCCATCCTTCGTAATCTTCGTACCTGATTTGAGTGGCTCTGCTTTATACAAAATCTCAAATCCGCCTTGTAAATCTAAACCTAGTTTGATCCCATTGAGAACCGTTGGGCTTGATGCAACTACGGTACCAAGCGTGATAACAGTCAATACCACCAACGCAATCAGTCGATTCCACTTAATCACTGTCATAACTCCCCTTTTTACTGTGTAAATTCAATATTCCCATTATACCAAAGGACACAATTTATGCCATAAAAAAAGAGCGCATAAAGCGCCCCAAATCACTATGATTCAATTGTGCGATAAATGGATAAAGTCATCCAATTCATGAACGCTGTCGAACGTAATGACATGATGTCGTTTACAATCTGATGTACTTTAGGCTTGTCCTTCTTGCGATAGCGATCAATCACACATTCCCAAATATCTACATCCGTGACATATTCGTACCCGAGAAGACGAAATTCATTCACTTTCGTTTCACAACAAGCGGCAAGTAAGTCCTTGACGTCTTGCTTAGAAAAGATACTTTCTTCGTAATCCACAAATTTCGCTTTCGGTCCTTCCCCACTCGTCAATTCCATCGTTGCTCCCCCTTGCATGTGCTGAACTTAGTATATCACAACATCGTTTTCATCAAGATAGAATGTGTGAAGGCATAGCCATTTTTTTCGTAAAAACGTTGCGCCCCCGCATTATCCTCATCCGTTAGTAACGTAATGCGCTTGAATCCTTTCGCCTTGCAATACGCCTTGATTTGATTCATAAAGTGACTGCCATACCCTTGACCACGAACGCGTTCCGAAAGGATGTAGTCCTCAAGGAGGATCGCAGGCTCACCAATGGCTGTGCTGAAAATAGGTTGTAAATTGACCATGCCAATGACCTCGCTATTTTCTTCAAGTACGAGGATTGTGCCGAACTTCCCCTCTGTCAGAACACGTGCTAATCCGTTACGAATCGGTTCACTTGGCAAATTGAAATGATCTTGTTCGATTGTAAATAACTCTGTAAGTAAGGCATGGACACGGTCCAAATCGTTGATTGTCGCCTCACGCGTATGTAATTGTTCTGTCATTTTGTCCCTCGGCATCTCTAAATTCATGAAGTGCTGCATACGTATTAACACCATAATAATGTTGCAGTGAGGGGTCGGCAAGGGATGAGGCAAACTTTTTTGCAGGGTACGTTAATTTTGTTGGTAGCGGGGGTCGTAAGTCGGTTGCTGGGATTTGTGCCACGTATTGTTTTGCCCCGTTGGATTGGCGCTGAAGGGATTGGGTTGTATCAAATGGGATATCCGGCGATGTTGGTGCTGATGACATTATTGTCGGGAGGCTTGCCGCTTGCGGTGGCGAAGATGACGGCGGAGGCGCAGGCTGGCGAGGATAAGCGTGTGTTTCACTATGCGATGTGGATGACGATGGCGTTCGGCGGGGTGTTGGTGCTAGGAGCGATAGCGCTGGCGCCTTGGATTGTGGCAACGTTGTTTCCGGATGAACGGGTACGGCCGGTGTTTTTGATGATGTGTCCGATTGTATTGGTGATTGGGATTGCATCGATTTATCGCGGGTATTATCAGGGGAAGCACGATATGATGCCAACGGCGGTGTCGCAAGTGGTCGAGTCGGTTATACGTTCGGTCGCGATACTCGGATTGGCGATGTATTTATTGCCGCGGGGCATTGAATATGCAGCCGCTGGCGCGATGGCTGGCGTGCTATGTGGCGAAATTGCCGGGCTGCTAATTCTGATGAATTGGCGGTCACAAGCAGACCCCTCACCAATGAAGGCGGTTTCCAGCCCTCAATCAGAGGGAGTACCAGCTCACGCCAAAATGAAGGCGGATTCCAGCCCTCAATCAGAGGTAGTAACAGAACATGCCAAAATGAAGGCGGATTCCAGCCTTGCTGGACGTCGGGCCACGGTGTCGACGCTGTTGAAGTTGTCCCTACCGGTTACCGGCAGTCGATTGATTGGTTCCTTCTCCCACTGGTTAGAATCACTCGTTATCGTGCGCAGTCTTGCCGTTGCAGGCGTATCGGTCGGCGCGGCGACGGCACAATACGGCTTACTCGCAGGGATGGTCATCCCAACGTTATTGATGCCGGGCGCCATCACCTTCTCACTCGCGGTATCGCTCGTCCCCGCACTAGCCGAGGCTGCAGCAAGAGGCGATCACGCCACCATCCGTAAGCGCATGGGGCAAAGCATCCGTGTCTCACTCATCACAGGCGGACCGTTCGCAGTCGTCATGTTCGTCCTTGCTGAACCGCTATGTAGGCTGCTCTACGCCAACGTTGAAGCGGCACCCATGTTGCAATTGATGTCTGTCGTCTCGCTGTTTTTATATGTCCAAACGCCGCTCCAATCTGCCCTTCAAGCCCTAGATCGACCGATGTCAGCCCTACTGAACAGTTTGGCCGGGGCCATCGTCAAGCTGACACTCATCTATTACCTTATCACTCGCCTGTCACTCGGCATCACAGGAGCGGCAATTGCGATTAGCGTCTATATCACATTCGTCACAATCCTACACTGGCGCAGTGTTGCGAGCATCACGCAGTTGAAATTCCCGTTGGCTGATCTGCTGAAGCTTACCTTCGGAATTGGCGCCATGGGCATTACGTGTCACACCGCATATCAATTGACGCCGTTCAACGAACTTTTCCGATTCTTGACCTCGATCACAAGTGGAACTGTTGTTTTCTTTATTATTATGTTAGCAACAAAAATGCTCGACCGGAACGACATCACGCGCTTCTTCCCCAGCCGACGCTAATTATTTCCGATCTACATACAACTGTCCTTTATGATCGACCGTGCACAGAAAGACGTCTTTCAAATCTTTGACACCCAACCCTTGCAACTTTCTACGTAGCCAAAACGTCGACTGACCCAACAATCGCAAATTTTCCTGCTGCACCTCACCATCCATAATCAATGGAATCGGCAACGCTTCGTAGCGGAATTTCGAGAATAAATCGAGCGCATCTTGCTCCGATCCGGAGTCTTCATGTTTGACAATCGAAAGTTTGCCCGTCGTCTCCAATACTGCATAATCAATTTCACCAATGTCCGTAATCTGGTATTCGCGCAGTTGCAACATTAAATCATCTAGACTGTAGCGCTGCTTGCGCATTTCGTCGCGATTCAACTTCCCGTTGCGAATGATGATACTCGGTGTGCCTTCAAACCAATTGCGGATTTTTCGATTCTTCAGCGTTATCCACGACATCGCAATTTGCAGCACAACGACGAGCGCAATTGGCGCAAGTCCAATCCAGACGCTCTGCTTCGTATTCTCAATGACAATTACGGCACCTTCAGCAATCATGATCGAAATCACCAAATCAAATACAGACAACTTGCCAATTTCCCGTTTGCCCATCAAACGCAGCGCCATAAACACAACGAAGTACACTAAGATTGTCCGGAGCAAAACTTCCCAAATCTCACCATCCCACGTAAATTGCACAGAGGCACCTGCTTTCCACGACCGTTTTATGATGTAGTGTATGCAAGTCCGATTCAATTCATAGTTGGAAAAGAGAGGGTGATTGGCATGTTTCGAATTTCAGCGGTATCAGGGTTGCTCGTCTCCTTGCTGATGATGCTCGGGGTGACGTTCGCGTTGGCGATGGTCATTGCATCGGGAAAAATGGAGGCGCTCAGCACGGTCGGTCTATTCAGTTTGCATGGCCTCTCCGTGTTTGTTGGCAGCTTGGTCAGTGGTCGGAGAGCGAGTTCGCGCGGGTGGTTGCATGGTCTCTTGAATGCGTTCATGTATGTGAGCGTGCTGGGGCTAATTGGTTTCCTGGGGTTCGACCGTGCTGTCGGCATGCCGCTCGTTTGGTTGCTTCTGCTGGCGAGTATAACTGGCGTTGTCGGTGGCTCGATTGGGGTCAATCGCCGGGTATAAAAAAAGTCACCTGCAGGATTCCTGCGGGTGACTTTCGCTATATACGTGTGATTATGAATTACTCGTTGTTTGCTGCTTTTTCTTTCACGTTGTTGACTGCAGAGCGATCGAACGTTAATTTCGTTGAGTCGTTCACTTTCAAGACAACGACATCATCGGAGATGGAGTCGATCGTGCCGTGTAGACCACCAACTGTAACAATCTTGTCGTTCTTCGCCAAGCTGTTCAACATCTGATTGCGAAGTTTCGCTTTCTTCTGTTGCGGACGAATCAAGAACAGGTAGAAAATGACAAACATCAGTAAAAACGGAAATAAACTACTTAATTGTTGCATGAACGAAATCCTCCTAGAAATAATTTATGTGTTGGGAAATATCCCATTACTACCGTTAAAAACCTTTCGTATTTGCTTGATTCAACCCATAGTTCTCGTAAAATTCATTGCGGAAGTCGAGTAAGCGGTCTTCTTTAATCGCTTCACGTACGTTACGCATGAGTTCAACTAAGAAGTGCAAGTTGTGGTAAGTCGTTAAGCGAATACCGAATGTCTCATCTGCTTTAAGCAAGTGACGAATATAGGCTTTGGAATAGTTCTGACATGTGTAACACGTACAGTTCTCATCCAATGGACCAAAGTCTCGTGCATGAATGGCATTTCGAATGACAAGACGTCCTTTGCTCGTCATGCATGTCCCATTGCGGGCAATGCGTGTTGGCAATACGCAGTCGAACATGTCAATCCCACGAATGGAACCATCAAGCAACGCATCGGGTGAGCCTACGCCCATCAAATATCTTGGCTTGTCTGCTGGCAATTCTGGGACGGTGAAATCAAGCACTTCCATCATCACGTCTTTCGGTTCGCCAACGCTCAATCCCCCAATAGCATACCCTGGAAAATCAAGGGAAGTCAAATCTTTCGCGCTCTGTTTACGCAGATCTTCGTACTTCCCGCCCTGGACAATCCCAAACAATGCCTGGTCGCTTGGACGCTCATGTGCAGACAGACATCTTTCTGCCCAGCGGGAGGTCCGTTCGATGGAATCTTTGACATATTTGTACTCGGCTGGATAAGGCGGACACTCATCGAATGCCATGATAATATCGGCACCGAGCGCGTTTTGGATTTGCGTTGCTTTTTCTGGAGAAATTTCCAGTTTATCGCCGTTTAGATGCGAGCGGAAAGTAACGCCTTCTTCTGTGATTTTGCGCATGTCGCTCAAACTAAACACTTGGAAACCGCCGCTGTCCGTAAGGATTGGCCGATCCCAGTTCATAAATTTGTGCAAGCCGCCCGCTTCTTTCACCAGTTCATGGCCAGGTCGTAAGAACAAATGATAGGTGTTACTTAAAATAATATGCGCATCCATTTGTTTTAATTCTTCAGGTGACATTGTCTTGACCGTTGCTTGTGTGCCCACAGGCATAAATGTTGGTGTCTCGATGATGCCATGTGGGGTATGTATCCGGCCTAGTCGGGCGCCGGTTTGTTTGCAAGTCTTAATTAATTCATAGCGAATCGCGCTCATAACTTCCTCCTAATAAATGAACATCGCATCGCCGAAACTAAAGAAGCGATACTGTTCCTCAATTGCCGCCTCGTAGGCAGCCATCACGTTGTCGCGTCCAGCAAGCGCGCTAATCAACATCATCAAAGTCGACTTAGGCAAATGGAAATTCGTCGTCATTGCGTCCACCCACTTCAACTCAAAACCTGGATAGATAAAGATGTCCGTCCAGCCAGAAACCGATTGGGGTCGGACACCGGAACTATTCTGAATGGTTTGGGTGTCTGACCCTAGTCGCAGTGCAACAGTTTCGAGCGTTCGACATGAGGTGGTACCTACTGCGATGACGCGGCCCCCTGCTGCTTTTGTGTCATAGATGGCCTGAATCGTTTCACCGCTAACCTCATAATATTCTTCGTGCATTTTATGTTCATGGACGTTGTCGACTGATACAGGGCGGAACGTGCCCAAGCCAACGTGTAACGTGACATAGGCGATATTAATCCCTTTCGCTTGCAAGCGTTCCATAAATTCCTTCGTGAAATGCAATCCTGCTGTCGGCGCTGCTGCTGAACCGTCGTTCTTCGCGTACACCGTCTGGTAGCGTTCACGATCTTCGAGTCTTTCATGGATATATGGTGGTAAAGGCATTTCGCCTAGCTTATCCAAGCATTCGAGAAACACACCCGCATATTCAAAACGAATCGTCCGCTCACCCTGCTCTCCCTCACCTACCACTTCACCAACGAGTAACGGATTTTCTGGATCACCAAAGTGAATACGCGTGCCAACTTTCGCTCTTTTGGCCGGTTTCACAAGGCCGCGCCATACATCATCGTGTTCTTGACGTAACAAGAGAACCTCTAATTTAGCACCCGTATCAGGTTTGATACCAATCAATCGTGCAGGCAAAACACGCGTGTCATTTAGCACAAGCAAATCGCCAGGATTTAACAGCTGCTCCAAATCAGAAAACACGCGGTGGTGAAATTCGCCAGTCTTTTTGTTTAAAGTTAACAAACGCGAAGAAGTCCGCTCCAATAGCGGACTTTGCGCGATTAAGTGTTCAGGTAAATGAAAATCAAATAAATTTAAATCCATATTGAATTACATACTTCCTTTATCAATCGTAATATTCTGGAAATAATATCCGAGAATTTGTTTATAATTATAACCCATAAAATCAGCTAAGTCTTTCGCGCCCCATTGCGACATACCCAACCCATGTCCATACCCATATCCAACAAAACGGAAGCTCGGCTTAATCGTCATATAACGTGGCGTATTGTTGTCATTCATCGCGAAGAACGCCGTATCAATGACTTTTGGTGTTGTTGGTGAAGCAGCATTTAGCGCATAAAGCGGCTGATTATTGTTAGGATAAGTCGTTGTCTTTCCATCGGCACCCAGTATAGTATAACTTGCCGTGTTATCAACTTCAAAGCGCGTGCTCCATAAACCGCCTAACATCGAACGATAGGCATCGGGATAGCTAACAGGTATCACTTTCCCATTTGCCGTTACTTCGACTGCTCGTCCAGATGGCCCCACTTTCGTAACTTGCAATGAGGTGATTGCAGAAGCATATTTCGTCACAAGTTTACTATTCAATAACGTCTGTAATTGTTCGCCAGACATCGGTGCAGTTACCCAACTGTATGCATTCCACTCGCGACGCTGTTCAACGACAACAAGTTGATCGCCAATGTTGGCTTTGCCAATCGCTGGTGCAAGTGTGTCATTCGTTGATGGAGCTGAACGTACGTTGGTCGCATTTCCGATTGCGGTATAGATTGCTAATCCACCTGCCGTCTTATTTCCAGTATCTTTCACTAGATCGGAACGGATGTAGCCAATAATACCTGATGGAAGCACGACACGATACCACAAAGCTTTCGTTGTCTCAGCAATTTGATCCGGGCTTGCCACGGATTTGATGTAGGTGACTGAACCTTTCCACACTTCTGAATTATCAGCCGTATATCCACCCATGTTCGATGAATAATAAGGAACGGCAATTTTACCAGCTGACATCATGACTTCGCCAGTTGTTTCTTTCACAGCCTGTACACATAATGCATGTTCCGTCCCGGCACCTTTGTATGCCTGGTCATAAACCGTGTCCGTAATATGAGCAATGCCATATTTCATTCCTTGGGCAATGGCATACGTACGCGCAGCAACCGCTTGTGCCTTTAGAGCCTCTAGCGGGAAGCTGCCACCCATCTCACTGGTCACAACTGAATACAAATACTGCTCGAACTCGAGTTCATTAATGACGGCAAGATTGTCTTTATAGCCCGTGATTTCAAAATTCCCCCGGTAGGAGCGATTATATCGCTCGGCCACAGAAAGATTAGTTGCCGAGCTAATCGATGCTTTTGACCCATTCGGATTGAGGAAATAACGTTTGACCGGGGCAATGGTCCCAGCGGTTACATCTGTCTTTTCGATCAAATAGGCTTTTGTTGCATCAATCGGTGTTAATTGGAGTGTTGGAAGTGCGGACAATGCAGTGGCTTGCATCGCCGTTAAGCCTGCAGCATCCAATGCTGGACCAAGCCAAACTTGAATCGCAGGTCCTGTCGTTGTCTCTGTATATACTTTATATGCTTCCAAACCTACTGCTTGTAGCGAAGTTAATTGTGCATCCGCTTCAGCAGCAGTGGGATAGCTTCCTGTGTTCCAATATTGTTGCCCAACCACTTTGAGTAATGTCGCTGATACACCCAAAGCCGATGCAAACCCAGGGGATGCAGCAATCGCTAAAGCTTGTGTAGCGAATGGGCCAACTTGCAGCACATATTGTTTAGAATTCCTAAACATTTGTTCCACGATTATTTTTTCTCGCACAACACCGGTTGCAATGGCAATCTTTGCTGCCGCAGCTGCTGCCAGCTGTTGTGTCGCATAAGGACCTGCCTGCACAAAAAATTGGTTCAATCCGATCTCGAACTTCCCCGTCGTCTTAAACCATTCTGTGTTACCTGCAGGTGTTCGATATCCGACACTCATTTCTGTTCCTGCGTTAAGCGCCACACTCGGTGTCAAATCTCGTCCACTAACGAATAGCCCTACACGAATCTTACTTAATCCTGGGACAGCGGTTGTTGCCGCTTGTACCCAAGTTGGGACGAAGGTCATCGACAATAATGCAAACAGAACAAGTAGACTCGTGTATTTAGTAATTTTCTGTTTCATTGCGCGCGACCTTCCTTTCTTCAGCTTCTATACTCTATTAAACGTTCAATCGAAATTAAAGTTGTGGCTCTGGTAAACCAAGATGACGATAGGCAGCCGATGTGACCATTCGTCCGCGTGGTGTGCGTTGCATAAAGCCAATCTGTAATAAATAGGGCTCATATACGTCTTCAATCGTCTGGCTCTCCTCGCCAATTGTTGCTGCAATCGTATCGAGTCCAACTGGACCGCCACGGAATTGCTGAATAATTGAACGCAATATCTTATGGTCGATCGAATCCAGACCAATGGCATCCACTTGAATTTGCTTCAACGCTTCATCGGCAATATCTTGCGTAATAATACCGTCGCCTTTGACTTGTGCAAAATCTCTCACGCGCTTCAACAGGCGATTGGCAATCCGTGGTGTCCCACGAGAACGGCGACCAATTTCCATCGCGGCATCGCCAACAATCCCGACATTAAATATCTCTGCTGCACGAGAAACAATATACGTTAATTCATCAATTGTGTAATATTCCAAACGGCTAACGACACCAAATCGATCACGCAACGGCGAACTGAGCAATCCCGCTCTCGTCGTCGCACCGATTAATGTGAATGGAGGTAAATCTAATCGTACAGAACGTGCAGATGGTCCCTTCCCAATCATGATGTCGAGTTGGAAATCTTCCATGGCAGGGTACAAGACTTCTTCCACTGTACGGTGCAATCTATGAATCTCATCGATGAACAAGACATCATTCGGTTGTAAGTTTGTAAGAATCGCCGCCAAATCCCCCGGACGTTCAATTGCGGGTCCACTTGTCGTGCGAAGATTCACACCCAATTCATTCGCAATAATATTGGATAGGGTCGTCTTACCTAAACCAGGAGGTCCATACAACAGCACGTGATCGAGTGCTTCATTACGAAGTTTCGCCGCTTCAATATAGACTTTCAAATTCTCTTTCGCTTGCGCTTGACCAATATATTCCGCCAAGTATCTTGGACGAAGGCTAAATTCAACCGTTGCATCTTCTTCTAGCATCTGAGACGAAATGATACGCTCATCAAAATCCATTGCCGACTCTCCTTCCTTACTTATCCTCTATACAAAACTTGTAACGCTTTCTTCACAACCTGCTCGCTAGGTGCATCAACCCCAAGCGATTCGTCGCCAATCAATCCTGCTAATGTCTTCTCAATTTCCTGATCAGAGAACCCTAATGCACCTAACACATCGCGAGCTTCTTGCCACGTTGTGCTTCGACCGCCTCGCCCTACTGGCGATGCTTTGACAACTGGCGAACTTGCCTTGTCTATTTGTAACCCGAGTGAATCGAGTTTATCTTTCAAATCTAAAATCATCCGTTGCGCAGTCTTCTTGCCCACACCTGGTAGTCGCGAAAGCGCTAGAATATCTTCTTGCTCAATCGCAAGTGCAATCGCTTCTGGCGTAGCGCCTGACATAATCCCAATTGCCATCTTCGGCCCAATGCCATTCACATCTAGTAGCTTACGGAAGAAGCTTTGTTGCACACGCTTGGCGAAACCAAATAAGACCATCGCATCCTCGCGCACACTTAAATAAGTATACACGATAACTTCATGGTCTCGATTAAAATCATGGGGATTTGCGCAAAAAAGGCGATAAGCGACACCGCCCGATGTCTCCAACACAATCGCATCTACATCTACATGTTCTATAACACCTTTTAAGTAATCGATCATTGTCTTTGGCTCTCTTTCATCTTCTCATGGAATGTTCCAGCATGGGCATGGCATATGGCAATCGCAAGTGCATCTGCTACGTCATCGGGCTTCGGTTTCACTTTCAAATGCAGCAGTAATTTCACCATCTCTTGCACCTGATTTTTCTCTGCTTGGCCGTAGCCGACAACCGACTGCTTCACTTGCAGTGGCGTATATTCGGCAATCGATAAGCCGCGTTGAACGCCGGCTAAAATCATCACACCACGGGCCTGTCCTACTGAAAATGCCGTCGTTACGTTACGATTGAAGAATAATTTCTCAACCGCCATCGCCTCAGGCTTATAGTGGTCAATCAAGTGGCAAACACCGTCGTAAATTTGCTTCAATCGCAATGCAGGATCCGTATGGGCTTCCGTTGTGATTGCGCCATATTGTACCGGCACTAACTTACTTCCAACTTTATCAATGATGCCAAACCCAACAATAGCAATCCCCGGATCAATTCCCAGAATACGCACCCTTTCACCTCCAAAACTACGAACGTATGTGTCCATTTGATTATAGCACAAAAGAAAAAGCAAAGTGTATGTTTAGAATTTCTAAACGTCACTTTGCTAGGTATGAAAAATCGACCGTTTTAAATATTCATCCATGGAATAGATGGCGTTACATCATAATCTTCATCTAGCAATGGGGATGGCTGAACCGCGAGTGTGCGCGCTTTCTTTTTTCGCTTGAGCGGTGTTTTTTTTACGCGTGATTTCGTCTTCAGTTCGACTTGGCTGCAATGATGTTGGAACCCGCGCAATTCAATGTCCGGCTCTGTTTCACTCGCGACCATCACGCGCTCAGACAACCCCGGATAGTATTCCTCTTGCAGTGGATATACGGGATATTCAACGTGACTTCTAGGATACCTGAGTTGTTCTATTGTTGGATTTGGGAGTTTCAACTTCATCCCCGCCTGCAAATGTCCATCGCCTACACCTGGATTTAACGCCACAAGTTCATCGATTGCCACGTTCTTCACCTGCGCGATTGCTGCCAAGTGATCACCCTGCTTCGTATAATAAAGTTTCACATACAGGCCCCCTTCGCCTCTTCATGTTACTCCCATCCTATGCAGGCACCTACGGTTTCAACACATATTTCAACTGTACCAATCCACTTTCAAAACTTCGCGATGACACCAACTCTAATTCACCTTGCAAACCAACTGTTGGCAAAAACAATGGAATACCCTCACCAACGAAAGCAGGGATTACCGAAATGATATATTCGTCAATCAAATTTCGCTCACGTAGTGCGCGGATGAGTTCGCCGCCACCTTCGATGTAGATGGTTCCTCCTGGTTTGTTCTTTAATTCTTTCACAAATTCCGCTATATCCCCGCCATAATAGGTCACATTTTCATCCGATCCTGTACGCGTGCGAGACCATACATAGCATTCCTTTCCTACATGAGGAAATGGGATATCGAATGCGCACACCACGTCATAGGTCTTGCGACCGATAAGAATTGTATCAACATCTCGCATGAAATCGGCATAGCCATAGTCCTCAGGTTCAGCCGCAGATTCACCATACGTGAGCCCGTCTTCCCCTTCATCAATTGCCAATGGCTCAACAATCTTTAGAAAATCCAGCCCACCATCTCGATCCGCAATATACCCATCCACCGACTGCGCAATAAACACTTTTACTTTTCGCATATATGCCCCTTCCTGGCTCCAACCTCTAATTCAAGGCGGATACAAGCCCTCAATTTTCAACATTTCTAT
>JBEGSW010000030.1:0-11517 GCA_041179705.1 Bacillota bacterium | reverse complement strand
ATCCATATTGATGTTAGACATGCCCATTTCACGCGCCAGATGGAACTTTTCAACCGTTTCGTCAACAGTATGATGGCGCCCAATAGCGTCTAAAGTCGCTTGCGTATAAGACTGTGGATTGATGCTGATGCGGTGAATGCCGTACTTCTTCAGCACTTCAATCTTATCCGGTGTAATCGTATCGGGACGGCCCGCTTCCACCGTGACCTCACGAATCCGCTCGGGGTTCGGGAATGACGCCCACACTTCCGCATAGAGCGCATCCATTTCCTCGGCCGTAATCGACGTCGGCGTTCCACCACCGAAATAGATCGTCGTCACATTCACACCATTCGCCTTCAGCCACTCCCCCGTTCGACGAACTTCATAATGAAGCCCCCCTAGAAAGCCACCGACCGATCCTTGCGAGCCACGAATATCATAAGCTGGAAACGTACAATACGCGCATTTCGTCGGGCAAAACGGTATCCCGATATACACACTTACTTCCCGCTTCAAATCGTGCAAATCCGGAATTGCCGTCAACTGGCGCTCTACAATTTGCTCCATCAGCGCAATCTTTTCTGGCTTCACTTTGTACTGCTCAGCAAGCAATTGTCTAAATTGTTCCGGTGTCTGACCCGCAATAATCGCGTTGTGCAGTAACTTCGTTGGACGAATCCCTGTGAGTACACCCCATGGTTGGATGATACCTGTATAGGCTTCGAACACTTGTAAGACTGCATCATGCAGCGCATAGCGTTGCTTGTCAATCGAGCGATCGGCAGTTGCACAAAAAACGCCAGCTTCTGTCGTCAACTCAGCGCTCGCGTGACCATCTTCGATATGTAACTGTAACTGAATTGCTGAAGCTGATTCTGATTGCTCAAAAGCCAAATCGACTTCTTCAAAGAAGAGGCGAATCACATGGTCTACCCCACGATGATAGGCTTGTTCAATTCCAGAAATATGAATCTTCATTAGAGGGTTTTCCTCCATTTCCATCATTTTGAAACTAAGGGCTGTCTAGAATCAGTGTCACTGGACCCCAATTGGTTAAATGCACGCGCATATCGGCACCAAATTGACCCGTTGCCACATGAAGACCATAAGTTCGAAGCGTTGCGTTAAATGCGTCATAGAGGGGTTCGGCCACATCTGGTCGAGCGGCATCACTGAAACCAGGACGTCGCCCTTTGCGACAATCGCCATATAACGTGAATTGCGAAACAGACAGAATTCCGAGCGCTTCTGCGGTTTCTTTGTCCCTCGCATGCAAATCGAGGATGGATAAATTCATCTTGCCTGCTTCATCTTCAAAGATACGCAAGTTGACGATTTTATCTGCTAGGTACTGTACGTCTTTCATTGTATCTGTGTGCGTAATGCCCACGAGCAAAACGAAACCCTTATCAATCGTACCAAGCACGACGTCATCAACAGTTACGTTAGCGGACAATGCGCGTTGTAGAACGATTCTCATAAGGGCTCCTTAACTGTGAAAAGAAATAGGTTATTGCTTGATTCGTTCAACCGTATAGATGTCGCGCACCCGTTTGATACGCTCCATAACACTGGTTAGATGGTCGATGTTGCGAATCAGTACCGTGATGTGAATCAAGGCTTGCTTGTTGCGATCTGCTCGTCCAGTAACAGCAGAGATTGAGGTCTTCGATTCGCTAATGGCTTGAAGCACTTCGTTCAGCAAATCACGTCGATCCATCGCCGTAATTTCAATTTCTACGTTGTAATTCGCTTCGACTTTTTCAACCCACTCGACTTCAATCAAGCGGTTTTCCTCGTCGCGTTCCGTTGGAATGTTGTTACAGTCTTGTCGATGAACGGATACCCCTCGACCGCGTGTAATAAATCCGACAATTTCATCACCTGGCACAGGCGTACAACAACGGGCAAAACGTACGAGCATGTTATCTACACCAACAACTTGTACGCCATTCGTAGGACGGGACTTCTTCGTAATGGATGGTGTGCCTTTGACTTCCTTGACTTCTTCCGTCAATTGAAGCGCGTCAACTGCGGCCTTTTCTTGCTCTTTTCGCCACTTCTCTGTCAGCCGCGTAATGATTTGCGCCGCCGTGATGCCATTCACACCAATGGCACTAAGCATATCGTCGATGTCATTAAAGTTAAACTTCCCAGCTACTTCGAGCAACTGATCATCTTGCATCATCGTCGGAGGGTCAATACCGAGGCGTCTGAGTTCACGCTCAATCGCTTCGCGCCCCTTCTCCACGTGCTCATCACGTTTCTCTTTCTTAAACCAAGAGCGAATTTTCGAACGTGCATGGGAAGATTGTGCAATCTTTAACCAATCCTGTGAAGGACCATAGGAATGCTTCGAAGTAAGAATTTCAACAATGTCACCGGTCTTCAGCTTGTGTTCAAGCGGGACGATCCGTCCGTTGACTTTCGCGCCAATTGTGCGATTGCCGACTTCCGTGTGAATCCGATAAGCGAAATCTAAAGGAACCGATCCCGCAGGAAGTTCAATGACTTCCCCGTTCGGTGTAAATACATAGGTTAAGTCAGAGAAGAAGTCCATCTTCAACGTTTCCATAAACTCTGAAGTGTCATTCGCTTCTTTCTGTAATTCCATGATTTCACGAATGAAATTCATCTTGTCACCGAAGGAACCAGAAGGCACTGCATTTGTCGCCCCATCTTTATACGACCAATGTGCGGCGATTCCGAACTCCGCCGTACGATGCATATCTACTGTGCGAATTTGGACCTCTAATGGTTCGCCATTCGGCCCAATGACCGTCGTATGCAAGGACTGATACATGTTCGGCTTCGGCATTGCAATATAGTCTTTGAATCGGCCCGGTAATGGCTTCCACAATGTATGAATGATCCCCAATGACGCATAGCAATCTTTCACGTTGTCCACGAGAATCCGAATCGCTTCCAAATCAAAGATTTCATTGAACTGCTTGTTCTGTGAAATCATCTTCTTATAAATACTGAAAATGTGCTTTGGTCGACCATCGATTTCAGCTTCAATGCCCATATCATTCAACTTCGCACGCATTGAAACAATGACATCGCGAATGTACTGCTCACGCTCTGCACGTTTCTTCTGCATCATATTTACGATGCGATAGTATTGTTGTGGATTGGAGTAACGTAACGCCGTGTCTTCCATTTCCCATTTAATCGTTGAAATACCAAGGCGATGTGCAATGGGACAGAAAATTTCTAGTGTCTCATCAGCAATTCGCTTCTGGCTTTCTTCCGACTGGAATTTCAACGTACGTAAGTTATGGAGGCGATCCGCCAACTTGATTAAAATCACGCGAACGTCTTGTGCCATCGCCACGAACATCTTGCGATAGTTCTCGTTCTGGTGTTCTTCTTTCGATTTGAATTTAATCTTTTCTAATTTCGTTAGACCATCGACAAGCATGGCACACGTCTCACCAAACTTCTCGCGTACGACTTCGAGCGACACTGTCGTATCTTCGACGACATCATGAAGAAGCGCAGCCGTCACAGAAGTGGCATCCATCTGCATGCCTACAATAATTTCTGCAACTGCGAGCGGATGCAAAATGTATGGTTCGCCCGACTTGCGTGTTTGCCCGTGGTGCGCAGACTCCGCAAAATCATAAGCGATGCGTATTTGGTTGAGGTCCTGTTCTTTCATGTAGGCGGATGCTTTGCTGATTAGCGCCTCAATACCCATGGCCGATTGCCCTTCTCTCTAGCAGTTTTATCTCATTATTATGATTATTTAGTAGGAGAGAGTCAACTTAATACTTTACTAAGGAAACAACTTCCACACCAGGGATTTTTTCGCGTCCGGGCAAGTAAGTTAACTCGATCAAAAACGCTGCACCGACGACTTCTCCACCTAATTTTTCAATCAATGCGCGGGATGTTGCGATCGTTCCACCCGTTGCCAGTAAGTCGTCAGCAATCAACACGCGTTGCCCTGGTTGAATCGCATCGCGATGCATCGATAATTGGTCTTTGCCGTACTCCAAATCATAGTCAGCATCGATCGTTTCGTAAGGCAATTTGCCTTTCTTGCGAATGGGTACGAAGCCTACACCAAGTTCAAGTGCAAGCGGCGCACCAACGACAAAGCCTCGCGCTTCAGGTCCAGCAATGACATCAATCTGCCATTCCTTCACAAGTTCTTTCAACGCTTCGATTGCCGCCTTGTAAGCCGGGCCATTGCCAAGAAGTGTCGTAATGTCTTTAAAACGAATGCCGGCAATCGGCCAATCTGGAATCACGCGGATATACTCTTTAAAGTTCATAAGTGTGTCTCCTTAAATATACTTTGTTGTGCCGTATATAAGTTATAGTAAGCCCCGCGTTGCGCGAGTAAAGTGGCATGGTTACCTTCTTCTACGATCTGTCCATCGCGGACAACGAAAATACGCGAAGCATTTCGAATCGTTGATAGACGGTGGGCAATAATGAATGACGTTCTTCCGATAAGCAGTTTCTCTAGCCCTTTTTGCAATTCGATTTCCGTTTCGGTATCAATGCTCGCCGTCGCTTCATCTAATATTAGGATTTTGGGGTCTGCTAATAATGCCCGTGCAAATGAGATCAATTGACGTTGACCGACGGATAAGCGCGTTCCTCGCTCATTTACTTCGGTCTCATATTTGTCTTCCATTGCATCGATGAACCCGTGCGCCTGGACGGCTTTCGCTGCCGCGATTACTTCTTCGTCTGTCGCATCAAGACGGCCATAGCGAATGTTATCTTTGATAGTACCGGAGAAAATAAATGGATCTTGCAACATTACGCCCATCTGACTGCGAAGCGATTCAATCGTGACCCCTTTGACATCGTAGCCATCGACTTTTACACGACCCTCAACAGCATCATAGAAACGGCTAATCAAGCTAACAATCGTCGTCTTGCCAGAACCTGTTGCACCAACTAGCGCAATGGTTTCGCCAGGTTTCACATCGAAGTTCACGCGATTCAAAATCGGTCTCTCACTTGTCTCTTCATAACGGAAGACAACATCTTCGAACGTCACGCGACCTTCAATAGGAGGCATTTTTTGCGCATTTTCGGCATTGCTAATCTGAGGCTGTTCGTCCATTGTTTCGAAAATACGTTCTAGATACGCCATTGCATTGATGATGGCATTATAGAAGTTACCGATGTTGGCAATCGGCATCCAGAACATGGAGATATATCCGATAAAGGCAACGAGCTCGCCCGCGGTCACCGAACCATCAAACCAGTAGATGCCTGTCACATAAATCGCCGAAATCGTTAGTACGGAAATGTTCTCGATGACTGTACCCATAATAAATTGAATCCGGACCATCCACATCCAACTGCCACGATATTCTTCCGAAACCCCATTGAAAATACGCTCATTTGTCCGCTCGCGGGTAAACGCTTGGGTGATTTTGATACCTTCCAAACTTTCGTGCAAATATGCGTTCATGTTAGATTGTTTGTTGCTGAGTTTCTGCCAAGCACGACGTTGTGCCCGCTTAATTAATAAGATAAAGGTAACTAGGATCGGTAGGCCTGCCATTGTCACAAGCGTTAACTTGCCATTAATCGCAATCATAAATCCAATAATCACGAACATACTAAATAAATCGGTAATGATATTGATAATCCCGTTGGAAAGCAAATCACTTAATGAATTGACATAGTTTACAACACGCACAAGAATTTTCCCATGTGGCCGACTATCATAGAAATCGAAGGATAAGCGTTGTAAATGGGTGAATAAATCTTTACGAATGTTTTGAATAATTTGTTGCCCAATCGAAGACATCGCGCGGATTCGCATCTTTAACGATAGCCCCGCCCAGATGACGGCGAGCAGGTAGAGGCCGCCCAGTAGGAATAAACCTTTGTAATCGCCTGCTGGAATTTTTTCATCAATCGCAAGTTTAATTAAATAAGGCCCTGTCAATTGCGTAGCGCTAGCGGTGAGCATGAAGAATACAGTAATTAAAATCTTCCACTTATACGGTGCGATATAAGATATTAGACGTTTAAACTTACTACCATCCATTACTGTGTCTAAACTTTCATCAACATCGAATTTATTGCGCGCCATCAGCCATCACATCCTCTCCAAACTCTCCAAATTGATTTTGGAAGACGTTATAATAGTGGCCTTTCAAGTCGAGCAGTTGCTGATGTGTACCGCGCTCAATAACTTTGCCTTGATCTAGAACGAGAATGAGATCGGCATCTTTTACGGATGAGATGCGATGCGCAATGATGAAACTAATTTTATTAACCATCCGCTTTTTCAACGCAGCCAAAATCCTTATTTCTGTCTCGAGATCCACGCTAGATGTCGTATCGTCAAGCACAAGGATTGGTGCATCTTTAAGAATTGCACGCGCTAATGAAATACGTTGGCGTTGTCCACCGGATAAGCCAACGCCACGTTCGCCGATGATTGTGTCATACCCGTCTGACAAATTCTGAATAAACCCATCGGCATCCGCTTCCTTCGCGGCTTGAACGACTTGCTCCACTGTTGCATCAGGGACTCCATAGGCAATGTTGCCTTCAATCGTATCGGAGAATAGGAAAATATCTTGCATCGCAACTGAGATTTGCGCGCGAAGCTGATGAATGTTCCAATCTTTCACATCTAGACCATTTACGCGAACGGTCCCTTCAGTAGTATCGTAGAATCGATTTAATAAATGAATCAGCGTCGATTTCCCCGAGCCTGTTGGGCCAATGACCGCGATTGTCTGTCCAGCTTGAACCACGAAATCAATATCTTGTAAGACGCATTCATCCTCGTATTTAAAACTAACATGTTCGAATTGAATCGACTCCACTCTAGATGGATGGGCGATTTGAGTTTGTGTAGGCGAAACAATATTTGCTGTCTGAAGTTGCAATTCAGCGATTTTATCCGCACTAGCAACAAAGCGTTGGATGTCGTTCAAATGCCAACCCATCATCCTGAGCGGGTTGTTCAGCGCCCAAATCAGCGCGTTGAATGTAACCAATTGCCCCATTGTCATCTTGTCTGCAATGACCATCGAGCCACCGACGACAATCATGATAATGACTAAAATTCCAGCAAATGAATCAAGCACCGGCACGTATTTTTCCCAAACGCGTGCTGATGCTAAATTTTTCTCTTTGAAGCCACTATTCACTTTGTTAAATTTCTCGAGTTCGTAGTCTTCTTTGGCAAATGCTTTGACTACACGATTGCCACTAATGTTTTCTTGCACGACGGTATTAAGTTTGGCGAATTCACCGCGGATGGCACCAAATGTGGGTCCGACCGTTTTGCTTAATCGATAGGCAAAGAAACTAATCACGGGCGTCACAGCTAACATGGCCAGTGCCAGTGGGGGGTGCAGGACAAACATGAATGTCATCGCGAACAGGAAGATTAAGCCATTCTCGACGACCATATAGATGGTCCACGCGATGTTGTGGCGCACGGCTTCCATGTCTCCTGTGATACGGGCCATGATGTCGCCGGTTTTGCTTTTATCGTAGTATGGAAAATCGAGTCCGTTAAGTTGTTTGTATAATTTATCGCGGATTTCGAAGGTGATTTTTTGTGAGATCGATTCGAAAAGAATTTGGAATGTATAGCGAATGCTCGTCTTAGCCAATGTAACACCGATCATGGAGACTAGGAATATCGCTAATAATTCGGTTTGTTTGTCATAAATGACTTCATCAATGATTCGCCCGGAGAAGTAAGGCACGAGCATGTTGAGACCTGCCACGGTTATCACGAGTGTGAATCCGAGGAAATATAGCCATTTGTATGGGCGCATGTAGGACCAGATCCATTTGAAGCTGTTCATTGTAAAGGTCACTTCCTGTCGGATGTATAAAAGGCACTTGAGAATACTGCTTCCATCCAAGCGATAAAGCCCGCCCCACTTTCGTAAGTGAGGAGTTCTTCGAGTTCGGCAAAGTTGTAGCGTTCTACGTAAATTGATGATGATTCTAGTGTTGTCTTGGGTGGTGAGTTGTTGTATTCGTATGCAAGGCCGTTGCGGGTAATGAATTGCAACTGTTCAAAGACATCTAACATAAATGTTAACGTAGCTGGTGATTCCCCGATTCGCTTGGCGAATGTCTGCAACGCCTCTTGGTTGATTGCTAAACGTGTCTGTTGTTTCAATTCGGCATAGAGTCGCTTGAACCTGTCGCGTGTTGGCAGGATTGCCAAGGAAGACTCGACTTGCGTATCGCCAAACCAGCCGACCCATGTCTGAGTATTGGGATATTGTGCAATGGTTTGCCTCAATTGTGCCAGCGACTTCGGACGACCAGCAAACAACACATGTGTAATCTGTGGATAACCCCCCGTAAAGGTGCCAGGCTCTAAAGGGCCTGGCACTTGGGGGCCTGGCACCTGTTCGAAGTCGACGATGGCTGTGGTTGGTTCGTTCGCATGGAGGCTGAGCCAATCTTCGAGTCGTTTGTCTGTTTTTTTAAGTCCACGCCAGTCAATGCCATGACGCGCGGTTGTTTGAATATCTTGAATGAGCAGTTGGGGCTTCCGTTGCCCGTTCCATTCATTGATGTCAAGTTCGCAAATCAATTCGATGATCGCCTCTTTCCCCAATTGCTCGCTTAATCGACCTTTGTTGAAGGCGATGGCGTCGAATGGTTGTGCGGCTGTTTTGGACTTCAGGCTAAGTTTGAGATGTTGGTTGGATTTCCCTAATGTCCGTGTTGTAGCAATTTGCGCACCGGGGATAAGGAATCTCGGGGCAGGATTGCCCGCACCGAATGGCGCCAGTTGATTGATTTGTGTAATCAGTTCAATCGTGATGTCTTCCAGACCACAAGTTAAGTCAGCGACCATGGTGGGCAAGAAGTCATCGGCTGTAAGTTCGCTATCTGCAATGGCAGCCAGACGACTTATCAGTTCAGGCAATTGATTCGCTTGTAAGGAGAGTCCGGCTGCAGCGTGATGGCCCCCATAGTGATCTAGTAGGTCAGCACATGCCGTTAAGGCTTTGTGTAAATCAAATGCACCGCTCGAGCGACCGGATCCTTTGGCAATTCCCGTTGCTGCGTCGATGCCAAGTACGAATGTAGGACGACCTGTGAGCTCGACAAGCTTAGCTGCGGCAATGCCGACGACGCCTGGGTTCCAATCCGCTGCGGCAACAACGATGCAACCAGGTAAAGCATCCCCATAGCGTTCACTCACCTGTGCCAGAGCTGCCTGATTGACTTCCTCAACAAGTCGCTGACGCTTCAAGTTGAGTTCACTCAATTGCTGCGCCCATAAGACCGCAGCACCATCTTCATCAGCAAGTAGCAACTCTAACGAAGGTTGTGCAGAGTCAAGACGACCACTCGCGTTAATACGCGGTCCCACTGCAAAGCCAAAATGCATCGCAGTCGCCTGCGCATAATCGACACTTGCTTCACGAAGTAAGGCTTTCAAGCCAGGTAATGGCGATCGCTTCAAAGCGACCAAGCCTTGTTTCACAAATCTTCGGTTCTCATCAACAAGCGGCATAACGTCGGCAACTGTTCCAACTGGAATTAACTGTGCCAGTGCATCTGGCAGACCCGATTCCCCTGATCGTATCCCGAGCATCGCTTCCGCTACTTTGGCAATCACTCCAACACCAGCCAAGCCTTTAAACGGATACGTACACGACGCCAACTTCGGATTCACGATGACATACGCATCAGGCAACATCGCCGGTGGCTCATGATGATCCGTAACCACGACATCAATCCCAAGCTCCCGCGCACGAGCAATCGGCTCCACCGCGGACACACCGTTGTCTACTGTCAGCAACACGCGCACGCCATCAGCCGCAGCCTGCTCCACAGCTGCTACGTTCAAGCCGTATCCTTCGCGTTGGCGATGAGGAATGTACGTATCAAACTGCGCACCCATCATCTGTAACAATCTTGCAGCAAACGCCGTGGAACTTACGCCATCTGCATCATAATCCCCGTACACACGAATGCATTCACCAGTAGCAATGGCCATCTTCAAACGGTCCACGGCCCGTTCCATTCCCGCTAATAAAAAAGGATCGTGCCAATGCGACGAAGCATCTCCACCCATAAAAGCAGAGGCCTGTTCAGGCGTGTCATAGCCACGCTGAACGAGCAACTTCGCCACAATTGGCGCGATCCCAAGTTCTTTACTTATCGTATCGGCGGTCGTGGAATCGACCGGCTTCACCGACCAATGTGCATTTGATCTAACCATGTCGACTCCCCTTCCATCGATTTGTCTATTATTGAATCGTTCCTACCGGAGTACCTGCACCATCATTCTTGAACGGGAATTCGGGATCATACGGATTAATATGGATAAACACGTCTTCCACTTGGGCAAAACGGCTGACCAACATATTCTTCACCGCTTTTCCAATCGTGTGCCCATCCAAAACACTAATTTCAGGCTGCACGCTGATCTTCAAGTCGATGATCAAATAATGACCATGTTGACGAGCGCGTAACTCATCTAACGACAATACACCCGGTACTTCACTAACCGCATCTGCCATGTCTTTGGTCTCTTCTTCATGAAGCACATGATCCATCGTCTCATGAATCGACTCCATAATTAATTTCACGCCCATACGCAACACCAGGGCTGAGACGACTAAACCGGCTATCGGATCCAGCGAATACATCCATGAGATGCCATAAACCTTCCCAATCATCGCACCAACGATCCCGATCAATGCTGCAATCGAAGACAGAACATCCGAGCGATGATCCCATGCCGTTGCAATTAGTGCCTGGCTTTTCAATCGCTTGCCAAGACGGAAATTATATTGAAACAACAATTCTTTGGCAACAACCGAAATGATGATTATCCAAAGTGCTAACGAGTAGTTATCACCAGGCACAGGCGCACCATTCCACAATGACTTCATTGCGGTTAAAGCAATTTGGAAGCCAACCAAAATCAATAAGACGGAAACAATAATTGCCGCGATCGACTCCGCTTTGCCATGCCCATAGGGATGATCGTCATCCGGGGGTAAATGTGCCACGCGTAAACCGATTAAGACAGCAATTGAACCGACCACATCAGATGCAGAGTTCGCCGCTTCTGCAAGAAGGACATTACTCCCTGTCAAAAACCCGATTATACCTTTAAATATCGCCAACAGCAGGTTACCGACAATGCCGACCCACGCTGCAAATGCTGCTTTCGATAATCGTTGATGAGGCATGTCCGTCGATCTCCTATCTGTCTAAATCTTATTCTTTTACTTTGTTCAACGATTTCGTCTTTAATAGAATCCACAATGGGGATGCAATAAAGATTGACGAATAAGCACCACTCACCAAACCGAACAACATCGCAAGCGAGAACAATCCAATCGCAGGACTTCCAAAGATTAATAATGCAACGGAAGCTAAGACAACTGTAAATACCGTATTAATCGAACGTAAGAATGTCTGACGCACAGATACGTTCACCACATCATATAAATCTTGGAACGTCTTCACTTTTGCGAACTTCAGGTTCTCACGAATCCGGTCGAAGATAACAATCGTATCATTAATCGAGTAACCGATAAT
>JBEGSW010000029.1:0-54247 GCA_041179705.1 Bacillota bacterium | reverse complement strand
TTCGTTACAAGCTTGGAATAGCGAGCAAGGTAGCCTGTCTTGATTTTTGGCTCGAAACCTTTCCAGTTGGCTTTACGTGCTGCGAATTCTTCGTCCGTAATATCCAAATGGATGATACGTTGTTCGAGATCCAATGTGATGATATCTCCGTCTTGCACGAATGCGATTGGACCGCCTTCAGCAGCTTCCGGGGACATATGTCCAATGGAAATTCCACGAGATGCACCGGAGAAACGACCGTCTGTAATCAGACCAACTTTGGCACCAAGGCCCATCCCGACAATTTGCGATGTTGGTGCTAACATTTCCGGCATACCAGGTCCACCTTTAGGACCTTCATAGCGGATGACCACAACGTGACCTTCTTTGATTTTACCTTCCGCGATTCCCTTCAAAGCCTCTTCTTGGGAGTCGAAACAAATCGCAGGACCAACGTGTTTGCTACCAACCGATTTGTCGACAGCGCCCACTTTAATAATTGAGCCCTCTGGAGCCAAATTGCCAAATAGTACCGCTAAGCCACCACGAGCAGTGTGGGCTTTGTCGAGCGGATGAATAACTTCTTCGTTCAAGATAGGTGAATTCGCTACATTCTCTGCGATGGTCTTCCCAGTTACCGTGATGCGATCAGGATGCAGTGCACCTGGTTTCTTTAACAATTCATTCAAAACAGCGCTAACTCCACCAGCATTGTGAACATCCTCGATATGCCAGTCAGAAGCTGGAGCAATCTTCGCTAAGTGAGGAACGCGATCGGCTACTTCATTAATTCGCGCAATTGGGTAATCAATCCCAGCTTCTTGTGCAAGTGCAAGCACGTGTAGAACTGTATTTGTCGAACCACCCATTGCCATGTCTAATGCAAACGCATTATCGATTGCTTCAACCGTTACAATGTCACGAGGTTTTAAATCCATCTCAATCAATTTCATTAATTGTTTGGCAGATTGGCGAACAAAATCACGACGTTCCGGAGCAACTGCAAGAATTGTTCCATTTCCTGGCATTGCAAGTCCGAGCGCTTCTGCTAAGCAGTTCATCGAGTTTGCAGTAAACATACCAGAGCAAGAACCGCAAGTTGGGCAACCATATTGCTCAAGTTCAGTTAAACTTTCTTCGTCAATTTTACCAGCTTGGAATGCACCAACACCTTCGAATACGGAAGACAACGAAATGGATTTCCCTTCTTTTGTCTTACCAGCTTTCATCGGACCACCGGAAACGAATACAGTTGGAATATTAACGCGCAACGCACCCATCATCATACCAGGTGTAATCTTGTCACAGTTCGGAATACATACCATGCCATCGAACCAATGGGCATTTACAACTGTTTCGAGGGAGTCTGCGATAATTTCGCGGGACGGAAGGGAATAGCGCATGCCAATGTGTCCCATCGCGATGCCATCATCTACGCCGATTGTATTGAATTCAAACGGAACACCGCCTGCTTCACGGATTGCTTCTTTAACAATTTTGCCGAACTCTTGTAAATGTACGTGACCCGGAACGATATCAATATAAGAGTTACAAACTGCGATTAACGGTTTACCAAAATCTTCTTCCTTCACACCAGCTGCACGCAATAAGCTGCGGTGCGGTGCGCGGTCAAAGCCTTTCGTAATCATATCTGAACGTAATTTTTTCGGTGCCATTTGTTAGCCTCCAAATATATTAATTTTCTCAGTTGAGAACTTACACTAATTATAGAGAAACGAGCGATGATTCACAAGTTTTGGTATAATGATTTGCAAGAGTTTGGAAAGCGAAAGGATGGCGATCAGGGGATGACAGCATTTGATATTCGTGAGTGGACGATTGCCGATATGGCGGAGGCGATGAATCGTGGAGAATTAACAGCGGTTCAACTGACACAAGCCTATTTCGAACGTATTTTTGCACACAACAAACAAGGGGCTACATTATTAGCCGTTGAGTCATTAGAACCACAAGCTTTGCAGCTTGCGAAGCAACTTGATGAAGAGCGTGCGACAAGAGGACCAAGAGGACCTTTACATGGCATTCCAATCCTTCTGAAAGCAAATATCGATACGGCAGATTCCTTGCCAACGACGGCTGGTTCACTTGCACTTGCCAACCATTATGCCAAGCAAGACGCAGTTATTGTAAAGAAACTTCGTCAAGCAGGCGCTATCATATTAGGTAAAGCCGCGATGACAGAGTGGGCCAATTTCATGACATCAGGGATGCCACCAGGTTACTCCAGTCTGAATGGCCAAGTTGTCAATCCTTATCATGCCGCAGCTGATCCAGGAGGTTCTTCGACGGGCTGTGCAGTTGCACTTGCAGCGAACTTCTGCGCAGGTGCGATTGGTACTGAAACTGCACGTTCGATTGCACACCCATGTTCCCAGAATGGCGTAGTCGGCATTCGCCCTACGATGGGTCTAGTGAGCCGAACTGGCATACTACCATTGTCGATTACCCGTGATATAGCAGGTCCTATGGCACGTACTGTTCATGATGCAGCATTACTATTAAATGCCATCATCGGTCCGGATGAACAAGATCCAACGACCGGGCAAGCTTGGCATAAACTAACGCGCGACTATACAGCGAACTTGAACGAAAACACAGCCTTTAACCTTCGTGAGCTTCGTCTCGGCATTCCACGTAAAGGCTTTATGGACAAGCTCTCCCAAGAGCAACTTGAATTATTTACTCGTGCAATCAAGGAATTGAAGGCACTTGGCATCATCATCGTAGACCACACGGATATCGCAACTGTGGATCAACTGCAAGACACGGAAGTACTTACCTACGAATTTAAAGGAAGCTTAAACCGCTACCTCGGACAATCCGGCGCTTCCATACATGCCTTGGAGCAGGTAATTGCATATAATAGGGAACACGCAGAACAAACACTTGTCTATGGGCAATCCATTCTCGAACGATGTGAACAGGAGACCACCGGACGCTTCACTGAACCTGGCTACAAGGTTGCTTTGGAGCGGGATCGCAAATTGGCAAATCAAGAAGGGATTCAAGCCACTTTAGATGAGCATCATCTACATGCATTACTATTCCCGAGCTTCCATGGGGCAGCCTTAGCGGCCAAAGCCGAGGTACCTTCCGTCTATGTCCCTGCTGGACATACGAGTGATGGCGTACCTTTTGCAATTTCATTTACCGGTCCAGCTTTCAGCGATGATCGCCTGATTCAATTGGCCTATGCCTTTGAACAAGCGACGAAGCATCGCCGACCACCACAACTTGGAGATGACAAATGATGAATGAACAACAGTCGCCGTTCGAGCAACTTGGTGGGGATCAAGTCTTAGAACCGTTGCTTGATGCGTTTTATGATAAAGTATACGCACATCCCTTGCTGTCGCCACTTTTTGAAGCGGAACAAGCGGAAGTGAAACGCAAACAACGTATGTTTCTGACCCAATTTTTGGGAGGTCCGCCGTTGTTCTCGATGGAATTCGGGCATCCAATGATGCGTGCAAGACACATGCGTTTTCCAATAACACCTACACATGCGGAAGCGTGGTTGGGTTGTATGAATGAAGCAATGAATGACATAAACTTACACGGTCCATTGCGCGATTATTTCTTCGAGCGTTTGACGCAGACCGCTTATCATATGGTAAATACAAACTGAGGTGATTCCGTTGACTTTTGATTTTGATCGAATTATTGATCGCAGCAATACGCGTTCCTACAAATGGGATCAATCCGAGAAATTATTTGGACACAAAGACATCCTCCCGCTATGGGTAGCAGATATGGATGTTGAAAGTCCGAGAGAAGCTGTTGAAGCGTTGAAACAACGTGCAGCAGAGGGGATTTACGGCTATACCATCCGCGACGACGCCTATATGGATTCGATTGTAGGTTGGTTCGCTCGTCGTCACAATTGGACATTTAAGAAAGAGTGGCTAACGGATACACCAGGAATCGTTCCAGCGCTTAGTATCGCTGTTCAAGCTTTCACTGAGAAGGGCGGCCAAGTGGTCATTCAATCCCCTGTGTACTATCCGTTCTTCGATGTCATTAATCTTAACGAACGCGAACTTGTTAACAGCCCATTGCTCGAAGTAAATGGACGTCTAGAAATGGACTTTGACGGACTAGAACATATTTTCCAAAACGGTGCTAAGTTAATGCTACTATGTAATCCTCACAATCCAGGAGGACGCGTCTGGGATCGCGCTGATTTAGAGCGACTTGCAGCACTTGTCATTAAATACGATGTCATCGTCGTGTCCGATGAAATTCATTGCGATATGATTATGCCTGGGCATACACATATCCCATTTGCATCACTATCTGATGAGGTTGCAGCGCGCACAATTACGACACTTGCGCCTTCCAAGACATTTAATTTACCAGGTCTTCAGACGGCATTCACGGTTATTTCTAACTTGAGAATAAAGCGAATATTTGATAAACTTGTCAAGGCTTTATCCATTCACATGGTTAACTTTTTTGGTCCCGTGGCGACAGAAGCATGCTACACTTACGGTGATGCGTGGTTAGATGAACTTACACTGTATATTGCTGGAAATGCAGATTATGCGATAACGTTTATCCAGAACCGTTTGCCAATGTTGAAGCCGATGAAACCAGAAGGCACATACTTATTATGGGTAGATTGTCGAGCGCTTTCGTTGGATGTAGCAGGGATTAAGGATTTAATGTTCAACCAGGCACGTGTTGCCTTTAGTGAAGGCTCGGTATTTGGACCGGGTGGTGAAGGACGATTGCGCATTAATCTTGCTTGTCCGCGCTCAGTATTGGCGCAAGCATTGGAGCAATTTGCGCAGGCTGTAGAAAATAGGGGGTGAGCCTGAAATGGTCATGCAAAAAGAACTCAATTATGAACTGGATTTAGGAGATCCTGAAGTAACGGGTGGGATATCTGTATTCGATCCAGAGTTTGACGAGGTCTTTTATTATGATGGCGATGATTTGGGGGTTCGATTATTCCCGACAAAGACGTCATTCCGTGTATGGGCACCAACTGCTTCTGCAGCCTATGTGGTTCTGTACAAGACAAATGAAGGAAGACCAATCAAAGAGATACCGATGAACCGAAGTTCACGCGGGACGTGGGTGCTCACGGTTGAAGAATCGCTTGAAGGTTGGTTATATACGTATAAAGTATTAGTGGGTCGCCAGTTTAATGAGGTATTGGATCCGTATTCCTTTGCGGTTGCAGTAAATGGTGATAAATCGGCGATTGTCGACTTGAAGAAGTCCAATCCAGATAAATGGACAACGGCTCGACCGCCATTTTTGCATCAGACGGATGCGATTATTTACGAATTACATGTTCGCGATTTAACGATTCATCCTCAAAGTGGCGCACATCACAAAGGGAAATATTTGGGCGCTGCTGAACGTGGTACAAAGGGTCCGAATGGCATTGCTACAGGTTTAGATTACATTGTGAACCTTGGCGTTACGCACGTTCAATTGTTGCCGGTGGCGCAATATAGTTCGAAGAGTGTGGATGAGACTGCACCAGATGGTACGACTTACAATTGGGGTTATGATCCTAAGAACTACAACGTGCCGGAAGGTTACTACGCGACTGATCCTTATGAGCCTTTGACACGTATCAAGGAATTGAAGCATTTGATTCAAGCTTGCCACGATGCAGGCTTGCGCGTAATCATGGATGTGGTTTACAACCACGTAGCCGATGCATATAGTAATGCGCTTGGTAAATTAGTTCCGGGTTATTTCTTCCGCTACTGGGATAAGACTGCGTTGAATCTTTCTAACGGTTCGGGTTGCGGGAATGATACTGCTTCTGAACGCTTAATGATGCGTAAGTTTATTTTGGATTCAGTGAAGTTCTGGGCGACGGAATATCATTTTGATGGCTTCCGTTTTGACTTGATGGGCTTGCACGATATTGAGACGATGAATCAAGTTCGCTCCATGTTGACAAAGATAGATCCAGGTATGGTTCTGATCGGCGAAGGCTGGTATTTGAATACCGCGATGGATGATTCGAAGAAGGCGAATATTTATAACTCTTGGCAAATGCCTGGGGTAGGTCAGTTTAATGACTCTTTGCGAAACACGTTGAAAGGGAATCCGTTCGAAGAACGCGCACAAGGTTTCGTTGGCGGTGGGAAATTCCTCGAGAATGAAGTGCGTAAGGGTATTGTTGGCGGTATTCCGTATAATGAGTATATTCATTCTATTGTGGCGGAACCGAACCAGAATGTGAACTATGTTGAATGTCATGACAATCATACGATGTGGGATAAATTGAAATTGACGAATGGGTATGACACGCGTCGTACACGCAGACGGATGCAGCGATTATCGACGGCAATCGTCTTATTGAGTCAGGGGATTTCGTTTATTCATGCAGGGCAAGAATTCATGCGTACGAAATTCGGACTAGAGAATTCCTATAATTTGCCTGATGAAATTAATCGCATCGACTGGGAACGCGCAGCCCAACATCAGGATGATATTAATTATGTGAAACGCTTAATAGCTGTTCGTCGCAATCACTCAGCATTCCGTATGCCAACTACGGCGCAAATTAAAGAACATCTAGTCTTTGAAGATACACCAGGACACGCAATTGGCTTTACACTTCGTGCATATGCCGGTGGGGATACTTCTAAGCACTTATATGTATTATTTAATGCGAATCATGGATCAATTCATGTTCAACTTCCTGCATTAGGGGAGTGGAAAGCATTGTTCGGGCAAGAACACATTGAACAACTCGATGATCTTTCACTAGAAGTGGAAGGGTTATCGACGGTCGTTCTGGAAATTAGGAAATAGTGAATAACTGCGACCCATTAGGGCGGTTTTCCGCCTTGATGGGTTTTCTTATTGAACTTGGCAGTTTTTAAGACGCTAATCTGCCTTAAATGTGCAAGAAAAAAGGCTTGAATGGAGGATATCCATTCAAGCCTTTTGTTGTTGAAAGGATTAGCCTTTCAACGCTTTGTTGATTGCAGAACGGTTCTTCCAAACCAATGCAGTCAACTCTTCGGCACTTACAGCTGTCTCGGAAGCATCACTGTAGTCAGCGCCTTTACCGTGGGTGGTCCATGCACCGCTTGGGTATTGCATGATTGTCAAATCCCCACCACGATCTTTGTCGGCAACAACAATATAACTCTTGTTACCTACTTCGTCTTTCGCTGCAAATGTAGAGAATGCATTTAAGAATTGCTCAACATCTGCTTTACTCTTAATCGATGCCAAATGGATCACCTCCTTTAATTAATCTACTACTTACCACTATTTTACAAGAAGTATAGTGAATTGTCTTTATTTTTCAACAAATTCAACCAATTCTTTGACTTTTTTTTCAGATAATTCAAGCAAATTATCGAATTTAAGAATCGAAGTCGCTGGAATCGGCCAGTTGATTTCTGGATCTTTCAATCTTTTGGCATATTCATCCCAATTATCAAGTTTCCAACGATCGCGTTCTGTCGCCCGTCCGATAATGCGTTCGCGCTGTACGTTCATGTCGCTAAGATAAACTACAATGACTTTCACAGACACATCATTTAAGGTTAGCCCAATTCGCTGAAGTTGTTGTGTAATCCAATTCGCATCCTTAAGTTCCTTTGTGAAAGGTGAAATAAGGATAACATCTTTCCCTAAATCCAGGTTTTCAAGCGCGACATCCATTGTTAAATCATATTCAACATCTCGGCAATGCGTTAAGAAAAACGCTGAATCACGGTCATCCGGATCTAATCCATTGTGTGCCAGGAACAAATCCGTGTAACGTCCAGCTGCGGTGTCACGATCTAAATAAATGCTTGGAAATTGTTTAGTCAATGCTCGGGCAACAGTCGATTTCCCGGTGCCAGCTACACCTACAACAAAAATTAATTTCGCCATAATAAATATCACTCTTTCAATCAGTATTCTGCGGCTAGTATACCATTATTTAAACATAAAAATCCCATCAACTCAGAAGAGTGATGGGAAAGAGGGGGAGAAGAAACTAAATTAGTGTACTGCTTTCAATGTAGAGGAGTTCGTCTCACTCGACTCATACAATTCTTTAATCATATCAGCCAGCACTTGCGTACCAGCAACTTTCAATAAGTCTTGTACAAAATTAAGAATATTATCATCCACAGCTAATTGGTTTAACTGTTCTTTCGTTGGCTCAATGCCGGCCATTCGAAATGCATCTTGTAAATCATCCATTTGCCATTGTACTTGTGCAATTGTCAGAGGGTAAATGCGGGATTCATTTTTCATAATGATGTCTCCTTAGTGAGAAGCTTAAATACTTCTTATACAAACACTATACAAATCTGTATAACTTTTGTCAAATGTTTTTGTTTTTGTGAACAAATGTTCACAGGATAAGTTTGAACGTTTTGTGAGAAAGCTCATATTTGAACAATGAAAGATGTACGATAGTGACAAATGTCACATTTGCATAAGCGGTTGAAATTTATAATGACTTTAGTTTGAGAGGAGATGAAAGATATGGATAATTTGGATTTGGCAAGATGGCAGTTTGCCGTAACGACTGTTTATCACTTCTTGTTTGTTCCATTGTCAATTGGCTTGGTATTTACGATAGCTTTGATGCAGACGTTCTACCTCGTCAAGAAAGATGAAATTTACAAGCGCATGGTAAAGTTTTGGGGCAAATTGTTCTTACTTAACTTTGCGGTCGGTGTTGTAACAGGGATTATGCAGGAATTCCAGTTCGGCATGAACTGGTCTAATTTCTCGCGCTATGTCGGGGATGTCTTTGGTGGACCGCTAGCGGTGGAAGCACTCGTATCCTTCTTTTTAGAGTCAGTATTCATTGGGGTTTGGATTTTTGGTTGGGATAAACTGCCGAAGAAAATTCACTTAGCCGCGATATGGTTAGTTGCACTTGGTACAACGATTTCTGCTTTTTGGATTCTCACAGCAAATTCCTTCATGCAGGAACCTGTCGGCTATGTCATGCGTAATGGTCGTGCTGAATTAGTAGACTTCTTCGCATTGATAACGACGAAGCAACTGTGGGTCACTTTCCCACATGTATTCTTTGCTGCATTATCAACGGGGTCGCTTTTCATCGCTGGTGTAAGTGCATATAAATTATTGAGAAAGCAAGAAATAAACGTATTCAAACCTTCATTCCAAATCGCGATTGTTGTTGGTTTGGTGGCAAGCTTCATGGTAGCAGTAGTTGGTCATAGCCAGGCACAATATTTGGTGGAAAATCAACCGATGAAGCTGGCTGCTTCTGAAGCGTTATGGGAAACAAGTGGTGATCCAGCAGCTTGGACCGCATTTGCATTTATTGATTCTACGGGTCATAAAAATACAATTCAAATTGATATTCCGGGTGCGTTATCTGTACTTGCTTATAACAAATTTGAAGGTAGCGTTCCGGGTATGCTTGAGTTGCAAGAACAATATGAAGAAAAATATGGTCCTGGAAACTATATTCCACCGGTGCGCACAACGTTCTGGAGTTTCCGCATCATGGTTGGTGCAGGCGTTTTGATGATTTTGCTTGCGATGTACGGCACATTCTTGACTTTACGCAACAAACTTCTTGAAAACCGTTGGTATTTAAGGTTGATGCCATGGGCAATTGCATTGCCGTTCATCGCCAATTCTTCCGGTTGGATTATGCGTGAGGTTGGACGTCAACCTTGGGTTGTATTTGGCCTCCAAAAGACAAGTGATGGCGTCTCACCAACGGTTAGCACAGGTATGGTTGCAACATCGTTTATCGGATTTACGATTGTTTATGGAATTTTGGCCGCTGTGCTTGTGTTCTTATTTATTCGTTATATCCGAAGAGGGACAGAGGATTATGTAAATGGTAAATACAATCAAGAAATTAATGTGAATACATTCTAATTGAGAGGGAGGTGTGCAACATGGCATTAGAGACATTATGGTTTATTTTAATCACTGTACTATTTATAGGATTTTTCTTCTTAGAAGGCTTTGATTTTGGTGTTGGGATGCTATTGCCGTTCATTGCGAAGACGGATACCGAGCGACGTGTAATGATAAATACAATTGGACCATTCTGGGACGGCAATGAAGTATGGTTTATTACTGCAGGTGGAGCGATCTTTGCAGCGTTCCCACATTGGTATGCAACCTTATTTAGTGGGTTTTACATGGCGTTATTCTTAATGTTGTTGGCATTGATTGGACGTGGCGTGGCTTTCGAATTCCGTTCCAAAGTTGTAAACGCTACTTGGCGCAAGACATGGGATTGGGTGATCTTTTTTGGCTCTGCGTTACCGCCGTTATTGTGGGGGGTCGCATTGGCAAACTTTATGCGCGGTGTGAAAATTGATGAATCCATGAACTACGTAGGTTCATTCTGGGATTTAATCAACATTTATTCCCTCTTTGCAGGGGTAAGCGTAGTGATGATGTTCTTGTTGCATGGTGCGATATTCCTTTCCTTGAAGACAGATGGGGTCATTAAGGAACGTGTGAAGCATTTTGCGCTAAAAATTGGTGCTTGGACGACGTTTGTAACATTCATCTTCGTTATCTTGAGTTACTACGAGACAGACATGTTCAAAGATTCAATCAACCCAGGGATGATTCCATTGCTAGCTGGGATTGCATTATTCTCGGTGCGTTTCTTATTACAACGAAATCGGTTTGGCTGGGCATTCCTAATGACAGGTCTGACGATTGTGTTGTCAACCGTTACGGTATTTAAATCGCTGTTCCCGAATTTGATGATTAGTTCATTAAATCCGGAATGGAGTTTAACAATTTACAATGCTTCATCAAGTCCATATACATTAAAAGTTATGACAGTCGTTGCTTTGACAATGGTACCGATTGTTCTAGGCTATACCATCTGGACGTATTGGGTATTCCGCAAACGCGTAACAGCGGACAGCCACTTGGACTATTAGTAACATGAAAAAACGGTTATTCGAGCAAGATCAGGTAGCAAAAAAAATGTTGGTAGGCAGTATCGTGTTAGGACTTATCGGAGGAGTGCTCATCATTGTTCAGGCCGTTTATTTGGCACGTGTGACGGATGATGCGTTCTTACAAGGAAAGTCATTCATGCAGTTATTGCCTCCCCTCTATATTTTACTCTCATGGATCGTGATTCGAAGCCTCGTACACTTTGGTGCCGAGTACGTCTCTGCGCAAATGGCCGTTAGGGTGAAGGGCGAGCTGCGTAAGCGGCTCGTTCGTCGTATTAGCGAGTTAGGACCGGCATATGTGAAAGGGGAACGTGGCGGCGAGTTATTGTCGACGATCGTTGAGGGTGTTGAACAACTCGAAATATTTGTTGCAAAATATTTGCCGCAATTAGCGCTTTCCATCATGTTGCCATTCGCTGTCTTTATCCTCGTGGTGAAGATTGATTGGGTGACTGCTGTTGTCTTAGCTTTTACATTCCCTCTACTTATTCTGTTCATGATATTAATTGGTGTTACGACGCGACAACGAACGGAGAAACAATTCAAAATGCTTGGGCTACTTGGCGGCCATTTTCTTGATGTGTTACGAGGCCTAACGACATTGAAGTTATTTAATCGCAGCAAAGCGCAACTTCAAATCATCGCTGAAATTAGCGAGCGACATCGCCAAGCGACAATGAGTACGTTGTATTTGGCTTTTTTATCCGCATTTGTGATGGAGTTATTTGCTACGTTAAGTACTGCGGTTATTGCAGTGTTTCTGGGGCTGCGCCTCATACAGGGAGATATTGGCTTTGAACATGCCTATTTGGTGCTGTTGTTAGCGCCGGAGTTTTATTTGCCGGTACGTGCGCTAGGGACGCAGTTCCATGCAGGAGCGAATGGGACAGCAGCGGCACAACGGATTTTCGCAGTTCTTGATGCTGCACCGATGGGGTATTTGGCCCGTGATGGTGGACGCCAACTGGTGAGTTCTTACGGATTTTCCATCCAATTTGATAAGGTTACGTTCCAATATCCAGGGGCGGATAAACCTGTCATGCAAGAATTGAGTTTTATCGTGAAAGCAGGTCAACACCTTGCGTTAGTAGGTCCAACAGGTGCCGGTAAGTCAACAATACTTGAATTGATTCAAGGATTCATTCGTCCGACATCAGGACGCATACTGATTAACGATGTTGACTTAGCAGAGATTGATATCGCCTGGTGGCGTAATCAATTTGCCATGGTCTCGCAGACAGCGCATCTATTCAACGGGACAATTGCCGATAATATCCGCTTGTCGAAACCGGATGCGGGCATGGTTGAAGTGCAATTGGCAGCTGAGCGTGCATACGCACATGAATTTATCATGCAAATGAAAGATGGTTACGAAACGGTCGTTGATGAAGTGCCGCGATTAAGCGGTGGTCAGTTAAGTCGAGTTGCACTTGCTCGAGCCATTTTTAAAAACGCACCCGTCTTAATGATGGATGAACCTACGGCTCAACTTGACGTTGAAAGTGAACAAGCGATCATTAGGGCATTGTCGGATTATTTACAGGGACGAACAGCCATTTTTGTTGTTCATCGCATGGCGATGACAGAACTCGCTGATCAAGTAATTGAGATCGGGGGTGTAACGGAATGAGCGCTTTAGTGAAATTGATTGCTTTTGTTAAGCCGTTTCGCTCACGGGCTATTTTGGCAACTGTGCTCGGCTTTTTAACGATTGCTGCGAATATCGGCTTGATGGGAACATCGGGTTACTTGATTGCCCATGCTGCTTTACAGCCTGAGACAATTCTGCTGTTGTGGGTACCCATCGTCGGGGTTCGTTTCTTCGGTTTATCGCGTGGCGTGTTTCGTTATGTTGAAAGACTAACCTCCCATGATGTTACTTTCCGGATTTTAGCACGATTACGTGTGTGGATTTACGGAGAATTAGAACCGAAAGCGGTAACGTTGTTACAATCCCGTCGAAGTGCGGATGTACTCGGTTCGATCATTAGTGATGTTGAGCAATTACAGTATTTCTACTTGAGAGTGCTCGCGCCACCTTTGATTGCGATCATGACTGCGGTGCTTGGTTTTGTAATTTTGTTGCAGTTCGGATTGGGATTAGGATTAATTTTGCTCGGAATGATGATTTTTGGTGGCACATTAATTCCTTGGATTAGTTATCGACTAGCTCGCACGCATGGTGTTAAGGATACTGAACTTAAAGCAGACTTGTATGTACAAACGGGTGATTTAGTTGCTGGGATGAGTGAATTACTTGTAAATGGTCAATTAGATCGGACAGTCGCGCGCATTGAACAGCTTCAGACAGAGTTAGATTATGTCAGAGATAAAAATAACCGCGTGATGGCAGCGATGAGTGCAGCGATGCTGGGTATCGTGAACATTACAATGTGGTTCGTCCTTGTCTATTCTGTCTTTTTGGTTTCTGGCGCACGCATGGAAGGTTGGGCAATCCCAGTTACGGTGCTCATTACGCTCGCTTGTTTCGAAGCGATTTCACCTTTGCCACTTGCGTTTCAAAATTTGGCGCAGACACGTGTAGCAGCCGAACATTTCTTTGGGATTGCCGCGGATGTACAAGGTACACATCGGATTGATCCAGCATGTATGGAAGATTTGAAGCCGGCAAACCGTTCGATTGCGATTCAAGGTTTATCTGTTCGCTACGAAGGTTCAAATACGTATGCATTGCAGGACATCCATTTGGATGTTGGTGCGGGCGAACATCTGGCCATTGTTGGTGAAAGTGGTGCTGGCAAAAGTACGCTGCAACAAGTGTTGGCAGCGATGGTCCCCTATCAGGAAGGGTCCGTGAAACTAGGTGGTATTGAATTGCATATGCTCAAGGAAGAGATGGTACGAGAATGGATTTCTGTTGTTCCACAAAACCCTTATTTCTTCCATGCTACGATTGAAGAGAATTTGCGATTGGCGAAGCCAAGTGCGACGAAAGATGAGTTAGAGCGTGCGATTACCATTGCGCAATTAGGCCCACTTGTTCAATCACTACCAGATGGTTTAAATACATTAGTTGGCGAGTGGGGCATGCGTTTTTCAGGTGGTGAACGCCAGCGCTTCGCTCTTGCTCGAGCAATATTGCACGATGCACCAATCGTCCTATTGGATGAGCCAACGACAGGCTTAGATGCATCGACCGAACAAGCATTTTGGCAGGCGATGGAGACAGTCTTGCAAGGAAAGACAGTCCTCTGGATTACCCATAGTATCGAAGATTTAAGTCGCATGGATCGCGTGGTTGAACTGAAGCAGGGACAATTGACTCGATAATGTCGGACAGACAGAATTCTTACATCACGCTCATATACTTGATACACGCAAATGATTGCGAATCAATAGGGGGTGCAGGAAGATGTCGGGGATATTTACTGCGATAGCTATATTCATTCATCAATTACAGGTCCTTGTTGCATTTGTTAAAAATAACGTGTTTCCGAAACCTCTCAGTGAACAAGAAGAAGCAGATGCCCTTCGACGTATGAGTGAGGGCGACGAGGCTGCAAGAAACAAGTTAGTTGAACACAACCTTCGCTTGGTAGCGCATATTGTGAAGAAGTATGACAATACTGGGCAAGAGCAAGAAGATTTAATTTCAATTGGAACGATTGGGTTAATTAAAGCGATTGAAAATTACTCGCCGGGCAAGGGGACGAAGTTAGCGACTTTTGCAGCGCGATGTATTGAGAATGAAATCTTAATGGTTTTGCGGGCTGCTAAGAAGACGCGGAAAGATGTTTCGTTGAATGAACCTGTTGGAACGGATAAGGAAGGAAACGAGATGAGCTTGATTGATTTACTCGGGACAGACCCGGATGAGGTTCATAATCAAGTGGCGAATCAATTAGAACGTTCGAAAATTTATAAACACTTGCATGTCCTGGATGTTCGGGAAAAGGAAGTGATTGCGTATCGGTTTGGCCTCGTATATGGTGGAGAAGAACGAACGCAACGTGAAATTGCAAATGCGTTAGGTATTTCACGCTCCTATGTTTCTCGGATAGAGAAGCGTGCGCTAATGAAATTGTACCAAGCTTTTATGAAAGAAACGCGATGAATATCGCGTACACTAGAAGTGGACAAGCCACAATTATTAGGAGGCGTAAACGATGGAAGCAGCGAGAGGAACTAAGATTGTCATAGTTGGTGCGGGGATGGTTGGCTCGACGACAGCATTCACATTGTTATTAAGAGGACGAGCAACGGAGTTAGTCTTAATTGATTACAACAAAGAAAAAGCATTCGGTGATGCGCTGGATATGAATCACGCGATGCCATTCATTGGTAAGACTACGGTACGTGCAGGGGACTACGAGGATTGTGCAGGGGCAGATATTATTATCATTGCTGCAGGTGCCGCTCAAAAACCTGGGGAAACGCGCCTTGATTTATTGAAAAAGAATGTGGGCATTTTTGAAGGTATTGTTGATAACATTGTGAAGTACACGAAAGATGCGATTCTTTTGGTGGCGACCAATCCGGTCGACATTATGTCTTACTTTACTTGGAAGCGTTCTGGCTATCCGATGAATCGTGTTGTTGGTAGTGGTACGTTGTTAGATACAGCGCGTTTGCGTTACCTGATTAGCGAACAGAAGAACATGGATCCGCGCAGTGTACATGCCCATATTGTAGGCGAGCATGGAGATTCGGAATTAGCACTTTGGAGTCTAACGAATTTAGCGGGGATGCACTTGGAGTTCACAGAAGAAGAACAACATCAACTGCATGAAGATACCAAAAATGCTGCATATGGGATTATCAAGGCCAAAGGCTCGACGTATTATGCGATTGCATTGGCACTTGATCGCATTGTTACTGCGATTCTGCGTGATGAAGGTGCAATCTTGAACGTATCCACATTATTAGAAGATTTCCACGGCAACAACGATGTATATTTAGGCGTACCGTGTATCGTTGATCGCACGGGTGTACGTGAAGTGATTAAGGTTCCAATGAACGATGATGAGAAACAGCGTTTCAGTGCATCGGCTAAAAAAATGCGTGAACAGCTGGATTCAATTGAGCAATTTATGTAAGTGGGGGGGCTGTCTTTGGGGCAGCCTTCTTTTTGTTTGTAAACGTTTTATCAACATTGTTTGACAAAGATTTTACATTCCGTTAACAATTCTATACATGCAAGATAACATTAGAAAACTAATATCTAAATTAACTACGTATGAAAGGGGCATCCACATGTCCGCACCAAACCAAACAAATTTGGATATGTTCAAAAACAATCGTTCTCATTTAGCAGATAAGATTGTACCAACTTTATTGTTTTTATGTGCACTTGTATCTGTATTAACGTTATTAGGGATCATTTATGCCTTATTCTCTGAGTCAATTAACTTCTTTAAACAGGTACCAGTAATCGATTTCTTGACAGGTACGCAATGGTTCCCATTAGCTGAAGAGGGGAAAGAATTTGGCGTTCTTCCGTTACTGACGGGTACTCTACTTGTTACTGTGATTGCTTGTATCGTATCTATTCCAATTGGACTAGCATCGGCGATTTATTTAAGTGAGTATGCATCTGATGGTGTTCGTAGAGTGCTTAAGCCAGTTCTTGAAATTTTAGCAGGTGTACCTACAATCGTTTACGGGTACTTTGCATTGAGTGTCGTTTCTCCATTTATTCAGTGGATTTTGCCTGAAACGAGTTTGTTTAATGCATTGAGTGCGGGTATCGTGATGGGGATTATGATTATCCCGATGATTTCTTCGTTAAGTGAAGATGCGATGAATGCAGTTCCTCGTGCCATGCGCAATGGTGCTTTCGCTCTAGGTGCTACACGTCTAGAAGTTGCCTTGAAAATCGTTGTGCCAGCAGCGTTATCTGGGATTATCGCTTCATTCGTATTAGGGTTTTCTCGTGCGATTGGTGAGACGATGATTGTGACGGTAGCAGCTGGTGGATCGCCGGTATTAACATTAAACCCACTTGAAAGTATCCAGACGATGACAGCGTACATTGTACAAGTTTCGATGGGTGATGTTGCTCGTGGTGGTGTTGAGTACGGAACGATTTATGCGGTAGGTTTAACGCTATTCTTAATTACATTATTAATTAATATCTTTGCTAACTATATTACGAAGAAATTCAGAGAGGAGTACTAATCCATGAACATGACGGATGCGCAATTGCATGCTAAGACACAACGTCGTCGCAACAAGGATAAAATCAATCAATTGATTTTCTTGGCTAGTACTTCAATCGGGATTATTGTTCTAATGATTCTAATCATCGATATCCTCATTGATGGGATTCACTTCTTGCGTCCTGAGTTGTTTACGAATTTCCCTTCCCGCTTACCATCTCGTGCGGGGCTAGTTTCTGCCTTAATTGGTTCCATTTACATGTTGCTTATTCTTGCTCCATTATCCTTTATCATTGGTGTAGGTGCAGCGATCTATTTAGTCGAGTACGCGAAGAAAGGGCCTGTGAGCAATTTTATTCAGGTTTGTATTAGTACATTAGCTGGTATTCCATCTATCGTATATGGAATTCTTGGTCTGACTATTTTTGTACAGTTACTGAACTTAGGTAATAGCTTGTTGGCAGGTATCTTTACAATGACATTGTTAGTTTTACCTGTAATCATTGTTTCTTCCCAAGAAGCGATTAAAGCAGTGCCTGCCGCTCGTCGTGATGCTTCGTTCGCACTCGGTGCAACGAAATGGCAGACGGTTCAGAATGCTGTATTACCTTCTGCAATTCCCGGTATTTTAACTGGCGTTATCTTATCTGTCTCTCGTGCGATTGGGGAGACTGCTCCTTTGGTTGTTATCGGAGCGGCGACTTTCGTACCATTCTTGCCAGCAAACTTACTTGATCAGTTTACGGTATTGCCTTTGCAGATTTACAACTGGATTGGATTGCCGCGCATCGAGTTCCAACAGCTTGCTGCATCCGGTATCATCGTCTTGCTCGTTCTGTTAGTGGTCATGAATATCACGGCTGTTGTGATTCGTAACAAATATCAAAAAAATATTTAATCGAAGAGACGAGGTAGCATCCATAATGAGTGCGACAACTTCTAATGCATTAATTCAAATTAAAGATGTTGATTTGTTCTATACACAGTTTCATGCATTAAAAAAAGTGAACGTAGATATCGCTCAAAATTCCGTCATGGCTTTTATTGGACCATCCGGTTGCGGGAAATCGACTTTACTTCGCACCATCAATCGTATGAATGATCGGATTGAAGGTTGCCGAGTAGAGGGTCTTGTATCAATCGCAGGAAATGATATTTACTCGAAAGATGTAAGCGTTGAGATGCTTCGCAAAAAAGTCGGTATGGTATTCCAACAACCAAATCCATTCCCGAAATCGATTTATGACAATATTGCTTATGGTCCACGTGCACACGGGATTACGAAGAAAAGCATTCTTGATGAAATCGTTGAGGAAAGTTTGCGAAATGCAGTGTTGTGGGATGAAGTGAAGGATTATTTGAAACGTTCTGCCTTTGGTCTCTCTGGTGGTCAGCAACAACGTCTTTGTATCGCACGTGCACTTGCCGTGAATCCAGACATCTTATTGATGGATGAATCGACAGCGGCTTTGGATCCAATCTCCACAATTAAAGTTGAGGAATTGGTTCGTGAATTGAAGAACAAATATACGATTGTCATGGTTACGCACAATATGCAACAAGCAGCGCGTGTTGCTGATCAGACAGCCTTTTTCTTGAATGGTGAAATTATTGAAGTGAACGATACGAATGTGATTTTCTCAAATCCGCGTGATTCACGTACAGAAGATTACATTTCTGGTCGATTTGGTTAAGGAATTGTAAAGACAACCTTTACAATTACCCCAAATGTTTAACAAAACAAACGATAAAATCAAATCCAATATTAACATAAGTCCCGCATCATAAAGGTGTGGGACTTATACTATTATAGGAGTGGTTAAATTGTTTAAATCCGTAATGAAAAAGACAGTTTTGGCAACAGTAGCATTGAGCATGGTAGTAAGTGCAAGCGGTGCAATGGCAGCATCCAAATTAAAAGGTACAATTACAATCGATGGATCTTCTACAGTATATCCATTGACTGCAGCAGTTGCTGAAGAATTCCGCATCGAAAACAAAGACGTTAAAATCACAGTTTCTGAGTCCGGTACAGGTACTGGTATGACTCGCTTCTGTAATGGTGAGATTGTAATCGCAGACGCTTCCCGTGCAATTAACTCTAAAGAAGTTGCTGCATGTAAAGCAAAAGGGATCACGTACCAAGCTTTCACAGTAGCACTTGACGGTATTACAGTTGTAACAAACCAAGGCAATACTTGGGCAAAAGAAATGACAACAGATCAATTAAAAGCAATTTTCCAAAAAGATAGCAAAATTTCCAAATGGTCTGATATTAACGCTGCTTGGCCGAACGAAGAAATTAAAATTTATTCCCCAGGTGCAGCATCGGGTACTTACGAGTTCTTCACAGAGCACATTAACAAGACAAAAAACGTACAACGTACAGCAAACGTAACAATGTCTGAAGATGACAACGTACTAGTTAAAGGTGTAGCAGGTGATAAATACGCAATTGGTTACTTCGGTTTCGGTTACTACTTAGAAAACAAATCCAAGTTGAACGCTGTTAACTTGTTAGATTCTGCAAAGAAACAAACAAAAGCAGTTGAACCTACGCGTACTACGATCATCTCTGGTTCTTACACACTTGCTCGTCCATTGTATGTATACGTAAATACGAAAGTATTGAAAAAAGGTAAACTTGAAAATGAATTCATGAAATTCTACATGAAGAATGCAGCAACGCTTTCCAAAGAAGTGTTGATGGTTAGCTTGACTTCTTCCCAATACAAAGTAGAGCAAAAGAAAGTGAAGTAATTATCGTCTTCAAAAGCAGTTCATCTTTCGAGATGGGCTGCTTTTTTGTGTTTTTTACAAATCTTGCGATTAATGTAAACACAGAATTTACAATTCCTTTACATAATGTATAGTAGATAGAGTAAATCTTTACAATAACTTAACAGGAGTGAATGAATTGTTTAAATCCGTATTAAGTAAAACAGTTGTAGCAACCCTTGCACTTTCTCTCGCGTTAACGAGCACTAGCGCATTCGCCGCTTCCAAATTGAAAGGTAGTTTAAACATTGATGGGTCCTCAACGGTCTATCCATTAACGGCTGCCATTGCAGAAGAATTTACACTTGAGAACCGAAACGTAAAGCCAACCGTTTCTGAGTCTGGTACGGGAACAGGCATGACGCGTTTCTGTAAAGGTGAAATCAACATCGCAAACGCTTCTCGTGCGATCAACGAAAAAGAAGTTGCAGCTTGTAAGGCGAAAGGTGTGAAGTACACAGCTTTTAACGTTGCACTTGATGGAATTACAGTCATTACGAACCAAAAAAATACATGGGCGAAAGAATTGACAACAGAGCAATTAAAAGCCATTTTCCAAAAGGGAAGTACAATCAAAAATTGGTCTGACATTAATAAAGACTGGCCTGCTGAGAAAATTAAAATTTACTCCCCAGGGGCTGCGTCTGGTACATATGAGTTCTTTACTGAACACATTAATAAAACGAAGAACGTGCAACGTACAGAAGATGTAACATTGTCTGAAGATGATAACGTTCTCGTTAAAGGTGTTTCGGGTGATAAATATGCAATTGGGTACCTTGGATTTGGTTACTATACAGAGAATAAATCTAAATTAAATGCAGTGAATTTGTTGGATTCTGCTAAGAAGCAAACGAAAGCCGTTGTTCCATCTCGCACGACAATTATTTCTGGTTCTTATACTTTAGCCCGTCCATTGTATGTATATGTTAACAATACGAAGTTAAAAAAAGGCACACTTGAAAATGAGTTTATGAAGTTCTATATTGCCAATGCCCCAATTCTTGCAAAAGAAGTTCTAATGATCAACTTAACTTCAACACAATATAAAGCAGAAGCGAAAAAATTGAAATAATAATAAGTAATTCCCAAACCTACATCTTTTGAGATGTAGGTTTTTTTATTTCATAGTCGGAAATACTACCTCTATCCGTAAAGGGGGTTTTCCATGCGTATCATTATGCTTGTCGGGATTTGTTTAAGCTTAATTATCACGGGGTGTTCGAAGGAGACTTCATCATTAAATGGCACATTAGCGATTGATGGCTCAAGCACCGTCTACCCATTAACGGCTGCGATTGCAGAGGAATTTCATGCAGATCAGCCTAATGTGAAAATTACGGTTTCTGAATCAGGCACTGGAACTGGGATGAGTCGATTTTGTAAAGGTGAAATAAAGATAGCGAACGCATCTCGTCCAATTTCTGAACAGGAAAAAGCGGCGTGTACGAAATCAGCGATTGCCTATACCGAATTGAAAGTTGCGATGGATGGAATCACGGTTGTCATCAACAAGAAAAACACATGGACGAAACAACTATCTGTCGCACAATTGAAAGCCATTTTTGAGCAAGGAAGCACAGTCAAACGTTGGTCAGATATCCCGGGGACGACAGGCTTCCCGAATGAATTGATTCGCCTGTACACGCCGGGAAGTGCATCCGGGACATTTGAGTTCTTCACCGAACACATTAATCAAACCAAAAAAGTGCAACGACTCGATCAACTTACCCAAAGTGAGGATGACAATGTACTGGTTAAGGGGGTAGCGGGCGATCCCTATGCGATTGGTTATTTTGGCTATGGCTACTACCAGGAGAATAAAGGAAAAGTGATTGCAATCGGGATTACAGATACGAAGCGAGCGATTCAACCGGTTATCCCGACGACTAAGACGATCCGTGATGGTTCGTATACACTCGCAAGACCCCTATATATTTATGTGAATCAAGATGAATATGAGCGCGATGATGTCGTGCGAACCTTCGTCGATTTTTATAAAAATAATGCTGCATTATTAGCTGAAGAAGTGCTGATGATTCCAATTGCGGGAGGACAGACGTAATGGCCAAAGTCGATCGTCAAACGGCACAGAAACAACATAAACAACAACAGCAACAAAAGGAGCAGGCGAACTATCAGGCATTAGCTAAGCAAAATGAACCACCTCGGCCACTCGGAACAAATATGCTCAAAGCATTTGTTGCAGGCGGTGCGATTTGCGTATTCGGACAGGCCATTACCGAGGCGATGGTTCATTGGTTTGACTTTGATCGGAAAGCGGCGGGTAATCCGACTGTCGCCATCTTGATTATGATTTCCGTTTTACTTACTTCGTTCGGAGTTTATGATAAGTTCGCCCAATGGGCAGGTGCAGGTTCTGCAGTGCCGGTAACGGGATTTGCGAACGCCATGAGTTCTGCTGCGATTGAACATCGCGCAGAAGGACTTGTGCTCGGTGTCGGAGGAAATATGTTCAAATTGGCAGGGGCGGTTATTGTCTACGGAACGGTTGCAGCATTCGTGGTTGGGCTTGTACATCTCATCCTAAAAAGTCTAGGAGGTTCCTGATGCGAAGAGGCAAACAAACGTGGGAATTCAATCAGAAACCAACAATTATCGCTACAGCCACTGTTGTTGGACCAGATGAGGGCAAAGGGCCACTCACTGATTGCTTCGATGAAATTAACGATGATCCGATGTTGCAACAGCCGAGTTGGGAAAAGGCAGAGCGACTTTTGTTTGAACGTGCTTGTGAGTTGGCGATTAGCAAAGCAGGCAAACAGACCGAGGATATTGATTTCATGGCTGGTGGCGATTTGATGAACCAAATTATCAGCAGTAGTTTTGCTGCCCGCAACTTGGCGATTCCATATGTCGGTGTGTTTGGTGCATGTTCCACTTCGATGCTTAGCCTTGCGATTGCGTCGCAATGGGTCGATGCAGGAGCTGCTAGAACAGCGCTTGCGGCAACATCTAGCCATAACAGTACGGCGGAAAAACAGTTCAGATACCCAACCGAATACGGTTCGCAAAAACCACCAACTGCGCAATATACGGTGACAGGCGCAGGTGCGGCAGTCGTAGCGTTGGGTGGTAGTGGACCACGCATAAGTTCGGCAACAATCGGTAAAGTTGTTGATATGGGTATTAAAGATCCATTCAACATGGGCGCAGCGATGGCGCCTGCGGCTGTTGATACAATAAAAATGCACTTGAGCGACCTTAATCGCACGCCGAAAGATTATGATCTTATCGTCACCGGTGATTTAGCGAGTGTGGGCAAAACAATTGCCCTTGAACTGATGCAGCAACAGAACATCCCGATCGAACAGACCGTCTATGATGATTGCGGGATGATGATTTATGATTTTGCTAAACAAAAAGACATCATGGCTGGTGGCAGTGGGTGTGCGTGTTCGGCGGTTGTAACTTATGGCCATTTATTGACGATGCTAACGACAGGCAAGCCGAAAAGGATTCTCGTAGTGGCCACCGGCGCGTTACTTTCCCCATTATCCTATCAACAAGGTGAAACGATTCCTTGTATCGCCCATGCTGTATGTATGGAAAGTGAGGGGTACTAATGATTTATTTATGGGCATTTTTAGTTGGTGGTGCGATTTGTACCTTAGGTCAGGTGATGATGGACGGCTTTAAATTGACGCCTGCCCATACGATGAGTACACTGGTTGTCCTTGGTGCAATTGTCGATGGATTTGGGTGGTATGATCCTTTAATTCAATTTGCTGGAGCGGGGGCCACGGTTCCGATTACGAGTTTCGGCAACGCGTTGGTACATGGCGCATTAGCGGAGTTAGAGCGTGATGGTTGGATAGGGATTATTACCGGAATCTTCGAGGTCACTAGTGCGGGGATTTCTGCGGCCATTGTATTTTCCTTTCTTGCCTCGCTCGTATTTAAGCCGAAAGGTTAATCCTTACGGCATTTGGCGAAATATGGTATGATTGACGTTAAGACTTGGATTTGAGGTGATTTCCATTTTGCTACGTCAATTCGCAGCGAAATTATATGTTGATTCAGTCGATCAGATCGATTTGGAGCAACTTTATAAAGAAGGTAAACGCGGGATCGTTACCGATCTTGATAATACATTAGTGGGTCAGAAAGTTCCGCTCGCGACGGAGAAATGCATCGCTTTTATCGCGCGAGCACGTGCGATTGGGTATGACATTGTTGTTGTGTCTAATAACTCTAAACCACGCGTAGAGAAATTCGCAACACCACTCGGTTTGAAATTCATTCATCGTGCGCGTAAACCACGCAAAGGTGTGTTTACTCAGGCGCTAAAGATGATGAAATTGAATGCGGATCAAGCGCTTATGCTTGGTGATCAATCGATGACGGATATTTTTGGTGGGAACCGTTCTGGTCTTCACACGGTTCTCGTTCGTCCGATTGCCCCGCAAGATGAAGGTTTGCCGACACACATCAATCGCTTTATGGAGCGCATTGTGATTCGCCTATTAACTCGAACAGGTTATGCCCATCCGTGGCGCCAAGTGCCTGGAAAGGAGCAATAACTTTTGAATAAGACAGATTGTCCAGGTTGTGGCGCAACGCTACAATCGATTGATAAGAATGCCCCAGGGTTCGTTCCTGAAGGTGCGAAATTAGACGAGCAAGTACGCTGCCGTCGTTGTTTCCGAATTTCACATTATAATGAAGCGTCCTCGGTCACGATTGACGATGACGATTTTTTGCGTTTATTAAACACGATCGGTGAGACGCAAAGTCTTGTAGTGTTGATGGTTGATATTTTAGATTTCGAAGGAAGTTTGATTAGTAGCTTACACCGTTTTGTCGGATCGAATTCGGTGATTTTGGTCGTCAACAAGCTCGATTTACTACCGAAGGTAAGTAACTGGAATCGCATCGTGCATTGGGTGAAAAAGCAGGCGAAAGAGCACGGTTTGAAAGTACAAGAGGTTGTTTGTATTTCCGCGCGACGTAACTTGGGCGTGGATCGCTTGCTTGAGACGATTGAGGAGTATCGCGCGGGTCGTGACGTGTATGTGGTTGGTGCGACGAACGTGGGTAAGACTTCAATGATTAATCGCTTGATTCGCGACTACAGTGATTTGGATCGAGAGTTGACTGTTTCGTTCTATCCAGGGACGACGCTTGATCGGATTGAGATTCCACTTGATGACGGCTCGTCGATTATGGATATGCCGGGCATCGTATACAAGCATCGCTTGAGCGAGTTGGCTCCGAAGGCTTCGTTGAAAGCCTTGTTGCCGGAGAAGCCGTTGAAACCAGCGGTTTATCAGTTGAAGGCGGAACAGACGTTGTTCTTCGGATCGTTCGCGCGCTTTGATTTCGTTGCTGGTGCAGATCAGTCGTTCACGTTGTTTACGTCGACGGCGATTAAGATCCACCGTACGAAGTTAGTGAATGCGGATGAGATGTATGCGAAGCATCGCGGCGTGTTGTTAGCGCCACCGTCGATTGAACAACTCGATGAAATGCCTGCATGGACGAAACATGATTTGCAGATTCCGAAAGATGGCCAATTCGATATTTCAATTTCCGGCTTAGGCTGGATTAAGGTAAATAGTAACGTTGGTGCACGTGTTGTTGTGCACGCACCCCGAGGTGTGAAAGTAACGGTTCGCGAGTCGTTAATTTAAGAAAATAACGGCGAAATCGACCACTATTTTTTGTGAATCATTCACTTTGGTGGAAATAGCGGTCGAATCGACCATTAATTTTTTGGATTTCGCAATAATCTGTGTAATATGATCATTTAGTGGTCGATTTGGACGTTATTTTGCTGAATTGGTAGAAGTTAAATGATTTAGCGGTCGTTTTGGACGTTATTTGGAGAGATTGGGATGAAGAATGAAATGATGAAGTTTGGCGTGATTGGGGACCCGATTCAGCAGTCGAAGTCACCGTTGATGATGAATGCGGCGTTTGCGGCAATTGGTTATGACGGTTTATACGAGAAGTACCATGTGAAACCTGAGGAACTTGCCGATGCAATGGCAAGGTTCCGGAGTGAAGGCTTTCGTGGGCTGAACGTGACGATTCCACACAAGGTGGAAGTCATGCAATATTTAGATGAAATCGATCAGGATGCGCGTAACATCGGTGCGGTGAATACCGTGGTTAATGAGGGCGGAAGACTGATTGGTTATAATACTGACGGCATTGGCTATGTGCGATCGTTGCTAGAAGAATCCGGTTTCGATCCGCGGGACAAACGAATTTTGTTCTTGGGTGCGGGTGGAGCAGCACGTGGTGTCATCTATGCAATGCTAAAGCAGCAGCCGGCCTATGTGGCGATTGCGAATCGTACACTTGCTCGAGCTGAAAAGTTAGCTCTCAGTTTATCGGCTTTCGGGAACATTCAGGCGATTGCGGATCGCGAAATTACTGGCGGTCAATGGGACCTTATTGTAAACACGACTTCCGTGGGTATGTTCCCAAATGTGGATGAGTCACCCATAGATCCAACCGTCATCCAACCAAACATGGTTGTCAGTGACTTGATCTATAATCCACGCGAGACGTTGATCTTGAAACAAGCGAAAGCACGTGGTGCGAAGATCCATAACGGTCTGGGGATGTTCATCTACCAAGGTGCATATGGCTTCGAGTATTGGACAGGCCATGCAGCACCAGTATTAGAAATGCGACGCGTGGTTGAAGCAACTTTGTAGGAGGAACACACATGCGAGTTGGTATTTTAGGCGGGACATTTGACCCGATTCATATCGGACATCTTGTTGCTGCACAATCCGCCTATGACCAGGCAAAGCTTGATGAAGTTTGGTTCATCCCTTCGAACGTGCCACCTCTAAAAAGTCAGCAACCCTTATTCACTGCAAAACAGCGATACGAAATGACCGTGGCAGCAATTTCCGATAAGCCATCTTTCAAAGTGCTCGACCTTGAATTAAAGCGGGAAGAAACATCCTACACGATTGATACTGTGAATGAACTTCTAAAGTTATATCCCGATTATTCATTCTATTGGATCATCGGTGCTGACCGCATCAACGATTTGATGCACTGGAAAGATATTTATACCTTAGCAACAAAGATTGGATTCATCGGCCTGGCTCGACCGGGCTATGAACTGAACTTATATGAATTACCCCCGCTCATCCACAGCCAAGTGACGATGGTCACGATGCCGCCAATCGATATTTCTTCATCTATGATTAGAGCGCGGTTGCAGGAAGGGCAGTCGGTGCAGTTTTTAGTACCAGATGCAGTGAATGAATTTTTAAAACGGTGAAAAGGAGTAACACCATGACGGAATGGACGCGAGAAAAGATTGTTGAGAGCGTGCAAGGACGCATGCCTGCCAAACGATGGCTGCACACGCAAGGTGTGATGACAGAATCGGTGAGTTTGGCAGAGCGATTCGGCGCTGATCCGGTGAAAGCCGAGATAGCCGCTATCCTGCATGACGTAGCCAAATATTGGCCAATCGAAGAACAGCGAAATCTATTGCTTCGCGAACAGATTGGTCAAGCTGAACTTGAATTCGATAAGGCACTTATGCACGCCGTTATCGGAGCGTGGGTGGCGGAGCACGAATACGGCATTCAAGACCAAGAAGTGCTTGATGCGATTCGCTACCACACCTCAGGGCGGGAGCAAATGTCTTTACTAGATAAAGTCGTATGCTTGGCGGACTACATTGAACCAGGCAGAGATTTTCCAGGCGTTGACAAGCTACGCAAGCTTGCGAGGAAAGACATCGATGAAGCGTTAATTGCTGGCTTCGATGGCACGATTCAAGTATTGATTGAACAACGTAAACGGATTTTTCCACTTACGCTAGCAGCACGCAACGGCCTGCTACTTGAGCTGGAACAACAAACTAAACAATAGGGAGCAAACCACTGTGGCTAAAGTAAATAAAGAATTGAAAATTTTAAACAATTTAATCGAAGGTATCGATGACAAGAAAGGGCTAGATATCGTTGCTTTGGATTTGCAAGGCATCTCGCTAGTAGCTGATTATTTTATCATCTGCCATGGTAACTCTGACATCCAAGTTCAGGCAATCGCAACTGAATTGAAGAAGCGTGCAATTGCGAATGGTCTTCCGGTTAAAGGGATTGAAGGCATGAACTCTGCACGTTGGGTGCTGATGGACTTTGGTGATTATGTTGCGCACATTTTCCATAAAGATGAGCGCGGTTATTACAATTTAGAGCGACTATGGTCCGACGCGAAGCGAGTGAATCTTGGATGAGAAATTATGCGGGTGACCGTTTTACATTAGAAGTATTAAGAGAAATGCCGCCATACGGCTTTTTCTTGGAATTAGAAGAAGGCTTGGATGTGTTGTTGCCTTACGCGGAGCGTTTTGGTGAATTAGCGGTTGGCGACTTAGTCGACGTGTTTATTTTCCATGACGATAAGAACCGCTTAACGGCGACGATGAGACAAACGATTACAACGACGGGTGAAGTTGCTTTGCTTGAAGTGGTTGATGCGAATAAGCGACTTGGGTTGTTCTTGGACATTGGGATTGGGCGCAACGTGTTGTTGCCGAATAGCGAGTTGCCTGAGAAGCCAGAGTTTGCCCCGCAAGTAGGCGATAAAGTATTTGCTTATTTGTGTCATGATAAGTCCGGGCGTATGCTTGCTCGACTTGCGCGTGATTTGGAATTATTACCCCTTGTTTATGATGCACCGCAGAGTTGGGTCAATACGACAGTAAATTGTTATGTGTATCGTCCGATGCCTTTTGGTACGTTCGTGATTTGCGAGCCAAATGGCTTATTGGGATTTGGTGCAATCGGGATGATTCACGAATCGCAACGTCCACGTGCGTTACGTATTGGTGAATTGGTGGAAGCACGTGTTTCGTTCATTCGAGAAGATGGTCGTGTCAATTTAACGATGCGTGAGCGAAAGGAAATTGGTCGTGTGACGGATGCGGATACGATCCTTGCAGCGTTGCAAGAGCGTCCAAATGGCAGCGTGCCATATTCCGATTCATCTCCTGCAGATGTGATTTTGAAGCGATTTAACATGAGTAAGTCCGCGTTCAAACGCGCGATGGGGAAATTGATGAAAGACGGTCTGGTTCGCCAAGAAGGAAACTGGACGTATCTCATAAAATCAGAGGAAAACACACCTTCGGAGGAGTAATCGAGCGATGGCATATGGACAAATGGCCTATGTATACGACCAACTGATGCAAGATATGCCATACGATGAATGGGTCGCTTGGGTGACACGAAGTGTGCCAGACAAGTCTGCTACGATTGTTGATCTTGGTTGTGGGACAGGCAATGTCGCGATTCCACTGGCGAAACTTGGGTATGATGTCATCGGCATTGATTATTCGGATAGCATGCTTGCGATTGCAAGTGACAAAGCTGATCGAACGCCGATTCAATGGCTGGAACAGAACATGACGGACTGGCAAGTCGAACAACCCGTAGATGCGGTTGTCTGCTTTTGTGACGGATTCAATTACTTGTTAGATGAAGACGATTTCTATCAGACATTGATTCGTACGGAAAAGCAGTTGAAACCAGGTGGCATTCTGTTGTTTGATCTTTTAACGGCCAATCAAATGCAACGGTATGCTGCTGAACAACCGTATCAGTATGAGACGGATAATCTTGCTTACATGTGGACATGTGATTGGGAAGATGACGTGCAGACGATTTTTCATGAGCTAACGTTTTTTGTGAAAGCGGATGATGATCGCTATGACCGTTTTGAAGAGCAACACGAAGAACGCGCGTATGCGATTGAAGATGTTGTTTATAATCTTGAAAAGTTCGGATTTGTAGATATTCAAGTGAGCAGTCATTTCGGTCAAGGACCGGTTGGCGAAGACACACCACGGGTGTTTATAAGCGCTCGCAAACGTTGACAATGCAGGCTTTAACTGCCTATAATTTGAGAAGTTTATTACCGGCACATTCGCCTTGAAGAGGAGAAAATCATGAGTGAGCAAGTGAACCAATCGGCTGGTTACCATCCCCAGTCTTTAGAACCGAAATGGCAAAAATTTTGGGATGAAAATAAGACCTTTAAAGTGCTAGAAGACGACGCGTTGCCGAAGTTTTATGCACTTGATATGTTCCCATATCCATCTGGCGCAGGCTTGCATGTCGGCCATCCAGAAGGGTACACAGCGACGGACATCGTGTCCCGCTATAAGCGTATGCGTGGGTATGATGTATTGCACCCAATGGGTTGGGATGCGTTTGGTTTGCCTGCTGAGCAACATGCTTTGGATACAGGACAACACCCTCGCGACATCACTGTAAAGAACATTAACAATTTCCGTCGTCAGATTAAGTCCCTTGGCTTCTCCTACGATTGGGATCGCGAAGTAAGTACAACAGATCCGGACTACTACAAGTGGACGCAATGGATCTTCATTCAGTTGTACAACAAAGGTCTTGCTTATGTGGCTGAGATTCCAGTGAACTGGTGTCCGGCGCTTGGGACCGTCTTAGCAAATGAAGAAGTTATTGATGGTTTGAGTGAGCGCGGAAACCACCCGGTTATTCGTAAACCGATGCGTCAATGGGTATTGAAGATTACGGAATATGCGGAGCGCTTGTTGGAAGATTTGGAAGAGTTAGACTGGTCCGAATCCATCAAGGAAATGCAGCGTAACTGGATTGGCAAATCCGTCGGTGCGGAAGTGCACTTCGCGATTGAAGGGCATGCCGACAAGCAATTAACAGTATTTACGACACGTCCAGATACATTGTTCGGTGCGACGTACTGTGTATTAGCGCCTGAGCATGAGTATGTAGCACAAATTACGACACCTGAGCAAAAAGCAGCGGTTGAAGCGTATGTAGAATTAGCAGCACGCAAAAGTGATCTAGAGCGTACAGATTTGGCGAAAGACAAGTCTGGTGTGTTTACAGGTGCTTATGCAATCAACCCGGTGAATGGTGCGAAGACGCCAATTTGGATTGGTGACTATGTGCTTGCTGGCTATGGTACAGGTGCGATTATGGCGGTTCCAGGTCATGACCAACGTGACTGGGAGTTTGCAAAGCAATTCGACTTGCCGATTATCGAGGTTGTTTCCGGTGGTGATGTGGCGAATGAAGCGTATGCGGGCGATGGCGCGCACGTGAATTCCGACTTCATCAACGGGTTGAATAATGCCGATGCGATGAAGACAATGATCGAATTCTTAGAGAAGCAAGGCAAAGGGCAAGGAAAGGTGACATATCGATTGCGCGACTGGTTGTTCAGCCGTCAGCGTTATTGGGGTGAGCCGATTCCGATCTTGCACTTGGAAGATGGCACAATGAAGCCAGTACCTGAGAGCGAATTGCCATTGTTGTTACCAGACGTAGATGCGATTCAACCTTCCGGTACAGGCGAGTCTCCACTTGCAGTTGTGACGGATTGGGTGAATACGGTGGATCCGGAGACGGGTAAACCTGCGAAACGCGAAACGAACACGATGCCACAATGGGCGGGTTCTTGCTGGTACTACTTGCGCTTTATCGATCCGAAAAATAACGATGCGTTGTGTTCCCCAGAGAAGCAAGCGAAGTGGTTGCCGGTTGACTTATACATTGGTGGCGCAGAGCATGCGGTATTGCACTTGTTGTATGCGCGTTTCTGGCACAAAGTATTGTACGACCTAGGCGTGGTAGCTACGAAAGAACCATTCCACAAATTGGTTAACCAAGGTATGATCTTGGGTACGAACAATGAAAAAATGTCCAAGTCCCGTGGCAATGTTATCAACCCTGATGATATCGTGAACGAGTTTGGTGCAGATACGCTTCGTATGTATGAAATGTTCATGGGTCCGTTGGAAGCGACGAAACCTTGGAACACGAATGGCGTTGAAGGTTCTTTCCGATTCTTAGCGCGCGTGTATCGCTTATTCGTGAACGAGTCTGGCAGCTTACATGACCGCATCCAAGATGTGGAAGGCACAGATGCGTTCAAACGTGTATGGCAAAAGACCGTTAAGAAAATTACCGACGATCTTGAGCACTTGCGATTCAATACAGCGATTTCGCAGCTAATGATTTTCATCAACGATGCGTATAAGCAAGACGTGTTGCCGAAACGCGCGATGGCTGAATTCGCGCAAATGCTTTCCCCGTTCGCGCCTCACTTGGCGGAAGAGTTATGGGAGAAGTTGGGCAATTCCGATACAATCACTTACGCAGCATGGCCAACTTTCGATGAAGCGTTGACCGTTGACGACGAAATTGAAATTGTGTTGCAAGTGAAAGGTAAAATTCTTGACCGCGTACTTGTAGGCAAAGATGCAGATGCGGCAACAATCGAAGCAATCGCTCGTGCGAACGAGAAAATTGCGGCAGCAATTGAAGGTCAAACGATTATCAAAGTTATCGCTGTTCCAGGTAAATTGGTAAACATCGTAACGAAATAATTTCATTACTTATACGTACGGTAGCACCGTCATCCCTTCGGGGTGGCGGTGCTTTTTTATTTCACAAAAATAGGAGGTAGTAGAGATGAGAGTTTGGGGCAGTTTTGCAATGGTTGTGGTGTTGGCGATTGGGTTGGTGGCCTGGTTTGTGCCGAGGTATGGCGAGCATGAGGTGAAGAACACAAAGTGGGTGGAGCAGATGGATGCATTACCGAGTCAGGCTGGATTTGTAGAACCGCCAGCTTCCAAAGAACCGAAGCAGGGTGTGGTAGGGACGCCGAAAGTTGCTGGCAAGGTACATTTAAATGCTGCTACCGTCGATGAATTAGACACTTTACCTGGGATTGGGCCATCAAAAGCGGCGTTGATTGTTGCTTATCGGAAGGAGCATGGTCCGTTCTCGACGTTGGAAGAATTGCAGTTGGTGAAGGGGATTGGCGAAAAGACGTTTGAGAAGTTAGCACCTCTGATGGAATTGAATGGAATGTGACTATTCAAGTCGAAATAGATGTGAGAAAATGAAAGTCTAGTGTGTGTAAAATAATATATTTCTAAAGGGGTTTTGATCATGGCAGAAGAACGTCAATTGGCACCTGAAACATTAGCTGTACATGCAGGACAAGAAATTGATCCAACGACGATGTCTCGCGCAGTTCCGCTTTATCAGACAACTTCCTATGGCTTTAGAGATTCCGAACATGCGGCAAACTTGTTTGCTTTGAAAGAGTTTGGCAACATTTATACACGACTAATGAATCCGACGACAGATGTGCTTGAAAAGCGTGTGGCAGCATTGGAAGGTGGAATGGCTGCACTTGCAACAGCGTCTGGCCAGTCTGCAATTACATTTAGTATTTTGAATATTGCCGGTTCTGGCGATGAGATTGTCTCTGCATCCAGTCTATATGGCGGTACATATAACTTATTCGCAATCACGTTGCCGAAAATGGGCATTACTGTGAAGTTCGTCGATCCAACCAATCCAGAAAACTTCCGAACAGCAATTACGCCGAACACGAAAGCGATTTATGCGGAGACAGTTGGCAATCCACGTGGTGACATCCTCGATATTGAAGCAGTGGCGAAGATCGCCCATGAGAATGGTATTCCGTTAATCGTGGACAACACATTGCCAAGTCCATACTTGATTCAACCTTTGAAACATGGTGCGGATATTGTTGTTCATTCTGCAACGAAATTTATTGGTGGTCATGGTACATCCATTGGTGGTGTGATTGTTGATGGTGGTACATTTGACTGGACACAGAACGATAAGTTCCCAGGCTTAACAACGCCAGATCCAAGTTACAATGGTGTTGTTTACACGGATGCCGTAGGACCGGTTGCCTATATTATTAAAGCTCGCGTGCAATTGTTGCGTGATATTGGGGCGGCCATCTCTCCGTTTAACTCATTTATGTTGTTACAAGGTTTAGAGACGTTGCACTTGCGTATGGAGCGACATAGTTCGAATGCATTGCATGTGGCGAAATTTTTAGAGAAACACGAAGCAGTCTCCAATGTGAGCTACGCCGGTCTTGCAAGCCATCCTTCGAATCATTTGGCAGCGAAGTATATGCCACGTGGACAAGGCGCAATCTTGACATTTGAAATTAAAGGCGGAGTCGAGGCAGGGAAGAAAGTGATCGACAACGTTAAATTATTCTCTCACTTGGCGAATGTCGGCGATTCCAAGTCGTTGATTATTCATCCGGCGAGTACAACACATTCCCAGTTATCTGGTGATACCTTGTTGTCGACAGGCGTTACGCCTGGTATGATTCGGTTATCCGTAGGGACCGAAAATATCGACGATATTATATTCGACCTGGATCAAGCATTGAAAGCAAGTCAACTTTAAGAATTAAGGGGTTTATGACAGATGAGTTTGCCACCACGCAAAGATTGGGATACCTATTTTATGGATATGGCCTTTATGGCTTCGACACGTTCACGATGCAACCGTCGCTGGGTTGGCGCTGTGCTCGTGCAAGGCAAGAAGTTGTTAGGCACAGCCTATAATGGCGCGCCCATGGGCGTGGAGGATTGTTCCGAAGCAGGTTGCATGATCGTCGAAGAATACGAGAAGCAAATTGTGAATGAGCAAGAAGAGCTCGTGAAGAAGCAACGTTGTGTGCGGACGATTCATGCTGAACAGAACTTGTTATTGTTCACGCATCGCGCAGACCGCTCAGGTTCAACTGTCTATGTAACGGATCAGCCGTGTTGGACATGTGCGAACATGCTCGCGAATAGCGGCGTTGCGGAAATCGTCTATTTCCGACCATATAAGAAAGATACAGAAAAAGTACAGAACTTGATGCAGCAGTGTGGGGTAAGTTTCCGCCAACTAGCCACATATGAAATTCCGGCTGGCATTGCACGCGACCTCCCACAAGGTGGCTAAATCGAAATCATTGAGGAAGAACCTCGTTGTCCGATTATCGGATGGCGAGGTTTTTTGTTGTATCAGGGAGGTGGATAGATGTTTCGTGTGTGGCTTTGGCTTTGGGGCGTATGGATGGGTGGCAGTTTGGTCGGCTTCTTTGTCGTGGAGTCAGGCCAACGTATCGGCATTTTGCTTATCATTTGTGCGGGAATCGCGGTGCTTGTTCGGCCGGCGTACTGGCATCTTCCCGTTCGCGTGGGGTTAGTGCTCTCGTTATGCATATCCTGTTGTTACTCCGCATGGACGGCACACACGAATATTTCTAAATTTCCGCCTTCGATCAATGGGCAAAACCTGCCGTTCCAAGGGATTATTACCTCACAACCGATGACAGATGGTAATCAAATCATGTTTCGATTACGAACTGTCCACAATGAAACGGTCCAAATGACAATCGTTGCTGAATCAAAACAGGTATTAGCTGAACTTACGCAACTCCGCAGAGGACAGCACGTGCATGGCAAGGGACGCTGGCAACTGCCGATGGAGTCAGGCAATGTTGGTTTATTTGATTACCGAACGTGGTTGAATCGGCAACATGTCTTTTGGGTCGTACGCGTGGAGTCTACGCAATTCCGCATACTGAATAAGCGAGAGAACAGTTTCATGCGTCTCGGCGATCAGATGAGGAACAAGTTGGTCGAGCGGTTGGAGAGCGTGTATTCGGACCGTTTTGCCGGATTTCTAAGTGGGATGTTGTTGGGTGCCAGGGAGAAGGTGGTGTCGGCTGATGCGGAATCGTTCAGTGCAATCGGACTTGGCCATTTACTGGCGATTAGTGGCTTACATGTGACGGTGATTGTGGCAAGTTGGCTTTGGATCATGCGGAAGTTCAAAATGATGCGGGTGTTGCGCTACGGATTGACCTATGTCTTGCTAGGTCTATTTGTGATTGTGACAGGGGCATCTGTGCCGGTTTTGCGGGCAGCGGTGATGGGCTCGATTGGGTTGTGGTTCGCATTTCAACGACGTTGGCGGGATGCCTTGTCGATGTTGGCATTGACTGGGATACTGATGTTAATTTGGGAGCCCTACTGGTTGTTGCATGTGAGTTATCAGCTATCCTTTGCAGTGACGTTTGGGTTAATTGCGGCGGTACCTTCCGTTGTCGAGCGAATGCCTGCGGGTTGGCCAATATGGTGGCGAAGTGCACTTGCGGTGAGTGGGGTGGCACAGCTCGTATCGTTTCCACTAACGATTATTTATTTTAACGAACTGTCGTTGTTAGCACTGCCGGCAAATCTTGTGTTCGTGCCAGTTGTGACGTTCGTGATTACACCGCTCGGCTATTTGTCGATGCTCCTGCCACTGGCTTGGTTGGTCGAGCCGATGTTGCAGTGGTTGTTTGTGGTTGTTGAATGGTTAAATGGCTTTCAATCGTTGCGTTTGGTTTGGGCGACGCCGAGTTGGTGGTGGGTGTGTGCTTATGTTGTTGTGGTTGGGTTCATGTTGCATCCGCACAATCGACGTTGGCTACATTGGGGTGCAGTTTTCGTCTTCATCGGACTCCTTGTATACGCCTATATGCCACCTGTAGGGGAAAGGCGTGCCTACATGCAAGCAATCGATGTTGGCCAAGGCGACGCGATTCTCGTTCGAATGCCTCGCGGAGCGTATTGGTTAATGGATGGGGGTGGCGCTGTTGATTTATCGTCGCCTGCTGATGCATGGAAGAGGAAAACTGATCCGTTCGATCCAGGTGCCGATATCGTACTGCCATTGTTAATGAAGAAGGGCATCCACCGACTTGATACGATTGTGATGAGTCATGCAAATGAAGATCATGTGCTTGGTCTCTTGGCTGTCATCAAGCGCATGCCGGTAAGACGTATTTTATTTAATGGAACGATCAATGGATCGAAGAAAATACGGGTCCTCTATACGGAAGCACTCCGTCGAGGCATAACGATGCAAGAGGTATCTGCCGGTGATACGTTCGAGTATGGGCCTGATGCGACTGTCCGTGTCCTGAATCCGCCCGCACAAGCAACCACTTTCACTGACTCGAATCAAAATGCCCGTTCAATCGTGCTCCACCTCCGCATTTATCAAACGACACTTTTACTCACAGGCGATCTCGATGAACAAATGGAACCACATGTCCTGCAATTGGCCAAGAAAATGCGGCTTTTCAATGATCCGCTGACCATATTGAAAGTTGGTCATCACGGCAGTCGCTATTCAACCACTTCACCGTTTGTGGCAATGTGGCGTCCGCAGCTTGCCGTCATTTCTGTTGGGATAATGAACCGCTACGGGCACCCCCATCCAGACACATTACGTCGATTAAAAAAAAGGAATGTACGTGTATATCGCACGGATCAACAGGGTGGCATTTGTTTAGAAATTATAAACAAAAATAAGGTTAAGGTGTTTACCCGTCATTGAGTCACATTTTCCCTGCGAGCTGCATATAGTAGGTTAGTTTCGAGACGGCACCTAGGGCCGGACCCCGAGACGTTCACATAAAAGGGTTGCTCAGCGAATTTTCGCGGGCAATCCTTTGTGCGTTTACGGTATAATAAAAGCAATTGATTTTTTGGGGAGCCAAACGACGCTATGATCAACAAAGGGAAGTCTAACATAACGTGGGAAATCGTCTATCGCGAAATTGCACAGGGAAAGCATCGGCCGGTCTACATCTGTTTTGGAGATGAGGTTTATTTCTTGCAGCAATTAATGAGTCGCTTGGAGCAGCAGTTTGTAGCTGAGGACCAGAAAGACTTTGCCGTGGCACGCTATGATTTGCAGGAGACATCGATTGATGTGGTGATTGAGGATGCATTGACCCCGCCGTTTTTGGTAGAGAAGAAGATTATCTTTGCAACGCATGCGAAGTTCTTGAGTGGGGAGACATTCCGATCGAAAGTTGAGCATCGCGCGGAAGCGTTGGCGGAGTACGCCTATAATCCGGTGGAGTCGACGATTTTGGTTGTGGCGTTGGAAGGTAGTAATTTAGATGAGCGGAAAAAAGTTGTAAAGCAATTGAAAGATCATGCTGCATGTTTGCAGATGAATCGCTTGCGTGTGGAAGAGTTGCCGGCTTGGCTGACTGATTATGCACGTGCGCGTGGTGTGGTCGTTGAGCGAGATGCGGCCCAGCTATTGGTCGAGCGTGTAGGCGACAACATGCAGAATTTGATTGTGGAAATGGACAAAATTAGTATGTTCGCGGGCAAGGGTGTCGCGATTGATGCAAAGATGGTTGAGGAACTATCGGTTAAGAAACTTGAGGATGTTGTGTTTACCTTAGCGGACTGTGTAGCGGAACGTCGGGTCGATCGTGCGTTGACGACTTATTATGATTTGTTGAGCCAAAAGGAGCAGCCAGTTGTTATATTAATTCTGATTGCCCGACACTTGCGCCTGATGTTACAGACACAGGAGTTATCACGCCAAGGCTTGTCTCCTGCACAGATTGCCGGTCAGTTGAAGTTGGCGCCATTTGTGGTGAATAAATACATCGCCCAGGCTCGCCAATGGAAGTCGGCGCAACTGCGCGTGATGCTCGATGAGTTGGCGGAGTTGGACTTCGCAATCAAGACTTCGCGCGTAGCCGATGTGAAAGGGCTCGAGCTATTTATTCTACGCTCTGCCTCTACAACAGGTTAATAATTACATTCGGAATTAAATCAAACAAACAAAAAAAGCTACCCTTTCATGAATTGCAAGATGGACATTGGTTGAATGTCAATCTGCAATTCATTAGGGGTAGCTTTCATTATGTGCTTATTAAGCTTGAAGCGCGTTAACTTTCTTCGTAAGACGGGACTTACGACGGGACGCTTCATTCTTGTGGATAAGGCCTTTAGTAACCGCTTTGTCTAATTTCTTAGTTGCGTTTACCAATGCCGATTGAGCGATCGCTGCATCCGTACCTTCAACAGCCACGTTAACTGCTTTAAGTGCTGTGCGAAGAGCGGACTTCTGGGACGCGTTACGTAGACGAGCTTTCTCGATTACTTTCACGCGTTTGATTGCGGATTTAATATTTGGCATGTGATTCACCTCCTACAAAAACATTGCCTGACTTTTACACGTCAATACACAACATAGTATCACGCCAAATGCCTGAATGCAATAAAAAACTTGGATTATTTTGTGGAAAACGGGAATGGTAAGACATACATACGAGAAGGAGTGAGAAGACGTGGAAATCTTAACGCTAGATTTGGCATTGGAGATGCAGGAACGTTTAAATGTGACCCCACACGAATCCATTGAAGGCGTCCGCGCGGAGACGTCGGAAGACGGCGGAATAACCGTCACCCAGATCGAGGTGCTCGATGGTCAGGGTGAGAAACGCCTCGGCAAACCAATCGGCAATTACATTACAATCGAAGTCCCCGGTCTACGTCGAAAAGATAGTTTACTCCAAAACGAAGTCAGCGCCACCCTCACCAAAGAACTCGCCAAACTACTAAGCAAACTTAAACTGACAAATACTTCGAAAGCGTTCATTGTTGGACTCGGGAATCGCAATGTCACACCAGACGCACTCGGACCACTTGTGGTCGATCAACTCGTTGTGACCCGCCATCTGTTTGAAACCATGCCCAATGAAGTCAGCGAAGGATTTCGTGAGGTAAGTGCACTTGCCCCAGATGTCTATGGAAAGACTGGCGTGGAAACATCAGACATTATTCATAGCGTCACCGAGCATACGAAACCAGACGTCATCATTTGTATTGATGCGCTTGCATCGCGAGCAATTGAGCGCGTTACAACAACCATCCAAATCACCGACACTGGGATTCATCCCGGATCCGGCATAGGCAATCATCGCAAGGGACTGGACAAAGCCTACTTGGGCGTGCCCGTTATCGCGATTGGAGTTCCGACCGTCGTCTACGCTTCAACCATCATTACATCGGCGATTGACGATGTTATCGCAACAATGAAGCAAGGCGCACATCGTGGCTCGGCTACATTCTACGCCTGGAGTGACTTGCCAGAACCACAGCGGCAACAACTCGTCCGAAAATCACTAGAATCCAAAGGCAATGACCTCATCGTCACTCCCAAAATGATCGACGAATATATCGAAGATATCGCGAACATCATTGCAACAGGCCTAAATGCTGCCCTCCACGAAGCCATCTCCCATGAGCAAGCTGGTGCCTATACGCACTAGCTTGTCTTTCTCTAGTTCTACCGAAAACCGCTTATTCATAGAATAGGGGGAAGTAGAACGAGGAGGCCCGCCCATCGCATGAACGCTATTCAACCTACATTTCGCCTATTTATGCTTTTATCCGCCGCAACTTTACTTGTTTTTGCATTGTTAGCCGTGTTTGCATTGACCCAGATTTCGCCCGGGATGACCGCCAAAGGAATTGCCTCTGGCTTACCCGGAAGTCTATTCGTCGACGTCGTTAGCTCGCAACTTCCAACTGAACAAGAGAAAAGCACAGTAGCGAGCAGTGAAGTTGCTGCATTCATTCTGCGTCTCGTCACAGGAATCCAACTTGGGGACCCTGCAACCTTACTTGCGGAAGGAATGCCGCCGATTGGCGATGATCGTACCGTGTTATTCCGCACAGCCTTGGCAAATACGAAACAAGTTACACCGAAAGACTATGTCCCACCCAAAACGGCGATGAACAACGACATAGCACCACAACCAACAGTAACACCGTTGCCAACACCAGATGCGCCTGTCGCGATGAAAAATCGCGTTTTCATTTACCATTCACACAACCGTGAATCCTATTTACCCGCACTAAAAGGTGTAACCAATCTGAACGCGGCATATGATCAGAATGTGAATGTGACGCTTGTTGGCAAACGTCTAGCGAACCAACTGCGCTATAAAGGGATTGGCGCGCTTGTCTCCACCCAGGATTATAAGACATCGGAAAAAACCTTTAATTATATTCACTCATATCGCTATTCATTGAAGAGCATTCAGCAAGCATCCGCATCGAATCAAGACTTGGCATATTACATAGACATCCATCGAGACTCGCAGCGCAGAGCACACACTACCGCGTCGATTGCCGGCCAAACCTACGCGCAAGTGTACTTCATCATTGGGTACAAAAATACACATTGGAAGCAAAACGAACAACTCGCCAACACGATCCACCAACAACTCGAGAAGCAATACCCAGGTATATCCAGGGGCGTTTGGGGGAAAAATACAGGAAATGCCGAATACAACCAGTCATTTTCACCGAATAGTATCTTGATTGAAGTGGGTGGCGCGGAAAATACACTCGAGGAGTGCTACCGAACGGCAGATATTTTAGGTAACGTGATCTCCACAATCATTTGGGGTTCGGATACAAAGGAGAGTTAGCGCATGAAATTTATTGTGACGTGGACAGCGTTTTTGATGGTATTCGGTTTTGCACTATTTTTAGGATTAGATCAGGGACACCAACGCGTCCAATCCTGGGCGGCTAAACAGCAGGTTGCCGTTGCAACACCCACGCCAACACCCACACCAGTGCCGGTTGTGACGCCAGTTCCGGTGCAACCGGTCATACAGGGTCCAACAAGTTTGGAACTTATGGCGGATGCTACCGGTGTTATTTTGCAGAAGGGTGCACAACAAGGTGTGGAATGGACTGTCGCTATATTTGAGCAATTGTTGAATTAAATTCGCCGTAACTGCTATAATAGGGTGATATTTTCACTTGGAGGCAAGAAGCATGAGCAGTCGCGAGCGACAAGAACGAATTCGTAACTTTTCGATTATTGCCCACATTGACCATGGTAAGTCAACGTTGGCGGATCGCATTCTAGAATATACAGGCGCGTTATCTTCGCGTGAAATGCAAGCGCAGGTGCTCGATCAGATGGATTTAGAGCGCGAGCGCGGGATTACGATTAAATTACAGGCTGTTCGTCTGAAGTACAAAGCGGACGATGGCGTGGAGTATTTGTTGAACCTCATTGACACACCTGGACACGTCGACTTCACGTATGAGGTATCGCGAAGCTTAGCGGCTTGCGAAGGGGCGTTGCTTGTTGTTGATGCGGCGCAAGGCATCGAGGCACAGACGTTAGCGAACGTTTATTTGGCGCTAGATAATGACCTTGAGATTTTGCCGGTGATCAATAAGATTGATTTGCCGTCGGCAGATCCAGAACGGATTCGTAATGAAATCGAGGAAGTCATCGGTCTTGATGCAAGTGAAGCGGTTCTTGCTTCAGCGAAAGCGGGCATCGGGATTAAAGAAATTTTGGAGCAAGTGGTTCAGAAAGTACCAGCACCAACTGGTAATCCGGACAATCCGCTGAAAGCACTTATTTTCGATTCTCACTTTGACCCATACAAGGGTGTCATTGTTTACATCCGCGTGATGGATGGTTCGATTAAAGCAGGTTCGAAGATTAACTTTATGGCAACGAATAAGACGTTTGAAGTTATTGAAGTTGGTTGCTTCGCGCCTCGTATGACGATTGTCGATGAGTTGCAAGTGGGCGATGTAGGTTTCGTTGTTGCTTCGATCAAGAACGTGAAAGATACTCGTGTCGGGGATACGATTACGGATGCAACTAACCCTGCACCGGAAGCGTTGCCTGGTTACCGTAAAATCAATCCGATGGTCTATTGTGGTCTTTATCCAATTGAATCTTCGGACTATGAAGATTTGCGTGAAGCATTAGAAAAGTTGGAGTTGAATGATTCTTCCTTGAAATACGAGCCGGAGACATCAAGTGCCCTCGGTTTTGGCTTCCGTTGTGGATTCTTAGGACTTCTTCACATGGAAATCATCCAAGAACGCATCGAGCGCGAGTTCAACATTCCGTTGATTACGACTGCGCCATCCGTAGTATTCAAAGTAACGAAGACGAATGGGGAAGTTATCAATATCGATAACCCATCACATATGCCAGAAGTAGGCACAATCGATTTCATCGAAGAGCCTTATGTAAAGGCGAAGATCATGGTGCCGAACGATTACGTTGGGACAATCATGGGACTTTGCCAAGTGAAGCGCGGCGAATATGTGAACCAAGAGTATTTGGATGCGAACCGCGTAACATTGACTTATGATATGCCATTGTCTGAAATCGTCTACGATTTCTTTGATCAGTTGAAATCTTCTACGCGTGGCTATGCGTCTTTCGACTATGAAGTGATTGGCTACAAAGCGTCCAAACTTGTGAAGATGGATATCTTATTGAATGGTGAGCAAGTCGATGCGCTTTCCTTCATCGTACACCGTGACAAAGCATATAACCGCGGCCGTATTATGTGCGAAAAGTTGAAAGACTTAATCCCGCGTCAAATGTTCGAGGTGCCAATCCAAGCGTCCATTGGTGTTAAGATCGTAGCGCGTGAGACGGTAAAAGCGATGCGTAAGAACGTACTTGCCAAGTGTTACGGCGGGGATATCTCACGTAAGCGTAAATTGCTCGACAAGCAAAAAGAAGGTAAGAAGCGCATGAAGCAAGTCGGTAACGTTGAGGTACCACAAGAAGCGTTTATGGCTGTATTACGAATTGACGAATAACTTACAAACCCGGAGCGTGAAAGTCGCGTTTCGGGTTTTTATTTCTACGTAGAGGAGGTGGCGCGATGCATCCACATAAGCAGGTGCCGGCGGCGGTGTATGTGCATATTCCGTTTTGTCAGCAGCGTTGTCATTATTGTGATTTTAATACGTTTGCGTTAGAGGGCCAGCCGGTCGATGACTACCTTGATGCACTGGAGCGGGAACTTGCGATGACGGTGATGGCGACACCTCCGGGAGAAATCGAAACGATCTTTATCGGTGGGGGGACCCCGACTGCGTTGACTCCTTCGCAGATGGAACGATTGCTGAACATGCTTGCAGTTGCATTCCCCAAACGGTCGCCGAATCTCGAATTTACGGTTGAAGCGAATCCTGGGACGAGTGATGATGCTAAGTTGGCGGTCATGTTTGCGAATGGTGTCAATCGTCTTAGCTTTGGTGCGCAAACCTTTAATGATAAGTTGCTTCAAGACATTGGTCGGATTCATGACGCAGGTGCGGTCGAAAGAAGTGTGGCACAAGCGAAGGAAGTCGGGTTTAGCAACATATCGATTGACTTGATGTTCGGCTTGCCGAATCAGACGCTTGCTGATGTTGAAGAGAGTGTGACGCGCGCGCTTCGGATGGATTTACAACACTACTCGATTTATGGATTAAAGGTCGAAGAACGAACGTTATTCCATGCGATGCAAGAGCGTGGTGAGTTGGCATTGCCTGCGGAGGAAGAAGAAGCCGCAATGTTCGACTATATTATGAAGCGTCTCGCGGAAGCGGGGTACGACCAGTATGAGATAAGTAACTTTGCACGAACTGGCTACGAAGGTCGCCATAATCAACAGTATTGGCACAATCGACCATACTATGCAGTTGGTGCGGGCGCCCACGGGTATGTCTACGGCGAGCGCCACGTGAATGTTAAAGGGGTCCAAGCCTACATCGAAGCAGCGACAAAGGAATTGCCACGCTTATCCATCGAGGTCGTATCGAACAAGGAAGCGATGGAAGATTTCATGATGGTCGGTTTACGTTTGCTTGCTGGAGTTGAATCAGCTCGATTCGAATCCCAATTTGGGATGAACCTTGAACAGGTGTTTGCCCGTCCAATCTCGCATTTACTAGGCAAAGGTTTGATCGAAAAAACACCAGATGGCTACCGTCTTTCTGCAGTCGGAGTCACGCTTGGGAATGTCGTGTTTGGTGAGTTCGTGGGCAGCTTAGATTAGGACTTGAATTTTTATTCAAATGGTCTTATATTTATTCTCGTTGAAACGGTGAGGAGGTGAATTACGTGAGTGACCAGATTGAAGTACGTAAGGCGAATTTATCCGATGTGGATGGTTTGTTTGACTTAATTAACTATTATGTACCGGACGGCATTATGTTGTATCGCTCGAAGGAAACGTTGACTGCCAATATTGATACATTTGTCGTTGCCGTTGAGCAAAATCGCGTCATTGGCTGTGGTTCGCTTTCTCGCCTCGGTACGGATTTAATTGAAATTCGCTCGCTTGGCGTGTACCCGGAATACAAGTCGAAGGGCATTGGTGGTTTGCTTGTCGATGAACTTGAGCGGGCAGCGAGAGAAACAGGGGTGCCTAAATTAATGGCACTGACGTATGCGACGAACTTTTTCCAGCGCAAAGGTTTCACCGTTGTGGAGAAAGAAATTTTTCCCGAAAAGGTTTGGCTCGATTGCAGTACGTGTGCGAAAAAAGATCGCTGCGACGAAATTGCAGTTTTGAAACAATTAGATTAACGATCCGTCTTGACAGCGGGTCGTTTTTTTTATAATCTTGTGTTAGCACTCACAACACAGGAGTGCTAACGAATGAAATGGAGGAATCGCTGAGATGCTAACTGACCGCCAACGCCTCATTCTGAATGCAGTTATTGATGACTATATTCGCTCTGCTGAGCCGATTGGTTCACGTAGTATTTCAAAGCGAGACGACGTAACATTCAGTCCAGCAACAATCCGCAACGAAATGTCTGATCTCGAAGAGATGGGTTATCTCGAGCAACCGCACACTTCTGCGGGACGTGTCCCATCCATTAAAGGGTATCGTTATTACGTCGACAACCTGATGAGTCAAGATTTCGCCAAAGGGCAAGAAGCTGAGATGTTGAAACAATTTTTTGCGGATCGTTTACAACACTCGGAAAAGTTAATTCAACAGGCGGCTTCGATTTTGTCGCAACTGACGAATTATACATCGATTGTGCTTGGCCCGGATCAGCACCATACCTCATTGAAGCATTTGCAACTTGTTCCCATCAATGAGCAACATGCAGTTATTATTATGGTCACGAGTACGGGGAAAGTAGAGAGTCGCAATGTCGCGATTCCGCCAGACTTTTCAATTGCTGAGATGGAACGTTGCATCCAAATCTTCAATCAACGTCTTGCAGGTGTTCCGCTGCTCCATCTTCGCTCGAAGTTATATAGTGAAGTCGGTGCGGAGTTGAGTAAGTATGTGGACCGTTTTGAAGAATTATTGAATGTGATGGAAAAGGCGCTCGATGTCGAAGGCGAGCCACAACAGGTCATTACTACTGGGATGACGCATATGCTTGACCAACCGGAATTTAAAGATGTGAACAAAGTTCGCGAGATTCTGGCGTTGTTCGATCATCAGGAGAATTTCAAGAAGATGGTTCCGTCGCCTGGAAGTGGGATTCAAGTGCGAATCGGCACGGAGAATGATAATGAGGCCTTTAAGAACTGTAGTTTGATTACAGCGAATTTCACGGTTGATGGTGAGTCGATTGGGACGATTGGGATTTTGGGCCCGACGCGCATGGACTACAGTCGAGTGATAGGGTTGCTTGATCAATTATCGAGTGAGTTAATTTCCGTAAATTTACGGTTAAATAAACCAGAAGAGAAATAGGAGGTGGATGTGGAGTGAGTGAGCAAGTGAAGAATGAGGAAGTTTTGAATGAAGAAGAAGGAAACGCTGCTGAAGAGACAGTGGTTGAGGAACTAACGCCGGAGGAATTGCTGCAACAGCAAGTACAGGAGTTGGAGACACGCACACTACGTATCCAGGCAGATTACGATAACTACCGTCGTCGCACGCTACAAGAGAAGGAAGAATTTGCCAAGTATGCGTCCAAGAATGTGGTTGAGAAATTGCTACCAGTCTTTGATAACTTGGAGCGTGCTTTGCAAGCAAGTGAGGGCAATGCTGATTTTGAGGCGTTGAAGAAAGGTTTGGAGATGGTGTTCAAACAATTCGAGTCGACGCTTGAGAGTGAAGGCTTAACAGCGATTCCGTCCGTGGGTGAACCGTTCGATCCGAACCATCACCAGGCGATCATGACAGTTGATTCCGACGAGCATGAGGAAGGCATCGTGGTTGAGGAAGTAATGAAAGGTTACAAATTGAAGGACCGCGTAATCCGACCAGCCATGGTTAAAGTAAGCAATTAGAAAGTAGGGCCAGGCCCTGATTTACATAATTTACCAAAAGGGGCCAGGCCCCAATTACTAAATATTAGGAGGAAATCGAAATGAGTAAAGTAATTGGTATTGACTTAGGTACTACAAATTCTTGCGTCGCTGTTATGGAAGGTGGCGAAGCAGTTGTTATTCCAAATCCAGAAGGTAACCGTACAACGGCTTCTGTAGTAGGTTTCAAGCGTGACGGTGAGCGTACAGTTGGTGAAACAGCGAAGCGTCAAGCAATCACAAACCCTGATCGCACAATCATCTCTATCAAGCGTCACATGGGTTCTACAACACACAAAGAAACGATTGATGGCGTTGACTACAACCCACAACAAATTTCTGCAATTATTCTTCAAAAATTAAAAGCAGATGCTGAAGCATTCTTAGGTCAGCCTGTTACACAAGCGGTTATCACTGTTCCAGCTTACTTCAACGATGCACAACGCCAAGCAACGAAAGATGCTGGTACAATTGCTGGTCTTGAAGTATTGCGTATTGTGAACGAGCCTACTGCAGCTGCGATGGCTTATGGTTTGGATAAAGAAGAAGATCAGACGATTCTCGTATTTGACCTTGGTGGTGGTACGTTCGACGTTTCCATCTTGGAAATCGGTGGCGGTTTCTTCGAAGTAAAAGCAACTTCTGGTGACAATCACCTTGGTGGCGATGACTTCGACCAAAAGATCATTGATTTCTTAGCATCTGAATTCAAGAAAGAACACGGCATCGATATCTCTAAAGATAAAGCAGCTGTGCAACGTTTGAAAGATGCAGCTGAGAAAGCAAAGAAAGAACTTTCCGGCGTGTTGACTACAACAATTTCCTTGCCATTCATCACAGTGGTTGACGGTATCCCTCAGCACTTAGAAGTAAACTTGACTCGTGCGAAGTTCGATGAGTTGACTGCAGACTTGGTAGAGCGTTCCATGGAACCTACTCGCCGTGCACTTCAAGATGCTGGTTTATCTGCAAATGACATCGACAAAGTCATCCTAGTTGGTGGTTCCACGCGTATTCCAGCGGTACAAGACGCGGTTAAGAAATTAATCGGTAAAGAGCCTCACAAAGGCGTTAACCCAGATGAAGTAGTTGCACAAGGTGCAGCGGTTCAAGCGGGTGTCTTGACTGGTGATGTAACTGGCGTTGTATTGCTTGACGTAACACCATTGTCTTTGGGTATTGAAACAGCAGGTGGCGTATTCACAAAGATGATCGATCGCAACACGACAATCCCAACTTCCAAATCCCAAGTGTTTTCCACGTATGCAGATAACCAACCATCGGTTGATATCAACGTATTACAAGGTGAGCGCGCGATGGCGGCGGACAATAAGTCCCTTGGTCGTTTTATGTTATCTGATATTCCACCAGCTCCACGCGGCATTCCGCAAATCGAAGTTACATTTGACATCGATGCGAACGGTATCGTTAGCGTATCTGCGTTGGATAAAGGAACTGGCAAATCGCAGAAGATTTCCGTTACTGGCGGCGGTTTGAGCGACGAGGAAATCGATCGCATGATGAAGGAAGCAGAAGCTAATGCAGAAGAAGATCGTAAGCGTAAAGAATTAGTTGAAGCGAAAAACAGCGCGGACCAATTAATTTATGCGACAGACAAGGCAATCAAAGATCTTGGCGATAAAGTAGATGCAGCAGATGTGGAGAAAGCAAACGCAGCGAAAGAAGAAGTTGTGAAAGCTTTGGAAACAAATGAATTGGAAACAATCAATACTGCAGTTGAAGCATTGAGCACAATCGTGCAAGAGCTTTCGATGAAAGTATATGAGCAACAAGCGAAAGAAGCAGAAGCAGCGCAAGCAGCTGGTGGCGCTGACGCTGGCGAAGCTAGTGCGAAAAAAGATAACGTAGTTGACGCCGACTATGAAGTTGTAGACGACAACAAGTAATTTCAGAATTCAAGTCGATGCCCGACTAGGTGATTGAACCTTACCTATCGGGCTATGGCTTTGTATAGGAGTGGAATACGTGAGTAAGCGCGATTACTATGAAGTATTAGGTGTGAACAAAAATGCGTCTCAGGACGAATTGAAAAAATCGTTCCGTAAACTCGCTCGCGAATATCACCCTGACGTGAATAAAGCAGCTGATGCAGAGACGAAGTTTAAAGAAGTAAAAGAAGCGTATGATGTGTTAAGTGATGATGGTAAACGTGCACAATATGACCGTTTTGGCCATGTGGATCCGAATCAAGGGTTTGGTGGCGGTCAAGGTGGATTTGGCGGTTTCGGTGGTGGCCAGCAAGGTGACTTTGGCGACATCTTCGATATGTTTTTTGGTGGTGGCGGTCAACGTCGTAACCCGAATGCGCCGCAACGCGGTTCTGATTTGCAGTATGCAATCACACTTGAGTTTAAAGAAGCGGTGTTCGGCAAGGAAATGGACATCACAATCCCGCGTACGGAAGAGTGTTCCACTTGCCATGGTTCTGGTGCCAAAGCTGGTACGAAACCAGAGACATGTGGTGGCTGTAAAGGAACAGGGCAACAAGAAGTGGTGCAAGACACGATGTTCGGCCGCATGGTGAACCGACGCGTATGTAACCAATGTTCCGGTACAGGTAAAATTGTTAAGGCTAAATGTGGCGATTGTCACGGTAGCGGTAAAGTGAAGAAACAACGTAAAATTCACATCAAGGTACCAGCAGGTGTCGACGAAGGCGCGCAAATTCGCCTAAGCGGCGAAGGCGAAGCAGGTACGCGTGGCGGTGGTCCTGGTGACTTGTACGTTGTGATTCGTGTGAAGTCACATGACTTCTTCGAGCGTGATGGTGAAGACATTTACTGCGAAGTGCCATTGACTTTCACGCAGGCAGCGCTTGGCGATGAAATTGAAGTGCCAACGTTGGATGGACGTGTAAACATGAAGATTCCTTCGGGTACGCAGACAGGGCAGTATTTCCGCTTGCGCGGCAAAGGTGTCCCACGTCTACGTGGATCCGGCGCTGGCGACCAACATGTTCGCGTTGTAGTCGTAACACCGTCCCATTTGAGCGACGAGCAACAAGACTTGCTACGTCAATTCGCAGAACTTAGCGGTGAAAAAACACATGAAAAGCAACAGTCCGTGTGGGAAAAAATGAAAGCAGCATTCATGGGTGATTAATCCGATCCTACTACTTAAAATCGACTGCTTTCCGTCAATTTTAGACTACATGGAGCAACAACCCTGTGAAATCGACTGTTTTTAGGCGATTTTTACGGATGAAGATTAGAACATAGCGAATATCGACGTTTTTCAGTCGATTTTTTACGGATGTACGCGAAGAACGCTACATTTGCCAGAAATGGTGAATGTGGCGTTTTTTATTTTCATTTTTGGAGGGAATCGCATGACTATTCAAGATGAGCATGAAATTTGGTTTGAGACACATAAGCGCAAACGGCGTGGTGAACGATTAAGACGACTTCAAGTTGGTTACCAGAAAGCGGAACGTCTACTGATGGAGCAAATTGTTTATCCGGTAGTAGGTTCGTTCCGTGATTTACACCCTGAGTTTGAAGTTAGAATGTTGCGCGAGGCGTCTGCATATTTAGACGTTGCACTGGTCCGAGGTATGCTGAAAATTGATTTTGAGATAGACGGATTTGGTCCCCATGAGCGCGATGTGAGTCGCGACCAATTTGCCTGGGACCGTCGTCGCGATGCGATGTTGCGTGCGGAAGGTTGGATTGTGCTGCGTTTTGCCTATGATGATGTGCTCGAGGAGCCTGAAAGCATTCGTCGGATTGTACGCCGTGTGTTACGAAGGGTTGAATTAAAAAGAGGCGAGATGTCATTGCAAGAACGTGAGGTCATAAAGTTTGCGATGTTAAATAAGAAAAATATCATTAAGGTAGCGAGGTTAATTGAGCAAATGGAAATTGGCCGTGATCAAACACGTGCATTGTTAAGGCAAATGGCCGCGGACGGTGTCCTAGACATTCTCGGGGATGCGCCAAAACATGTCCACCGCTACAAACTAAACACCGCCAACGAACGGGTCAAACGGATGGTCGCAGGGTTATGAGAAAATCCACTCAACTAAAATCGACTGAAATGCGTCAATTTTAAGGATGTTTGAAGGTGATGCATGCAATATCGCCTAAAAACAGTCGATTTTTAAGGTTTGTAGAGGTGATGCGTGCAATATCGCCTAAAAACAGTCGATTTCGGGATGGAGGAATTTGTGGTAAAATAAATGGTAATTTGTATAGAGAGTTGGAGGACAAACATGCGTTGGTTTGAGATAACAGTATTAACAAGCGAGCAGGCGACAGAGATGGTCGCTTTTTATTTTCATGAAGCAGGTGCAGGTGGCGTAGCGATTGAAGAATCCGGTACGTTGAACAAAAAGCGCGATACGTCTTTAGGGCAATGGTACGAGCACGCGTTGAATGACATTCCAGAAGGCCAAGCAGTTGTCCAAGGGTATTTTGCAGAGCATAACGACATTGACAAGCTTGTTGAAGAATTTAAAGCAATTGTTGCGAATTTCCCTGAAGAAATTGGCGTAGATCCGGCTCCAAATTCATGGAGTGTTCGTGAAGTGAAAGAAGAAGATTGGGCGCAAAATTGGAAGCAATATTATAAGCCAGTTCGCATTTCTGATACATTAACAATCAAGCCAACGTGGGAAGATTATACACCTGAACCAGGTGAAAGAATTATTGAACTAGATCCAGGAATGGCGTTCGGTACGGGCACACATGAGACAACTGCCTTATGCCTACGCACGATTGAGAAGTATATTAAGCAAGGCGATCGCGTCGTTGATGTGGGGACAGGCAGCGGTATTTTAGCGATTGCTGCAGCGAAGTTAGGTGCGAAAGATGTTGTTGCAATTGACCTTGATCCGATCGCTGTTAGTAGCGCGACAGAAAATGCCTCTTTAAACGGCGTTTCTGACATTGTTGATGTGCGTCTCGGTGATTTGTTGGCGACGCCAATTGAGGCGCCTGTCACATTAATCATTGCGAACATTTTGGCAGATATTATTTTGTCATTTGTCCAAGACGTTGTTGATGTGCTTGCACCAGGCGGATTGTATATTGTCTCGGGTGTTATCGTTGAGCGTCAAGAAGATGTCGAGAACGGGCTTCAAGCGCACGGTTTCGAGATTATTTCTACGGAACGCGAAAACGGTTGGGTTGCGATAGTTGCACGTAAGAAAGGGTGAATAACTTGGACTTCCAGTTCTTCGCATTTCCGATGAGCGACTTACCATTTATTTTATTGGTCGTTATCATCGCCTTTACATTGCATGAGTTTGCCCATGCGTACTTTGCCGATAAGTTTGGTGATCCAACGCCGAGAGCGATGGGGCGTGTCACACTTCATCCTGTGGTCCATTTAGATTTACTAGGGATGATCCTATTATTAATTGCTGGATTTGGTTGGGCCAAGCCTGTATTAGTCAATCGCAGTTACTTTAAAAAACCGAGATTGATGAGTATCATAGTGTCCGCAGCGGGGCCATTAAGTAACTTGTTGCTGGCATTTGTGGGTACGTTGATCTTATTGGTTTCACTCCGTTTTGGCTTATCTGATTCGGTTTCAACAGGTGTCTATGCAGCGATTACGAAGGTGTTGCAGTACATGATTCAGTTGAACTTAGTGTTGCTTATCTTCAACTTAATTCCGATCCCGCCGCTGGATGGCTATCGCATCGGGATGGAATTGTTGCCACGCCGCTGGAAGGCAGAAGTGATTCGCCAAGAACATTGGGGCGTTGTGATTTTCTTATGTTTGGCGTTCATTCCGCCATTAAATCGATTGATTTTGCAGCCGTTGTTCGGATTGTCCAGCGATATTTTTGTGGGCATGCACTGGCTGATTCGCTTATTTGTGTAGAGGAGTAAAACGATGCAACGATATTTTGTAGCGCCGGAAGCGTGGCGTGATGGACAAGTTCATATTTCGGGTGACGATGTGCACCATATTGTGCGCGTCATGCGTCATGAGGTGGGCGATGCGTTACTTGTCAGCGATGGTGAGTCGCGTGTCGGTCGAGCTGAAATTATAGAGGCTTCAAAGGATGCGGTAGTTGTGCGCGTCGTTGAGGAGCTAGCGATGGATGCAGAGCCGAAGGTGCAGGTGATTATTGCGCAGGCGCTACCGAAAGCGGACAAGATGGAGTTAATCGTGCAAAAAGGAACAGAGCTCGGGGCAGCTGCATTTGTGCCATTCGTATCAGCGCGAACAATCGTGCAGTACGATGCAAAGAAACAGGCAAAAGTACTTGAGCGCTGGTCGAAGATTGCCAAGGAAGCAGCAGAGCAGGCGCACCGCGATAAGGTGCCAGCAATTTCCGAGACACAGAGTTGGAAACAGTTGTTAGCGCGCATTCCACAGACGGCAGCGACATTTGTTTGTTACGAGAAGCAACTCGGACAAGGGTTGCGTGAGACAGTCCAGCAACTGGCGGCGCTCGATAAACCAATCATGATTGTTGTAGGCCCAGAAGGTGGATTTACGGAGAAAGAAATAGAACAAGCCGTTGAAGCTGGCGCGATTTCGATTACGCTTGGCAAACGCATCTTACGAACAGAGACAGCTGCGATGGCAGCTTTGAGTGGTTTAATGTATGAGTTCGGGGAATTAGGAGGTTGAATGGAACAATGACGAAACAAACCGTTGCATTCCACACGTTGGGTTGCAAAGTAAACTTTTATGATACAGAAGCAATCTGGCAACAATTCAAAAATGCGGGGTACGAGCAAGTCGACTTCGAGCACACGGCCGATGTCTATGTTGTGAATACATGTTCGGTAACAAATACAGGGGACAAGAAGAGTCGCCAAATTATTCGCCGTGCGATTCGCCGGAATCCGGATGCCATCGTTGCCGTAACCGGTTGTTACGCACAGACTGCACCTGCCGAAATCCTTGAGATTCCGGGTGTAGATTTAGTTATCGGGACGCAAGACCGCGAGCGTATAATGGAATACGTGGATCAATTCTCGCGCGAACGCCAGCCGATTAATGCCGTGCGCAATATCATGAAGACGCGGACGTTTGAGGAATTAGATGTGCCGGAGTTTGCAGATCGCACTCGTGCATTCTTGAAAATACAGGAAGGCTGCAACAACTTCTGTACATTCTGCATCATTCCGTGGACACGAGGATTAAGCCGCAGTCGCGATCCAAAGAGTGTCCTTGAACAAGCGAAGATGTTGGTCGAAGCAGGATACAAAGAAATCGTCCTGACCGGGATTCATACGGGTGGGTATGGCGATGATTTGGAAAACTACGATTTAACCGACCTCCTATGGGACCTTGATAAAGTAGAAGGTCTTGAGCGCATTCGCATCAGCTCGATTGAAGCGAGTCAAATCGACGAGCGCATGTTGGACGTATTGAAGAAGTCTACAAAGATGTGCCGTCATTTCCATATTCCGTTGCAGTCTGGGGAGAACGACGTTTTGGCGCGCATGAGACGTAAATATACGGTGGAAGAGTTCGGCGAGAAGATTCGTCGTATTCGTGAAGTCATGCCAGATGTGGCCATTACGACAGACGTGATTGTTGGTTTCCCAGGCGAGACTGAGGAAAGTTTCACGAAAGGCTACCAGTTCATGCAGGAACTTGGGTTCTCGGAGATGCATGTATTCCCTTATTCCAAACGTTCCGGTACACCAGCCGCACGCATGGAAGATCAAATCGACGAGGAAGAAAAGAA
>JBEGSW010000028.1:0-3649 GCA_041179705.1 Bacillota bacterium | reverse complement strand
TGGGCGGACATCATGAGCGAGTTGCGCTTAGTCGGCTATGACTATGTCGTATCGATCGAACACGAAGACGGCTTAATGTCCGTCGATGAAGGCTTCACCAAAGCCGTTGCCAACTTGCAATCCGTATTAATCCAACAACCAATCAGCGCTCCTTGGTGGGTATAGTCACCCCCACTAAAATCGACTGGTTTCAGGCGATTTTCACGCCTTCCACAACATAACCCGTCGAAATCGACTGGTTTCAGGCGATTTTCAAGGTTGGCAATAAAAAATCCCCTTCGGCGAATGCCGGAGGGGATTTGCTTTGTACGTATAAATTATTGCAATTTACCTAACCAGTTCAACACCATCAAGTAGTCGGAGTATAAGAACACCGCTAATGCGATTGCTGTAAAACCAATTGCGAATTTGTTCAAAGGCTTGAACTTAAGCAAACGATACAAACCAATTGCGATCAACACCGTGAACACGATCATAAAAATATCAAAACCAGAGAAAGTAGTTGTTGTTTCAGCTAAAAACATGGTAAATCCCCTTTCGAATCCTAATTTCATTACTATTATGATACAACTTGCGCTGTATGACTTCAAGTATCTAGCGATTTATAATCAATAATTCAATATATTATAATAATTTCTTATCCCCTGCAACGGATTTCAACGTTGTTACGAGATTGTGTGTATGATACAATTTATCATAGTAGTTTTATCGGATTTATATTTTATCTAGGAGGCAATATACATGGCTTATGAAGCAGTATGGGCGAAAGACCCTGCTATTAACAAGTTTGAATTTGTGAAATTGCAGACAGACGGCTTGGACGTCATCCGCAAGATCATCGAAAAATATGCACACGAAGGTTATGCATCAATCCCAGAAGACGATCTCGTGTTGTTCAAATGGGCTGGTGTTTACGAGCAGAAGCCGAAAGGCGATGGCTACTTCATGATGCGCGTTCGCATCAACTCCGGAATTATGACAACTGCGCAAGTTCGTGCGATGGCGGAAATCGCTCGCAAATATGGGCGTGACGTTGTCGACGTTACAACGCGCCAAGCGATCCAGTTCCACTGGTTGACGGTTCAGGATCTTCCTGACATCTTCAATCGCCTTGAGCAAGTTGGTCTTTACTCCTACGAAGCTTGTGGTGATTGCCCGCGTACAATCGTTGGTAACCCACTTGCAGGGATTGATCCAGACGAATTAATGGATACAACGGACCTTGTTAACGAAGTAAATGACTTCTTCTTAATGAACCGTGATTTCTCTAACTTGCCACGTAAATTTAAAATTTCCATTTCTGCCAGCACGCAAAACACGGCGCACGCGGAAATCAACTGTCTTGCATACACACCTGCGAAACAAGTAATCAATGGCGAAGAAGTCATTGGTTTCCACGTATGGGTAGGTGGCGGTCTTTCCGCAAAGCCTCACTTGGCGCAGAAATTAGATATCTTCGTACGTCCAGAAGAAGTACTTAAAGTATCCGAAGCAATTACAGCGATTTATCGTGACCATGGTTACCGCGAAAAGCGTCACCATGCTCGCCTTAAATTCTTAGTTGCAGACTGGGGTAAAGAGAAATTCCTGGCAGAGTTGACGAAAATCATCGGCCAATTCCCGACACAAGGTGAAGATCTAACAACGGGTTGGAACGGCGCATACTTTGATGGCGTTCATCCACAACGTCAAACTGGCTTGAACTATGTTGGTTTGAACATTCCAGTAGGTCGCGTTGATGCGAATGAGTTCGATGAAATTGCACGTCTAGCTGACGTATATGGCGACGGCTTTGTTCGTTCCACAATGTCTCAGAACTTGATTATTCCTGGTGTTCCTGATGCAAAAGTCGATGGATTGCTAGCTGAACCACTATTAGAGCGCCTTTCCCCGAATCCGAACCGCTTCATGAGCCGTACGGTTTCTTGTACAGGAAACGAATATTGCAACTTGGCTGTTGTTGAGACGAAAGCTCGCGCAGTTTCAGTTGCGAAATACTTGGATGAGCACGTTCAGTTGGAAGAGCCTGTGCGTATTCACTTCATCGGTTGCCCGAATGCTTGTGGTCAAAAGCACATCGCTGACATCGGTCTACAAGGCGCTTTAATCAAGACGCCTGAAGGCATGGTTGATGCATTTGATATCGCTGTTGGCGGTATTCTTGGTCCAAACGCGAAATTCAACGACAAGTTGAAAGGCCGCGTAAAAGGCGACGATGTTGGTCCAGTACTCGCGCAATTGGTTGAGTTCTACAAAGAAACGCGCCAAGCTGACGAAACGTTCCACGCTTGGACGAACCGCGTTGGTTTGGAGTCCATCCAATCTCGCTACGATGAAATCCTAGCAAACATTGCTTAATCAATAACTCATACAAAAAGCATGCGCTGTTGTAGGCTCCGGTCTGCAGCAGCGTTTTTTTATTGCCGAACTTTTATTCGTGATTCGCTTAGGGGGAGGATATTGGCATGGTAAAGGTTGTTTCAAGAAAGCGAAAAATCATATACCGCATTGGTGAATGATTTTCAAAATTCTTGAAAGAGGAAAAAGTAGACAATATGCTGGGATTCGAGGGGCGTTGGGGGTGAGATATGAATAAAAAAAGCCCGCAGAAGTCGAACCGCTCGAACGGTACCAACTGCTTCAGGCTCAATTATTATGTCGTCTCCCCTTCAATGTAAGTTACGGGGATGTGAATGATGTCCGCGGTAAAGTCAGGTTCGTCCATTTTGCGAATCAGCAACTCCACGGCGACTCGACAAATTTCATCGACCGGTTGTTTGATTGTTGATAAGACTGGGTGGAAAAAGGTTGTGTCCTGAATCCCATCAAAACCAATGACTTTGAGGTCTTGGGGAACCAAGCGTCCACGGCGGCGAGCAAGCTTAATGAAAGAGGCCGCGAGCAGGTCAGAGATGCAAAAGACACCATCGATATCCGTCGCCGCATCAAGGAAAGATTCAATATACGCAAAGTTATCGTGAATATCTTCCTTCTCAATATCTGAAAAGGAAAATACATCCAGCCCGTGTAAACTCGCCTCGTACACGAAACCCTTCTGTCGTTGTTTAACTTCCGACTTCGTGCTTGTTAAGTCTCCAAGAAATGCGAGCCGCGAACAACCCTTCGCAATCAACTCGCGACAAGCAATCCGCCCACCCTCAAAGTTATCCGCTGCCACACAAGGGATACTCGCTCCGACATTTCGGTCAATTGATACCATTGGGATATCTGCCTGAATGAACGATTCAATGTCGTTATAGGTGATTCCAATAATGCCGGCAATTTTATTCCGTCGCAACATCGTCAAATAGGATAATTCTTTATCCACGTGTGCATGGTTATTACATAACATCATCTTATATCCATACTTAAATAACTCTTCCTCTACGTGGTAAGCGATTTTAGACAAGTAAGGATGCATCGTCGATGGAATCAATAAAGCGACTTCTTGTGATGTCTTCAATTTCAAATTTCGAGCAGCTTCGCTTGGCACGAAATCCAATTTTTTGATCGCTTCCAATACTTTCGTCCGCGTTGCATCACTCACATTCGGGTGATTATTTAATACGCGAGAGGCTGTACCAATACCAACGCCCGCTAACTTCGCAACATCTTTAATACTAGCCATCTACGTCGTCTCCCCTTTCAG
>JBEGSW010000027.1:0-25688 GCA_041179705.1 Bacillota bacterium | reverse complement strand
GGGATACGTTAACGGGTGGTGGCGCAGAAATTTTGTCTGAGCGTTACCGTGAGAAGATGAGTGTGAACAAAGCAACTTCCGAACAATGGTTGGATGTTCACCGCAATGCACATCGCCTTGGGATTAAGACGCATGCGACGATGTTGTATGGATCCATTGAGACGTTAGAAGAGCGCTTGATGCATATGATTCAGCTGCGTGAATTACAAGATGAATATAACGGCTTCATGGTGTTTATTCCATTGGCTGTTCAACCGAAACAAAAGACGGCTGGGCTTAAACGTCGTACATCCGCATTCGAAGATTTACGCACCATTGCGATTAGTCGCCTGATGTTGGACAACTTCCCTCATATTAAAGCGTATTTCATTAATTTCGGAACGCAGGTTGCGCAATTAGCAATGACATTTGGTGCATCAGATTTGCATGGCACGATGGTCAAAGAACGTATTAGCCATTCCGCCGGAGCGCTTACAGAAGAAGGATTGACGCGTGAAGAGCTTGTTTGGCTTATTCAAGGCGCTGGTCGTACTGCGATTGAGCGAGACACCTTCTATAATGAAATTAAAGTTTACACCTAGATGAGATAGAGACGGAGGAACCTACTGTGAAGAAAATAGTCGTACTCGGTGGAGGGTATGGTGGTCAGAGCGTACTTCTGCAATTATTAGAGAAAAAGTTGCCGATGGACGTTGAAATCATTCTAATCGATCGCATGCCTTACCAAGGTTTGAAGACGGAATATTATGCACTTGCAGCAGGTACTGTGGCTGATGTGAATTTACGTGTAAGTTTCCCAACACATCCACAGCTTCGTTATCATTATGGGGAAGTTTCACATTTAGATTGTGAGAATCAGCGCGTTTACATGGTGGATGGCGATCCGATTAATTATACTACCTTAATCATTGCGCTTGGTTGTACGGACCGCTACCACGGTATCCCAGGGGCTGACTTGTATACACACAGTTTGCAAAGTTTCCAAGGGGCTCGCAAGACAATGATGGCTGTTCAAGATTTGAAACCATATGGACAAGTTACAATTGTCGGCGGTGGTTTGAGTGGGGTGGAAATTGCTGCAGAGCTTCGCGAGAGTCGCAGCGACTTGAAAATCCGCATCATTGATCGTGGGCCTTCGATACTATCGCCATTCCCTGAAAAGTTAAAAGCTGCAGTTCGTGCGTGGTTTATCGAACACGATGTGGAATTGCGTCCGAACACCTCATTAAGTCGTGTGGAGTCCGGCGTTTTGTATGATTTAGATGAACCGATCACGTCTGATGTCATTATTTGGACAGCGGGTATTCAACCAGTCGAAGTCGTACAGAAGTTAGAGTTAGCGAAAGATGCGATGGGTCGGGTTCTGGTGAATGACTATTATCAGGTTCCTGAACATCCTGAGGTCTATATTATTGGAGATTGCGCTTCTTCCACCTTCTCCCCATCCGGGCAGTTGGCGAAAGTGCAGGGCAAACAAGTTGCTGAAGTGTTGCAGGCCTTGTGGCGTGGTGAGACACCGAAACTTGGACCAATCAAGCTGAAAGGTACGCTTGGTTCGCTTGGTAAGAAGACCGGATTCGGCGTCGTGGGTAATAACACAATGTTTGGCAGTATGCCAAGGGTGCTAAAGAGCGGCGTGCTTTGGATGTCAAAGAATCAACGCGGTTAATGCTTTTATCCCTCTTCCTCTACGTTCCACAACGCAATTTCTTGTTTGATTTGTTGATCGATTTTTTGTTGTAGTTCGTCCGTTGTATCGGCTTCTACAATTGTTCCATTAACGAGCGCGAACGGCTCGGACAAACATTGCCCACAGTTGCCTAAGCAGCCGTACTCAATGACGTCGAACTCTTTATTTGTTTCAAGTTGTTTCATAATTGATTCGGTACCGTGATGCATATTATTTGTGCAAAATTCGATAATTGGTCGCAAATGAGTCACACCCTTTTGAAAATTGTTCTTAATTGTATATAATATAGTTTAGAAGGAGCTGAAGCAAATGACTGAACAAGTTCAAGTAAATGAAAACATGTACGATGAAGTGATGGAAGTACTTGATAAACTTCGTCCATTCCTACAGCGCGATGGTGGCGACTGTGAATTGGTTGACGTCGAAGATGGCATCGTTAAGTTGCGTTTAATCGGCGCATGTGGAAGTTGCCCAAGTTCAACGATTACGTTGAAAGCCGGGATTGAGCGCGCTTTGCTTGAAGAAGTTGAAGGCGTCGTAGAAGTACAACAAGTGTTCTAACACACAAGAAGCCCCAAGTGCACATGCACCTGGAGCTTCTTTTTTTATGTAATGCTAACTTTATGCACTACTTACGCATTGGAAATGTCTTAATGGGATCAAGCCCACCAGAAATGTCTATGATATTTCCTGTAACAAAATCAGACTGCTGCTCGCATAAGAATTGAATCACGCGCGACACATCTTCACCTGTTCCTGGTCGGCCACGAGGTGACTCTGGATCAAGTTGATGGGCAACATCAGCGATAACCTGCTCTTTGTAAGCCCCTTTAATATCACCTGGGCAAACCATGTTCACTGTAATCCCGTGCTCGGCTTCTTCAACAGCCAGCGTCTTTGTGAAAGAAACCAGACCAACTTTTGCAGCCGCGTAGGCCGCGCGATGTGGCCAACCCCGTGCTTCAGCTGAACGACCGAATCCAAAGTGAATCAATCTTCCCCAACCGCGCTCACGCATGTAGGGCAATGCCAATAAGTCGACTTGCATCACACCAAGCAAATTCCCACGTACTAGTGAATCAACCTCACTGAAGTCATACTCTACAAAAAGACGACGCTCCCTTACAAAAGGACCTGCATTATTCACGACAACATCTGCGCCACCGAAATCCGCAGCCAATTGCGCCATCATTACCGTCACTTGATTAGGAATCGCAATATCTGCTTGATACGCCTCACAGCGCAATCCCATTTCACGAATCTGATCTCGTAATGCGAACGCCTCTTGCTCACTGTTCACATAATTTAAGGCAATGTCGTAGCCTTGTTCCGCTAACATCAATGCTGTCATTTTGCCGAGACCTTTAGCCGATCCAGTGATGAGTGCCGTGCGATTTAGTTTTTCCATTGCTTTACGCCTCCTAGTCGCCACACCACAACACTCAGATAACATAACATCCCGAACAATGCCGAAATAATCGTCGAGTGCGTTAACGCAGCATACAAGTAGGCGGATTCATTATCCAAAACGCTCACAATCCAAGCCCCACTGAAGATCTGAGCAAGCGTCAATCCTAAAATCCACAATCCAGAAATACGAACCACGCGAAGCGCATGATAATGGCGATATGCATAATGCGCTAAAATGAGTACCGCGACCAAGAATAATGCAGCGCCGAGACGATGCACATATGCCGCAGTCGTGATCGTATCAAACTTCGAAGGAATCAATTCCCCATTACACGTCGGCCAACCCTGACAACCAGCCATCGCATTTGTATGACGGACATATGCACCTAAATAGACAACCACATAGGAATAAATTAATGTACCCCAGACAATCCAACGGAATTGATTCGTCACCCGATACGATTCCGGGAAATCTTCTCCCCAGCCACTTGGACTCATTGGTTTATCGATCCGATACACCGAAATCGCAGTCAGCAATGTGCCTGCAAATGCGAATAAGGAAAATCCGAAATGCAGCGCACGCACAAGTGCCGATTGTCCCCAGACAACTGCAGCTGCTCCTAATAACGCCTGCAACACGGTAAAGAACAACGCAGTACTCGCATATAAGACGAGGTCCTTGCGCTTGCGATATTTAACCAACACGACAATAAATGTAGCCAACACCAAAAGACCTACTAGTCCACTTACGAGGCGATGACTATATTCTAAGAATGATTGAATCGTATAAGCGGGAACAAACTTCCCATTGCATAACGGCCATTCATGTCCACAACCAAGACCAGATTCAGTTTTGGTTACGATACTACCAGCAAGCAGGACAAGGAACATCATCAATGCGGTAAGTATCACAAGCAGACGAACAGTACGCGAAGACTTCTTCATGAAGGTCACTCATTTCTCTAAAGTTCAAAACATATCATTTATTATATCGATTCTAGTTGCCCAATGCCAATTACACACCCAGACGACGTGCAAGTAGGCCCATTAGTTTACGCGCAGGACCAGGCAACTGCCCAAGATCGTCGATTTTCACCGCACGCAACATTAGTAACAATACGGGATATAGCGCCAAAACGGTACCACAAACAAGAATAGACGCAAGTAAATAATCCAATTTAGCGATAGAAGTCGACACCCATTGCTGCGCCACCCAATCGAGTGCGAATCCGATACTGGACAACGAAACCACTGTGAATACCATCCCTTTCAAACGCGAACCTAACACAACAATCGGGACGATCCGTCTTAAAGCCCGGAAATTTAAACTTGCCGTAACAAGGAAACATAATGCCGTTGCCAAGATGATGCCGTAGATACCAAGAATTGGTCCAAGCAATAAGCTCCCAACAAGTTTCACAATAATCCCAATGAATACATGGTTCATTGGCGCTTTCGTGTGACCTATACCCATTAGTATCGCTGCACTTGTCATCATTAAAATCTGAATCAATGACCCTGCAACGAGTGCTGCGATAATCCAACTGCCCTGTGTATCTGTAAACATCAGCCCATTAATCGAACGCGCTCCCATAACAAGCATCAGCACAAGTGGCAACCCGGTGATAACAGCGACGCGAAGTGCTTGTGCTGCTTTATGTTGGACTTCTTTTAAGTCATTTTTGGCAAATGCTGCGGAAACAATCGGCACGATTGACATCGACAATGCAATAGCCATAATGATGGGAATCCCTGCCAACGATTGAGCACGTCCGGTTAAAATCCCTAAAATATCTTTTGCTTGGTCGTACCCAAGTGACCCTTTTAAGAGGGGAATTGTCACTGTCGAGTCGATGAAATAAATAAGCGGAACTGCAATTGAAATCAAACTAATTGGAATCGATAATTTAAAGATTTGGCCATAAATGTGGCGGTAGTTGAAATTTTTTGGTAAAACTCCGTTTTGCCCATTCGTCGGTGATTTTTTTAATTTTTTAGCGAACCAAAGCATGACGAGAAATGCACCAATTGCTCCAGTTACGCCACCAAACGAGGCACCTGCTGCGGCGTATTCGATGGAATCCGTTGCTTGCAATATCAAATAAGCGAACAGAATTGCCGTTCCCACACGCACAATTTGTTCAACGACTTGCGACACGCCACCTGGCATCATTTGTTGCTGTCCTTGGAAATACCCACGCATGATTGCAATTAGAGGGAATACCAACATCGCAGGTGCGAGCGCCCAAATCGCAAGGGTCGCCTCTGGATCACCACTTAGATGGGCATACGCATCAGCTACCCCAACTAACAAACCAGTGATAATCACGCCAGCGCCGAGTGCAAAGTATACTGCTGCGCGATAAATCTTGTCCGCTTCCGCGTACTGACCCAACGCTTGTCTTTCGGAGATCATCTTGCTCAGTGTACTTGGTATGCCGACTGTTGCCACGGTCAATAACAAGAAATATAAATTGTAAGCAATGCCATAAGAGGCCATCCCACCGTCTCCGAGCATGTTCTGCAACGGAATACGTTGAATGACCCCCAAAAAGCGAGCAAGAAATGCTGCGCCTGCTAAGATTACGGTTCCTTTAATAAGTGAATCTTTCGTCACGTTAAGCCCTTCTTTCGATTAGAGCAAATGTTTCTGAATAAATGCTGCTATGCCATGTTCGACATTTGTGAGTGTTACGTGGTCAGCCGCTTGTTTCACAACATCCTGTGCATTTCCCATCGCAACGCCGAGTCCGGCCGCTTGAATCATCTTCAAATCATTGCGCGAGTCACCAAATGCGACAATTTGATCCATTGTAATGCCCAGCAGTTTACAAACTTCCTGCAAGCCTGTCGCTTTACTGATGCCTTTCGGATTCAACTCTAAGTTGTCGACGTCTGAATTGGTAATTTCAAAGCGCCCCATTTGTTCTGCTTTCGCATTCAGACGAGCAAGAATGCCCAGATCGTCACTGTTAAATCCAAATTTCAGCCATTCTGTTGCATGCGGATTCGGATGCCAATTGTTAATGTTGTAAACACCATCGGTGCAATACGCCCAATACCAAATCCCCTCTGCAATGGCCATCTCACGAAGTGTCAACACATCTTCCACAGGCATTGTATGCCGCAGATGGAGTTGGTCTTTCGTTAACCAAATTTCACTGCCATTCACAAAGACGAAAGGGCCAGACAAGTTTAATTGTTGCATAAAGGGATATGAACTTTTCTGGCCTCTCCCGGTTGCAAAACAGACGTGAAACCCAGCCTCTTGCGCTCGCCCTAACCAATAAGCCGTCTCTTCACTGATCTGAGACTCCTCATTCAGCAACGTACCATCGAGATCAACAGCAATCAATTTATAATTATGTTGCCCCATCGGCCTCATCCTTTAACATAAGTATCGTGCCATAAAGCGAACATGTACAACACCCAAATCTTACGCGCATAATCCCCTTGCCCTGCGCGATGTTTAAGAAGCATATCACGTACGTGATCGATATTAATATAATCTTCCAACCCTGCTGCCGCGATTTGTTCCAAAATGCGGTCACCTTCTGCTTCTTTCATCCATGAACGCAATGGCACCGGGAATCCAAGCTTCGGTCGGTTCAAAATAAAGTCAGGCACGACGCCTTCCATCGCTTTGCGGAACACATACTTCGTCGTCCCATTCGCAATGCGATATTGCACAGGAATTTGACGTGTTAGCTCGAACAATTCTTTGTCCAAGAACGGTACGCGCAATTCCAATGAATGCGCCATCGTCATCTTATCGGCTTTCATCAAGATGTCGCCTGGCATCCATAAATTCAAATCAATATACTGCATGCGAGAAACATCATCCAAGTGCTTTGTGCGATTATAAAACTGCTCGGCAATTTGAACGGGGTGCTCGTATGTATGTAATAATTCTTTATATTTACTGTTCATCAATTGTTGCTTTGCATCTTCCGTAAATAAACGCGCATTTCCTAAGAAGCGCTGTTCCAACGGTGTCGTTGCACGCAATAAATAGTTGCGGCCATAGGTCGATGCCGGTAATGCGTCTGCCACACTGTGCAACGCTTTCTTCATCGGTGATGGCAACCAGGATAAGGCTTTCAACGAACCTGGTTCGCGATAAATCCGATAGCCCCCGAACAACTCATCCGCACCTTCACCAGATAAGACAACGGTCACTTGTTCACGTGCTAATTGCGCGACATGATATAACGCAATCGCAGATGGATCAGCAACGGGCTCATCTTGATGCCAAGCCGCTTTTGGCAATGCACCAAAGAAATCAACTTTCGTAATGATTTTCTCGTAATGATCCGTGCCGAGTGCCTTCGCCGTCTCGCGCGCAATAATCGTCTCGTTATTCGGTCCATCAAAACCAACAGAGAACGTCTTAATCGGTTCAATCTTGCGCATTTGTGCAGCAATCGCTGTGGAATCAATCCCACTTGATAAGAAGCAACCGCGTTGCACGTCACTGACCATGTGTGCTTTCACGGATTCTTGTAATTTCTCACGTACTTCTTCGATGTAATGGCCAATCGGACGATCCACCGGTGCAAACATCGGGTCCCAATATTTACGAATGTTCATCGTGCCATCAAGTGTCAATGTGAAAGCATGCGCAGGAGGCAACTTCATAATGCCATCGAACATCGTGTTCGGTTCTGGCACATATTGGAACGTCAAATAATTCATCAAAGACTCTGGACGAACCGAGCGGCTTGTCCCTTCTGCCTTCAATAAACTTTTCATTTCCGAACCATAATAGAATGTATCTGCAGTCTTTAAATAGTAAAACGGTTTAATCCCGAAATGGTCACGCGCTCCAAACAGCTGCTTACGCTTGCGATCCCAAATGACAAATCCAAACATCCCGCGCAAATGATCCACGCAGTTCTCGCCGTATTCTTCGAATAGGTGGACGATTACTTCTGTATCGGAATGCGTCTTGAATTCGTGCCCACGCCCAATTAACATTTCGCGCAGTTCACGATAATTATAGATTTCGCCATTGAATGTAATCCAAAGGTTACCGTCCTCATTGCTTAACGGCTGATGCCCCTCAGAAAGATCAATAATCGATAAACGACGGAAGCCAAGGCCAACGCCCGGTTCGATAAAGATCCCTTCATCGTCCGGTCCACGGTGCTCGATAATATCCATCATTGCTTTTAATTGTTCTGCTTCTGGCTGACGACCATCTAAACAAACAAGACCTGCAATTCCACACATGGTGCTCCAGTCCTCTCTATCTCTATATGCAACGCTTATAAGTCTGAATTATATCATAAATACGGGTATTTATTGTTCTGGTTTTGGTGTAGAAATTGGTGTCGCTAGTGGTGCAGTTGCAGCACCTGGACCTTTATCTGTTAATCCTACCGCTTTGTCGTAGGCATCAAAGATTTTGCGAGCAATTGGCGCCGCCCCCCATGAACCGTATCCGCCTTCTGGCACGACAACAGCGATGGCTAATTTCGGTTTTTCAATCGGTGCGTAGGCAATAAATACGGCGTTCTCCAACAAACGTCCGGCTACACTCATCTGCGATGTACCTGTCTTTGCAGCTACCCGATACGTTATATTCTCGAACCCTTGTTTCCGCACACGTTCCATGCCGCGTTCGACGGAATCCCAGTATGCTTTAGGAATATCGATTTTGTTTAACACTTCTGGTTCAATCGTTTTGACCGTTTTGCCTTCTGGTGATTCGATTTTCTCAACAAAAATTGGCTTCATGCGGGAACCTCGGTTACCAAGCATTGCTGTGTATTGTGCCAACTGAAGCGGTGTGTAGGACGCCCCTTGGCCGAAGGAGGAGAAGATCATTGATGCATAAGCAGAACCGGTTTGCTTCGTATTCGTGTAATCAATTGTCCCTTTGATTTCACCTTTCAGACCGCTGCCAGTAAGTACGCCAAGGCCGAATTGTTTCATGTAACTATCCCAAACTTCGATGACATCATTTTTTCCATATTTCACATAAAGTTTACGTCCAACCATTTCAGCCATAAATGTGTTAGACGAGCGGAAAAGGGCATCTTCAGCATTCATCGCACCATACCCTTTGCCATCAGAGTTACGGATTTTCGAACCATCTGCACCAAAGACGAATAAGCCTGTGTCATTGTATTTCGTTGTCACACCGAATAATTTCTCGTTATATGCAATTAGAACGGATAACGGTTTCATTGTTGAACCAAGTGGAACGAGTGAACCTGGGTGTCTGCCACGTTCTCTGTCGTCTTGATAGTTCGCCCAGTTTTGCTTAATCGTACCGTTTCCATAAATGTTAGTGATTTTCCGCAGGTCATCTCCACTGATACGACCGCCACGCCATACATCTGGGCTGTAATCCGGCATACTTGCCATCGCGACAATTTTCCCCGTCTGCACTTCCATCGCCACTGCATATCCAGCAGTCGCATTGCGACCAGAACGATTGACGGCTACATATAGTGGATCTGATTTCACTTTCTTCAAGTGGGACATGATCGCCTCTTCAGCCATCAGCTGCACGTCTTTATCAATGGTCAAGTAAATATTATTACCTTTAATTGGCGGTTCTGTAATTACAGTGCCAGGAATGATTTTTCCAGATGCGTTAATCGGATAAATTTTGCGGCCATACTGCCCGCGCAATTCATTCTGGTACATATACTCTAACCCATCATAGCCAACTGTTTCGGTCTCAAGATACTTTTTGTTGGCTTCAGGTTCAATGTCATAGTTATCGCGAACACCACGATATTCTCGCAAGTAACCGACAAGTTGGACGGCAATGGATTGCTTATCATACTCGCGAATACTTTCTTCCATTACTTCAATCGACTGAATTTCATCGCGATGCTCGGTGAAATAAGCAATTTCACGTTGCGATAAGTCGGTCTTAATTCGACGCGGAGAATAAGCATACCCAATAATCGGTGTTGGTTTTTTGTTAATGTCGTAGCCCGTGTCCATCAATTTAACAATTTCTGCAGCAGTTAATGGTTTATCTGTCGTGTTGTCTCCATATTGACGGAAGACGGTCGCTAATTTGCGTGCTAAGGCGATAATCTTATCCTTTTCTTGTCCTGGTTCCATTCGGAAATAAAGCGACTCGGTCGATAATGATTGAGCGATTGGATAGCCTAGTCGATCATAAATGTTTCCACGTACCGGCGGAATGGGAATGTTGGCTTTCATTCGATTGATTTTCTGTTCACTTAATTCTGCCCCTTGTACGAATTGCATCATCGCCAGACGAATAATGAGAATCGTAAAGAAAATGAAAATACCAAAAAAGAACACATTCATCCGTAAGGTGAAGTGCTTTTGTCGGTTGATTTCAGATCGTTGGGTCTCAGAACCGCGAAGAATCATGTTCGATTGCCCTTTCTTAGGCATGGTATAGTCGGCTCAAACAATTGGTCGAATTGCGCAATGCCCTCCCCCGTCTGATACGTATAACGCTTAATCCGAACGGCATCGATGCCAACGAGGTTAGGCGCTTCAACATCATTAATGGGGTGGTCACCCACATAGAGGATTTCATCTGCAAGTAAGCCTGTCTGAGTCAATGCTAATTGAAAAATTGCTGGATTAGGTTTTTCCACATTCACTTCAGTTGAAATAATTAGTGCATTCAATTTCTCAATTGGCATGCCTAGATCGATAAATATCTCTCGAAGCGTTGGGGCAAAATTAGAAATGACGCCCACTTCAATCCCTAAAGCTTGTAATCGCTCTATTGTCGGTAAGACATCGTCAAAAAAGGTATATGGGGCTGAACTAGTAAATCGATCATACAAGCGATTTGACCATGACAGATGATGGTGTTCTTCGATCCCCCAATTGCGAAACATGCTGCGATACACATTCACCCAAAACTGACGATCGGACTCAGGTGTACAGGTAGCTTGTAAATCGACTGTCTTGCCATAATAGTGCTCATCAATTGCTTGACGGACAACGGGTTCGATCATCTCTTGTTCCATATGAATCGCATGTTCTGCTAAAAAATGCTGCAGCTCCGAAACCGCACTTGGTGCTTGTAACAGGGTGTCTGCAGCATCGAATAAGACAGCTTTATAATTCGTTATTTCTCGTTGGCTCACTTCTGCACATCCTCGATATAGCGATTGATAAATGCACTACGGCTAACATCAAAAGAGATGCCTTTGTACGTTACTTTTACTGTGTCGCTAGCTGCCGTACCGTTCAAGCTAATCGCGTCGGTTTGAACTGTAAAAGAGCCATCTTTATTGACAACATAAGTAGCTGTATCTAAATTCTCGGTCATTGTCTTATATGCATTATCTTCAACAATTGTCCAAGCTTTACTCTTCATATCACCAAGAAACGCTTTATAATCCGTACCATAATTAATTACGAAAATAACAAGCCCAACAATGATTGCCCACTTGATGAAACTTTTCGCAATCTTTGTCGCTAAGAAAATGATAACAACAACGATAATGAGTAGCCACCAATTTGTTGTAGCCATTTCTTTCAGGTTCGTGATCCACGCCATTGGAACATCTCCTTCATTGTTTACTTCTTCGCTTCTTTCACAAGTTGATTCATGTCAGCTGCAATTTTTGGAGCGTTCTTCGGTTCAATCTCGGAAGATGTATATACTTTGCGGATTTGGCCTTCAGCATCAACTAACGTGAATGCATTCGTATGGATAAACTCGCCATCTTCCAGCGCCGTGACAGAAATCGAATAATCAGCAGCTATGGCTTGCACTTTGGGGAAGTCATCGGTACGCAAGAAATACCAACCTGCCAAGTCAGCGTTTAATTGCTTGGAATAGGTTGTTAATTTTTCTACCGTGTCACGCTTTGTGTCCACGGCAATGGAGATTAACGCTGCTTGATCACCGAAAATTTTCTCTTTCTTTAACTCGCTCTGAATTTTGGCCATGATCCCGTTGGTTGGTAAGCAAACCATATTACATGAAGAATAGTAGAAATAAACTAAGCGTACTTTACCATTTGTATTTTTGATGGAAACTGTGTCTCCTTGGATGCTGGTCAGTTCAAATTCAGGCGCCTTTTTAATAACAGGCATTTTTTCTTGTCCACATGCTGTAAGAATCAGCGCAAATGCGATTGTAATGATTAGAAAAAAGCGTTTCATGTGATACTATCTCCTTTATTAGACCGCGGAATCAACGACCATCAAGATAAATGCAATCATTAAGAATGTAATTGATATATAAAAATTAGCTTTGGCCCATACGTTATCATCTTTCGCACGGAAACCAGTCAAGCAATGATAAAGCCAATAGAGGTTCAGCAGTAACGTCGGAATTAGGAATAATTTCCCTACATAGCCATAGCTGTAGAACAAAATTGTCGCTGGAATCAAGACGATTACATAAGGAATCATTTGAATTTTAGTACGCAATACACCTTTTACGACCGGCAATAATGGGAAGCCCGCTGCACCGTATTCTTCGCGTTTACGAATTGCAAGTGACCAGAAGTGTGGTGGCTGCCATAAGAATAATAATGCAAACAATAGCCAAGCGCCCAAATCAAGTTCGCCAGTGTAGGCTGTATAACCCATTACTGGAGGCATCGCGCCGGAAATACCGCCAATTGAGGTGCTCCAAGTGGAGTGACGCTTCAACCATAAAGTATAGATCACGATATATACAAACATTCCTAGCAAGCCGAGCAACGCAGTCAACACATTCACTTGCCATGCCAGCATAATCGTCCCAATAACACCCAAACTTGTCGAATATACAAATACCGACTGGGGTTTTAGACGGCCCATCGGCAGCGCGCGGGATTCTGTGCGTTTCATTAATACATCCAGATCACGATCAAGATAGTTATTCATTACCGTTGAACAAGCCATAACGAGTGCCGTACCGATCATAGCGAAGATGAGTACATCCCACTCTACTTGCCATTGCGACGCAAGGGCATAGCCACCAAATGCGGCTACTAAATTCGAGATGATAATACGTGTCTTTGTTATATGAATATAGTCTTTCAACATAGGATTACAAGTGCCTCCGACCTTCTTGAACTAGCTTCTTCAGCCATCCTTCTAATAATAGCAACCTCAACCTCTTTTTACAATGACACCATTCCGACATTTCACCCATACAATGGCTGAAGAAGGAGGGCGTTACATGCGATGGCAGTGATTAAAGCGAATTCCAATGATACGCGATTATTAGCCCGATTGATTCGGGCCGAAGCTGAGGCAGAAGGAAAAAAAGGAATGTTATTAGTTGGCAACGTGGGAGTCAATCGCATCCGTGCGAATTGTCTCGATTTTAAGGGGATTCGGACGATGAATCAGATGGTATTTCAATCGCCAGGTGGATTTGAAGCGACGCAGAAAGGGTATTTTTACCAACGTGCGCGCTCGCGGGATGTGCGATTAGCACGCAGGGCGATTAACGGCGCACGCTTTGTGCCGGCGAATTATGCACTATGGTTTTTCCGACCAGCTGGGAACAATTGCCCCGCAACGTGGTTTAACCAGCCTAACTCTGGAAAATACAAGTCACATTGTTTCTTTACACCAACCGGTTCGAACTGCCCTGCTGTATATCGCACCTACTAAGAGGAGGACCTTTGATGATTACGAACGTATATCCTTACCGGACGCAGACGACACCTATGCCCCAAGTTACTGCACCCATGCAGACTTTGCCGCCACAAACGACAATGACTGGGGAAGAATCGTATATCGAGAACATTTTACGGCTAAACTTAGGAAAAATGGCAACAATCTACATGACATTCGAGGGGAACAAGGAATGGAATGCCAAAGTGTTTAGAGGCGTAGTCGAAGCCGCAGGAAAAGACCACATTATCATCAGCGAACCGACTACTGGTAAACGTGACTTACTACTTATGGTCAACCTCGACTACATCACCTTCGACGAACCTTTGCGCTACACCTTACCTTACGGCCGCGGTATTTAACCCCTCGTAAAATCGACTGAAAACAGGCGATTCCGCAGTTGTTTGGAGATTCACCCCGTAAATCGACTGAAAACAGGCGATTTCTTATCGCCTTTGGAGATTCACCCCGTGAATCGACTGTTTTTAGTCGATTTGCGGAGGTTTACTCTGCTTGGAACCGCCATACTTTGAGTTTGGTGGCATCGATGCCTGGTAGCGGATTGGCTTGGGCGATGGAGGCGAAGTCATCGGCTTCGACTTCCGTCGTAAAATGCCAAATTTCCAGGACAAGCCCAGCTTGATCACGACTGTGCGCCAAATACACATTTGCGTTCGGATCAACTTTGGCACGCCAATCTTGCGAATAAGCGTCCCAGGAATCCGGCGGAATTGGATATTCCACAAAAACAATATATGATGTACTCATTAGATAACCACCTTAAATGAATTTCACTCACAATTATTATAGCGCAAAGGAGCTTTGCAGATGGATACATTAACACACGTTGCGCTCGGCCTCGGTTTGGCTGGACTAGCTCACATCGATCCAGTCGTCGCAAATAATCCCGAAGTCGCGACAGCTGTCATGGCTTGTACGTTAATTGCCCAACAAGCCCCAGACAGCGACCTTGTCCTTCGCATTGGCGGAAATGCTTTGTATACAAGGGAACATCGCGGTACTTCCCATTCCCTACCTGCCATCCCGTTATGGACATTTCTAACAGCGGGCATCGTTCATTGGTTTAACCCAGAAGCTCCCTTCCTCACGCTTCTACTCTGGAGTTTCATAGGCGTATTTGTACATATTCTCAGCGATGTCTTCAATTCGTATGGCACAAAAGCACTATGGCCCGTACATAAAAAATGGATTCACCTCCACGTGATTCCGATATTCGATCCATTCTTATTCGCCACCCACGTAATTACACTTATTTTATGGAAAGCAGGAAACCTGCCTCCCGCTCCACTCTTTATGGGACTTTACTTAATTATTGTGGGGTATTATGCATGGCGCTGTTTAGAAAGAGCTGACGTTAGTCGTAAGCTTGAAAAATCCGACACCATCATTCCTACATTCAGTTGGACCATCTGGAACGTGATTCGCAAAAGAGAAGATGGCAGTTATCAATTGGGCGAATGGCGAAACGGTGAATTGGAATGGCAAATGAAAGTCGCAAACGATCATCACCCCGCGATTGAAGCTTCAAAAACGACACGCGAAGTTTCGGCTTTATTACACTTTAGTATTTATTCATGTGCCACAGTGCAAGAAATCGAGCAAGGTTACCGCGTGCGATGGTCTGATGTGCGTTTCCGTTTCAAGTACCGCCTTCCTTTTGGTGCGACGGTTGTTTTAGACAAAGATTTTAATATTATAAAGTCCAAAATCAGTTGGGGCTAAAAAAATAAGAACCCAAGATGATTGCCATCTCGGGTTCTTTCTTATTGTATAATTAACCTTGACGACTGCTACCTGCCAATTGTTGCTCAGCAATTTGCACCAAGCGGCGCGTGATGTTACCGCCGATATAACCGGCATCACGAGTCAACATGTTGCCCATGTAGCCACCTTGTGGCATTTGGATGCCCAATTCTTGCGCGACCTCGTATTTCATTTGGTCTAACGCTTGCATCGCTTGAGGAACGACTAAACTGCCTTTGGATGTACCTTGTGTCATGTTCATTCGACTCCTTTCGTCTCAATCTATTTTTATTGGATGGCCTTGCTTGCTTAGTATGTGAGGTCTATTAATTAATATGCAATTCCATCACTGTTCGCGGAAAGGAAGTTTTTGTATGAAAAAAAGCACCGCCCTGCTGTTCGCAAGCGGCACTGTTGTGTTGTATGTATTGACCGGACTAGCATTGAGCTTGGACGCCGGAATGTGGGCTTTAATCGCCTTTGGCGCCTCAATTATTCTAACTGCAGCCGGATTCATTGTTAAAGCCAAGTCCAATCGCGCAAACTAACGGCGAAGCGGAGGCAAGAAACCCATCTTATTTTTTACATCAGTCAAGATTTGAGCTGCTCGTTCTCGTGCACCAACTGCGCCTTGGGCGAGCACTTCATGCACTTGACCACTTTCGCGAATCTCGCGATAACGTTGTTGCAATGGCTCTAGACATGCGACAACCGCCTCGGCTAAATCCTTCTTAAACGGTCCATAACCAGGGCCATCCGCGTATTGCTCTTCAATCGATTGAATCGTACGACCCGTCACTAATGCATAAATACTAATTAAGTTACTTAACTCCGGCTTTTCCCCTGGCGCAAATCGCACTTCACGCTCAGAATCCGTCGTTGCACGGCTAATTTTCTTGCGAATCACATCAGGCTCGTCCAACATTGCGATGTATGAAGCCGGATTCGGATTACTCTTGCTCATCTTTTTGCTCGCATCGTCTAACGACATCACGCGCGCACCGATTTGCGGAATATAGGGATCTGGTACCGTAAACGTGTCGCCATAGCGTTGATTAAAGCGCTGTGCTAAATCACGCGTCAATTCTAAATGCTGCTTCTGATCGTCGCCAACCGGCACAACATCTGCGTTATACAATAAAATATCCGCTGCCATCAAAGATGGATAGACAAATAATCCCGTCGGAATTGACCCTTTGCCCGCAGCCTTATCCTTGAACTGCGTCATACGCTCCAACTCACCCATGTAGGACATCGTCGTCATCAACCAACCCAACTCAGCGTGTTCCGTCACATGAGACTGCATGAAAATATTCGATTTCGCCGGGTCAATGCCCGCTGCAATATATAATGCGGCTACCGCTTCAGATTGCTCACGCAGCGCTGCCGGCTCTTGCGGTACTGTAATCGCATGCAAATCGACAATCATGAAATAGCAATTGTGATCGTCTTGCAGCTTAACGAAATTCTGCAACGCTCCAATATAGTTACCAATCGTCAATTGCCCGCTTGGCTGAATCCCTGAAAGTACTGTCTTCACTGGTCCATCCCCCTGTTCACTTGTTTCATCTTATCCAATCGAAGTTTGGTCTGTCAAACGTTGCAGGAGCGGCTCCACATGCGACAACGACTCTTTCAACTCTTCCCCCAAGTTGCGGCCTTCCAAACGTAGAAAAGCCACATATTGCTTCGCATAATCCAATACCATCGCACGATACTCGGCCAATCCAAAGCGGTACGTATCACCACGGCGCTCGCCGCCCGTCTCCGACTGCATCAACTCACACCATTCAACCGTCCCGTCATCATGATGCGTGACCTCAAATAACGCTGCACGACAGCTCGGATCACCACAGCCACAAATAAAGAACGGCTGCTCGCGCCAATCATAGGTTTCACTGAACTGACGGGGATGAACGTTTTGAAATACACTGAGCAACAATGAAGCCATACCCACCTGGACACAAAACGGCTCATCCAACACTATCGTATCTTCAATATTCACTTCGATATCTGCTTGCACCAATTGCAGGTCTTCTTGATAACTCCAACCGGTCGCTTTCAATTCGAACATAATTACTCCTCTTCCGTTAAAGCCATGAACTTCGCTACATCACGTGCCGTGTAGGCCACTGCTGCACGCCAGAAGTCAGACTGCGTTAAGTCGACTTGCAAATGTTTCTGTGCCAATTGTTCGACACTCATATTCCCTGTGTCACGAAGCAAGGCAATGTATTTGTCCTCGAAGCCATCCGTTGTTTCCGCATAGGCATATAAACCAGCTGAGAATAAGTAGCCAAATGTGTATGGGAAATTGTAGAACGGCACTTCGGTAATGTAGAAGTGTAACTTCGATGCCCAGAAATGCGGATGGTAGCCAGCCAGTGCATCGTTATAGGCTTCTTTTTGTGCTTGAAGCATCAACTCGTTCAAAGCTTCCGTGCTTACCAAGCCTTGTTTGCGTTGCTCGTAAAAGCGTGTTTCAAATAAGAATCGCGCATGAATATTCATATAGAACGCCACAGCAGATTGGATCTTTTGATCAAGTAAGAATAACTGTTCTTCCTTCGTTGTAGCTTGCTGTACCGTTGCCTCCATTACAATCATTTCCGCTAATGTTGATGCCGTCTCGGCAACGTTCATCGCGTAATCTTGCAGCAACATCGGCATATCGTCCATCACATACTGGTGATAGGCGTGGCCAAGTTCGTGGGCCAAGGTAGATACATTATCTGCCGTGCCCGAGAACGTCATGAAAATTCGCGTCTGTTTCGCTAAAGGCAGCGATGTACAGAAGCCACCTGGACGTTTCCCTTCGCGATCCTCGCCTTCAATCCAGCCCTCAGCAAACGCACGCTCACTGAATGTCGCCATCTTTGGACTAAATTGCGCAAACTGCTGTAGGATCAACGCAGCTGCCTCATCGTAACTATACTTCTTAGAAACCGCACCAAGTGGCGCATTATAATCATGCCAATCGAGTTTCTCCAGCCCGAGCAACTTCGCTTTGCGCTGCAAATAATCCACATAAACCGACTTTTGTTCCGCAATTGCCGCCCAAATGGCATCCAACGTCTTGGCTTCCATCCGATTTATCGCCAATGGCTCCTGAAGAATCTCCTGCCATCCGCGATTTTTATACACTTGCAAGCGGAAGCCAGCTAAGCGATTCAAGGCATCCGCACACAAATCACTTTGTGCTCCCCACGCCTTCTCCCATTGCTCAAAAACGTGCGCACGAACTTCGCGGTTCTCATCATGGAGGTAATTAAACGCCTGCCCCGCGGACAATGACTTCTGCTCACCATCGACTTCGACTTCCACGCGCAATCGGCCAACCGCCGTATTGTATGCATCTCCCCACCCGTGATACCCATCAATCGCCAAATCAGCAATCAACGCTTCTTGTTCCGGCGGCAACATCATCTTAGCTCGTACTCGGCGCTCTTCAAGCGGAAATGCCAATGTTGCGAATGGTTCCTGTGCCAGCAACGTCTGCCAATCAGCATCGGCAGTCTGCACTAGCAGCTGATCAATATATACTTGAACCCCTTCGAATGTCGCCCGCAACGCGCGGACTTTCCCACTCAAATTAACGGCTTGTTTATCATTCATGTCTTGCGCTTCCAAACATTCCGTAAACGCTGACGCCTCTCGCAAACGACCGACAATCACTTGCATAAGGTCCAATAAATCCGCAGTCAAAACAGTCGCAGCAAGCACATCCCGCTTCCACGCAACCAATAATTGATCCGTTTCTTTAATGAAATGTTGAAAGGCCGAGGACTGACTGCCCCCCGCAAAAATCGCTTCTAAATCCCACGTTACTGGATACGTCATCCGTTTCGACTCCTTCTCTCGCTGTGGTATACTGTAAAAAATTATATCCTTAGTATACATGGGAGGAACGACGATGCAACCTTTGCAAATTTCAGCGGAGACGGCACAAATGCTGGCGAAGAAACTAGGCGTACCACTAGAACATATCATGCACATGCCGAAGCATATTTTGCTCCAAAAGATGATGGAGTTAACAAACCTAGAAGAAGCTAACACGAAAGAAGATGAAGATTAATTATCAAGTAAACCACCTCGTTCACATACTGTGGATAGAGGTGGTTTTTTATGGTGCAAGATGCAGCTGTCCGGGCAATTCAAATTTGGTGGGAAGTATTGTTTCCGGCGTTGCTGCCATTTTTAATTTTATCTGAGCTGATGATTGGCTTCGGAATCGTACATATGATTGGCACCTTACTTGATCCCGTGATGCGGCCGCTTTTCCGCGTTCCTGGGATCGGCGGCTATGTCATGGCAGTTGGGTTCGCATCCGGCTATCCAGTTGGAGCCAAATTAAGCGCCCAACTTACTGAACAAGGACAACTTACACGCATCGAAGGAGAACGACTTGCCGCATTCACGACTACTGCTGATCCGATGTTCATGACCTCGGCGGTTGCGATTGGATTCCTCGGACAACCCCAAATGGCAAGTGTCCTGATGATCAGCCATTATGGTGCAGCTATAATTATTGGATTGCTTTTTCGCTATTACAGATTCAACCCTGCTGAATGGCCACAACCACTGTCACCCGAAACGCCGCGCACAACCCCCTTATTCCGTCGAGCAATTAAACAGATGCACCGCGCCAGATTGAACGATGGACGAAACCTAGGAGAACTGCTTACACAAGCCATCGAGCACGCGATACAATTGGTACTCATCATTGGTGGATTTGTCGTTGGTTTCGCCGTGCTGCTCGCGCTCATTCCATTCGCTCATATGGAATCAATGTATGCCTTGCCGGTTATCGGGAGTTTATTAGAAGTTACGCTCGGTGTGAAGTCTATTTCGGAACTTGCCGGGATATTGGGAATTGTGAATGTAGTGGCCATGCTCAGTTTTGCCCTCGCTTGGGGCGGATTGTCTGTTCACGTGCAAATTATGGGGATTTCGAGTAGGGCTCGCTTTCGCTATTTACCTTTTGTGATTGGGCGATTTGTCCATGGTGGAATTGCTATTTGTATTGTGTACGTCATCTGGCCGTTTGTTGGAAAATAAGGGTTTGTAAAGCTTTTCCTTCTTGGGTATGATAAATACAAACAATGAAGGCAGGAGGTATGCATCGTGAAAATTTCCATCCTGAGTCGTGGGGATGAGCTATCAACGCAAATTCTTGAGACTTTTACAGAGCAAGCAACATCGCTTGGGATGACGGTCGATGATGAGTCGCCAGAGTTTGTCATTTCCATCGGTGGTGATGGGACCATGTTGCATGCGTTTCATAAATATATTGATCGCTTAGAAGACATTGCATTCATCGGGATACATACGGGGCACTTAGGTTTTTATGCCGACTGGCAGGTGGATGAAGTTGGTCAATTACTACAGTTGTTGCGTGAGATTAATGAGCCTGGGGAAGAGAAAAAGAAAGTGAAGTATCCGTTGGTTCAAGTTGACGTTACCGTTGCGGGCGTGACAACGCGACATTTAGCGTTGAATGAGTGTACGTTGCGTGGCTTGGATACGACGATGGTTGCAGAAATTCATATGAATGATGAGTTGTTCGAAATGTTCCGTGGCGATGGCGTCTGTGTGTCGACTCCGTCAGGTTCAACGGCATACAACCGCAGCTTAGGCGGGGCGTTACTGCATCCGACGTTGGAGGCGATTCAGATTGCCGAGATGGCTTCGATCAATAATCGCGTGTATCGCACGATTGGCTCCCCGGTTGTGTTACCGAAGCATCATCACTGCGATATTTACCCACGGGCGAGACAGAATATGTCGGTCACGATTGATCATTTGCAGTACCGCTACGACGATGTGGAGTCGATCCGCGTGCAGGTATCTGACGTGAAGGTTCGCTTTGCACGACTTCGTCCGTTCCCATACTGGAAGCGCGTGCGCGAAGCGTTTATCGGTCATGATGTCCACTAAATGAAAAAAAGCACCTCTGAATGTTTGGTATAGTCCATAACATTTGAGGTGCTTTTTGTTTATTCGGATTTTGGTGCTTGTTGCGCTTCGCCACCAGCTGGGTTGCCGCCGTTCTCGCGGTTGCGATTGCGGTTTCTGTTGCGGTTACGATTACGATTGCGGTTACGGCTGCGATTAGCACCCTCGCCCTCTTGACGTTGTTCGCCGTTCTGGTTCGGATTTGAATTCGCAGGTTTATTTGTATTCGAGTCGTTGCCATTGCGATTGTCATTCGCTCTACGCTGTTCGTTCGGGTTGCGATTTTCGTTGCCCTTACGCCCCTCGTTCCCGTTGCGATTATTATTGCGATTGCCACCGCCATTGTTGCCATTGCGATTGTCGCGTTCACCACGATCACGGTTGCCATTACGATTGCCGCCGCCACCTTGCGGTTTGCTGCTAGGTACTTCCTTTGGCTTCACAATTGGAGGTAACTTGCTTGCAAGACGTGCTTCTTCCGCTTCGATTTCCTCTTGCGCTTGGCTCGCACCCGTTGGATCACTTACTTTGCGCAATACAAAGTAGGCACACCCAAAGTTACAGTACTCGTCCAAATATTCTTGCAGCGATTCAATCGTCGACTCTTTCGTCGCACGTTCACTCGTTGCTTCGAAGAAACCACGCAAGCGCAATTGGTTAAAGCCCCAATCACCCACGATGTAATCGTATTTCATCAAGATATCGTTAAAGCGCGCCTGAAAAGCCTCATCATTCCAAGAACTACGATGCTCTTTGACTAATTCATATTCAATTTCGCCAGCCTTTATTGGACCATGTGATACGCTTCCGTTATTTGTAGCAGTTTCCATTCTATTCAAATCCCCCTTAAACTCGGCTCATGATTGTCGCATCAGCTGCTTGCTTTTGCTCTTTCGCGTGATAGGAACTTCGCACGAGCGGACCTGATTCAACGTGACTAAAGCCCCGCTTCATCCCTTCCTCACGCAAAGCAACGAATTGCTCCGGCGTGTAGTAGGCTTCCACCCGCATATGTCCAGGCGTTGGTTGCATGTACTGACCGATTGTCAGAATATTGCAATCCACCGCGCGTAAATCATCCATTGTCGCAAGTAACTCGTCCCACGTCTCGCCTACACCAACCATCAGCGATGATTTCGTCGGAATGGTAGGCTTGTATTCTTTCGACCGTCGTAATAATTCTAAACTTCGTTCATATTTCGCTCGCGAACGTACCTTGTCCGATAAGCTTCGTACCGTCTCCACGTTGTGATTCAACACGTCGGGTTCAGCGTCCAAAACAGTCTGTAGCGACTGCTCACTACCCAGGAAATCTGGAATCAACACTTCCACATGACAGAGAGGCAACTTCGCACGTACAGCTCGAATCGAAGCAGCAAATATCGCCGCACCTCCATCCGCTAAATCATCACGTGCAACCGATGTAATCACGCAATGTTGCAAACCCATCGTCTCCGCAGCCAACGCCACGCGTTCCGGTTCTTGTACATCCAACTCCGTTGGCAATCCTGAATTCACCGCACAGAAACGGCAAGCTCGCGTACATACATCCCCTAGGATCATAAAGGTGGCCGTGCGATTCGCCCAACATTCATGCAAATTCGGACACTTCGCTTCCTCGCACACCGTGTGTAACGTCTGCCCGCGCATTAGTTCTTTGATTGCCTTCAATTGTTGGTAATCATCCCCCGAAGCCAACGGCGTATTCAACCATGCCGGCTTCCGTAGCGTCTCGCGCGCCATTCGTTCACACCACCTTCGTTCATTCAAAATTCATTATAACATACAACCTTTTCGGGATAGAAACGGTTCTTTTGCGCCACCCTAAACCTACGCGACTTTATTGAAGGAGGCACTGAAATGGCAAAACTAGCGGTCATCCTCTTCTCACTCTCGATGCTCACCGGTATTCCTTGGAGTTATTATGCTGCTATTCTGCAATTTCAAAAAGAACCGATTGCGTTGGAAAAGTGGGTTGGTGCATTAAATCCTAATGAGAATGACCAGCAAGAATTAACAATTCGTTGGTACGGTGGATTGGGTCGAGACGGTGATGGCGATGGAAAAGTGGATCGGGAGAATGAGGTCGACGTTTTGTATAGTTGGTCTAGCTATTTGAAGGGGTTTGGTACGTCAGAGGATGCATTGAAACAGGGGCTTTGGCATTTTTATCAGAGTGATCGTAGTGTGAAGCGAATTATGCAATTTGAGAAAATTTATCGCACGGTGAATCAAGTGGATTTGACGAAAGAGGTATTCCCGCTTCCTTATCGCACGCACTACACGTATAAGGGGACTTGGGGGGCGCCGCGTGGGTTTGGTGGTCGTCGTACGCATGAGGGTACGGATTTGTTTGCTGATTATGGGTTGCCGGTTCGCAGTGTGCGCTATGGCATCGTTGAGACGAAGGGTTGGAATCGAATGGGCGGCTGGCGGATTGGTGTCCGTGATTTGAATAAAAATTATCATTATTATGCCCATTTGTCGGGATTCAATAAGAGTTTGGAAGTTGGAAGTGTGGTAATGCCTGGAACGATTCTTGGTTGGGTGGGTAGCTCTGGCTACGGCAATACACCTGGCACATCGGGCAAATTCCCACCGCACTTGCACTACGGCCTTTACCGCGATAACGGCGATTTTGACTGGTCAATGGACCCGTATCCGCTACTCCGACGCTGGGAACTCGGTGAAAAAAAATCCCCCACCAAGTCCAGCCTTTAAACAAACTTTTGACGGGGCCAGGCCCTGCTTTTAGGGGCCTGGCCCCGTTTTTAAGGCATGACCCTTTACATAGTTATTTTATTGCAGGTGGTTGGATCATGTAGTTGGGTACGTCGCCGACGATGAGCATGTAGGAGATGGGCAGTTCGGTTTGTACGGTTTGGGTTTTTGCGTCGAGTGGGACAAGTACCGTCATATTAACCGTAACGCGGATATAGACTTCGACGAGCAGCATGTTGATGCCGGCATTTTTTTGCCGTGTATTCAAGTCCACTTTGACGGCGCCTGCGGGTTCGAATTTGACCGGAATTGATGGTCCATACGTTGTCAAAAATGTGCTTTGGAAAGCTTGCCCGAGCGGAATATGATCCTTTTGATTGCCCAACTTAGTCAGCGTATCCTGAACAATTCGAACGGTCGTGGCGGTAATTCGCATGTGTTCCAAATAATTAAGCGAAAAGCCAGAAACTTTCCCCGATGAATCCGTTCGCCAATCGACCAACTGCTGAAACTCACTATTCGCCGCGACTTGTTCCGTGATTGCTGTGTTGATTGCACGCGTTGCCGTTTGGGTAATTCGAATTTGTGCATGGTGCATAATCGCTGGTTTAATATTACGTTCCACATAAATCCACAAAAAAAGGGCCAGGCCCCCAAAAGTTATCAACAGGACAAAAAAAATCCGCTTGGAAGTATTCCATGCGGATCTTTTCGTGCTTCGCCACTTGCGTCGTCGTACGCCCATCGCGGCTCCCCCATTCGCTATCTGCGTTGTCGCACAGCTTCGAACAACAATACCGTCGCGGCCATCGCAACATTCAACGACTCGGCCTTCCCCGGCATCGGGATAATCACATTAGTATTTAAATATGGCGCTACCTCTGCAGATATGCCCTTTCCTTCATTCCCAAGCACGAACCAAGTTGGCTTCGTCATCGGAAGCTCGTAACAGGACTGCGACGCCTGCAAGCTTGTCCCAACAACTTGAATCGATCCCATCTCATCCGCCTTCGCCAATACCTCCGGCAAATCAACTTCAAGAATCGGCAAGTGGAACAACGAACCCATCGTCGAACGAACGACTTTCGGATTATATAAATCAACCGTACCCTTCCCTAGCAAAACAGCGCTCGCCCCAGCCGCATCCGCCGCACGAATAATCGTCCCCAAATTACCAGGATCCTGCACCCCATCAACAGCAACAACCAATGCGCTATCCGTGAATAGGAAATCATCGGTGCGAGGTCGCAAATTTGCTTTCTCGATGACTAATAATGTACTCTGCGGGGATGGCGTGTCAGACAATTTAGCCGAAATATGAGACGTTACCCCCACACATTCTAAATGCGCCGGCAATACCGCCTTTACTTCTTCAGGGATGCCCCGCTCCAAATCAAAAATCAACGTCTCGGCTAGCACATGATGCTTTAAAGCCTCATAGACAAGATGCGTCCCTTCAATCAACACGCGCTGTTCACGATCACGCCCCTTGCGTTCGAGCAAACTCGCCCATGTCTTGACGCGCGGGTTGGTTATCGATGTAATTTCTTTATGCCTCATCATTCATAAC
>JBEGSW010000026.1:0-25214 GCA_041179705.1 Bacillota bacterium | reverse complement strand
GCTTTAACGCGCTTTGGGAATCAGGATATCATTGCCTATTTCGAAAGCCTAGGAATCAAGTTAAAAGAAGAAGACAATGGCCGGATGTTTCCGGTTAGCGACAAAGCAAAGACTGTTGTGGATACGCTGGTTGCGCAAGTGCACCGTCTCGGTGTCGAAGTGCGCTTGAATGAACCGGTTTCGCGCCTATTGTTCGCTGAGGATGGAGGGCGTGTGGCTGGCGTCGTTTTGTGCTCCGGTGATCATTTGACTGCTGATGCTGTGATAATCGCGGTAGGCGGTAAATCTGTGCCCCACACGGGATCTACGGGCGACGGCTACGCCTGGGCGGAATCTGCTGGGCATACGATTACCACGCTATTCCCGACCGAGGTGCCGCTGACGTCGCGTGAACCTTGGATTGCCCAACGTGAATTGCAGGGATTATCGTTGCGTGATGTTGCGTTGAGTGTGTGGAGCGAGCAGCCGAAGCGTAAATTAATTAAGACCCATCGTGGAGATATGATTTTCACGCATTTCGGCATTTCTGGTCCGACTGCTCTACGTTGTAGCCAATATGTGGTGAAAGAGCGGATGAAGACGAGCGGTCGACCTGTACGCATGACAATTGACTTGAAACCTGATGCATCGCCGGAACAGTTCGCGAAAGATATGGATTATTTATTCCGTACTGAGTCGAAGAAAGCCATCAAAAATGTCCTGAAGACCGTTGTTCCCGAACGTATTGTTCCGTTGCTACTTCGAATCAGCGAAATCGAGGAAACGACAACCTACGATCACATGCCGAAACAAGCGTGGCAAACTTTGCTCGAGACGATTAAAGCACTCCCAATAATGATAAATGGAACACTGTCCATCGAAGAAGCTTTTATTACCGGTGGCGGTGTGAATCTGAAGGAAATTGATCCGCGGTCAATGGAATCGAAAATGATGAACGGACTCTATTTCTGTGGCGAAATTCTCGACATCCACGGCTACACAGGTGGGTATAATATTACCGCAGCCTTCTCTACCGGCCATGCAGCTGGCTCGCACGCTGGTGAATATGCAGTTAACCTTCGTTCTTAATCGAACGGAGGTTTTTTTATTGGGTATAAAACGAATTAACTTCGACCATACTTCATCTATGAAAATATTACTCTCTCTTCTACTTATCATATTAACTATATTTGCGGTACATCCCATTGTTGCACCGAAATCGGCGCTCGACACCGTTTTGGAAACCTATGAACACACACTTTCGCATCCTGTTCTGACGCTGCAATATGGTGATACAATTTCGTTGCGACAAAGCGAGCGGCTTGCAAAAATTCCAAAGCAATACGTATCTATCAAGCAAATTTCTACTGACATGTATGCCTATTCCGTGCAAATGAGTGCTACAAAAATAGCCGATCCCGAGTGGGAGCAGATTCGTGTGCTGCAAACAAAATTTACGCATGCATTGCAGATTAAAGAGAGCGATTGGAAAATTTCTTTACAAGGCGAACGTGATCCTTCGGCTAAATTTGCTGTTCAACCTTCTATGAAACGAATAGATACCTATCAGGATAGTAATTCTATGATTACATCATACATGACAGATGTCTTACCTACTTACAAACAACTCGAACTTAATCTTCAAATCGCAGAACACATGCTTTCAGAGAAACAAAAAAAGCGGATAACCATTGGTTACCCGACCTTAATTGTTGAAATTTAAATTTACTTTACTAATTCATTTATTACTTTAATCGTCTCTGTACTCGGATAAATCACATACAACAAGGAATAAACCATAACGCCAGTAATCGCTGTAATAAACCATGTAATTGCTGTCACTGGACCCATCTTACGATGCTTATCAAATTTCCCTTTAAATGCTGTGTATAATGTGCGTAAACCTAGTACGGCTGAAATCGTCGCTAGGATGATATGTCCAATTAAGAAAATATAATAATATAATTTCATCCAATCCGGACCTGCAAACAATGTGCTGCCATAAACAAACGTACGTGTTAAGTAAATCGTGAAGAATAGAATTGCAAACAATGCACCTGCAACCATCGCTTTTTGGTGAGCGATCATGTTGCGTTGCTTGATAAAGCGAATTCCGAATGCGACTAAAATCGCGCTGATTACAATGCAAGTCGTACTAATAAAAGGTAAGATTAAACTCAATTTGTCTCCCGTTCCTTTCGATACCAATTGGTAAATACATAATATAGTAAAGCGGCATTTATGCCTTCTTGTACTAATTTCATTATCACGCCTCCCAATTGCTGATCATGCAGCGGTGGTAGAACGCTAAAGAATTCTGGGCCTCCGACTCCCAAATCGCTAAGGAGTACATTCACATCGCCAGGTACACAAAACCCTAATGCTTGAATCCAGACATTAGGATCACTATACGTGGCATACATCGGACTTCCTGTAAAAATAATTAAAGCACAAGCAGGAGTTAATAGGAATCCAGTGCCAAAAATATAGCCCATCTTGCGTAAATCCGTCAAGCGTGCGTACTTCGGATCTGGTGGCGTTACATGCCACCACATCATAATCGAAGTAATGAATAATATCACATAGACGACTGTATGCAACCAATAGATCGTCATAATTTTATCATGAATAACAGGGAAATGATAAATCGAGAATAGCATATTAAACAAGACTAATGTGAGAATTGGATGCATCATCCAACTAAACATCTTTCGCAATGGCTGAACAATGATTCGTTCCCACATCCAAGCAGGAACACCCAAGATAAATAGCGGCGGGGCAACTAATAAACCTAATGCCATCGATGTCATATGCGCACTAAAAATCAAATGCCCTAATAAATCAATGGGACTGCCATATGCCAAATAAAGAACAAATATGCTAGTAATAAATAAAGCTGATTGTTTGTTCGTTACTTTATTAGCGCGACTCTTCCAATTCCAAAAATAATAACCGATTAGAATGAGAATTAAAAACCCGATGAAATAAGGACTCCACTTGGCAGAGAAACCGAATACATCTAAGCCAAAAAAACGTTCGAAGCTAGCCATTCAAGCACTCCTTCCCTCAATTATTTTACAACAAACGGATTCATAACACAAAAAAAGAGGCTGATAAAAATCAGCCTCTTTTGATAAGTTCGGATTACCACCACAATAATTTAACAGCCATGAATAATGCAGTTAAAAATACGAAGAATCCAGTTGCTAAACCAACGATAGGGAAGATATGCCCACGATCTTTCATATGCATCCAGAAAGCGAGTTGTACGAATGCCTGAATCAAGGCAAGAATGATGATGAACCCAACCTTAAATGTGTTCCCAAATTCAGGTGTTGCAACTGCTACGAATGCTAATAACGTCAAAGCCATGGAAATTCCAAAAGCAATAAAGTGGTTGCGCGGGCCTTCATGTGCTGGACCACGTTTAATTCTTTCCGAAGATTGAACTTGTTCATGATTCGCCATTAGATTAGCCCACCTTTCCCATTAAGTAAACGACAGTAAAGATGAATACCCACACGACGTCAATAAAGTGCCAGTACAAAGATGCAACATATACTTTAGGTGCAGTTACAGTTGTAAGACCCTTTTTCGATAATTGGATAATCAATAATGTGATCCATAACAAACCAAAGGCAACGTGAGCACCATGGAAACCGACAAGTGCATAGAAACTAGAACCGAATGCATTGGCAGCTATCGTATGTCCCTCATGTACATAATGTACGAACTCATAAATTTCTAAACCTAAGAATCCTGCGCCGAATAGTACTGTAATAGCCAACCAGAATTGAATGCCTTTAACATCTTGACGATTCATTGCTTGAACCGCCAACACGCTGAATAATGAGCTTGTTAAAAGCAGGATTGTTGCTGCTGCTACGATTGCTAAACTGAATAATTCTTCACCTGATTTTCCATCAAGTACTTGATTGCGAAGCGCAATGAATGTTGCGAATAATGTACCGAAAAGCACAGTCTCGCCACCAAGGAATAACCAGAAACCAAGTACTTTATTTTTACCCTCTAAAGTAGCTGTCTCTGGGTGTGCTGGCAATGCGCCACCGTGATGATCATGTGAACTCATGCCTACACCTCCTTCTGCAATTCTTCTACTTCGATGTGATAACCATGGTCATCAATTACGGAGCGTAAGAACATACTAATTAAAATAATAGCTAGACCTGCATATACAGGAATCATCGAATGGAAGAACTTTTCCACAGATTGATTAACAAAGTCATGGTTCGCATACATAATTCCTAAACCTGCAATGAACAAGCCAACAGACATTGTAAATGGCAAGATGGATGGAGAAGGCATGTGAATTGGACCAAGTGGTTCAGCGGCAGGCACTTCTTCACCTTTCATTTTTGCTTCCCACAAAGGATCTAATGATTTTACTAATGGAAGTTGTTTAAAGTTATATTCTTGTGGTGGAGATGGAATTGTCCACTCTAGCGTACGACCATCCCATGGATCTGCTGGTTGATCTTTCGGTTTCATCGTTGTCAATACGATGTTGATTAATAAGACAATCGTACCTGCTGTCATAAAGAAAGCACCAATTGTACTTACTAAGTTAAGATTATCCCAGCCTTGACCTGGTAAGTATGTGTAAACGCGTCGTGGCATACCCCATAGTCCTAATAAATGTTGGACAAAGAACGTCAATTGGAAACCTGTGTAGAATAATACGAATGTAACTTTACCAAGAGATTCGCTCAATTTACGACCGAACATCTTCGGCCACCAGTAGTGCGCCCCACCGAATAAACCAAGTACGATACCACCTACGATAACATAATGGAAGTGAGCGACTACAAAATAACTATCATGATACTGGAAATCAGCAGCTGGAGACGCAAGCATTACCCCAGTTACCCCACCCATAACGAATGTAGGTACGAATGCAAGTGCGTATAAGTTAGCCGTTGTGAATTCAATACGGCCACCCCAGAACGTGAAAATCCAGTTAAAAATCTTAATACCCGTTGGTACGGCAATCAACATCGTAGAAACAGAGAACAAAGCATTCCCTAATGGTCCAAGACCAACTGTAAACATATGATGTACCCATACCATGAAGCCTAAAAATGCGATTAAAACTGTTGCAAAGATCATCGAGCTGTATCCGAAAATACGTTTCTTCGCAAAAGTAGGAAGAATTTCAGAAATAATACCGAATGCCGGTAAAATCAAGATATAAACTTCCGGGTGACCGAAAATCCAGAAAATGTGTTCCCACAAGACCGGATTACCACCACCAGCAACATTAAAGAAGTTTGCATCAAATAAGCGATCGAATGAAATAAGAACCAAACCTACAGCAAGTGCCGGGAAAGCAAACAAGATAATAAAAGATGTAACAAATACTGTCCATGTGAACATCGGCATACGCATATAAGTCATACCTGGTGCACGCATATTGATAATCGTAACGAGGAAGTTGATACCACCTACAAGCGTACCAATACCTGCAATTTGAAGCCCGATTGCATAATAATCAGCACCGATGCCGGAGAAGCCAGTGGATAATGGTGCGTAGTTCGTCCAACCTGCATCTGGATTACCTCCGTACAACCAACCAACGTTAACGATAAGTCCACCGAAGAAGAACGTCCAAAAACCAACCGCGTTCAAGAACGGGAACGCTACGTCACGTGCACCAATTTGCAAAGGCACGACGGCATTCATGAATGCGAAAATGAGCGGCATTGCTGCCAAGAAGATCATTGTCGTCCCGTGCATAGTAATTAATTCATTGAACGTCTGGCCATCAACAAAGCCATTCAATGGTTGAATTAATTGAATACGAATAAGTAATGCTTCAAGGCCACCTACTAAGAAGAAGAAGCCCCCTGCTAATAAATACAAAATACCGATTTTTTTATGATCGACTGTTGTTAGCCAATCCATTAGACCTGAATATCTCTTTACTGTGTGTGCGTGAGCCAAAACAGGCTACCTCCTTATCCTAAACTAATAAATAGTAAATTCGAGCTATTTATTCGATTGGATTATTTTTTTAAACTGTGTAAGTAGTTTACTAATTCTTCAACGTCTGAATCAGATAAGCCAAGTTGCTTGGCAGTAGGCATTGCTAAGCCTTTCTCTTTCTGGATATCAGAAACTTGTTTAACAGAAGTTGGATCGTTAATCCATTTTGTTAAGTTCTTCTTAGCATCTGTGCCTTGATTATCTAAGTAACCACCTACGAGTTCGCGATCACCGAAGTTCGCTAGGTTCGGGAATAAGCCTGGTTTTGTAGCATCCACAGCATGACAAGTCATACATTTTGCTTTAAAGATTTCCGCGCCTTTTTCGGTACCTTTAGCTACTTTAGCTGGTTTCTTCATCGAAGCAACCCATGCTTTATAATCCTCTTTCGTCTTCACGATAACTTTGAAATCCATCAAAGCATGCGAAGGTCCACACAACTCCGCACATTTACCACGGTAAATTCCTGGTTTCTTTGCGTCGAAGTACATTTTGTTTACCATACCTGGTGCTGCATCTGTCTTACCTGCTAAACCAGGAATCCAGAAGGAATGAATGACGTCTGTAGAAGTTAGTGTCACTGCGATTTTTGTATCAACAGGTACTACCAGCTCTTGCGCTGTGTTAATTCCTTCATTCTTGTAGTTAAACTGCCACCAGTAAAGTTTAGCTGTGACATCTACTTGAACAGCGTCTTTTGACTTACTATAGTCTTCAGCAAACTTGACCGTGTAGTAAATCGTTGGAATCGCCAAAATCGTTACTAGAATAATAGGGATAACAGTCCAAATGATTTCGAGTACGTGGTTACCTTCTACTTGTTTCGGAATGTCATCTTGTCCTTTGCGCTTGCGGAATCGAATAACCGCATAGAAGAACAATGCAAATACAACAATCAACACAGTCAACATGATACCCAATGATTGGTTAATCAAGCTCAGTTGTCCGTCCGCTACGCTACCTTGCGGCGCAAGCGGTGTTGCATGCTCAATATTAATTTCTTTGCCTGTCTCTTCCCCTGTTAAACTGCAACCTGTCAACGCAACTGCGACAAGCAACAAGATCGGGAGTAATCGTCCTACCTTCAACCAACGATTCACGTTATCAACCCCACTTCAAAATATTTAAATGTTTCAATAAAGAACAAAAAAAAGCGCTATTCATAAGACTTTCGAAACCGAGCACTGCTGTCTTACAGTGTCAATTATGAATATCACTTCATTAAATATAATTTTGTTAAAAGTTTTTGTCAATGAAACGAGGCCATCTATGTACGTGTTCACAAATTAGACACTTTATTCGGCTCTACCGACAAAAATCGTTTTCATGTAAAATGTAAAAATAGAGTAAAGGAGTGGTTTCATGACTTATAAATTAATCGCCATCGATATTGACGATACGCTAATCAATGATGACAAAAAAATCTTGCCTGGCACACGTTCTTCGATTGAAGCAGCGATTGCGAATGGTGTTGTGGTTACCATAGCAACTGGTAGAATGTATGCTTCTGCCAAACAATTGGCGAAACAATTAGATTTAAATGTGCCCATTATTTCTTACCAAGGGTCTTTCGTGAAAGATGGACAAGATGGCAGTGTATTATATGAGCGGTCGGTACCAATTGATGTGGCGCAAGAATTGTTTAAACTATCTGCAGAACGCGGCTATCACATTCAAGCGTATATTAATGATGAGCTGTATGCGGCAGAAGAGAATGATCGCTTACTTGCATACTGCAAGCTATCGAATATTCCATATAAGATTGAAGCCGATTTTGCTAAACTTGCCTCAATCCCTTCCACGAAGTTGCTGATGATTGATGAACCTGAAAAACTGGATCTTCTTATGGAGGAATTACAACCTCGATTCGGTGATCGTGTTCACATGACGAAATCGAAACCGAATTTCCTCGAATTTGTTCATAAAGAGGGGACAAAAGGCGATGCGCTCCGTTTTTTAGCTAATTATTTCGGATGTACGATTGAAGAGACAATTGCCATCGGAGACAGTTGGAATGATGCAGAGATGATTGAAGCTGCTGGGCTGGGTGTTGCAATGGGCAATGCGGTGCCTTCACTTAAGGAAATTGCTGACTATATTACAGCATCCAACAATGATGAGGGCGTAAAGCAAGTAATTGATAAGTTTGTATTAAATAAATAATTAATAAGGGGTGCTCACTATGAATTCATAGGAAGCACCCCTTATTATATTAAACTGCAATATCTCGCTTGTTAAAGACAAGCCATGACACTGCGTTCATGATTATGAAATAGATGAGTATGATTGAAATGGAGAAACCTAACGTCATCCCCTCGATAATTGGTAACCCTTCTAAATGCTGCGTCAGATCAACGTTTGTAAATAGGTAATATTTCATCCACTCGAATCGTGCAAGAAGTGGGACGAGAATTTGGCTGATTAAAAAAGTGAAAATGGATATACCAATCGCCATCGAACTGCTTCTAAAAATGGTTGATATCATAAAAGCTAACGTAGCAACCATTATGATGGATATGGAATGGTATCCAATTGTATTCCAAATGTAAAAGACCATGTTCATTTCTTTAACGGCATTATCGACAAGGTACAAATGCGGGATTGCAGAACCTTCAAAACCATAAAAAATCCCCACAGATAAGCAGGTAACAATGAATAATAAAGCAAGTGTTGTTAAACCAAATGCCATCGTCGCAACATATTTACTCAGCAATAATTTGGTTCTGGAAATCGGACGAATGGCCAACAATTTGATTGTTCCAGTGGAAAATTCATTCGCTACGATATCTCCTGCAATGATGACTACGAATATGGTTACTAACTGCATGAGGTTGACGATTAATTGATTGGCTGCCCCCCACATTGAAGTGCTTTCTGGAGGGATATTGTTTGCTAATCGGTATTCTGAAGTTTGAACTGCACGTTGCAGATTTTCACGAACCTGAGCAGGCAAGTTCTTATCGTTCATCATTTGCTGATTCATTTGAAGTGATTGTTGCTCCTCAACACGCCAATCATTATTCGATAGATCAGGGCTGTAATGCGCCATTAATCCCGAGCTTAAAATTGTTATGCCAATTAAAATGGCCAGCATGATCCATGTTCGTGCGCGGCGGTATATTTTCATATTTTCATTTCGTAATAAATTAAACATGTTTCACACCGCCTTTCTGTGTCATTTCAAGGAACTGATCCTCCAATGTCTTCGCATGAACTTTGATTTCATATACTTTAATGTTGGCTTTAACAAAGTGAGTGTTCACTTCAGCAATCTCTTCACGAGAAGCGCTAAATAAAAGACTTCCCTCTGCTAGTTTGTAGGGGAGATTTGGTTTGATTATTGTCAGCAGTTGGCATGCGGCTTCAACTTGATCAATTTGGAATGTTACCTCATTTAACCCCTCTTGTTTGTATTCGGAGAGCATACGCACATCAATCAGTTTGCCATCCTGAATAATAGCAATGCGGTCGCACATTAGTTCCATTTCCGCTAATAAATGACTAGACACGAGGACAGAGATGCCCTGCTCGCGCGTTAGTACCCTTAGGTAGTCTCGCAGTTCGCGAATACCTGCGGGATCAAGCCCATTTGTAGGTTCGTCCAAGATTAATAATTGTGGTTTATGGAGTAAGGCCTGTGCTACACCCAGCCGCTGACGCATTCCTAGTGAGTATGATTTTACTTTGTCGTGGATGCGACTTTTTAAACCAACTAATTCGACCATTTCCATGATCCGTTGCTTACTGATTCCTTTATGCATTCTAGAATAATGAAGCAAATTATCGTATCCAGATAAGTATTTGTACATCTCAGGGTTTTCCACAATACCACCAACATAGCTGATGGCTTGTTCGTAATTCGTGCGAATACTTTCACCATTGATTTCGATTTCGCCCTCGGTGATCGACATGAGCCCAACAATCATACGGATTGTCGTTGTCTTGCCCGCTCCATTTGGACCAAGAAATCCGAATACTTCACCTCTTGGTACCTCAAATGACATTTGATCGATAATGGTGCGTTTGCCAATTCGCTTCGTAACGTTCGTCAGTTTTAATATTGGCTGTTGCATGTAACGACCTCCTTTAATCTGTTCTAATTATATCCAAAAACATGCTGATGCTTTCTCATGCATACAATTTTTGGCCATTGTACATCCTACTGCTGTAACCCACTACAGAGGAGGAATTTAAACAATGAAAAACTATGCCATTCACGAAATTAGTGCAATGCAAGATGCGATTAGTGTAACGATGGGGGCTATCCATACGGCACAATTGAGTTTGCCACATATTCAAGATAAGACGCTGAAACAAATTGTTGAGAAACAAATCAAATATACGCAAGAGGAGTATAATCAACTCGTTGGGTTATTGAACGGACAATCTACAACGAATGCTCAATCATACAAAGCTCCTTCTAATTTCCAACCAACGTATGGTCTGACCGCAAATGCCCCAAAAAAACCGAACCAATCGGCTAAAGAGATTACTGATGAACAACTTTCCGCGATTTTATTAGGAACATTGAAATCCTCTGCAATCACTAAATTCCAAGCTTCCATTGAAGCATCCGATGCCACATGGCGCAATGGATTAATCCACTGTGCAACCAATTGCTCGGAAATGAGTTATGAATTGTGGCAATACATGAATCAAAACGGCTACTACCAATTACCAACACTGCAACAAGATGCACAACAAACCATCATCCAATCTTATGCCAGTCTGGTTCATCACTAAATGCAAACAAACGGAAAGACGGGTATACACCCGTCTTTCCGTTATTTAACGACATCAAATCCTAAATCTTCAATCGCAACTCTCAACCGATCAACTGTTGTTTGATCTGGATCAAATGTGATTTCAACTTGTTTCGACGCTAGATCAACCTTTGCTAAGGCGCCAAGTTTACTTATCGCCCCTTCTACAGATGCTACACAATGTCCACAACTCATGCCATCAACAATTAATTTAACGTTATGCAATGAATTGCACCTCCTGAGGATTAATATCTTAATCATACTACATTTCCTTAACATTACCGAACTAAAAAAGACCGAATCAGCTGTGCTGATTCGGTCTTTGGGTTGTTCATTACTTGTGACCTCGGCCACCTTTTCCTGATTTTTTACCTTCGCCTGCGTGTTTGCCAGCTTTGTCCCCGGCGCCATGAACTTTAGTGATTTGAGCTGTGATCTTAGCAGTTAAATCTGTCTTTAATTCTGTTGCTTTTGCTGCAGTAATTGTGCCTGCTGTAACTAATGCATCGATTCGAGCTGTCTCAGCTGCAACTAACTTCGCTGCAAAATCTGCTTGTGTCCAACCCTTTAACTCAGTAGCAACTGCTGCTAATGAAACACCTGTTGTTCCATGTAATTTCGCATGTAATGCTTCTTCTGTTATGCCAAGTAATGTGGCAGCCGATGCTAAAGGATTAGCCATGTGACCTTTGGGGCCTTTTAAACCATTATCAAGTTTCATGGCATGCACCTTCGTAATTTCATATGTTACACGTGCACTTAAGTTCGTCTTTAATTCTGTTGCTTTTGCCGCAGTAATTGTGCCCGCTGTAACTAACGAATCGATTCGAGCTGTCTCAGCTGCAACTAACTTCGTTGCAAAATCTGCTTGTGTCCAACCTTTCTTCGCAGTTGCAATCGCCGCTAATGATTGACCAGTAGTTGCATGTAATTCAGTATGTAACGCTGCTTCGGTTACACCCAACAATGTTGCTGCGGAACCTAGGAGATTGCCTTTTCCTTCAATTTTCGCTGTCTTTGCTGTCGTGCTAAGGTTTGTCTTTGTAGATTTGGAAGATTTGCTTGCCGCGTCTACGTCGCCTTGAGAAATTGCAAATCCACTCGCTAAGACTGCTACTGCCAAAAGGCCGGAAATTTTAGATACTTTTTTCATGTTTGTTCGACTCCTTTAAATTTAAATGTGTTTTTCTTACATCCTTAGTATGTCTTGAGTATATGAAAACTAAGTGAAAGAAACCTTAATCTAAACTAAAGATTTCCTTAAAATTCCTTCATAAATAGGCATCTATTCTGTTCACCTGTTCCGCTGATGACATATCTTGGGGTATACCAAACACAACTTTAGGAGGATGAAAATGCAACTAATTGCTTCTTATCCCTGTAAAGAAGATCAAATCCGCCCCCATGTTGGGAAACAAATCGTTGCAATCACAACGACAAACGAAACGATTCACGGTGTACTCGAACAAGTGCGATCTGGCGAGATCATTATCGCACAACATACTACCATAGCCACAACTAAGTCGAAATTTAAACGAAAAGCGAAAATAAGACGTTATCCATTCCCACCACATGGACATGGTAGACCATTCCCAGGTTACCCGGGTTTCCCACTGCCTCCTGCCTATCCAGTATATCCCCCTCCACCTCTTTACCCAGGGTATGGTGGTGGTTCGCTCGTATTGCCTTTATTTCTTTTAGCTACACTTTTTGCCCGACCATATTAATGAAATAAACCCTTCTATTCATAATTAAATATCGCTCGCATATCTTCACTTTACAAAGCTAGCTGTTCTTCGTGATAATAATAGCTACCTAGAAATTGATAACTTGGGGGCTATTATGAATAGAACTTGGTGGAAAGAAGCGGTTGTGTATCAAGTGTACTGGCGTAGTTTTTTCGATACGAATGGTGACGGTTACGGAGATTTGCAGGGTGTCATTGCAAAGTTGGATTACATCAAGGAGTTAGGTGTCGATGTCATTTGGCTAAACCCTGCCTATCAATCTCCAGATAAAGACAACGGATATGATATTACCGACTATTGCGACATTATGCCGAAGGCTGGTTCAATGGAGATTTGGGAGAAGTTGCTTGATGGCGTCCATGCGCGTGGAATGAAGTTAATAATGGACCTTGTGGTTAATCATACTTCAAATCAACACCCGTGGTTTTTAGAATCCAAAACCGCATTAGACAGCCCTAAACGCGATTGGTACATCTGGAAAGATGGCAAGGAAGGTGGGTTGCCAAATAACTGGCGCTCGTACTTCTCTCCTTCTACTTGGGAGTTTGATGATCATACAGGTCAGTATTATTTCCACTCCTTCGCTGTAGAACAACCTGATTTAAACTGGGAAAACGTTGAGGTCCGTGAAGCCATTTATGAAATGATGCGTTTTTGGCTGGATAAAGGAATCGATGGTTTCCGTATGGATGTCATTAATTTACTTGCGAAAATCAAAGGCTTCCCAGACACGACAAATCCTGACAAAATTCATTACCTGGGAAATAACCCCGGCATTCATGAATACTTGCAGGAAATGAACGAAAAAGTGCTACGACACTATGATATCTTTACCGTTGGTGAAATCCCATTCGTTACACCAGAAGATGGATTACTCTATGTTGGTGAAGGACGAAATGAGTTGCATACTCTGTTTCACTTCGAAGTAGCAGACGACATGCCTAGTTGGGATATGCTTCGATACAAAGAAATTCAGACAAGATGGTATGAAGGTTTGGCCGGCAAAGGAACAAATTCCCAATTTTTAAACAACCATGACCACACAAGACAAGTTTCGCGCTATGGGAATGATAACGTGTATCGCGTCGAATCAGCCAAACTACTGGCAACAATGATTCATACACTGCCGGGCATTCCTTATATCTATATGGGTGAAGAAATTGGTATGACAGGCGTCCGTTTCCCATCTATTGATGATTATGACGATATTGCTATGAAAAATAAATATGATGAGTTAGTTGGTAATGGGCACGATCCGGACCAAGTATTCGCAAACTTATTGGCTCTGAGTCGAGATAATTCTAGAACACCGATGCAATGGAATGCGCAAGAAAATGCTGGTTTTACAACTGGCAAACCATGGATTAAAGTGAATCCCAATTATAAAGAACTAAATGTAGAAGCGGACTTAGTTCGCTCAGATTCAATTTATCGCTATTATCAGCACTTAATTGCAATACGCAAAGCGCATCCAGTGATGATTTATGGAACCTATAAAGATATTTCAGAAGGAAATACAGCGATTTACGCTTATATTCGCGAATTGGATGGCGTCCGTTGGTTGGTGTTATTAAATCACAGTGACGATAGCCAGATATTTAGTGTCCCTGATGAATATGCAAACTCATCTGCATCGCTAATTATAGGTAACTATATGTCAAATCCTCGGCTATGCTCATCCTTACAATTAAATCCGCATCAAGCACTTATTTATAGCCTTTAAACAAAAGACCGCATACCTAGAGATAGGCATGCGGTCTTTATTTATACTTTGAATGCGCCACGAATCACAAAGATCCATCCTAAAATGAATAACACCCCACCGATTGGTGTGATCGCTCCCAATAAAGTGATTCCTGTTAATGCCATTATATACAGACTACCTGAGAAGAAAATAATCCCCACTGCCATCAACCAGGCAGCTTGTCTGAAAAGTTTCAAATCCGCTTTTGCGTAAAGAAGACCTAAAAATAAAATACCCAAAGCGTGTACCATCTGATAATGTACACCCGTCTGCCAATTCGCAAGCATTCGTTCTGACAAAATATCTTTCAATGCATGTGCACCAAATGCGCCGAGCATGACGGATAACGCCATGCCTATCGCACCAATGATTAATAATTTTCTCATGTTATTCAACCGTTACAGATTTCGCCAAGTTACGCGGCTTATCTACATCGTTCCCACGAGCTAAGGAAGCATAGTAAGAAAGTAGCTGTAGTGGAATAACAGACAAGGCAGGGGTTAATAACGGAATCGTGCGCGGAATCGTGATTAATTGATCAACATTCGCTGGTAGTAATTCGTCATCTTGGAAACCTAGACCAATTAGGTAAGCCCCTCGCGCAGCTACTTCCTTCATATTACTAATCGTCTTCTCTAACACATCATCCTGTGTAGCCAATGCAATAACTGGAATATCATCTACAATAAGCGCCAGTGTGCCATGTTTTAACTCGCCGGACGCATATGCTTCAGAATGAATATAGGAAATTTCTTTCAGTTTCAGAGAACCTTCTTGCGCAACCGCATAATCTAATCCACGTCCGATAAAGAACATGTTATCGTGCTTCACAATTGATTCTGCAATTGTCTTAATCTTCGGAGCAGTATGCAAGATGGCATCTACTTGTTCTGGAAGTTGCTGCATCGCGGATAAAATTTGCTTTAATTCTGCAGGGCTCTTTGTACCTAATGTCTGCGCTAAATAGACGCCCACTAAGAAGAAAGCAATTAATTGAGACGTATATGCTTTCGTCGAAGCAACGGCAATTTCAGGACCAGCCCACGTGAAAATACTATCGTCCGCTTCACGCGCAACAGAACTACCCACAACGTTCGTAATTGCCAATACATGTGCACCATGCTTCTTCGCTTCACGAAGTGCTGCTAATGTGTCTGCAGTTTCGCCTGATTGGCTAACCACGATAACTAACGTATTCGGCGTTACGATCGGAGAACGATAGCGATATTCAGAAGCCACATCAACTTCAACTGGAATACGCGCCAAGGACTCAATTACAGACTTTCCTACAAGACCCGCATGATAAGCAGTGCCACATGCAACGATTTGAATATTCGTAATCTTACGAAGATGAGATTCATCCATGCTAAATTCCTCTAAGAAAACGGAGGAGCCAGACTCATCAATACGGCTACCCATTGTATCGCGGTATGCTTTCGGCTGCTCATAAATTTCCTTCAACATGAAGTGATCAAAACCAGCTTTTTCAGCCGTCACTAGATCCCAATCAATGTGATGGACTTCACGCGTAATCGGCGCACCTTCCAAGTTCATCAACTGAACACCCTCAGTAGTCAAAACTGCCATATCCCCATCATCTAGAATATATACATCACGTGTATGCTCAAGAATAGCTGGGATATCCGAACCGATATAATTCTCACCGTCACCAAGGCCAATAATAAGTGGCGATGCGTAACGTACAGCAACAATTTTATCTGGTTCGTTCTCGGCAAGGACCGCAATCGCAAAAGCACCACGCATTTGTTTCACTGCTGCTTGAACAGCACGAACTAGATCACCTTCATAACAAGAGGAAATCAAATGTGCAATAATTTCAGTATCCGTCTCAGAAGCAAAGACATGACCTTTCGCTTCTAGTTCCTTCTTCAAGATTAAATAATTTTCGATAATCCCGTTATGAACAACTGAGAATTTTTGCGAGTTATCTGTATGCGGGTGAGAATTCACATCGGAGGGCTTACCATGTGTCGCCCAACGTGTATGGCCAATGCCAATAAAGCCTTTTACTGGAACATCTTGCAATTCAGACTCAAGAATAGCCAAGCGACCTTTGGCTTTACGTACAACTAGCCCTTGGTCGGTATGCACAGAAATCCCAGCGGAATCATATCCACGATATTCTAATTTCTTTAGACCCTCTACTAAAATACTCTGGGAATTGCGATTCCCGATATAACCTACGATTCCACACATATATGATTAAGCCTCCAAATTATTAATATTTCTCAAATCTTACTTTCTGGAACGTTGTGCGAGTAGTCGCCTAATCGTTTTGTATTCCAGATTACGGTTCAGTAAGGTTCACCGGAAGGTCCCCGCCGAATGTTTCGAACACCTTCACCTCGTCAACTCCCGCTTCATTGAAGCTGAAGTTCTGGCGCTATTGGATTTGTCTACCTCACGACCCACCTTCACACGTTTAAAATCATATAAACATCATATTCATTTATGCCCAAGTGTGCAACCAAAGTTAAAGAAATAAACCGCATGCACCCAATGGTACATGCGGTTCATGCAATAGTTTATAATGAGAGTTCTCGTTTAATTACATCGGCAATTTCATTAACATACGTTTGGACCATTTCGAATTCAGGTCCTTCTGCCATGACGCGAATTAACGGTTCTGTTCCGGATGGACGCACAAGCACGCGACCTTCGTCACCGAGACGCGCTTCTACATCTTGAATAATGGCCTTTACCGCATCATTACTCGTCAGTCCTTGCTTATCTACACCCTTCACATTTACCAAAACTTGTGGATATTGTTTCATCATCATGCGCATTTCAGCTAGCGATTTCTTATTGCGAACCAACGTTGCTACAAGCTGCAATCCCGAAAGGATACCATCACCAGTCGTATTGTAATCTAGGAAGATAACATGCCCTGATTGCTCACCACCTAAGTTGTAGCCTCCTTTGCGCATTTCTTCCATGACATAGCGATCGCCAACACCCGTTGTCTTTGCTTGGATACTTACTTTCTCAATCGCTTTGAAGAACCCAATATTACTCATCACGGTTGTAACAATTGTATCGTTGTTCAGTTTACCCTGTTGCTTCATCCCTTCACCGCAAATGCAGAGAATAAAGTCCCCATCGACTTCTGCACCTGTGTGATCGATTGCAATCAGACGATCCGCATCGCCATCGAAGGATAATCCGATGTCCGCTTTATGAGCAACTACAGCTTCCCGAATCATTTCTGTATGTGTGGAACCACATTTTTCATTAATATTTAAGCCCGTCGGTTCAGCTCCAATCGTAATGACCTCTGCACCCAACTCGCGGAAAACAAGTGGTGCTAATTCATAAGCTGCACCATGCGCACAATCGAGCACAATCTTTAGGCCGTTAAAGCGCTCCGTCACGGTCGATTGTAAAAATTCGGAGTAGCGATATTTAGCACCCTCATCCACTGTAACAATGCCCATATCTTTCCCGATTGGACGTGGCAACTCATCCACTACCGCATCCATTAATTGTTCGATTTGATTTTCTGTCTCATCACTTAATTTAAATCCGTCACTTCCAAAGAACTTTATGCCGTTATCTTGAACGGGGTTGTGTGATGCAGAAATCATCACGCCTGCATCGGCTTTTAATGCTCTTGTTAAGTAGGCAACTGTCGGTGTAGTAACAACGCCAAGACGAATTACATTAGCTCCAATCGACAATAAGCCTGCAATTAATGCTGCTTCAAGCATTGGGCCAGATACACGAGTATCTTGTCCAATAATAACCGTTGGTTTCTCAGTATGGCCTGCAAGGACATAACCACCCGTACGGCCGATTTTAAATGCAAGCTCTGCCGTTAATTCACGGTTAGCTACGCCACGCACACCATCTGTGCCAAAATATTTACCCATAGAAGTTCGAAATACGCTCCCTTATTGATTAATTACTTGAATCCGTCGCCGGTGGTGTTGTCGATTCCAACGGTGTCGTCACGATAGCTGTGTCAATTTTTACTTTAGCTGGTTTAATGTCGACTTTGACCGTTGTACCTGAACGATCCAACGCAGATAATACATATTCTTTACTTACAGTCTGGTTTGCATTTGTCACATCCACATTTGCAACTACACGTTCCACATTATTTATACGACTTTGTAAGCCTGATATGACGACATAATTAGGGTCAATTTTCGTATCCCCGATAACAAATCCTTCTGCAGGTTGTCCAGTAACGGTTAGAGATAACGGCATTTCCTTTTCGATAAGTCGCTCAATTTGAACGGTAATGTAGTTCGGTTGAATATCCACGTCAATATCATCCGGGTATCCCCTTGCTTCCAAGAATACTTTGCGTTTGCCGACTTTCACATTCGTTAAATCAGCAACAATTCTCGAATTACCATCTGCTAAATTGAATTTCGTAACTGGATTTTGCTTTCCGCTGAGTTTGACAGTGACATGATGATTACTTGAATTGACTAAAGAATAGGCGTTCTCATCAAGACCAACAAACCGAATAGCAACATTCGAAATCGTCCGTTCTTTCGTCGACGAAGCATTTGTTAAATCGACGCTACCCTGCATATCATTCTGTACAGCTACCCAAAGCAAAATCCCTAGCAAAACGGAGAAAACACGGACTACATTTTTATTACGAAGCCATTTATCCACGTTGCTCACCCTTTCTTCTCCAGAATGGGTTCTTTTCTTTCGCTATCTGCGGCTTTAAGGAATCAAATAACTTCGCAATCAGCGATTCTTCTTTAATGTCGCGAACAACTTGTCCGTTCATTGAGAACGAAACTTGTCCAGTCTCCTCGGAAACAACTACACAGATTCCATCCGAAACTTCGGTTACCCCAATCGCAGCGCGATGCCGCGTTCCCAATTCTTTGGAAATAAACGGATTTTCCGAGAGCGGTAAGTAACATGCAGCAGCACTAATTTTGTTTTCTTTTAAAATGACTGCGCCATCATGCAATGGTGTATTAGGAACGAAAATATTAATTAGTAATTCAGAAGTAATTTGTGACTCGATCTTTACACCCGACTCAATATAGTCGTTCAATCCTGTCTCACGCTCAAATACAATTAATGCACCAATCTTTCGCTTTGACATGTAATTGACTGCTTTCACTACTTCACCTATGAGACGGCTGTATTCTTGATCGATGTCGCTTCCACGTGAAAAAAGACGTCCGCGTCCCAATTGTTCGAGCGCACGTCGTAACTCCGGTTGAAAAATAACAATTACCGCCAATACCCCAACCGTGATCATTTGGTTTAGCAACCAGTTAAGTGTATATAAATTCAACCACACGCTAAGTACCCATGCGATGGCAATGACAATAATACCTTTTAATAATTGAACAGCCCTTGTTCCACGAACGAGGATAATAAGTTTGTAAATGACATAACTAACGATAATGATGTCAATAATGTCAGTGAATTTTAGATTCGTCAACAAACTCATTCCGGTGCCTCCTCGTGAATGTTTACATATATTTCTATTATTGTAGCATAAATAAAGTGCAGAACAACACGTTACCTCTTCACAAATTGTCGCTTTAATGGCCATTCCACAAATATAATTCCAACAATAATTAAACAAATTCCAATTAATTGTTGTGGCACAATGCGCTCACCTAAGATCAGCCAAGCTAACCATGCAGAAACCGGGATTTCAAATGGGCTGATTGTCGCACCAATCGTGCTTCCAACTCGGGCTAATCCCCAATTCATCAAAATAAGCGGTACGATCGAGCCAACAATAGAAAGAGGAACACCCCATTTCAACCAGGTCATGTACGACACCTCGGACACTGCAATTTGTGTGGGGAATAGTAGAATTAAAGTCGGAACAACGACCACGAATGAGCCTGATAACATAATAGCGGATTTATGGATGGCACTGATATTCGTTCGTACCCTTCCCGAGAAAAATAAAAATAATGAAAAACTCATGCCTGACAAAAACCCGTAGAACAGTCCAAGAAATGAAATATTCTTAATGTCGTCAGCAGAGATACCAACAGATATTACTGTTCCTGTTAGTACGATGATGGTTGCAAGCAATTGTTGCAGACTTGGCTTATTTCTTCCGAACAACCACTCGAGCACAACCGTAATCCAAGCAGATTGAAAGAGTAAAACAATGGTTAATGCCACACTTAATCTTTCCAACGCCAAATTACTAAAGATACTCGTTAGCGTCAATCCAATTATTCCTAACAATGAAATTCGAACCCAGTCAAGCCAACCAATCTTTGCAAGTTTATCCCTTTTGAGCAATAAGATTGTCCACATTACAATTGAACCAAAGAACAACTGAACAACTGTAATCATTGCCGGCGTGAGCCCTTCATCAAAGGCAAGTTTAATCACAGTGTTTAGAATCCCATAACAAGTTGCCCCTAACAAAACTGCAATGGTCCCAAGCCACTTTGATAAATGTTGAATCAATGCTTCTTCCCCCTCATCTACAAAGAAACCGAGCGTCAAGCGACGCTCGGTTCGTTCCGATCAACCTGTATTTCGAAGTCCTGCTGCAATGCCATTAATCGTTAATAACACTTCGCGTAATAACTCTGGATCATCTTGCTCTTTCTCTCGCAAAGCTCTTAATTCCGTCACAAGTTGTACTTGCAAGTAACTAAGTGGATCAACATATGGATTACGTAATTTAATCGAATCTTGAATCACTGGAACATTATCAAGGATTTCTTGTTGTCCTGTGATTTCCAACAACAATTTCGATGTTAAAGCATACTCTTCTTCTATTAATCCAAAAATGCGTTCTTGTACTTCCGCACGCTTAATCATCTTCGAGTATTCTTTCGCAATCAACAAATCTGCTTTCGCTAATGCCATTTGTAAATTATCGATGAGCCCTCTGAAGTACGACCATTGCTCGTACATTGTTCGTAATGTTTGAAGTCGAGCTGGATCATTATTATAGAACGATTGTAAGCCTGTCCCCGCTGCATACCAAGCAGGCAATAAATAGCGACTTTGTGTCCAAGAGAATACCCACGGAATCGCACGTAAATCTTCAAAACGGTCGCTGCCTTTACGCTTAGAAGGACGGGAACCAATGTTTAACTCGCTTATTTCAGATAATGGCGTCGATTCTTTAAAGAATTCCAAGAAGTCAGGATCGCGGAAAATCAAATCCTGATATTTATTCATGGCATTCACAGAAATCGAGCTCATGATTTCTTCCCACTCTTGTTCGCGAACATCCGTATAAGGATTGCGCGCCAATAGTGCACCTTCAATACAAGCTGAAGTCGCTTGTTGTAGACTACGATAAGCAATCCCTTTCAATGAATAACGAGAAGATAAAACTTCACCTTGCTCCGTAATCTTGATGCCACCACCAATTGTAGATGCCGGTTGTGCTAAAATGCTTCGGTTAAGTGGCATGCCACCACGACCTAGCGCACCACCACGACCGTGGAAGAACTTTAATTTAACACCAAACTTCGTTGCCGATGCTGTAATGGATTGTAAGGCACAACGCAATTCCCAGTTCGCTGTTAGAACGCCCCCATCTTTATTACTATCAGAGTAACCTAGCATGATTTCTTGAACGTTACCAAAGGCAGCAATACTTGCACGATACGCTGGTAATGCTAACAATTTTTCAATTATCGCCGGTGCTGCATGCAAATCATCAATGGTTTCAAACAACGGAACTGCTTGCAACGTACATTCAAACGTTCCATCGGAATGTCTTTGTAATAAACCAACTTCTTTCGCAAACACAGCAACTTCAAGTAAATCACTCGCATCCTGTGTCATAGAAATGAGGTAAGTTCGAATGCAGTTAGCACCGAAAGTCTCTTGTGCTTTATGAACAATCTCGTAAACATCCAACGTTTCACGCGTTGAAGGCGTATAGTCTGCATACGGTGTTGTGAGTGGACGAGGATCTTGTAATAAATCATGTAGTAATGTAACTTTATCGTCTTCTGAAAGGGAAGAATAATTGTCACAAATACCCATTTTATTTAAGATTTCATTCATTGTTTGTTCATGCTCTTTACTATGTTGACGAATATCTAAGGAAACCAAATGGAAGCCGAATAATTCAACTTGACGGATTAGACGAGATACTTCTACATCCGCTACATAGTCCGCATAATGGTGTCTCAAACTGCTGTCGATGACTTTAAGATCAGCAAGGAATTCATCCGGAGAATTGTATTTTTGTGACTGATCAGAATCTGCTTCATTTGTATTATAAAGCTTCTCTAACATGAATGTAATTTTAGAACGATATGGCTCTGAATCTGTTAGCCACTCTTCGTATTTTTGGAATTCAATTGTAGCTTTGTCGGCCGCGATAGATTGAACCAACGCTTCATTAATTTCAATAATGTTAGTACTGAATGATAACATTTTTTGAAGGTCAAGTAAGCTATCCGTATACTTCTGAATCGCAACACCACGATGTAATGCAAGTGTCTCCCAAGTTACCTTCGCAGTTACGGATGGATTGCCATCACGATCCCCACCGATCCAAGAACCGAACTTCAAAAAGCTTGGTACATGCCAATGATGGTCTTGGTAGTATTTATCTAGGCAACGCTCTAGTTCTGCGTATACATCTGGCAATACTTCGAATAATGTTTCATTAAAGAAATACAAACCATTCTTCACTTCATCAATAACCGTTGGTTTGCGATCGCGCAATTCGTCGGTTTGCCATAAAATGAATACTTCATTCAGTAGTTTGTTCTTTAATTGTTCGCGTTCGCGATGAGTTAACATCGGATCATCTAACAATTGCATTTCAGCAGAAATACGCTGATGAACATCGCGTACTGCACGTCGCATCGCTTCCGTTGGATGTGCCGTCATGACGAGTTCAAGGGAAATCCCTTTAAGAATTTCTTGCACTTCTTCGGAAGGTACATTGTTATTTTTCAATTCAATAATCATGCTCTCGATTGAGCCTGGTTGTACATTTTCACCTGCAGAGCGCTCGTAATCACGTTTGCGACGAATACGGTGGTTCTGCTCGGCAATATTTATCAATTGGAAGTAAATTGCGAATGCTCGGATTACTTGATGACGGTTGTCAGATGTTAATCCACGAATTGTCTTGCTGAATTCAGCAAATGTATCCGTGACATGATTCGCACGAAGTGACTTACTCATTTCGCGAATCTTTTCCACCACATCTAGCAATTCTTTACCACCTTGATGTAAAAGAACTTCGCCTAAAATATTACCTAGAAAACGAATGTCGCGACGCAACAAGTTAACTGGTTGTGATTTGTTTGTTTCGATTGTTGATTCAGACATAATCAGTCACTCCATCCTATCAAACGTAAGCGTTAATGCCCTATATAAGCATTTTTTATATTATTTAAATATACCATCTAAAAAAAATTTATCAAGCAAACATGGCGATTCTGTGAATTAAGCTTTTTTATCAGTTATGATAACATTTTTTTAATAAAATTCTTTCGAGAATATACTTAATTGTTCTTCCATCCACTCTAGCGTAATTGACCAGTGCGTTCTACTCGCAAGGACCTTTCTTTTATAGATAAAGATTACTTGTGGAGACTCATGTTTTAGTGAAAGATCGCTTTCAATTTGATTACTAATTTCACGACTTTGAATAACTTTTACTAAACCAAATGCTGCTTCCTTCTTGCGATTTCTACGACAGAAGGAGTCGAATTCTTTAAATCCGTTATAGCTTATCGGACATGCTGTACTGTGTTTAATTAAGACACATAATTTAATATCGGAGAACGACAGGAATTGTTGCCAATCAATTGGCAGTAACAGTTCATTCCATTTCGGTTTCATTAGACCACTCCTTCAATCAAATAGTAAATGAAAAACAAAAAAAGCTCCATCAAAGGAGCTTACGTTTATTAATATGGAGCGGGTGATGGGAATCGAACCCACGCTATCAGCTTGGAAGGCTGAAGTTCTACCATTGAACTACACCCGCAAATAAAAGATGGTCGGGACGACACGATTTGAACATGCGACCCCCTGGTCCCAAACCAGGTGCTCTACCAAGCTGAGCTACGTCCCGACGATGAAAAACAGATGAAGTTGTAGATGGCGTGCCCTGAGAGATTCGAACTCCCGACCTTTTGATTCGTAGTCAAACGCTCTATCCGGCTGAGCTAAGGGCACATGGAGCGGACGATGGGATTCGAACCCACGACCCTCGCCTTGGCAAGGCGATGCTCTACCACTGAGCCACGTCCGCAAAAAACATGGTGCGCGTAGAGGGACTTGAACCCCCACGGTCGCCCGCCAGATCCTAAGTCTGGTGCGTCTGCCAATTCCGCCATACGCGCGCACTATGAGAAAAAATGGTGAGCCATGAAGGACTCGAACCTTCGACACCCTGATTAAAAGTCAGGTGCTCTACCAACTGAGCTAATGGCTCTCAATAAGAGAGAAAAATGGCTGGGGATCCAGGATTCGAACCTGGGCATGACGGAGTCAAAGTCCGTTGCCTTACCGCTTGGCGAATCCCCAATACAATAAAGTAATGGTGGACGCTGACGGGATCGAACCGCCGACCCTCTGCTTGTAAGGCAGATGCTCTCCCAGCTGAGCTAAGCGTCCAGGAGAATAAAAATGATCCGTAGGGGATTCGAACCCCTGTTACCTCCGTGAAAGGGAGGTGTCTTAACCACTTGACCAACGGACCGCGTGTCAAAGCTCCCAACCGGAATTGAACCGGTGACCTCATCCTTACCATGGATGCACTCTACCTACTGAGCTATGGGAGCATTATGGCTCCCCGAGCAGGACTCGAACCTGCGACAACTCGATTAACAGTCGAGTGCTCTACCAACTGAGCTATCAGGGAACGACAATCATAGCCAGGGACGTAATCCCTGAGAACCAAATACGAATAATGAGTGAGTGAAATGTTGCATTGTTAGGATAAGCCCTCGACCGATTAGTATTTGTCAGCTCCACACATTACTGTGCTTCCACACCAAACCTATC
>JBEGSW010000025.1:0-11718 GCA_041179705.1 Bacillota bacterium | reverse complement strand
GCTGTTGCTAGTCCGGCTGCTTCGGCGATTTGACGAACAACAGGTTTCGGCAAGCTGCCAATTGGGAACATGGCTTTCGATAATTGTTGTTGGGTGAGTGCCATTAAGAAGTAAGTCTGATCTTTGTTGCGGTCGTTCCCGCGTTGGAGTTCGAGTCGTCCGTTGTCTTCAATCAATTTGGCATAGTGGCCAGTTGCGACATAATCGGCTCCGAGGTCGAGGACTTTGGAGAGGAATTCGCCGAATTTGATTTCACGGTTGCACATCACGTCCGGATTTGGCGTGCGTCCGTTGCGATATTCATCTAGGAAATAGGCGAATACTTTATCGAAATATTCTTTTTCAAAGTTGACGGTGTAGAAGGGAATGCCAATTTGATCGCAAACGCGACGTACGTCTTCGGCATCTTGCTCCGCTGTGCAAACGCCGAACTCATCCGTGTCATCCCAGTTCTTCATAAAGATTCCGATGACTTCATAGCCGAGTTCTTTCATGACGAGCGCTGTAACGGAAGAGTCTACGCCGCCAGACATGCCGACAACGACACGCGTCTCTGCATTCGGTTTGCCGGTGCGATTCAAGTTATGTAGGTATGCAATCGATTGCTCATCAAGCGCAATCCCTGCAATGGAAGTTGGTAATTCGGACATAGTGAAACTCCTTTTCACAAGTGGGGCCAGGCCCCTTTTGGTAAACTTTGGTAAAAGGGGCCTGGCCCCATTGAATAGGTGAGAATAGTTTAACATAGGTGGGCGTTTGGCTCAAAGATGTGATATCATACAATTATTGTAGGAATTGTGCGGAAAGGAATGGACAACATGAAGATTTCAACAAAAGGTAGATATGGATTAACGATTATGATGGAGCTTGGACGACGTGTTGGCGAAGGTCCGACTTCGTTGAAGAGCATCGCTGAGCGCCACGGTTTATCTGAGCACTACTTGGAGCAATTGGTGTCTCCACTTCGAAACGCGGGATTAGTGAAATCCGTTCGAGGTGCTTATGGCGGTTACACGTTAACAAAGCCAATTTCCGAATTAACGGCAGGCAGCATCATTCGCGTATTGGAAGGTCCGGTGTCTGTAGTGGATTTCGATACAGAAGATGATCCGGCGAAACGCGATTTGTGGTTGCGCATTCGTGATTCGATCGCGTCTGTTTTGGATTCGACCACGTTGGAAGATCTTGTTCAGTTTAAGGGCGATGATGAAAACGACGATTACATGTTTTACATTTAAAGGATGATGGAAATGGAACGCATTTATTTAGACCACGCGGCAACGACACCCCTGCATCCAGATGTGTTAGCGGCAATGCTGCCGTATTTGACCGAGTCGTTCGGGAACGCATCAAGTGTTCACGGCTTCGGGCGACATGCACGACTAGCAGTGGACCGTGCGCGGGATTATATAGCACAACAATTGGCTTGCTCTCCGGGCGAGCTTCTTTTTACGTCTGGCGGTACGGAAAGCGACAACATGGCAATTCTCGGTGTTGTGCGTGCGTGGAAGGAGAAGCAAGCGAAGAAAAACAGTCCGGACAATAACGTGCGCCCTCACCTAATTACTTCCCGAATCGAGCATCATGCCGTGTTGCATGCGGTTGAAGCGGCGCAGCGTGAACACGGCTGTGACGTGACATATGTCGATGTTGACACCAACGGTATGGTCGACGTGGAAGCTGTTCGCGTAGCGATTCGACCAGGTCAAACCATCCTCATCAGCGTCATGTGGGGTAATAACGAGGTTGGCACGTTGCAACCGATTCAGGCAATTGGAGAAGTGGCACGTGCAAACGGTGTATTGCTGCATGTCGATGCGGTCCAAGCGCTTGGTCACGTCGCCATCAAGCTTCGCGACATGCCAGTCGACTTAGCTTCATTTAGTGCACATAAAATTAATGGGCCTCAAGGCATAGGTGCCTTATACGTGCGTCAAGGCACTGCGATTGCACCTATGTTATTCGGCGGATCGCAGGAGAAACGGCGCCGTGCTGGCACAGAAAATGTCGCAGCTATCGTCGGATTTGCAGCAGCAGTCCGTTTGCACACTGAAATCGAATTATCTGAATTGTCTGGGTGTCTGACCCCGGAGCAATTGCGACAATTTTTCTTAGATGGTTTAAAGGCGGAAATTCCTGGACATGCTTATAGCGTGAATACACCACTGGAACATGCATTGCCGCATATTTTGAACGTGAGTTTTCCCGGGATCAAAACGGAGACGATGTTAATGAATCTCGATCTTGCTGGCATTGCAGCTGCGAGTGGTTCCGCATGTTCATCCGGTTCACTTGAGGTGTCGCATGTGCTAAAAGCGATGAATTTGAGTGAAGATCGGTTGGAAAGTGCAATTCGCTTCAGTTTTGGATTACAATTAAGTGACAAATCTTTGACAAATGTTATACAAACCTTAAAAATGACTATACAGCGCCTACATTCTAGATTATAATAAATTTAAATAAGGATTTATTCTTACTTAAAATTCACATAGATAGGGTGATTTCGATGATGCGTTGTCCAAATTGCCAGTCGAGGGATATCGGTAAAATCGGTTCCAGCCAATTTTATTGTTGGAATTGTTTTATCGAATTAAGCGTTAACTCGAACAAGAAATTGCATGTCTATCAAGTGGAAGAAGACGGCAGCTTGAGTTCGTTAGACGATTTGTTCCTCGAAGGGAATGCTACACAACAAACTTTAACGACCCCGTAGAAGGTCGGTTCTAAAAAAAGCGTCAGTTGTCTCGCGAAAGCGATGCAGCTGGCGTATTTTTTTTGCCTGCTTGACCATAAACTAACAACGCAGGAGTGTGATGAAAATGCCGAGTTGGTTGGTGCGTGCGTGGCCTTATGTGGCTGCGATTATTGTAGGGTTAGTTGGATTGAAGTTAATCGCGCCGTTTTGGCACAGTATTTGGGGGATCGCAGGCAAGGTGTTGACGCCGTTCTTTATCGCGGTGGTGATTACGTATGTGCTGCATCCGGTTGTCAATGTGCTCGCTAAGCGAAAGGTGCCGCGGACATTGGCGGTTTTGCTGATTTATGCGGGATTCTTAATGTCGATGGCGGTCATCATAATTAATATGGCACCGATGTTTATGGAGCAACTGCGAGAACTGAACACGCAACTTCCAAAACTGTCCACACGAGCCGAAAACTACATGATCCAAATGCAGCAATCCCGTGAGATGCCCGATCCCGTTCGAATGGGAATGGAGCAAGCGTTTGGTCAATTGGAGCGACGGATTACAACGTGGGTACAGCATTCGGTGTCGTCATTCGGAGCAACGTTAAATTTGTTCTTCTTGGTGATGATTATTCCGTTCTTGGCGTTCTATATGTTGAAAGACTACAAGATCTTCGGGCGCTGGATGCTGGCAACGATGCCCGTCAAATGGCGTCGGCCGACGTATCGGATGTGGGTCGATGTCGATCAAGCGCTGGGTAATTATGTGCGCGGCCAGGTGATTGTTGGCACGGTGGTGGGGGTACTGGCCTATGTGGCTTATTTGTTGTTGGACTTGCCGTATCCGTTGCTGCTGGCGAGCATCGTCGCGCTGTTTAACATCATCCCTTATTTGGGACCATTTTTCGGGGCGGCCCCAGCCGTGTTGATGGCAGCGACGATTTCGCTAAAACTGACGCTGATCGTTATTGCCGTGAACACCCTTATTCAGGTGCTCGAAGGCAACGTGATTTCACCACAAGTGGTTGGGAAGTCGTTGAAGATGCACCCGCTCGCAGTGATGCTGGCGCTGCTTGTCGGCGGCGAGTTGGCGGGCGTGTTTGGGTTAATCCTCGCTGTGCCGGCGTTCGCCGTCCTGCGCGTCATCGTCGATCACGGCTACCGCTTCTGGCAACGCCGCAAACGCGCAGCCGCCCCGATTAAGGCTGAAAACCGCCTATAATTCCGGACTTACGTGAAACCTGCAAATTCAAGGCTGAAAACCGCCTATAATTCCGGACTTTCATGAAACCTGCAAATTCAAGGCTGAATTCCGCCTTGAATGGAGGCAGATATAGCTGACTGGGATTGTCTCGGGTTGACCGGGGCATGGTCAGCTCGGGGATAGCTGGTCTTGGGCAATCGTTGACGATACAACGCTGAAAAGCTATAATTTAACAGTTAAAAGACGACTAATGTATTCCGTAATTTTTACATAGACAGGTGAGGGGAAACAACCATGAAATCCAGTGAAATTCGTTCCAAATGGCTCGCATTCTTCGAAGAAAAGAGTCACAAAGTTGAACCATCCGCATCGCTCGTGCCACATAACGATCCAACATTGCTTTGGATCAATGCCGGCATGGCCCCGTTGAAGTCTTACTTCGACGGCCGTGAAAAGCCAGACAATCCGCGTATCGCGAACGCACAGAAGTGTATCCGTACGAACGACATCGAGAATGTAGGTAAGACTCGTCGTCACCACACGTTCTTCGAAATGTTGGGCAACTTCTCCATCGGTGACTACTTCAAAGAAGAAGCCATCACATGGTCCTGGGAATTCCTGACTGACAAACGTTGGATTGGTTTCGACCCTGAGCGCATTCACGTGACAATCGAGCCGAACGATGAGGAAGCCTTCAAACTTTGGAACGAAAAGATCGGACTTCCGAAAGAACGCATCATCCGCCTCGAAGACAACTTCTGGGATATCGGCGAAGGCCCATGCGGACCGTGTACGGAAATTTTCTATGACCGTGGCGAGAAGTATGGCGACCTCAGCGATCCAGAATGCTACCCGGGTGGTGAGAACGAGCGTTTCTTAGAAGTATGGAATAACGTTTTCTCTCAATTCAACCACAACCCAGACGGTAGCTACACAGAGCTTCCGAACAAAAATATCGATACGGGTGCGGGCTTGGAGCGTTTTGCATCCATCCTGCAAGACGTCGACTCTAACTTCGATACAGACTTGTTCCAACCCATTATCCAAGAGACGTGCAAGATCGCTGGCGTAACTTACAAAACGTCCCTCGAAATCGATGTCGCGCTTAAAGTAATTGCCGATCATATCCGTACAGTAACATTTGCGGTTGGTGACGGCGTATTGCCATCCAACGAAGGTCGCGGATACGTCATCCGTCGTTTGTTGCGTCGTGCTGTCCGTTACGGCAAAGTGTTGGGCATCGACAAGCCATTCCTTTACACATTAGTGCCTGTTGTTGGTGAAATCATGGGTACTTATTATAAAGAAGTTGTGGATCAAGCGGATTACATCACGAAGATTATCCGTACAGAAGAAGAGCGTTTCCACGAGACGCTTGCTGACGGTCTTCATATCTTGGAAGGCATTTGCCGCCAAGCGAAAGAAGAAGGTCGTACGACAATTACGGGTCCTGAATCTTTCAAATTGTATGATACGTACGGATTCCCATTGGATTTAACAGAAGACTTTGCAGCAGAGCAAGGGTTGGGCATCGACCGCGATGGTTTCGAAGCTTCGATGAACGAACAACGTGAGCGCGCACGTGCTGCTCGTAACGATAGCTCCAGCATGAAAGTCCAAGGTGGCGCAATGTCCACGTTTGAGGGCGCATCCGAGTTCGTTGGCTATAGCAACTTGGTTGTTGATGCGAAAGTCATCGCCATCGTCGTTGAGAACGAATTAGCGGATTCCGCTTCGGCTGGTGAGACAGTGCAAGTGGTGTTGGATCGCACGCCGTTTTATGCAGAATCTGGTGGACAAGTTTCCGATACAGGTACATTCACCGGTTCTTCGGTTAAAGCAAATGTACAAGAGTTATATAAAGCACCAAACGGTCAACACGTCCATGTCGTGCATATTACGGAAGGGAAGTTGGCTGTGGGTGATACGGTTTCTGCAGCAGTTTCCGCATCCGAGCGCCAAGACATCGTCAAGAACCATACGGCGACGCACTTGATGCACAAGGCTTTGAAAGAAGTACTTGGTGGTCATGCGAATCAGGCAGGTTCATTGGTTTCTGCTGAGCGCTTGCGTTTCGACTTCTCTCACTTCGGTGCGGTAACGCCAGAAGAGTTGCAAGAAATCGAGCGTAAAGTAAATGAGCAAATTTGGAACAACATTGCGGTCGACATTTCTTCGAAATCGATTGACGATGCGAAGGCGATGGGCGCGATGGCGTTATTCGGTGAGAAATATGGCGATGTTGTTCGTGTCGTTCAAATCGGCGGATACAGCCTCGAGTTATGTGGCGGTTGTCACGTACAATCTACTTCCCAAATCGGCGTGTTCAAGATTGTCTCTGAGGCAGGTATCGGTTCCGGTATTCGCCGCATCGAGGCTGTAACAGGTCGCAATGCATATGCATACTTAGAGCAACAATTCGATACATTGAAGCAAGCGGCTGGCTTGGTGAAAGCCAATGTGGCTGACGTGCCGAAGCGTATTGAAGCGTTGCAAGCGCAATTGAAAGAAGTAGAACGTGAGAACGATTCTTTGAAATCTAAATTAAGTCGCATCGAAGCATCTTCGTTAACAGATTCTGTGCGTGAAGTAGCTGGCGTACCTGTGCTTGCTGCACAAGTCGATGCAGGCGACATGGATTCCCTTCGTCAAGTAGCGGATGACATGAAAGGCAAGATTGCTTCTGGTGTCATCGTACTTGGCTCGGTTGCAGAAGATAAGGTTAACCTTGTTGTTTCCGTATCTGCTGATTTAGTCGGTCGTGGCTTCCATGCTGGGAAATTGATTAAAGAAATCGCAACGATTTGTGGCGGTGGCGGCGGCGGTCGTCCAGATATGGCACAAGCGGGCGGTAAGGATCCTTCCAAATTGGCAGAGGCACTTGCAGCAGTTGAAAATTTGATTGCAAGTCAGGCTTAATAATAGGATAATGGCAATATATGACGGAGGTGTTGGCAATGGATCCAATGGATATGACGATGAAATTCAATGTTAAGACAGATGAGGACATCGCGTTGCCTCGCCAAGTGCTAAGCACGGTATATGAGGCGTTGCAAGAGAAAGGCTACAATCCGATTAATCAGATCGTAGGTTATTTAATCTCTGGGGACCCTGCTTATATTCCCCGTCACAACAATGCGCGTGCCATGATTGGTCGCTTAGAGCGAGATGAACTAATTGAAGAATTGGTTCGTGCGTACATGGCGAATTTGAAGTAAACCACACAGGGCTTTCTCGTTCGGTCGTACCTTACGGCTAGCGGGATAGCCCTTCTTTTTGGGGAATGAGCTGAAAGCGGCAGGAATAGATTTCAACTTGCTGGATTGAGCTGTAAGCGGCAAAATGCGTCTTAACTTATTATAAAAATAATTATTGGTGGTAAATAAGGGGCAAATTTCAGCTTGAGGCGTTTTGATTAGAGAATGTTGTAATTTAAGAAGCAAATTTCGGCTTACAGCTAGTTAGATAGGTGTTGGTGGGTTAAATAAGCCGACCGTTCCTTCTTAAAACGCATGAATGTGGCGTCGAGGTAAGAAATAAGAAGAAATCACTGTGTTAAATAGCTAAGGAGGCAACACTGTGCAGGAGAAGCGAATACTTGGCGTCGATTACGGCGATAAGAAAATTGGGCTGGCGATTAGCGATGCATTTGGCTGGACGGCACAAGGTTTGGAAGTGGTGCACCGTAAGCCACACGTCAGCGATGTTGCCAGAATTCAGGAAGTTGTGGCACAATATCAAGTGAGTGACATTGTTGTCGGTTTGCCGAAGAACATGAATAACTCGGTAGGTCCTCGTGGTGAAATTTGCCTCGCATTCGCTGAGCAATTGCGTGAAACACTTAACCTACCCGTACATATGTGGGACGAACGACTCACGACGGTGATTGCCCAGCGCACGCTGATCGAGGCCGATGTGAGCCGCAAGAAGCGCAAGGATGTTGTCGATAAGATGGCAGCGTCGATTATTTTACAAGGCTATTTAGATGCACATAAGCATTAAATAAATCGCGTGTCGCAGGACACAACAAGGAGGCCGTACCACATGGCAGAAGAAAAATACGTACCAAATGAAGAAGATATTATTGTGATTCCGGATGAGGATGGCAATGAAGAGCGTTTTGAAATTATCATGGAGTTTGATGTAGAAGCGCGCAATGCGAAGTATATGTTATTAGTTCCAGTTGATACGGATGATGCTGAGTTGGAAGAAGAAGTCATCGCATTCCGTTACGAAGAGAGCGAAGAAGGCGAATTGACGTTGTTCCCAATTGATGATGAAGAAGAGTGGAAGATTGTGGAAGACACATTCCAGACTTTAATGGCTGAAGGTGAAGAATAAGATGAGCGCTACTTACGAAGTTGTAACAACGTTGAAGGACTTGTTCGGCACGTCCATCGAATTGTTCGAGGAAGCGGAAGGCGAAGACTACACATTGCTTGCTGAGTTAGTAATCAATGGTACGAACTATGCATTCTTCTCTAACGATGATTTGAAGAAGGACGATGAAGTATTCATTTTGAAATACGCGGTTGACGCGGATGGCGAATATGAATTAATCACCGTTGACAACGATGATGAGTGGGAAGATGTTGCCGAAATCTTTGACGAGTACATGTTGCAAGACTAAATGAAAGGGGCGGCCATTGCCGCTCTTTTTTGCGTGAATAGGGGAGACGATGAGATGGTTGCCATGCGTAGAAAAAATCAAATATCGTTGCTTTCATTCGTTGTAATGGCGGTTGTTCTCATAAGTGTGATGAGCTATGTCAATACGCAGCTGTCTCCAGTCGACCCGACTTCAGATAAGACCGTTTCGCTTACGATCGCACCAGGCGATTCAGCGATGACAATTGCGTATGCACTCGAACAGGCAGGGCTGATTCGCAATGCGAAATTATTCTATTACTATGCTCGCGCAACGGGGCATACCTCTGATTTCCGAGCAGGGTCATACACGTTCAGCATGACGACAGACCGCTCTGAATTACTCCAAGTCTTAACAGGAAACAAAAAACCTTCGTTGTTCGGCACGCGCGTGACGATTCCCGAAGGCTACACAGCCAAGCAAATTGCCGCACGTCTGGAAGCAAAGGGCGTGGCAAATGCGAGTGAATTCCTAGCTGTGCTTAAGCAATCTAGTTCATTTAACGGTGAAGCAATCAAATTATTACAGACAAATTCGAATCAACTGATTCCACTAGAAGGTTACTTATTTCCAGAGACCTATACGATTCCAAAGAATAGCACCGAGCAAGAAATCGCCCAACTGATGGTGGATCAATTAGATGTACAACTCGCACAATTACCAAATGGCTGGGAAGCACAATTGAAGAAAAACAACGTATCCTTCCACCAAATGATGACCATTGCTTCATTAATTGAACGCGAAGTGGTTGTCCCTGAAGAACGCGCGATTGTGGCGAGCGTGATCTACAACCGTCTGCGGATTGGACAAGCGTTGCAAATAGATGCTACCGTGCAATACCTATTAAGCAAACAAAAAGAACGACTACTTTACGCCGACCTCAAAGTTGAGAGTCCGTATAATACATATAAGCAAAAAGGCTTACCGCCAGGACCAATTGCAAACCCTAGTTTAGCTGCAATTAAAGCCGCGCTTTATCCTGACACAACCAATTATTTCTATTACGTGACGAAGAAAGACGGCACATCTGCCCATCTTTTTGCCACGACCTACAAAGAACATTTAAGTAATATAGCAAAGTCTAAACAGTAGTATTTACGAAACGGAGGCACCCATGTCCATCACGAACGAGCAAGTCGAAAATTACATTAAAGCAATCATCCCCGCTTGGACGAGCGATGCGACAATTGGGAACGTCTTTGCCGAGCAAGAAGCAGAGGCTGTGCGTGATGGCGTGCCGATTCTGAATAAGACGAGTGTCGCTTACTTGAGATGGCTTGTTCAATTGCGTCAACCGAAGCGGATGTTGGAGATTGGAACTGCAATTGGCTACTCGGGGCTTCATTTGCTTCAAGCAAGCCCGACTGCTACACTTATCACATTGGAATTAGATTCGGAACGAGCGGCACATGCACGTGGCTATTTCAAAGCTGCAGGCGTGAACGAGCGTGTGACAATTGTGGAAGGCGATGCGAATGAAACACTCGATACGCTTCGCGATTTAGAAGCATTTGGTGAGGGATTCGACTTCGTGTTCATAGATGCGGCGAAGGGTGTGTATGCGACGTTTTTCGAAAAAGCGATTGCGATGTCAGTCCCGGGTGCGTTGCTTGTTAGTGACAACATCTTATTCCGTGGCTTGGTCGCGGAAGAGCCAACTGCTGTGCATCGCCGTCATCGTGGAATGGTCCAAAAAATTAAGTCTTATAATGAAATGCTCATCCAAGATGAGCGATTAAATACGGTCATTGTGCCAATTGGCGATGGCTTTGCTTTAAGCGTATTGAAGGAGGCAGGTTTGAAGTGAGTAATCGAAAGAAACCAGAATTGTTAGCAAGCGCAGGTTCAGTCGAACAGGCGAAAGCGTATTTTGCCGCGGGTGCGGATGCAGTGGAAGTGGGCGAGGCGAGCTTTGGCATGCGTTTGCCAGGCGACGTTACGTTAGACGGCATTCGTGAATTGAAGCAGGTCGCTGGAAAGTTGGGTAAACAAGTATATGTGACAGTTAACAACGTCTTCGTGAATGACGAACTTGAAGCATTGGAAGGTTATTTGAAGGAACTTGTAGACATTCAAGTCGATGGTATCGTCTTTGGCGATCCGGCTGTGCTGATGATATTGAAAGATCTAGGTGCGACTGTGCCTTTGCATTGGAATACAGAAATGACAGCGACGAACCAGGCGACAGCGAAGTACTGGGGCGATCGCGGTGCGACGCGTTTCGTGCTTGCACGTGAGTTGAACCTAGCGGAAATGCACAAAGCAGCGAAGTCATTGGACATGGAAATCGAAGTGCAAGTGCACGGGATTACGAACATGTACCATTCGAAACGCTCGCTGGTTAATTCCTACATGGGGCACCAGAACAAGCAAGGGCGTCTCACAAACGGTGCAGGCCTCGAAGCAGGTCTATACTTAATCGAACAAGAGCGCTTGGATCAACATTACCCGATCTACGAAGATCGAAACGGGACGCACATTATGGCAGGCGAAGATATTTCCATGTTAGAAGTGTTGGACGAGTTACTTGAAGTTGACTTCACGAGCTTGAAGATTGAGACGTTACTGAAATCAGAGGCGTATAACATCGCAACGATTTCTGCTTATCGCGCAGCGATTGACGCGTTCTATGCGGACCCTGCAAACTATGTATTTAACGAAGCATGGATCGAAGCGATTCGTGCCTTACAACCGGCTGAGCGTGAGCTTGGCTTCGGATTCTTATTCAAAGAGCAAGTCTACTAAGACGGGGGAGGACCAGGAAGCGATGACAACACAATTATTAGAATTACCGTATCCTTCACAGGCTCACCGTCGCAAACTGAAGCGTCCGGAGTTACTTGCGCCAGGAGGCAGTTTAGAAAAGTTAAAGATGGCGATCCATTATGGAGCTGATGCGGTTTATATTGGTGGACAGGCGTATGGCCTTCGTTCGAATGCAGATAACTTTACGTTCGAAGAAATGGCAGAAGGTGTTAAGTTTGCAAATCAATATGGGGCTAAAGTGTTCGTTGCGACGAACATTTATGCACATGATGAGGATTTAGCGGGCATTGAAGCCTATTTGCGTAAACTTGAAGAAGTGGGTATCTCGGCGATTATTGCTGCAGATCCAATCATTATTGATACCGCGATGCGGGTTGCGCCAAAGCTGGAAGTGCATTTGAGCACACAGCAATC
>JBEGSW010000024.1:0-9321 GCA_041179705.1 Bacillota bacterium | reverse complement strand
TTATGCGATGGATGATCAAGTGCCAGAGATGGATTTCGATGCGCTTGTTCGCGATCATGAGTTAGACGGCTTGTTTGATAATTGTTCCGATTCCATGGAAGAACCACCTGAAGAAATCGTGCACAATCAGATTGACATGGCGCTTGATTTGATGGGCGTTGCCGAAATGTTCGGGGATACCGAATGGCAAGAAGAATTAAAGACACGATTGAAATCACTCGCACGCAGACAAATGGAAATGCATAAAGAAAATTCAAAGATGCGTCCGCGCTTAGCTTAGTTTTGAATCATAACTAAAATCTTTCACCTCAAATAGACGTTTCTTGAAACGTCTATTTTTTATTCCGGACTACAAAGGGATAATATGTAAAAAGTTGAATAGAAAAAAAAGATTTAGATTGTACTTCTTTTTTTATTGGGGGCTTTTCGATGGATCAAGGTTTAATGTCTTTTTTGGTTTTGTTAACTTTGTATGTTGTCCCGATGATTGTTTTCAACGTTATTTCGTTGCGACGTAACGCTAATTTTTGGGTTTTGTTTAAATGTAATATAGGCAATGTTGTACTCGGTGGCGTGACTGTGTTTTTGTGGTTTTTAATTGAAGATGATGGACTTTCACAACTTTTCGGTTCCTATATCATAGGTGGTGTTTGCTTTTTAATTATCCTGTTTTCTTTTGTGTTTGTTGCTGTGATTAGTCCAAAAGGGCATATCAAACAAACTTTTGCGCTTATTTCTGAAAAGCTCACACCGAACAAATTGTTTTTACTTTCGCTCGCTTTATTTGTTCTTGCTGCACACCCTAATTTTTTAATTGCAAGGGAATGGGTGGCTGGTGCTTATGTAGATCTGCGATACGATTACGCAACGATGGGCCGTCATATTGACCCCGATACATATATGGAGATTTATGACATTGGAACAAATCCCATTAAAATCGGAAATGCAACGTTAACGTTTAAAAATACGCCTACAGGTATGTTTGAGAAAAAGGATGAGAGTTGGGAAAGTGAGAATGCAAGAGAAATTGTCCAAGTCGACATCTACCTAGATGGAAAGAAAATAACGAAGCCCGGTAAAGTGATTTTAGGACACGAAGCTGGGCAACATCTTTATTGGAATTTCATTGATCTATTTGCTGTAACCGACAAAAAATCAAATACAACCGATGCTGTTCTTATTGAAAAAATGTATGATGAAGCCTCCTGGTTGAACAATGCTGCCAAGTGGAAAATCATTCGGATTCATTCAGATGGTACCTATGATGAAGAGGAAATGACATACGAAAAAAGATCCGATCACTTACTGTATGTACGCCTGATCAATATGGGCGTTTTACACGGGATGTCAATGGGCTATTTCTCGGATATTATGGAAGGGTATCCTACACTCTTTTTCCCAATTTTCTACCCTTGGGGATTGAATCTGTTATGTGGATTCGTCGTATTTGCGGCGATTGTAATGAAAATAAGAAGAAAAAATAGAACTGCCAAACAGGCATAATAATCACAAAAAATGGACGTCTAATTAGTTTACTAATTAAACGTCCATTTTATTTGGTGTATTACGAAAAGCGGTCACTTTTGTCGTCTGCTGTTAGATTCTGCACATTAAACAATCGCGCATAGATCCCGTCTTCGATACGCATCAGCTCAGCGTGTTTACCTGATTCCGCAATGCGACCGTCGTCCATCACATAAATACGGTCAGCGTGAGTAATCGTGGACAAACGGTGGGCAACAATTAACGTCGTACGATTGCGAGCAAGCTCGTTTAACGCTTGTTGGATAAGTGCTTCCGATTCCAAATCAAGGGCGGAGGTCGCTTCATCTAAGATTAAGATCTGAGGATCTTTCAGGAACACACGGGCAATCGCTACACGTTGCTTCTGACCACCAGATAGTTTCACGCCGCGCTCGCCGATTTCAGTATCATAGCCGTTCGGCAAAGTCATGATAAAATCGTGGGCATTCGCAGCTCTCGCTGCGGCAATCATTTCATCTTCTGTAGCATCCGTCTTACCGGTCAAAATATTGTCCCGTACACTTCCGCTAAATAAGAAGTTATCCTGCAACACCATGCCAATTTGGGCACGCAAACTTTGTTGGGTCACAGCGCGAATTGGCGTTCCGTCGATACGAATCTCACCCGCTTGCACATCGTAAAAGCGAGGGAGCAATCCAATCAACGAGGACTTCCCACCGCCACTTAATCCGACAAGCGCCACAGTCTGGCCAGGTTCAATCCGCATACTGATGTCTTTCAAGACCCAGTCCATCTGGTCGTGATAACGGAACTTAATGTTGTCAAATTCGATTAATCCATTTGCTTTTGGCAATATCGATGCATCAACCGCATCCTCGATGTCATAGGGCTCATTCATAAATTCAAGCACGCGTTCCATCGAAGCGGTCGCTTGGGTCATCGTTGTCGACGAATTCACAAGGCGGCGAAGAGGGCTGTAAAGACGCTCCAAGTAGCCGAAGAAAGCAACTAACGAACCAACCGTTAAATTCCCGTGAATCGCCAAGTACCCACCATAACCAATCACAGCGAGCGGTGCGATATCCGTAAGCGTATTAATCGTTGAGAACGTGATCGCATTCCAACGCGTATGCGCCATCGCCTTCGTCAAGAACTGTCCATTGCGATTTTGGAAACGTCCCTGTTCTGTGCGTTCAAGCGTAAAACTCTTTATTACGGGGATTCCTTGAATGCGTTCGTGCAAGTACGCTTGGATTTCAGCTAACGCTGCAGAGCGATCTTTCGTTAATTGCTTCAATCGCTTGTAAAGCACTTTCACGGCAATGGCATATAACGGAAAAACAGCGATGGATGCCAACGTTAACCAAGGATTCAAATAAAACATAAATCCAAGTGCAATCGTCAAGGTAAACATATCTAGCCAAATGTTCATCATGCCTACCTCAACAATATTCTTCGTTTGCTCGACGTCATTGATAAAGCGGGAAATGATTTCTCCGACTTTTTTATTCTGGTAATAACGGACCGATAGGCGTTGAATATGGTCATACAAGTGATTGCGCATATCGAATAGCACTTTACTGGCAATTTGTTGCGCAAAGTACTGTCTGAAATACTCAATCGGGTAACGAATGATGATAAATACGAGGAAGGATCCGCCAAGGATAACATATAATTGATTCATTTTTTCGGCGGTTGTCATTGCATCGCTCAATAGCAAATGGTCGACAACATACTTAATGATGAGCGGCAGCATCAGCGGAATGGCAAACTTCACCATACCAATCAATAACGTTAAAATAATCAGCCCACGATAAGGGCGAACAAAATTCATGTAAGCGCGAAATGGTTTCAAACGGATGGCCTCACTTCGATGATAGGATTTCTTGATTATAGCACATCCGAACTTCGTTCGACTGCCATCCAACGGGCGATTCGTTCATACAAACGTGGATCTTCATGTTCGCGGAATAATTCGAAATTGGGCCGTGAATTCGCCTCAAGAATATAAACATTGTGCTTGCGGTCAATCGCTAAATCAATGCCCAGTTGCGTGAGCTGGGGATACGATTTATTTAATGTGATGGCTACTTGGTGACTGACTGTTTTCATTGTATTTATTACCTGTTCGATGCTCTTTTCATTTAACCGAAGGCCTTGCTTTAAAGCAGGAATCAGGCGAATGGCATCCCCGCCACGTGAATAATTGGTCACATGTTTTCCTTTGGCTGCAACTTTCCCCATCATGCCAAATAACGTCCAAGTCTTATTTACTTTGCAAATCAGAACGCGAAAATCGACAGGTCGCCGGGCAATTTGGAATAAGTCGATTCCTTGCTGCATGATGTATTCTTTCAAAACATAGCGATTCAACACTCCGATAACTTGCTCGATATTCGTGCATAACCGTTTGCCCTGCGCTGTGTGAACGATGTAGCGTACGGCTGGACCTTGCCACCATTTGGCGATCCGAATTATGCCTTTGCCACCACCGCCAATTTTCGGTTTGAGATAGAGACTCCCATATCGTTTTAGCCATGGTGCCAGCTTCTCGATTTTAAAATCTGTCGTCGGAGGTAAATGTTTTTTTAAAGCAGGCGAACGCACAAGAATGACATGTTTTCGCCATTTGTTTGCAGGGTATTTATAAGCAAATACGTTCATAGGCTCACCTTTTTTTGGTTTAGTATATGCGACATGATTGCCTGAAGTGTTACAATGAAGGCAACGTTTTGGAGCGGGAAGTGATGAAGATGGAAGTCGTTCGATTGAGTGAAAATGCGATGTTGTTTCGAGGTGGGCGAATCTTGAATCGCTTGCGACCCTTTCCAGGGTTGATTGAGGTTGTGCCTGCCTATGATTCATTTGCTGTTTTTTTTGATTTGGCGGTTTGTACGGCTGACCAGGTGAAGGAAGAGGTAGCGTTGCAAGTTGCAGAGATGGTGGGGGAGCGCAGTTTAGAAGAAGGGAAGATTGTAGATATAGAGGTTGTCTATGATGGCCCGGATTTGACTGAGGTTGCTCAGTTGATCGGTTTGACGGTCGAAGAGGTGATTGCGCTGCACAGTGGACAAGTCTATGAGGTTGTGACTGTAGGATTTGTGCCAGGGTTTCCATTTTTGCGCGGATTACCAGAGCGGTTGGCGATTCCTAGACGTGCAGAACCACGAAAAGTTGTACCAGCTGGCTCGGTTGGGATTGCCGGTGGACAGACGGGGATTTATCCTTCGGCAACTCCTGGCGGTTGGCACTTGATTGGCCGCACGGATGCACGGTTGTATGATGCGGGACGAGAAGCACCGAGTTTGTTGGTGGCCGGGGATCGTGTGCGTTTTGTACCGGTGGCGGCTGTTGGAGGTGCTAGACGATGAATGAGGTGAAGGTTGAACGCGGAGGATTATGGACGTCTGTGCAGGATGGCGGGCGTGCGGGTTGGCGACATTCAGGGATGCCGGGTAGCGGGGCAATGGATATGTTTGCTTATCGCGCGGCAAATGCGATGGTTGGGAATGTGCGCGGTGAGGCTGCGCTAGAATTCACGATGGATGGACCGACCCTGGTGTTTGCGGAGGCGTCGGTCATCTGTGTGTCCGGCGGTGATTTTATCGCATCGCTCGATGACGTCGTTTTGCCGCTGTGGCGGCCGGTTTACGTGCCCGCTGGCGGGCGAGTCCGCATTGGCGCCGCTCGTAGCGGCTATCGGGGCTACCTCGCGGTAGCGGGCGGCTTCGACGTGCCGGCGGTGCTCGGCAGTCGCAGCATGTACCCGCATGCCCACGGCTTCGCCGGGCTTGCGGGTCGCGCCCTAGCGGCAGGCGATGCGCTGCTGCTAAACCCACTTGCGCCCGAGGCGCATCGCTTGGCAGTGGCTGCAGCAGCAGCCAAGTACGGGCTTGCCGCATCGATGCGGCCGGACTACGGTGCACGCGTGAAACGCGTCCGCTGTTTCGCTGGCGCGGAGCACACGCGCTTTGCGCCAGGCGTGCGCGAGCAGTTCGCTGCCGCGCCTTACGTCTTATCCGCCCAGTCGGATCGGATGGGCTTGCGCCTGGCGGGCGCCTCTCTTGTTCAGCCATCGGCTGAAGCTGGCTCGATGCCATCGGCACCGGCTGCAGTTGGCAACGTCCAGGTGCCACCGAATGGCCAGCCGATTGTGCTCGCCGCAGATGGCCAAACCATTGGCGGCTATCCGCGAATTGCCCAAGTTGCGGCCGTCGACATGCCAATCTTGGCGCAAGCCCGTCCCGGCGACGCGATTCACTTCGAATGGATTACGGTGGAACATGCCGAGCAACTGTGGCACGACCGCGAACGTGACTTCCAACAACTCAACCTAACGATGAAAACCTTAAGATAAAGGAGTCCCACCGATGAAAATTGACCTTAATGCAGACTTCGGCGAAGGCATACAACTGAACGGACAATCCGCCGATGAACTTATTATTCCTTACATAACATCGGCTAACATCGCGTGCGGCTTCCATGCCGGCGACGAATCGACCATGCGTCATGCCATTGCACGATGCATCAAGCACAACGTCAACATCGGCGCCCATCCAAGTTATGACGATCGAGCCAATTTCGGTCGAATCGAAACCAATGCCACACCCGAACAAATCTACACCCTTACCACGATTCAACTGACGACCCTGCAACGACTCTGTCATGAGCAAAACGTCGAGCTCCACCACATCAAACCACACGGTGCCCTGTATCATCGACTCATTCACGATACGGCTGCAGCGGAAGCCTTCTTACGCGCAGTCGACGCCGTTCAACCAAATGCGAAAATTACGGCTTTCCCAAATAGCGAATTACTCCGACTTGCCGGTGCGCGTGGACAACGCGAAGCCTTTATCGACCGCACCTATACAGCTGATGGTCAACTCACCCCGCGAACGGAAGCAGGGGCTGTCATTTCAGATCCAGACCGCGCTGCACAGCAAGGATTAATGTTCGTACAGCAGCAACGTGCCGATACCTTGTGCATCCATGGCGATTCACCAAAGGCCATTGAAATTGCTAGCGTTACGTATGCGTTATTGCTGCGGGAGGGCGCTTTATGATTACTGTTTTTGTATACGGAACGCTCAAACAAGGCGAGAAAAATCACTATATTATACAACCTTATGTGCAGACGATTTCGAAAGGGAAACTCCAAGGTGAGTTACTTCATTTGGGACCATATCCAGCATTATTTGTTGATGGTTTACAGAATGATGTACACGGCGAATGGATTGTATTGTCCAAAGAAGCCCTTGCCCCAATGGATCACTTAGAAGGGTATATTTCGGTTGATCATCCGGATAATGATTATGAGCGAATTTGGGTAACTGCGCTTGACGAACTTGGCTGCCATCGCGAAGGTTGGACCTATATTTATAAAGATCGTAAAGATTATCCTGTGATTTCCGATGGAATCTGGCGAAACGCCTTGTCTAAATAGGGTAAATTCAATATAATACTTAAGAGTAAATGCATTGATGGAGATAAGTACAACGCCGCACGAACAGGGAGCATTCACCTTGATTGAGAGTGATGCACGCACAGTTGGAAATTCACTCCGGAGCAGCACGTTGAACGAGGATAACTCCATTAGACGCAGCCGGTTCGCGACCGTTAACACGTATGAGAAGGAAATTCGATTTGTTGAATTTCAACTTAGGGTGGTACCACGACTATTTCGTCCCTTTCGGATGAAGTAGTCTTTTTTTTGTTCCGAGATAAGCAGCAAATTTCGTCTTATTTTGGATGGAAGTAGGTTAAACGGATGCTTTAAGCCGAAGTTCTCTGCTTAATGCCAGCATCTCGTACTGAAAGTTGGAAATAAGACGAAAACACCTGCTTACAGCATCGACTCGTATATTGGAATTAATTGAAAGGGGAATATATGGCATGTTAAAAGAAAAATTGCTCGCATTAAAAGACGAAGCGTTAGTAGAAGTAACGCAAGTTACGACTCCAGCGCAGTTGCAAGACTTGAAAGTGAAGTACCTGGGTAAAAAAGGCCCTGTCACAGAAGTGTTGAAAGGGATGGGGGCATTGTCCGCGGAAGAGCGTCCATTGGTTGGACAAGTTGCCAACGATGTTCGCGCAGCGATTGAAGAGGCAATTGATGCCTTACAAGTGAAATTCAACGAAGCCGAAACAGCGCATAAATTGCAATCCGAAACCATCGACGTAACGCTACCAGGTCGTGAAGCGCCAATCGGTGCGATTCATCCGCTTTCCCGCGTCATTCGTGAAATTGAAGATGTATTTGTGGGCATGGGGTACACGGTTGAAGAAGGGCCAGAGATGGAGAAAGATTACTATAACTTTGAACTTCTAAACCTGCCGAAAGATCACCCTGCACGCGACATGCAGGATTCTTTCTATGTGACGGACGACATCTTAATGCGTACACATACGTCACCGGTGCAAATTCGTGCAATGGAGGCACGCAAAGGCGATGTGCCTTTGAAAATCATTTGCCCAGGCCGCGTATTCCGTCGCGATGACGACGATGCGACGCATTCCCATGCGTTCCACCAAATCGAAGGCCTTGTCATCGACAAGAGCATTCGTATGTCCGACTTGAAAGGGACTTTGTTGCAATTCGTACAAGAATTGTTCGGCAAAGACACACAAATTCGCATGCGTCCAAGTTTCTTCCCGTTCACAGAGCCATCTGCTGAAATCGACGTTACGTGCGATAACTGCAAAGGAAACGGTTGCCGCAAATGTAAGCAAACAGGCTGGTTAGAAATTTTGGGTGGCGGTATGGTGCATCCGACTGTTTTGCGTAATGGTGGGTATGATCCGGAAGTTTATAGCGGTTTTGCATTCGGTATGGGTGTAGAGCGTATTGCATTATTAAAATATGGAATTGATGATATTAGACACTTGTTCACCAATGATCAACGTTTCTTGAATCAATTCGATCGACTTTAATTCGGAGAAGAAAGGTGGGGACATCCCTTGAACGTTTCATATAAATGGTTATCCGAGTACCTGGATTTGTCCGGGTTTACGGCGAAAGAATTAGCAGAGAAATTGACGCGTAGCGGCATCGAAGTTGATGTGGTGGAGTCGTTGAATAAAGGTGTATCCGGCGTTGTGGTTGGGTATGTGAAAGAGAAAGCGAAACATCCTGATGCGGACAAATTGAGCGTATGTACAATTGACGTGGGTGGCGAGGAAGATTTGCAAATCGTCTGTGGCGCGCAAAACGTCGCACAAGGTCAAAAAGTACCTGTAGCAGTAGTGGGTGCGGTGTTGCCAGGGGATTTCAAAATCAAACGCGCGAAATTGCGCGGTGTTGAATCGATGGGCATGATTTGCTCGGCGAAAGAATTAGGTATGAACGATAAGTTGTTACCGAAAGAGTTGCAAGAAGGCATCTTTGTACTCCCTGCTGATACACAAGTGGGAATCGATGCGGTTGAATTATTAGGTTTGAACGACGAAGTGTTGGAATTGGATTTAACACCAAACCGTTCAGATGCGCTTAGTATGCTGGGCGTTGCTTATGAAATCGGTGCGATTATCGATCGTAAGCCGAATCTTCCGAAAGAAACAGACGGTCAAAAGCCATCTGGCAAACAAGCGAATGAGTTAGTAAAAGTAAAAATCGATGCGAAAGAATTGTGTTCGCACTATACAGCGAAAGTGATTGAAGGCGTAACGATTGCAGCTTCCCCACTTTGGCTGCAAACGCGTCTGATGGCAGCTGGCGTTCGTCCAATTAATAACGTTGTGGATATCACGAACTATGTGTTGATGGAGTATGGTCAACCGTTGCATGCATTTGATGCGAAGAAGATGCCAAGTGCGAGCATTCATGTTCGTTCTGCG
>JBEGSW010000023.1:0-9981 GCA_041179705.1 Bacillota bacterium | reverse complement strand
TCTGTGATTGGCTCTAATCCCGGTGCAACTTTGATCCCTAATTTTTCATCGACACCACCGTTGATTGTATACAATAATGTCTTCGCCAAGTTCGCACGCGCACCGAAGAACTGCATTTGCTTGCCAACCTTCATTGCAGATACACAACAGGCAATGCCATAATCATCCCCATACAACGGTTGCATCAAATCATCATTCTCATATTGGATTGAACTTGTTTCAATCGAAGCTTTCGCACAATAGGCTTTAAATGCTTCTGGCAACTTCGATGACCATAATACAGTCAAGTTAGGCTCTGGTGCAGGACCTAAGTTGTGCAACGTGTGCAAGAATCGATAAGAGTTCTTCGTCACGCGTGGTTCACCGTTGCAACCCATCCCACCAATCGACTCCGTTACCCACGTTGGATCTCCGGAAAATAGTTCATTGTAATCTGGCGTACGAAGGAATTTCACAATGCGCAATTTCATCACGAAATGGTCGACTAATTCTTGCGCTTGTTCCTCTGTTACAATCCCCGCTTCCAAATCACGTTCAATGTAGATATCGATAAAACTGGACGCCCGACCAAGGGACATTGCTGCACCATTTTGCTCCTTGATTGCCGCTAAATAGCCAAAGTACAGCCATTGAATCGCTTCTTGTGCAGTCGTTGCCGGTCCGGAAATATCATAGCCATAGGTTTTAGCCATTTGACGAAGCTCATCCAACGCACGAATTTGTTCGGACAACTCTTCGCGAGATCGAATCACTTCTTCCGTCATTGTTTCCAATTCAGTTGCATGATGCTCCGCTTTTTTCGCTTCGATTAAGCGATCGATTCCATACAAAGCGACACGCCGATAGTCACCAATAATTCGGCCACGACCATATGCGTCAGGAAGCCCAGTGATAATCCCCGCTTTACGCGCTGCACGCATTTCCGCCGTATAGGCATCAAATACACCCTGGTTATGTGTCTTGCGAATATGCGTGAAGATGTCGACGATTTCTTGTGGCAGCTTATAGCCATATGCTTCACATGCATCAATCATCATGCGAATGCCACCGGTCGGTTGAATCGCACGTTTGAATGGCGCATCCGTCTGTAGGCCGACAATCTTTTCCTTAGTTTGATCGATATAACCCGCTTGATGTGAAGTAATTGTAGAAACCGTGTTTACATCAATGTCATATACGCCACCTCGAGCACGCTCTTCCGCTGCTAACTGTTGGATTTTAGCCCACAATTGATGCGTTGCTTCTGTCGGTCCACATAGAAAGGATTCATCCCCATAATAGGGCCTAATATTTTTCTCAATAAAATCATTTACATTAATTTTTTCCGTCCATTCTCCTGGTACAAAACTGCGTACATCTTCTTTAACAGCCATTCCTACACACCTCCAAAGTTTATAAATATAAGAGAAGGCGCCAACTCATTGGCGCCTATCTCATTTAAGGGGAAAGGGGATTATTTAGAATTTACCGTAGAATGCATTGCGATAAACATCCGCTAATTCAATTACTAACGGCATTCTTGGGTTCGCTGTTGTACATTGATCTTCAAATGCGCGATCTGCCAAGTAGTCTACACGCGCTTCAAATTCAGCTGCTTTCACTTTACCGATCGCTTCAAAGCTTTCTTCGATATGCAATGCCTTATTCAGCTTACGAATTGCATCGATTAGGCTGTTAACACCTTCTTCTGTTGTGCGAGCCGGCAAGCCAACCATACGCGCGATTTCCGCATAACGTTGATCTGCAATGTAGTGATCATATTTCGGGAACGAAGCGAACTTCGTTGGTTTAGTAGCATTGTATTTAATCACGTGTGGTAACAAAATCGCATTTGTACGACCGTGAGCTGTGTGGAATTCACCACCCCATTTGTGTGCCAAACTGTGGTTGATTCCGAGGAACGAGTTGGCAAACGCCATACCTGCGATTGTCGAAGCATTATGCATCTTCTCTCTCGATAACGCATCGCCTACTTTGTACGATTGCTCTAAATATTGGAATACAAGTTGGATTGCCTTAATTGCAAGACCATCTGTGTAATCATTTGCCATAATCGATACATATGCCTCGATTGCATGCGTTAAAACGTCCATTCCAGTATCTGCTACCGCTGTTGCTGGTAAGCTCAATACATAGTCAGCATCAATAATCGCTACGTCAGGTGTCAATTCATAATCCGCTAATGGATACTTCGTATTTCCTTGGTTCTTATCTGTGATAACCGCGAACGATGTGACTTCCGACCCTGTACCCGACGTTGTTGGGATACCAACAAACTTCGCTTTTTTTCCAAGGCGCGGGTATTTGTAGATCCGTTTGCGAATATCTAGGAACTTTTGTTTCAAGCTTTGGAAATCTGTCTCTGGGTATTCGTAGAACAACCACATGGCTTTCGCAGCATCCATTGGGGACCCGCCACCAAGAGCGATGATACAGTCTGGTTTAAAGCTTTGCATCAATGCCGTACCACGTTGTACGGTCTCTACAGATGGATCTGGTTCGACATCGGAGAAAATTTCCACAACAACTGGCGATTGACGTTTACGTAAATGATATTCAACACGCTCTGCATAGCCTAATTTCACCATCACTGGATCGGTTACGATCATGACACGGGAGATATCCGGCATTTTGGCCAAGTATTGTGTGGATCCCTTTTCGAAGTAAATCTTAGCCGGAATTTTAAACCATTGCATATTCACTGTACGATGCGCCACCCGTTTTAAGTTAATTAAGTTCACTGCTGTTACATTGCTTGTTGTTGAGTTGGAACCGTACGATCCGCAACCTAATGTCAACGAAGGTAAGTTCGTATTATAAATATCACCAATCGCACCATGCGTGGATGGGGAATTAACGATGATGCGTCCTGTTTGCAAGCTGTTCGAGAACTTTTGGATAACCGCTTGGTCGTTGGAATGGATAACCGAGGAGTGACCCATGCCGCCGAAACGAACGATTTCAACTGCACGTTCGATACCAGCGTCAGCATTTTTAACTTTATAGGCAGCTAACACTGGGCTTAATTTTTCAGCGGATAACGGGAACTTCGTACCAACGCCATCTAGTTCCGCTACTAAGATTTTAGTGCCCGCAGGTACGTTGAAGCCTGCCATTTCAGCAATTTGTGTAGCAGGTTTACCTACGATTACCGGGTTAACCGCACACTTCTCAACGTTCATTGCACCTTTTGTTAATAAGGCTACTTCTTCTGGTTTACAGAAGTAACATCCGTTATCGATCATTGTTTTCTTCGTTTGCTCATAAATCGATTCTTCGATGATTACGGCTTGCTCAGAAGCACAGATCATGCCGTTATCGAATGTCTTGGATAAGATTAAGTCGTTCACTGCTTGTTGGATGTTCGCCGACTTCTCAATGAAACATGGAACGTTACCAGGACCTACACCAAGTGCTGGTTTACCAGTACTATATGCGGATTTAACCATGCCCGAACCACCAGTTGCTAAGATCAAAGCGACATTCGGATGATTCATTAGTGCTTGTGTTGCTTCCAGGGATGGCAATTCAACCCATTGAATACAATCGGCTGGCGCACCAAATTTAACAGCTGCGTCACGCACTGTCTTCGCTGCTTCCATACTGCAATTTTGAGCAGATGGATGGAATGCAAAGATGATCGGGTTACGCGTCTTTGCAGAAATGATGGATTTAAACATCGTTGTGGATGTTGGATTTGTAACGGGTGTTACCCCTGCAACGATCCCTACTGGTTCCGCTACATTTTGGTAGTTCTCGTACATGTTTTCTTCTACTACACCAACTGTTTTCTCATACTTGATGCTGTGGTATATGTATTCCGTTGCGAACAAGTTCTTCGTAATCTTGTCCTCATATACACCGCGTCCTGTCTCTTCAATCGCCAATTTCGCTAACTCCATGTGACGATCAACACCTGCAAGCGCCATTTCCTGTGTAATGCGGTCTACCGTCGCTTGATCCAACTTCATGTATTCGTCCAAAGCTACCTTCGCTTTGGCAACAAGTTGGTTCACGTGCTCTACTGCTGAAATTTCAGCTGGCTTTGTATCTTTGTTTAGAGCCATTCTCTCCGCCTCCATATCCTAAAATCGATTAAGTATTTGTCTCTGCAATCATCATACGTTCCACCATACGCTCAAACTATGACAAAAATCACACTTATGTGAAATTTTTCACTACTAAAAAATCGAATGGTTTCAGTTGATTTTTAGAATTAATCACTGGAAAGCAGCAAAAATAGACTGGTTTCAGTCGATTTTTTTGTCAGGTCGGTTCACTAATTTGACTTTCAAATTTCCGTTTTATATAGTATTAATACAACCGCAAATGTTACGGGGTGCTGGAATTGGCCGGCTGAGAGTGTGTCCCGCAAGACACTTACCCTTGAACCTGATCTGGATAATGCCAGCGTAGGAAGTGAACGATTGCGTTCTATTTACTAGAATGCTTCCTATTGGCAACCTTTAGACATGAGGTTGTTTTTTTATTCTATTTTTTCAAAGGAGAGAGAAAAATGTTCAAACGCACGACCTTGTTAGCCCTAGTTTTGGTAATGGTAGTATCTCTGTTAGCTGCATGTGGGAAAGAAGAAGAAAAAGAAGTGGCACCGAAAGAATTAACGAAAGTAAAGGTGTTGCTCGACTGGACACCGAATACAAATCATACCGGGTTATATGTGGCACAAGCGAAAGGTTACTTTAAGGAGCAAGGCTTGGACGTGGAAATTGCACAACCTGGCGATGCTGTAGATACGTTGGTCGCAACGGGTCAAGCTGATTTTGGCGTAAGTTACCAAGAGCAAGTAACATTGGCACGCACGAACAACGTACCTGTTGTTTCCATCGGTGCAATCATCCAACATAACACGTCTGGTTTCGCATCTTTGAAAGAACGTAACATCACATCCGTGAAAGATTGGGAAGGCAAGACGTATGGCGGATGGGGCTCACCTTCTGAGAAAGCGGTCATCGAATCCGTTATGACCGAAGGCGGCGCTGATTATAGTAAACTGAAAATGCTAGATTCCGGCTACACGGACTTCTTTACAGCGGTGAAGAAAGATATTGATTTCGCATGGATCTTTTATGGCTGGGATGGCATCAATGCCAAGATTAAGAACATCGACCTAAACATGCAGTACGTAAACGAGCTTTCCGATAAACTCGACTACTATACACCGTTGTTAATCGCCAGTGAAAAGACAATCAAAGAAAATCCGAAATTGGTCAAAGCGTTCATGGCTGCAACAAGCAAAGGGTATGAATTTGCCATCAAAGAACCTGCAAAAGCGGCAGATATTTTAATTAAAGCAGCGCCAGACCTCGACAAAGAATTAGTAAAAGCAAGTCAAAAATGGCTAGCAACGAAATACCAAGATGATGCAAAACGTTGGGGCGAACAAAAGGAATCCATCTGGTCCAACTATGCAACTTGGATGCTTGAACACAAATTATTGGAAAAAGAACTTGATGTGAAATCCGCGTATACAAATGAGTTCTTACCTGAAAAATAAGGAGCCCGACTCAATGGCTAATGCATTAGTAAGTATTCAAATTTTACCAAAGACACCCAATGGCGAAGATGTTATCCCTTATGTCGATAAAGCAATCGCAGTCATTGATCGTTCCGGCGTTAAATATTTCGTAAGTCCGCTGGAAACGACGATGGAAGGTGAGCTTGAAGATTTACTTGCAATTGTTGCTGAAATGAACAAAGAAATGATTGCGGCTGGTAGCCCCAATGTTATTTCGCAAGTGAAGATTTACTATAATCCATCCGGTGCCTCGATGGATAAACTGACAGAAAAATATCGATGATCAGACAACTATGGCAACGAGGATGGCCGCCGCTTGCGGCAGTCATCCTCGTTATTGTCATTTGGCAGATGTATGTGACGATCGGAAATGTGGAGGTATGGTTCTTACCGGGTCCTCTCGACGTATGGACAGAGGCCGTCCATAACTGGTCACAACTTTCCGTGCATGTCATAAGCAGTGTGCGACTGACACTAATTGGATTTGCTATCGGCATCTTCGTCGCACTCGTTTTGGCTGTCATCCTGCATTTTAGCCCTCTCCTAGAGCGCGGGGTATATCCCCTGCTCGTGTTGACACAGACGATTCCACTTGTATTGCTCGGACCATTGCTGTTATTTTGGCTTGGCTATGGCTGGACGACACGTCTATTTGTTGTCGCGCTTGTCTGTTTCTTCCCTATTCTTATTGCTTTCCTCAACGGATTGAAACAAAGCGACTTTGGTATGCAAAATTACATGCGCATGATTGGTGCATCCAAGTGGCAACAGTTTATTAAACTGGATCTACCCTCGGCCATCTCTCCATTATTCGCAGGATTAAAAATCGCCGCCACGTACTGTGTCACCGGTGCGGTGATTGCCGAGTGGTTTGGCGCAGAAAACGGACTTGGAAAGTACATTATGTTCTCGAAAGCTGGATTCAGAATGGATCGGGCATTACTAGGCGTATTGTTAGTCGTCATCTTGAGTTTGTTAATGGTCATGGCCGTTTCGCTTATTGAACGCTTCCTATTAAGATGGCGAAAGGCAAATGCTGGAGGTGATTGGAATTGAGCATGTTACAGCTAAACCAAGTCTCCAAATCATTCCGAACCCAACGGAGCGAAATCGAAGTCTTCAATCACCTATCACTCACAATTAACAAAGGAGAATTCGTTGCCATAATCGGTCCTTCAGGTTGTGGGAAAAGCACATTGTTCCAGATGATCGGCGGCTTATTCGCGCCAACGCACGGGGAAATCCTACTGAATCACAAAAAAATCAACGGTCAACGTGGACACATTAGTTACGTTCCTCAGCAAAATTCATTATTCCCGTGGCGCACTGTTATCCACAATATCTTACTCCCCATTGAATTGGATGGCGGGATATCTGCAGAATCGAAAATCAAAGCGAAATCGCTCCTAAATAAACTCGGATTAACCGATTACGAAAATGCATACCCCAATCAATTATCTGGTGGGATGCAACAACGCGTGGCCTTTGCCAGAGCTTTAATGAGTGATAGAGAACTGTTGCTGCTCGACGAACCATTCGGCGCGCTCGATGCCTTAACCCGACTGGACATGCAAAACTGGCTACTCGATATTTGGCAAACGGAACAACGCACGGTTTTCATGATCACACATAGTATTGAAGAGGCCTTACTCTTGGCAGACCGCATCTACGTGCTATCTAACAAACCAACGACGATTGCAAAAGAAATTAGTGTGCCTTTCACAAGACCTCGAACACAATCAATCCGCACAACAGCGGCTTTCCAATCGCTCGTGAATGAAATATATAAAGAACTAACCTAATAAATATACCTTTAAAGGTCTGTCGAAAAGAATTCGGCAGTCCTTTTTTGTATGAGTATTACTGTATATACATTTTTATTTGTTCTTGTAAGCAGACACATTTATTGATTCATCGGCTGTACAAGAATTTTTAAAATCATATACCAATGCGGTATACATTTTTCAATTTTCTTGAAACAAGTTAAATTGACTACATCCCTGCAGCATGTGGACAAAAAAAGAAGCCCCTTCATAGAAGGGGCTTCTCATCATTCAATCATTTTGTTAAGTCTTGTACGCCTTGGTAAATCAAGCCGAACAATTCATCCAGGTCGCTCTCTTCGATACAGGAGAATGCTACGCGAAGGTCCGTTGTGCCAAGTGCAATTGTACCCACACCGTATGTATCTAATAAGTGTACACGCAACGCTTCAGCTTCTACCGTCTTCAACTTCAAGCACATGAAGTAACCGGAGTTGAATGGGTAGTATTCCCATACTTCATCGAATTTCCCGCTATCCAAGATCGCCTTCGTCTTGTTCGCTCGACCTTTCATTATATCGAACTTTTGTTGCTTTTCAGCATCGAAGTTCGGATCTTGCAAGGTACGTAACACGAATGTCTGAGATGGATGTGGTCCACTCGAAATCGTTGCACGAATGATGCCCATTGTCTTTTGTTCCAACGCGCTCAATACGGCTGCATTTTCTGCTGCGTACGTTACGAAACCTACGCGGAAGCCCCATACGTATTCCTCTTTCGTCGCGCCGTCGACTTTAACAGCCAGTAAGTTCGGATGACGAACAGCTAATTTACCAAACAAAGATTCTTGCAATGTGTCTTCGAAGAACAAGCCGAAGTAAGCATCGTCTGTTACAGCAACAACTTTGATTCCCGCTTCAGCCGCTTCTAGTAAAGCTGCAACAATCGCTTCGCCCTCTTCTACACCCGGTGTGTAGCCAGTTGGGTTGTTCGGGAAGTTCATTACAACGATCGCTTTGCCTTTGGATTTTTGTGCAAGCAACGCTTCACGCAAACCTTCTGCATTAAACTTACGATCCGCATTATATAACGGATAGTTAATTAGTTCTGCGCCACGACGAACACCAAATGTTAACTCGTAGTTTTCCCAGTTCTTATCCGGATAAATCACTGCATCGCCAACATCTGCGAATAAATCAGCAACGACCGCTAAACCGTGTGTCAACGCATTCGTAACGATTGGCATTCCAATCTTTTCTGCAGGAACAGATGGATTCTCTTTCAGCATCTTTACACGCCATGCTTCACGAAGTTCTGGTTTTCCTGCCGGTGGTGCATAAGGGTAAATATCTTTCGGATTGTACGCACTCAATGTATCTTGAATCGACTTCAAGTACATAGGCTTACCACCTTCAGTTGCAATTCCGATGGTTGCATTAAATTTCGTCGCTTTCTTACCCGCTTCCGCAGATTGGCTCAAGATTCCTTCTTTCGGGAAGTAAATCTCTTTACCGAGCTTGGATAACATTGCGTATACGCTTGGTTGCTCGCGTTGCAACGTCTCATTTAATTGTTGTACTAATGGATTCACCGAAAATCCCATCCTTCCAAGTTCTATTAAACATTACTAATAAATATATCATGACTTCCCATGCCATTCACGTAATTTTTGATCAGATGGCAACCAAATGAGAGCGAGTATGCCAAGTAACGGTAAATACCCCGTTAAATACATGATACGATCGACACCGAACCAATCGGCTAACGCACCGAGTGCAGCTGATCCAATTGCACCGAGTCCAAATGCAAGACCAATGATAAGTCCAGATACCATCCCAACTTTTCCCGGCAACAGTTCTTGTCCATAGACAACAACGACGGAGAAACTCGATAAGATGACGAATCCGATAATAAACATCAAGATAAATGCAACTTCTGTGCTGACATGTGGCAAGGCGATGGTCAACGGCGCGGAGAGAAGCATGCTATATAGCATGGTCCGCTTCTTCCCAATCCGATCGGAAATCGAACCGCCTGCTAATGTCCCCACTGCACCTGCAGCTAAGAACGCTAATGTAAACCACTGTGATTGCTTGATTGACATCTCAAAATGCTCAATTAAATAGAATGGGTAAAACCCACTAATGCCAGCATGATACCAAGAGCGTGCAAACGTAAAGATGATTAGTATGATCATCGCGATCTTCACTTTTTGCTTACGTACTGAATCAGTTATCATCGCCGTCTGTTTTGCAGGCGATGGTCTTGCTTGGAAATCTGCTGTTTGTAAGGCAACCGTGTACCACCGGGCGATCTGCAATTGAATGACAATCGCTAATGCTGCAACAAAATTGAAAAATAACGCACCTTTTTGGCCAAAAGGCACAAAAATTAGAATTGTAATCAATGGTGCTAAGGACTGTCCTGCATTCCCACCGACTTGATAAATCGATTGCGCTAAACCACGTCGCGGTCCCGCTGCAAGGAATGTAACTTTAGCAGCTTCCGGATGGAATACCGCGGAACCTAATCCAATAAATACAACGGATAATAACACGAAGGCATAGTGTGGTGCCAATGCTAATCCAAGCACACCCATGAATGTCATCGTCATACCTATTGGTAGCAAATAAGGAGTTGGTCGTTTATCTGAATACATTCCAACGAATGGCTGCATGATCG
>JBEGSW010000022.1:0-3880 GCA_041179705.1 Bacillota bacterium | reverse complement strand
GCTATTTCTGATGCAATCCGTTCCGCTTGCGGCTCCCAGCGAATGCCGATCGTCTTCAGACTATTAGCAAGTCGCTCGATGTGACGTTCAAATAGGAATGGTTGTCCGTTGTACGTGCGAAACGTCTCAAAGACACCCATTCCGTAAAGAAAACCGTGATCATAAGGGGAGATCACGGTTGCATGTTGGTCGTATTGCTTGCTGTTATAACCGAATTTCATCTTTGGCTCCTTCTGCCTATTACGCACGTAGGGCTAAGAAATTGCGAAGCATCGTGTGACCATGTTCAGTCACGATTGATTCCGGGTGGAACTGCACACCTACAACTGGGTATTCTTTATGTTGAAGACCCATGATTTCACCCTCAGCTGTCTCAGCAGTAATCGCTAGACAATCTGGCAACGTCTCACGTTTCACAATCAAAGAATGATAACGCGTTGCCGTGAACGGCGTCGGCATGCCTTCAAACACACCTTTGCCCGTATGATGAATCGGTGATGTCTTGCCATGCATCAGATTTGCTGCACGAATCACGTCACCACCAAAGGCTTGCCCAATCGATTGATGACCCAGGCATACGCCCATAATGGGAATCTTCCCTTTAAATCGCTCAATCAAATCCAAACTGATTCCCGCTTCCGTTGGTGTACATGGACCCGGGGAAATTAGAATATGGTCAGGTTGAAGTGCTTCAATTTCATCTAATGTAATTTCATCGTTGCGATAGACAACTGGCTTCTCACCAAGTTCCCCCAAATATTGCACCAAATTGTATGTAAATGAATCGTAATTATCGATAACTAAGACCATGTCTCTTCCTCCTGTTGTTCCCGCTCTGCATATTGAATGGCTTTCCAAATCGCCTTTGCTTTGTTCAGCGATTCTTTGTATTCGCGCTCCGGGGTAGAGTCAATCACGATTCCTGCTCCCGCTTGCACGAACGCCTGCCCTTCATGGGCAACCATCGTACGTATGATTATATTAAATTCCATATTCCCTTGATAGTCAATCCAACCCATCGATCCCGTATATGGACCGCGTTGTACAGGTTCTAATTCTTCGATGATTTCCATCGTCCGAATTTTCGGTGCCCCCGTAATCGTTCCCCCTGGAAATACAGCCGCCAGCGCATCATACGTATCTTTCCCTGCTGCCAATTGTCCCGAAACTTCGGAAACAATATGCATCACGTGGGAGTAGTACTCGATCGACATTAACTCATCCACTTTAACCGAACCATACTCGCTGATCCGACCTAAGTCATTGCGTTCAAGGTCAACAAGCATGATGTGCTCTGCACGCTCTTTCTCGTTGTGCAACAATTCATCACGCATCGCGATGTCTTCTTCTTTGCTCGCTCCACGTCGACGCGTACCGGCAATCGGTCGTGTGCTCAAGCGATCACCTTCACGACAGATCAGCAACTCTGGTGAGGCCGACACAATCGAAAAATCTTTATCACGAATCATGCCCATATAAGGCGATGGATTTAACAAGCGCAACCACTCATACACACGCTCAGGGGACGTATGCAACATCTTCTGTAAGCGCAAGGACAAGTTCACTTGGAATACATCTCCGGCGCGAATATAATCCTGAATTTTTCCAACTGCTGCTTCAAAACGGTGCTTTTCAAAAGGCGATCGAACAGGGAGGGTATCCCAGTCGAGTTGCATCCCATCTGCTGCTGACCACTGTTCAAATCGTTGTGAACGTTCAAGTGATCCTTCTTCGCAAAGCGATTGCCATTGCGCAAGCATCGCATTCGCAGTCTGAATCATCTCTGCATAAGTGTGTTCAACATGGTCTACACGACCAAAGTGCCATGCACATGCGTATACTTCTTCAGTCTGATGATCAATCACCCAACAGCGTTCTACCAATTGGAAGTAATAGTCTGGTAACTGTAAATCATCTAGTGCCGTATTCGGAATGCGTTCAATTGAACGCACAACATCATAACTTAAATAGCCAATACAACCGCCGATGAATTTCGGCATAGCTGAAATCGAAGGTGCTTCATAAGCGTTCATCCACTGGCGTATATGCTCAAGCGGTTTGCCTGTTTCCGTTACCTTACCGCGAATCGTCTCGCGGATGTGTCCGCCAACGAACGTGTAACGGCCACCTTTGCCACTTTCAAACACAAAATTCGGTTGTTCCTCATTCGAATGCCATAACGATGAAAAATCGCTCGGCAACATTCGCCCCGTCCCTTTCACTTTCACGACGACAGGCATTGCGTTGTATGTAGTTTGCCATTCCTGCCATTGTTCCAAAGTGATTAACGTTGAAGGTTGCACGCGGTTTCTCCTCTGCGACGTTTTTGAAAGATATGTTGTTTAGTATAGCGAATGTTGCGGTAATAAAAAAGAGCCGTCTCACGGGGAGACAGCTCTTTCGGATGATAAATCTTAGTTTTCTTCGAATTGGTAAAGTGGTGTGGAAAGGTAACGCTCACCGTTAGATGCAAGAATGGCAACAACGCGCTTGCCTTTACCCAATTTCTTAGCGACTTGTAATGCTGCGAAGATCGCTGCACCAGAGGAGATACCACCAAGGATACCTTCTTCTTTCGCTACGCGGCGGGAAGTCTCGAAAGCTTGCTCGTTCTCTACCTGGATAACGTTGTTATAAACATCTGTGTTCAAGATGTCTGGTACGAAACCAGCGCCAATCCCTTGAATTTTATGTGGGCCTGGCTTACCACCAGAAAGAACTGGGGAAGCAGCTGGCTCAACCGCATAAATTTCGATGCCAGGGAATGCTTTCTTCAATACTTCACCAGCACCCGTGATTGTACCACCTGTACCGATACCGGAAATGAATGCATCTAACTTGCCATCCGCAGCGTTGATTGCTGCAACGATTTCAGGACCTGTTGTTTCACGGTGAACTTTCACGTTCGCTTGGTTCTTGAATTGTTGTGGGAAGAAATAGTTAGGGTTTTCTGCTTGGATTTCTTCAGCGCGCTTAATCGCACCTTTCATCCCTTCAGCACCTGGAGTTAATACTAATTGTGCACCATATGCTTTAAGCAAGTTGCGGCGCTCTAAGCTCATTGTCTCAGGCATAACAAGAATCGCGTTATAGCCTTTCGCTGCTGCAACCATTGCGATACCAATCCCTGTGTTACCAGAAGTCGGTTCTACAATTGTGTCACCTGGTTTGATTTTACCTTCAGCTTCAGCAACTTCGATCATGCTGATTGCGATGCGGTCTTTAACGGATGCGCCTGGGTTTTGGTACTCTAATTTCACATATACTTCTGCGCTGTCTTCAGGAACCACGCGGTTCAATTTAACAAGCGGTGTGTTGCCGATTAGTTCTGTTACGTTGGAATAAAGTTTAGACATGATAGTGCCTCCTGAGTTATAAAATTTAATTCCGAGTCAATCGGTTGGTTTTATTAACATAATATTAGCAACTCGTTATTTTATTGTCAATGTTAATTTTCGGATTTTTGCGCAACGAATTGCGTAAGCTCTTCTTTGCCAAATTGATACTGTTCATTACAGAAATGACAAACCACTTCGGCATGCCCGTCGGCTTCAAGATCCTTCAGGTCACTCACAGGCAAACTAAGCAGGGTCGATTCAACACGCTCACGGGAACAGTTGCATTTGAATGTGATATCCATGGTTTCCATTGTTTGGAATGAAGGGAGTAAGAACTGCACAATTTCTTCTAATGTCATCCCATGGTCTAACATTTCAGTGAACGGACGCATGCGACTTAAGAAAAATTCAATTTCTGTAATTTCTTGATCCGTTAAGCCAGGCAACAACTGCAAGATCAAACCACCCGCTGCGCGAATACTGTAGTCCGTATCGATTAGAACCCCGACTGCTACGGCTGATGGGGTCTGCTCCGAAACGGT
>JBEGSW010000021.1:0-16215 GCA_041179705.1 Bacillota bacterium | reverse complement strand
TTGGAAGAAGTATGGAATAGCTTCCCTCATATGGAGGAAGTCCGAATTCGTCGCACACTAGGTGGATTCTTATTCAGTGGGGATGAGACGCAGAAGACAATCGCTAGTTTGAGTGGTGGGGAAAAGGCGCGTGTGGCACTTGCTAAATTAATGCTACTTGAGGCGAACGTGCTCATCCTCGATGAGCCTACGAACCATTTGGACTTGGCGAGCAAGGAAGTCCTCGAGGATGCGTTGTTGGAATACGATGGAACAATCTTGATGATTTCCCATGACCGTTATTTCCTCAATCGCTTAACGGATCGCATCGTCGAGTTGAGTCCGGCTGGTGCGGAACATTATCTAGGCAATTACGATGACTACATTGAGAAAAAAGCGGAGTTGCAAGAGTTGACGGAAAAGGCGACTATCTCTGTGGCGCCAACGGAAAGTCCGAAGAGTGTGTCCAGCTATGAGCAGGACAAACAGGCCAAACGGGATGAGCGTCACAAACAGCGTCGACTGGAACAATTAGAGTTAGAAATTGCCGGGGTCGAAGATGAAATTACCGAAATTGAGCACACATTAGCGAAACCTGAAGTGTTCGAAGACTATATCGCGGTCCGGGAATGGCAAGCGAAACTCGAAGATGCACAGCAGAATTTAGCGAATCTTTACAAAGAATGGGAAATTTGGCTCGAAAAATAGCGAACATACATTTGTACACAGAATTATCCACATTATCCACAGAAAATCGATTTTGAAATGAAAATGTTATTCAATTTTCAAAGGGTTTGCAAAGCCAGCTCCAGTACGTTTTCGCAAAAAATATCCACATTGTCCACACTAGTCACAGGGGTTGTGGATAACTTTTGCGGACTATTATCAACATTTCTGAAAATTAATAATCTTTATACACAAAAAAAGTGTCCATGTTCATCTGCACGGCAGACGTTCATCGACACTTTATTTTTATTGTTCAATCCATGACTTCAAACTCATTAATGGCTCAGCTTTCATGTTCAACGGTGAGAATCGGCCTTGATTCCACTTAACAAATGCTGCTGCACCAATCATCGCCGCATTATCCGTGCAGTATTGCATCTGTGGCAATACCAACTCCACATTGACCTCACTACACATCTTCGTTAGCTCCGTTCGAAGTCCGCGATTTGCTGCGACACCACCGGCTAACAACAACTGTTTGGCCCCATATTGTTCGACTGCTCTTTGCGCTTTCGTCACTAGCACATCACAGACAGATGCTTGAAAGCCTTTCGCTAAGGCGCTTGGATCCACCGTTTCACCCTTCATCTTCGCTTGATTCAGCACGTTAAGCACGGCCGACTTCAAGCCACTGAAGCTGAAATCGTAGGAATCCGATTCAAGCCATGCACGTGGCAATTTCACTTCGTGTTCCGATTCATGTGCCAATTTATCGACATGTGGTCCGCCTGGATATGGTAAGTTTAACGCCCGCGCGACTTTATCGTAGGCTTCCCCAACCGCATCATCACGGGTCTGGCCAATGATTTCGAACGAATCTGCGCGTTCCATATAGACCAATTCTGTATGACCCCCGGACACAACAAGCGCAACTAAAGGATACTGCAATTCACGATCCAGGCCGTTTGCGTAAATGTGTCCTGCAATATGATGGACGCCGATGAACGGCAGATCCAATGCTGAGGCCATCGCTTTCGCCGCGACGATGCCGACAAGCAACGAACCGACTAAGCCCGGCCCCTGTGTCACGGCAATCGCTGACAACTCGCTCGGCTTAATGCCTGCTTCCTCAATCGCCTGCTCGATAATCATTGTCACGCTTTCCACGTGTTTACGCGATGCCACTTCAGGCACAACGCCACCAAAACGCTGATGCGTCTCAATCTGGCTGGAAACCACGTTGGACAACACCTCGCGCCCATCTCGTACAACCGACGCAGCTGTCTCATCACAACTCGTCTCAACTGCTAATATATATGTTCCCTGCATTAAAAGTTCCTCCACATGACCATCGCATCTTCTCCATTATCGGAGTAATACCCTTTGCGAATGCCTGCATTTTCGAATCCAATTTTCGTATATAAGTTAATCGCCACTTGGTTTGAAACCCGCACTTCAAGCGTCATCGCCCGCATCCCCATATATTGGGCCAACGCAGCCAATTCGGTCATCAACTGCTCGCCATACCCACGTCCCCGATAGGCCGATGCAATCGCGATATTCGTGATGTGCGCCTCGTCCACGATCAGCCACATGCCAACGTAACCAGCAACAACACCGTCAACTTCCAACACCATATATTTCGCCAACATATTATTCGTTAACTCATTCATGAACGCTTCGCGCGTCCAGGGGATGTTGAAGGACTCTTGCTCAATTGCGCAAATAGCCTCCACATCAGCGACTTCCATCTGTCGAAACACGACCATCGCGCATTCTCCTCAGCCTTGCTGCTTGGCCAACCAATTGACTTCCGCTTCAGCAAGTTGTGTGTAATTCGGAACGAAATGATGCACTTCTTCTTGCTCACCTTTAGCAAAACGTTCCAGCCCCAACAACCCAATCGCATAAGCACGCAACTCAACATACTTACTTTCTGCATTTGTAGTTTGTAAGGCCGATGTGAACGCATCCGTTTCGCCGACGACTTTCCACGTTTTTACTGTCTGCATAGCCGCAAACCATGGCTCGGCTAAGCGGTTCGCATCTTGCTCAAGTGCAATCATCGATGGCTGACCATCTGGTAATTCCGTTCGCCCATATAAACCTGTGTAGGCTTGACCACGACGCGCATCCATCACTGGAATATATAAATCTGCTGCATCCACGCCATCTTCAAGTGCTGCTGTTAAAGCAAGCGCAGCTAGACTGGACACGCCAACCAATGGAATCCCTAATGACCACGCAAATGTCTTCGCAACTGTAGCTGCAATACGCACACCCGTGTAAGAGCCCGGACCATGTCCGACGGCGATACCATTCAACTGTTGTTTCGTCACGCCTGCTTCACGCAAGATTTCTTCAATCGCTGGCACGAGTCGAATCGAATGATTGCGCTCTGCACGATCACTGTGCTCCGCCAATAATTCGCCATCCCGCAAGACAGCCACGGTCAATGTCGTTGTCGACGTATCCATCGCTAACCAAATCATCGCAACAACACCCCTTCGTAGTACAATTCTTGGCACCATTGTTCATATGGCGCACCGATCGGCAACAAGCGGAATACCCGCTCCGACTCCGATACATAGTCAATCCAAATCACAAGACGCTCGTTCGGCAACAACGGCTCAATCAGCGATGCCCATTCGACAATACATACGCCATCGCCATAGAAATATTCATCTAGGCCCAGTTCATCCGCTTCAGCCATACCAATCCGGTATACATCCATATGATAAAGAGGCATTGTCTGCCCCTCGTATTCTTTAATAATTGTAAACGTCGGACTATTCACAACGCCTTCCACACCCAACACTTTGGCCGCTGCTTGTGAGAATCTCGTCTTACCCGCACCCAAATCCCCGTCAATCGCAATCACAGTACCAGGAATCGCACGTTTAAACAAATGTTGAGCAAGCACTTCCGTATCCGCTTCCCCATTTGAAATAAATTGATAACTCATCGCTCATTCTCCGTTCAACATTCAACTTAACGAACCAATTATACGGGAATTAAGCCCATTACTCAACGCATCCACCGAATAACGTCCAAATCAACCACTATTTCCACACTCTCCCACCAATTCATCCATTTAACGTCCAAATCAACCACTATTTTTCTCCAAACCCGCCATTTCCCCACCATCCCGCACATTTAACGGTCATTTTGGACGCTATTTGGAAATTTTGCTCTTCATACTCTAATTTAGTGGTCGTTTTGGACGTTAAATCCTATTTTGACCTTACTACACCCTAAAACATCTGAATATGTTACAATGTTTGTAAATTTAAGGTTCAATCAATAATTTGGAGTTGATTTTAATGATTATTAACCCTAAGCACAATATGCAATACACTTTGCAATATTGTTTAGGTGGAATTGTTACATTCTCCTATATGTTTGCTAAGTACCATTCACAAAACCTTTGGTTTGATATTTCATTAATCTTTGTTATAACGTTGTGCGTAGTTGGAAGCGTTGTTTCAGGTTACAAGATATATAAAATCTATAAACATGATCAAAACAAATAATAAAAGCCTTCCTGAAGAGGAATAATCCCATCTTCAGGAAGGCTCTTTCATCGATTATGGCAAATTACTTGAACCCATCAAATAGCGGTCGACTTCACGCGCACAAGCACGACCTTCGTTGATTGCCCATACGACTAAACTTTGACCACGACGCGCATCCCCAGCTGAGAATACACCTTCAACACTCGTGCTGAATTGGCCATACTCGGCTTTTACATTCGAACGCTCATCGCGAGCTACTTTCAATTGTTCAATCAACTGATCTTCTGGTCCCAAGAAGCCCATCGCCAACAATACTAATTGTGCTGGCCATACTTTTTCGGATCCTTCAACTTCAACCGGTTGGAAGCGACCATCGACATTTTTCCATTCGATGCCGACCGTGTGTACTTCTTTCACGTTACCGTCAGCATCACCAACAATACGTTTGGTTTGAATGCTGTATGCACGAGGGTCATCCCCGTACACCGCTTTCGCTTCCTCTTGGCCATAGTCCAACTTGTAGATGCGTGGGAATTGTGGCCAAGGGTTGTTCGCTGCACGCTCTTCCGATGCACGAGGCATGATTTCAAGCTGCGTGACACTGTTACAGCCATGACGCAAGGAAGTCCCCACGCAGTCTGTACCCGTATCGCCACCGCCGATAACGATCACATCTTTACCATCGGCATTGATGTATCCGCCATCCGCATGCTTAGAATCCAATAACGCCTTCGTGTTCTGGTGCAAGAACTCCATCGCGAAATGAACGCCCTTCAATGCACGACCTTCAACCGGCAAGTCACGCGGCTTCGTCGCACCAAGTGCTAGCACAACTGCATCAAATTCTTTCAGCAGCTTGTCCGCAGGGTAATCTTTCCCTACTTCAGTCGACGTCACGAATGTGATGCCTTCTTCTTTCATTAGGTTCACACGACGTTGCACAACTGCTTCTTTGTCCAACTTCATGTTCGGAATCCCGTACATCAACAAGCCGCCGATGCGATCACTACGTTCAAATACAGTCACCTTGTGACCTGCTTTGTTCAATTGCGCTGCTGCCGCAAGCCCAGATGGGCCGGAACCGACAACAGCAACTTTTTTACCCGTACGCGTAGCCGGCGGTTCTGCAACTACCCAGCCATTCTCGAACCCTAAATCAATAATCGATTTCTCGATTTCTTTAATCGTTACCGGTGCTTCTACAAGACCTGCTGTACAAGCGCCCTCGCAAGGTGCTGGACACACACGACCCGTAAATTCAGGGAAGTTATTCGTCTTATGCAAACGGTCCAACGCTTCACGCCACTTGCCTTTGTAGATCAAGTCATTCCACTCCGGAATCAAGTTGTTCACCGGACAGCCAGACGCCATGCCATTCAACATCACACCTGTATGGCAATACGGTACGCCGCAATCCATACAACGTGCACCTTGCGTGCGAAGGCGATCTTCCTCCAAATGAAGGTGGAACTCTTCCCAATCTTTAATGCGCTCCAGCGGATCACGGTCCGTTGGGAGTTGACGCTTATATTCCATAAAACCGGTTGGTTTACCCATTGTCGAATCCCCCTTAGCTACCGCTGACGCGTGACGCATCGCTCATATTTGCTGTAAATGCGGCAAGAAGTGCTTCTTCGCCACTCAAACCAGAACGCTTAACTTCCTCAATCGATTCCATCATACGCTTGTAATCCTTAGGAATGATTTTCACGAACTTCGGCAAGAACTCATCCCAACGATTCAATACATCATGGCCTTTCGGGCTGTTCGTGTATTTCACGTGTTTACGAATCATGCTCAACACTTCGTTGACTTCCGTCTCTTCCACAAGGGTTTCAACCAAAATCATTTCTTTATTTAACTTCATATTGAAGTCGCCCGCTTCATCCAAAACGTACGCAATCCCACCACTCATACCAGCAGCAAAGTTACGACCTGTCTCGCCAAGGACAACAACACGACCTCCTGTCATGTACTCACAACCGTGGTCACCCACACCTTCAACAACCGTGTGAACCCCAGAGTTACGAACGCAGAAACGTTCACCAGCAATGCCGTTAATGTAGGCTTCACCACTTGTCGCGCCATAGAAACCAACGTTACCTGTAATCACGTTCTCTTCTGCCACGAAGGAAGATTTCTCAGATGGATACACAATAATGCGTCCACCGGATAAGCCTTTCCCTAAGTAGTCATTTGCATCGCCTTCAAGCGATAACGTCACACCCTTCGGAACGAATGCACCGAAAGATTGCCCCGCGGAACCACGGAAATGCAACTTAATTGTGTTATCTGGCAAGCCATCTAATCCATATCGACGTGTAATTTCACTACCTAAAATTGTACCGACGACACGGTTAATATTGCGAATCGGCAATACCGCATGAACCGGCTCTTTGCGCTCCAATGCAGGTCCACAAATTTGAATCAATTCTTGCTTATCCAAGGAACGATCCAACCCATGGTCTTGCTTATGTTTGGCGTAGCGACCCACTTCATCAGATACCGCAGGTTGATATAGAATCGCAGAAAGGTCAACACCCTTCGCTTTCCAATGCTTCGCTGCTTCGTGCGCCACTAACTTGTCTGTGCGACCAATCATTTCGTTGATTGTACGGAAACCAAGTTTCGCCATCCATTCGCGCATTTCTTGTGCAACAAATTTCATGAAGTTAACCACATAGTCAGCATCGCCTGCGAACTTTTTACGAAGCTCCGGATTTTGCGTAGCTACCCCAACTGGACAAGTATCCATATGACATACGCGCATCATCACGCAACCGATAACAACCAATGGTGCTGTCGCGAAACCAAACTCTTCTGCACCTAACAATGCCGCAACAACAACGTCACGACCTGTCATCAATTTACCGTCCGTCTCAACAACGATGCGGTCACGTAAATTGTTCAACAACAACGTCTGATGCGTCTCAGCCAAACCAAGTTCCCAAGGCAAGCCCGCATGTTTAATACTTGTACGTGGAGACGCACCCGTACCACCATCGTAACCACTAATCAAAACAACGTCCGCACGACCTTTCGCAACACCCGCTGCAATCGTACCAACGCCAACTTCAGATACCAATTTCACGTTAATGCGCGCACGTGGATTCGCATTCTTCAAATCATGAATCAACTCAGCCAAATCTTCGATTGAGTAAATATCATGATGGGGTGGAGGAGAAATCAAGCCTACACCTGGTGTTGATCCACGAACTTCAGCAACCCAAGGGTAAACTTTCTTACCTGGCAACTGACCGCCTTCACCTGGTTTCGCCCCTTGTGCCATCTTGATTTGAATTTCATCGGCATTAACCAAATAGTTCGACGTTACGCCAAATCGACCGGATGCCACCTGTTTAATTGCACTGCGACGTAAATCACCATTCGCATCAGGAGTGAAACGGGATGGATGCTCACCACCCTCACCCGTGTTGCTCTTCCCACCGATTCGGTTCATCGCGATGGCAAGTGTTTCGTGTGCTTCTTGTGAAATGGAACCATAAGACATCGCACCCGTCTTGAAGCGCTTCATGATACTTTCAATCGGCTCTACTTCTTCAATTGGAATCGCATTGTCCAATTTCAAATCCAACAAACCACGAATCGTATAAAGATTGCGATCTTGTTCGTTTAACATGTCGGAATATTTCTTAAATAAATTATAATCGCCCGTACGCGTCGCATGTTGCAACGTATGAATCGTCTCTGGGTTGTAAAGATGGAGTTCCCCGTCTTTACGCCATTGATGATCGCCACCTGCATCCAAATCTTTCACGCGGCCTTCTTGCCCTGTGAAACCTTTGCGATGTCGGATACGCACTTCTTCAGCGACAACATCTAATTTAATTCCACCAATACGCGTTGGTGTCCATTTGAAGTACGTATCAACCAATTCTTGATGAAGGCCGATTGCTTCAAAAATTTGCGCACCACGGTAACTTTGGATCGTCGAAATCCCCATCTTAGAAAGGACTTTAATAACACCCTTCACACAAGCTTTGATGTAATTCTTCACTGCATAGCCATGTTCGATATTAAGCAATAAATTGTTCGCAATCATATGTGCTAATGATTCGAATGCTAAGTATGGGTTAATCGCTGCAGCGCCATAGCCAATAAGTAATGCCATGTGATGCACTTCGCGTGCTTCGCCAGTTTCAACAATGATACTTGCTTTTGTGCGCGTACCGTTGTGAATCATATGATGATGTACGGCAGAAGTTGCCAACAATGCTGGAATCGCTGCATTGTCATGATTTAGTTCACGGTCAGACAAGATTAAAATGTTAGCACCATCTGCAATTGCTGCATCCGCTGCTGCACATAATTGTTCAATTGCCTTCGCTAGACCAGCTTCACCTTTGTCTACTGCGTAAACCATTGGTAACGTCACCGATTTAAAGCCCGACACATTGATGTGTCGCAATTTCGCTAATTCTTCGTTAGACAATACCGGATACGGCAATCGAATTTGACGCGCATTGGCAGGGTCTGCCGAAAGCACATTTCCTTCGGAACCAATTGTTGTTACCGTTGCTGTGACGATTTCTTCGCGCAAGGCATCGATTGGCGGGTTCGTTACTTGGGCAAACAACTGTTTGAAATAGTTATAGAGCAACTGAGGTTTCTCGGACAACACAGCTAGCGGGCTATCTACCCCCATCGCTGCAATTGGTTCAACCCCGGTTGTCGCCATTGGATCTAGCACTTTACGAAGTTCCTCGTATGTGTATCCAAATGCTTGCTGACGTTCTAAAATCGTGTCCATTTGCACACCCGGCACGTCTTTTGGCGTTTCCAAATCGCTAATGGAGATCAAGTTATCATCTAAATATTTCTGATATGGAGCAGCATTCGCCATGCTGGATTTCAATTCTTCATCGTCAATGATGCGACCTTCTTTGATATCCACAAGCAACATACGGCCTGGGCGGAGGCGTTCTTTCATGACAACGTTCTCCGGTGCAACTTCTAATACACCAACCTCAGATGCCATGATGATATGATCGTCTTTCGTCACGTAGTAACGTGCTGGACGCAAACCATTACGATCTAGTACCGCTGCGATTTGGCTACCATTCGTCGCTACGATTGCAGCTGGTCCATCCCACGGTTCCATGAACGTACTGTGGAATTCATAGAAGGCGCGCTTTGCAGGATCCATGTGATCATGGTTCTGCCAAGGCTCTGGGATCATCATCATTAAGGAATGAGCCAGAGAACGACCCGATAACGTCAAGAATTCTAATGTATTATCGAACATCGCAGAGTCAGAACCTGTCTGATCAATAACTGGAATCAATTTCTTCATTTCGTCGCCGAACGCTTCTGTTGCCGCTACTTGCTCACGAGCACGCATCCAGTTCACGTTCCCACGAAGCGTGTTGATTTCCCCATTGTGAATCATATAACGGTTCGGATGGGCGCGTTCCCAGCTCGGGAATGTATTTGTACTGAAGCGGGAATGCACAAGTGCAAGCGCAGAATCGACCGCTTCGTCACGAAGATCAATATAGAACGTGTCCATTTGATCCGTCGTTAACATGCCTTTGTAGACAATTGTCTCAGAAGACAAACTAGCAAAGTAGAATGCACCGCCACCAGCAAGTTTCTTGGCATTCACAGCATGTTCAGCACGCTTGCGAATCACATACAATTTACGTTCAAATGCTATAGAATCAGCAATGGACTTGCCTTTGCCGATAAAGATTTGTCGAATATAAGGTTGAGCAGCCTTTGCTTGTTCACCAAGCAATGCGCTATCCGTCGGAACCGTTCTCCAACCAATAAACGTCTGACCCTCTTCTTTGATAATTGCTTCTAGTTCTTGTTCACACGCTTTGCGCTTTTCTGGATCGGCAGACAAGAACACCATGCCTACGCCATATTCGCCAGCTTTAGGTAAAGTTAAATTGAGCTTCTCTGTCTCTTTCTTCAAAAACTTGTGAGGAATTTGCAACAAAATACCGGCACCATCACCTGTATTCGTCTCCGCCCCTTGACCGCCACGATGATCAAGGTTCGTTAGGATTGTCAGCGCTTGGCGAACGATTTCATTGGATCGTTTGCCCTTAATATGAGCGACAAAACCAATCCCACAAGCATCATGTTCGAATTGCGGGTCGTAAAGACCTTGTTTAGCTGGAAGACCATTATGAGTCATAAATCGCGCAACCTTTCTCTTGAAGAAATGAAAAGATAATTAAATTTTACCACCGATAAAATTGTCGAACAATTCAAAATATTTATGAGACTGAATGAAATCTTGTATAGACGGGCTGTCCATCCCATTTGATTTCAGTCAAGCTTTCATACGCTTTTAGTTCGGGTTGTTCCAGCATGAGAAAGAAATTCATTGTAGGTAATTCCCCTAATTGATGTTTGGCACAAAATGTGCTGAAAATCCGATTTCTTTTCTCATCCAAGTTAGCAGATACATTGTCACCATTCGGGGAATAAGCGTATAACGTAGTCGCCCGCGCTACCCGCTTGATTCTTACAACGGCTGCAACACGCAAGCACCAATCCCAATCCCAATAGTTCTTCACGCCCTCGTCAAAACGCCCCAACTTATCATGTAACGATCGACGATATAACGCACCACTTGAAATAATTGTATTAAACTTACGCAACAGTGCCTGATCAAATGAATAAGCAAACAATTTTCTCGCAATGGGGATTCGCGTTAAGCCATTCATCCGATAATCAAACACTTCGGCATCTGCGTAAATGAAGTCAGCTTCTTCCGTAAAAGACCACAGCGTCTCGAGATGATCGGGCAAGATCAAATCATCATCATCGAGCAACATGATCCAAGGTTGTGTGACATGATTTAGACCTTGATTTCTTACTGCAACATGACCACAATTTACAGGCATATTTACAACTTTAATATTTAACTCGGAATATAATACAGCAACCTCGTTAACACTATGACCAGCATCATTGACAACAATAATTTCCTCGGGATGTATTGTCTGACGGAGGATACTCTCCAAAGCTTCAGCTAAGGTATGAGGCCGGTTGTAGGTGGGAATTAACACCGAAACAGGCAACTTTTTCAATGGATATTCCCCCATTACAGTAATGTTTATGAAAGGGCTTACATAAATAGAAATTTACCATACTCCAAGAGAAAATGTCTATTTTTTTATTGACATATATCGTATTATTTGAATATATTGATAATAGTTATTTTATGGGGGTGCCTAAATTGCTACAACAAGTTCACATTGAGGACTACAACGATACTGCGGAATGGCTGAAAGTACTCGCCCATCCCGTTCGTTTATGTATTTTACACGGTTTATTGGACAAGGGTGAATGCAACGTTGGGTATATCCAAGAATGTCTCGAATTGCCGCAATCGACGGTATCGCAACATTTGCAGAAACTTCGCGCAGCTAAGATTATTACAAGCAAGCGAAATGGTCTGGAAATGATTTACAGAATTAGCGATGACAAATTAAACCGCGTTTTACAATCATTGTTCTAATAGAGAGGGAGAATAACCATGTCTAAAAAAATACTAATTGTTGGTGGTGTCGCTGGAGGCGCTTCAGCAGCTGCCCGTATGCGTCGTCTCGATGAAACTGCGCAAATCATTATGTTTGAAAGAGATAACTATATTTCCTTTGCGAACTGTGGGTTACCTTATTATATTGGTGAGACGATTCAGGAACGCTCCAAACTTCTTGTTCAGACGCCTGAAGCAATGTACCGCCGTTTTCGAATCGATGTTCGTGTGAATAGTGAAGTCATTGCTGTTATGCCGGATGAGAAGAAAGTCCGCGTGCGCAGTGGGGAAGAAATTTATGAAGAGACTTACGATTCATTGATTTTGTCTCCAGGTGCGAAGGCGTTAAAACCGCCACTGAATGGCATTGAGAACGCAAAAATCATGACGCTTCGTAACATCCCTGATACAGATCGAATTAAAAAATATGTAGATCATGAACAACCGAAGACAGCTATCGTTATTGGTGGTGGGTATGTCGGGATTGAGATGGTCGAGTCGCTCGTTGAGCGTGGGATTAAAGTGTCCCTGGTGGAAAATAACCCGCAAATCTTAACGCCAGTTGATCCGGAGATGGCGATTATTGCCGCGAAAGAACTGCAAGATCACGGTGTGAATCAACACATGAGCAATGGTGTGCAAGGCTTTGAAGATTTGGGTAAAGAAGTTGGTGTTATCTTAGCCGATGGCACGAAACTGGCTGCAGAGCTAGTTATCTTAGCAATCGGTGTACGTCCGGATACTGAATTCTTAAAGGACAGCGGTCTTGCATTTGGTCCTCGTGGTCACCTTATCGTAGATGCGAATATGAAGACGAATAAGCAAGATGTTTATGCAGTTGGTGATGCGGTTGAAGTTGTAGACTACATGAGCGGGAAAAAGACGGCCATCCCATTAGCAGGTCCAGCAAACAAACAAGGTCGAATCGCTGCCGATAACATTGCTGGCCTAACGTCTACTTACAAAGGCACGCAAGGGACATCCATCATTAAAGTCTTCAACTTGACGGTTGCTGGAACTGGTCATAATGAGAAACAATTAAAAGCCGCTGGCGTTGACTATCATACAATTACTGTTCATCCTGGTTCCCACGCTGGTTACTACCCTGGTGCAGCCCCAATTACATTGAAGCTATTATTCGCACCAGACGGTAAGGTATTAGGTGCGCAAGGTGTTGGTGCAGATGGTGTCGATAAGCGGATTGATAGTATCGCAACTGTGATTCGTTTTGGCGGATCTGTATATGACTTAACCGAATTAGAATTAGCTTACGCGCCACCTTATTCTTCGGCGAAGGACCCTGTTAACTTCGCTGGCTATGTAGCAGAGAATGTATTAACGGATAAGACGAAAGTATTCACATTGGATAAGATTGCTGAGCGTGATGAAGCTGCTACAATGTTCATTGACGTCCGCAGCCCAATGGAGCACGCGAAAGGTCATATTCCGAATTCAATCAACATCCCGGTTGATGACATGCGCGAACGCTTGGCCGAAATTGACAAGTCGAAAGAAATTTGGGTCTATTGCCAAGTTGGCCTGCGCGGCTATCTTGCATCCCGTATTTTGAAGCAAAACGGGTATAACGTGAAGAACTTAACGGGTGGCTACAAGTCTTATGAGATGGCTAGTTTCGTGCCAACACCACAAAATTAATGAAAAAAAGATCTACAGTTCGCAATGAACTGTAGATCTTTTTTGATTACAACGACATATAGTCAATGTCTTCGAGAATTTCCTCAGCTAATGGGAAAATAATTTCCTCTTCAACGACAAAGTGATTATGAAGCAAGCGACATGCATGTAACAACTTCATGCCAATCGCCTGTACCTGCACCCTTGTAACAGGTTGTTCCAATCCCCGCGCAATCGTAATAAATGTTCTTAAATCAAGTTCTGCTTGGGCATGATCAGCTTCAATTGCAGCCACTTGATCTGCATTCGCTTGAAAATACATGCTTACCATCGGGAACATCACATTGTCTTCCCATTCTGCATGCGCATGAAGGACTTTTAGGTATGCTTCAACACGTTGTGCGAATACTTGAATGAGTGCCATCTGCTTCGCTTCAACTGGTTCTGCCTCAACTTGTTGCCACTTGTTCTCTAGTAGAACTAAGTTGGCTTTCAATCCATCATGCTCATTTCGCAATTGATCGACTGCATTCATAAAATCAACCATAGGGTGTTTAATTACTGTTCCTACATCCATCTGACTCCACTCCTCTTCTTTATCTGAAAGATTTTGTTGATGTCAGTATAAAAAATAGTTATCCCCGGTACTGTGATTTTATTCACAAAACGCCTAACCAATTCACACGTTTCCACGTTTTTTCAAATCCATCAAATTTCAAAAAGTCATCTTCATATTTCGAACTACACATCATCGGGTGACGGCTCATATAAAACGTTCCATCTTTCAGCAACGCTTTAGCAGATATCGCATCTTGCCCCCACAGAAACCAGGTTAACTCCGGATGATTTGACGAGATATAGGTAAGTAACTGATCAGAAAACGTTGCCCATAAATCACGGTGACTGTTCGCCTCACCCACGCGACATGTGAAATAACGATTGAGGAACAACACACCTTGCTGTTCTAACGAATCAAACCACTGATGCGGCGGTAAGATTGGGAAGTCACCATACAGCATTTCTTCTTGAATGTCTTTGAATGAAGCAATTTCTTCATAATTTTGGATCCCTTTATAATTCTTATGCAGCAACCTCACAATATTCTTCATCGACACTTGGCGGAACGGCACATGCCAACTCGTCATTCCTCCTACCTCAAAAGCGCGACCAGTTGCTACACCTGCTGCAGGATACACATCTTGTCCCAGCCACACGACCTTCATTTCGGATAAATCATTTTGTAAAAAACGAAGCGTTCTCCAACTTTCGCGCGGATTAACTGCCTCACCCAGAATCTGTTCAGATATTTGCTGGATATGCTGAAGAACATCTTCCGTTAAGAAAGATGCCCAAGTTGGATGAATATGTGGGGGTAGCAACGACATGTTGAGTCCTCCTATTTCTTGCTAACTTCATTCAAAAATGCGTCCATTTTTCCAGCTAAATACGGATATTGGAATTCTGACTTCGCACGCGTATAAGCGTTATCGATTAGCGCCTGTCGGCGTTCTGGGTCACGATACAACTGAATGACTGCTTCTGCAATTGCTGCAGGTTCACCCGGCTGAACCAACACACCCGTCTGGCCGTCCAACACTGCTTCTCGCACTCCACCAGAGTCACCCGCAATGATTGGCACTCGACAACTAGCCGCCTCCATATAGACAATGCCAAAGCCTTCAACATTGCCTTTGATTTTAAGCACACGGCTCGACATGATAAACTGGTCACCTAAGTTGTAGTGGGTGCTCAAATCTTCAGTAGTAGAAATACTGCCAGTAAATACAACACGATCTTGCACGCCATGCGCAATCGCCAATTGTCCGAGTCGCTCCCGCTCCGGTCCATCACCAACGATCAAATAAGTCACTTCAGGAATCTGTTCAGCAATGCGAGGCAAGGCTTCGATGACCATGTCATGCCCCTTGCGTCGCACAAGTCGACCTGTCGTTATAAGTACATACTGATTGGTTAACCCATATTTTTCAATAAGGCTTTCCGCTTTCGGCTCTGGATTGAACAGACTGTCTACACCAGGATAAATCAGCGCAATGTTCGCTGGCTTCACACCATAGTCAAGCACGAGCTGTCTCGTATATTCCGAATTCGTCAAAATGCCATCCGCTTTGCGTAAAATCAGCTGCACGATTTGATGCAGGATTGGAATACTACGGAATTCTAGCATGTCCTTACCATGTGTTGAAATCAGATACTTTCGACCCGTCATCCATTTTAACAACAAGCCAATAAATCCGATTAAAATGTAGCCATAAATGGTTACGTCGGGATTGACTTCTTTACTGACTTGACGGGACATTTTGAACAAATTCCACCAACTGCTTACATTCACGCGCTCGTTTTCGAAAAAGTTGCCTCGAATGATCTTGTATGGTAATTCTTTATCAAACGCCTCGTCTCCCTCATAATGCGGAGCAAGTACGGTAACATCCAACTGCGAATGCATGCACAAATAATGATAATAACTCTGCATGCCACCAATCCCCGGAGGAAATACGCCTGTAATTAATAATACTTTCGTCTTCTTCACTTGGTTCGAACCCACCTTTCCTTCACAATCGAAAATCCATTGATAAGCGCAAAAAATACGACCTCACCAAGAATATTCCAGATGCGCGTAATAATTGAAATTTGTGTCGCCGTTGCGAGATCCACGCCTAATCGACTTAACAAAAATACAAGCACCGCCTCACGAATCCCAATTCCACCAGGTAGCGGACTCGCAATCCCGAGTAACCAAGCAAGTGCAAACGTACCGGTCGCGTACAACAAACTTATATTTTCAATGCCAAAACTACGTAAGAGTAAATAATACGAAACACCCATGACCAAGTGGCTGACTAAAAAATAAAACCAGACAAGGAAGAAATCAAATCGCGGCAG
>JBEGSW010000020.1:0-31006 GCA_041179705.1 Bacillota bacterium | reverse complement strand
ATTGTATCTTTACTCATAACTCGCGATTCCTCCGCAGAATTTAAAATAAGCTGGCATATTCCAATATAAAACGAGCTAACTCATAGCCCAATATAATCGATAAAATGACCTGCAACATCTTCGCTTGGTTAGACAGCGTGGATTTGAGGAAGATATCCCAACGCACGACTTGTAAACACCACCAGGCGAAAGCAATACAAGTTATTATAACAAAAAACTGCGTGATTGCCGATACCATTGTTCAGACCCCTTTATTTTTGATCCAAAACCTTAACCATGAGGGTTGCGAATTCTGCGCGTGTCATCGATTTTTCTGGGAAGAAGTTATCTTCGACGACTGCCCCCATGATTCCTAGGTCTTTGACTTCACGGATGTAGCGCACGGCCCAATATGTATAGGATACGTCGCTATACGGTTTGGTTATGCCAAACTTGCCGTCGGACTTTAACATTTTGCTCGCGATTTCGGCTGCTTGGGCACGCGAGATGGCTTCGCCAGCGCTTTTTTCGGTGACGCTGATGATGCCTTGTTTGTTCACGCCGAGTGTGGCTTTGACGATATCCGCTGCTTCTTCGCGCGAGATGAAGGCATCTGGGCGGAAGCGCGCGGTATCGTCAGGCTGAACAATGTCTGCTTTGACGAGTCGGACGACTGCTGCTTTGCTCCAGTGCTCTGCGATGTCGCGATAGCCGGCTGTGAGCGGGTCTAGCGTGATGCGGAGTTGGTAGCGTTTGGCGTCGTACGGTCGGGATGTCGTCAGTTTCAGATAGTAGGTTCCTGGTTCGAGCATAGTGTCGTAAGAGACTTTGTTGATGTCGATGGACATTGGTTTGTTTTGTAAGACGGTGCGCACGCTGTTCATCAGGGTGGCGTTGTAGGACACGCCTTTGGGCAGGTTGCCGAGGCTGACGTTCAGGTAGCTGTCTTGGGTGATGTTGATTTTGAACCAATCTTGGTCGCTGACGGTTTCGAAGGTGCCTTCGACGGTTTTCTTGGGCTGGATTGTCTTCGCCTGGTAGGAGAAGTCGTTGGATTCGTTCCAGTCGTTCAGATGCTCGGTGATTTTGATGTTAAGTGTATATTCGCCAGCCACGGGGTTGACGTTGTCGCTATCGTTGACGTTGCGGATACGGATGTAGTAGGTTGTGCCGGCTTCGACGCTGACTTTAGGTGCGTATTCGGACTCCCCTTCGTATTTGCCATCGATGATGTCGGGGTATTCGTATTCTTCCTCGACCATGAGTTCGAGGTCCATCCGACGGGTGTCGGTGCTGGCGCTGAGCTCGAATTCGGCTTTGTTGTCGAAACGAATCGCGTACCAATCCATATCATTCACTTTGCTGAATGTGCCTTTGATGTTTTGGCTTTTCGCGTCTAGGTTAGTGGCGGTCGCCTGTTTGTCGTTATCTTCGTATGCGTCGTCAGCGATTTGGAAGTCGGCTGTCAGGCGATACGCGATTGGCGATTTGGATGCTTTGCTGTACGTGAATTTGATGTAATGCGTGCCTTTGCTGATTTTAGCCTTAGCTGTTGCTTTGGCGGTTGACCAGCTTAGGGTTGCGAGTTTTTTCGACTTGCTATCGTATAGCTCCGCGCGAAGGTTGCTACGGAACGCTGGGTCGGTTTGCACGTCGAGCGTTAGCTCGCCACTGTAGGCGGCGTTGATGCGATACCAATCGATGGAGTTGCCGTCGATGAGGTTCGCGGAAATTTGTCGGTTGAGTGGCATGAGCGCGGCTTCGGATTGCTTGTTGTTGGGCTCAAACATGTCTCTAGTCTGCTTGCTCGCCAGCGCCTTATCCGCTCGGACCAGGCCAAAACCGGTGGTCGCATCCCACCCTTTGCTGCCCAGGTCCGTCGCCGATTGGGCGAGGATGGCACGCACCTCGTGCGCTTGCAGTTTGGGCTGGTGCGCCCAGAGGAGTGCAGCCGTTCCGGCAATTTGGGGGGCTGCCATGGACGTGCCCTGGTTGGTTGTGTAGCCTCCGCCAAGTGCCGTTGTGTATACGCTCCACGGAGCGACGAGCATGAGCTCGCTGCCGCGGTTCGATTTGCTATTCGCTTTGTTGTTCGGATCAACGCCTCCGGCGCTGACAACCGTCGGAAATGCCGCGGGATATTTAATCTCCGCGCCTTCGTTGCCGGCTGCCGCCACGACGAGGACATTATTACGCTCGGCGTAGAGGATGGCTTCTTTGAGCAGTGTCGAGTAGTTGAACACGCCCAGAGAGAGCACGACGATGCGTGCTTTATGGTCGACGGCATAGCGGATGCCCTCCGCTAGGTCGAGCTCGTCGCCGCGGCCGTAGCCGTCCAGCGCTTTGATTGGCATAATCTTCGCGCGCCAAAGGACGCCGGCCGTGCCGAGCTTATTGTTGCCTACGGCTGCGAGGATTCCGGCGACATTCGTCCCATGGCCGTTGTTGTCCTGCGGCAGTGTCCCCGGCTCGAGCACGTTGTAGCCTGGCACGAGGTTCGCACGCAGGTCAGGATGATCGAGATCAACCCCTGTGTCGACAACTGCGATAATTTGTTGTGTATTGTCGCGATGTATCGCCCACGCTTGCTCCATGCCAATTTGCTTCAGGTAACTTTGTTGCTTATATAGAGAATCAGACGGCACTCGTGGAGTCGCCGCCTGGGTATATGTACTTGGAATGATGGCTGCCGTTGCCAGTAACAGTGCTGATGCAAGCGTCACTAACGTCCCTTGCTTTAGCCCAAAATTCATCGTAGGTTCTTCCTCTTCTACTGTGCCTAATATTCTTCATTTATTGTAATTCATTTACAGTTATTCGTCATTGAGAAATCTTAGAAACAGTAAGAATTTTTATACTTATTTAACGGCGTATCTCGCGGAAGCTTTCCCCGATTTTGCAAGTGCGTAATAATCCAACCTGGCGCCACATTTTCAGCATCCGCCCACGCCAAAATCAACGCCTCCGATAAAGGCTCATGTCTACTGATTTGCATATATTTCCAATGATTGACCAACACATCCCAACAATCACGCGTCTTATTTTCCCTGATGAGCCGATTCAGCAACCGATACAATGCCACCCAAAACCGCCCATCCCACACATACGCTGCCCCCATCTGAATCACCGGCCTCCCCTCCCGCGTGCGCCAAATCACACCGTCTCGTATAAAATTCGGCATCATCGGCACCACCAAGAAAACCACCCCCGCCCGCGCGCACATATCCGTCAATCGCCGCACAACCTGAGCAAAATCCGGCATCACCGATAAATACTTCATATGCGTATACATAAAAAACCTCAAAACTTTCCGATTATAACTGCGAAACACCAACTCCCCCGCCAAAATCCGCGCCACCTCCAGCTCTCCCTGATTCAACCAAGCCGCCAAATGCCAACGATCACCGACATCTTCCTCCGTTCCCCAAATCGCCTCAAATCCCGCCACATTCGCCACCCTAAAAAATCGCAGCAAAGCATCCACATATTCCCCCTCGTCCGACCACGAAATCCACCCCATTTCCACCATTTGCTCAACCGGAAAACAGCGCACCCACTCCACCTGCTCTCCCAACTGACTTTCATCCCGTCTTTCTGCCACTTTCACTCGTCGACGCAACGCCAATTCATTTAAGCGGTCGGCTGAAATTCCCATTACCCGCTCCAATTCAATCGCTACGCTTGGTGTCAAATCGATGTGGTCATTTATCAGCTCATTCACGAATTTTTTTGATCTCCCCATTCGTCTCGCCAACTCCGCCTGCGTCCACCCCAATTCTTCCAACTTCCTATGTAAAATACTTCCGGTGCTTTCGGTGCTTTCGGTGCTTTCGGTGCTTTCGGTGCTTTTCATTGTGAATTCATGCTCCGAATTGCTCATTTTTTTTCGCTCCCCGTCGTCATTGTTGTTGTATTTAAAGCCTGTACAAGAAAATGAAATTTCGTATACCGCATTGGTGCATATTTTTGAAAATTCTTGAAACAACCCTATCCCCATGTACTATCCCGAATTGCGAGGTGGATTTCGAGGGAGATTGCGAGGGATTGCAGGGGAGATTGCGGGGGGGTGCGGGGATGCGTTGATGCGGGGGGTGGTCTGATTGGACGCAAAAAAGGGACACGAGTTGGTGAACTCGTATCCCTTCGGTGCTTCCGATATGGGTGGTGCTTAGATGATGAAGAAGTCTTTGGTGATGTCGAAGATGCTGTCTAGGAAGTCGAAGACAACGTTCGGGAAGAGGCCGAGGGCAAGGGTGCCGACTGCGCAAATCCAGATGATGATCGCCAAGGACACGGGCACGTCGATGCTGGACTCTTCGTCAGCCATACGCATGAACATTTGGCGCACGACGGAGAAGTAGTAGTAGAACGACGCGACGGATGTGACGATCATGATGATCGCCAACCAGATGACTTTCAGTGAGAGGGCGCCGAGTAGGATGTACATTTTGCCGATGAAGCCTGCCGAGATTGGCAAACCTGCTAGGGACAAGATGAACACCGTCATCGCTACTGCCGTCCAAGGTGCACGGTAGTATAATCCTGCGAATGCGCTCATTTCTTCGCTGCCGTTGACACGTGCTACAACCTGCAACACGGTGAACGCACCGAATGTCATGAATAAGTACGCTAACGCGTAGAACATCCATTCGTTGACGTTGGACACGTGTAGGAAGTTGTCGCCGAACGTCACGCCGAGTGGGACAAGCAGGTAACCTGCGTTTGCTACGCCGGAATAAGCGAGTAGTCGCTTCATGTTGCGTTGTTTGAGCGCGAGCGCGTTACCGACAACCATCGCCACAGCGGCAATGATGGACACCATCAAGAACAAGTCTTGGGAGATCGGCGCTTCCGTTGTGCCAACGTTGTAGTACAAGTTGTAGATGAGGCGGAACATCATCGCGAAGGCAGCTGTTTTTGAGACGACTGCTAAGTATGCCGCGACCGACGTTGGTGCACCTTGATACACATCAGGTGCCCATGCGTGGAATGGTGCTGCGGCGATTTTGAACGCGAATCCTGCTAACATCAAGAAGAAACTCACGTACAATAATGGTCCAAATGATGGGTCGAATCCTTGTAATGCTGTGTTGATTTCGCTAACGTTCGTCGTACCCGTCAAGCCGTATAAGAACGACATGCCGTATAGGATGAATGCCGAGGCAATTCCGCCTAGCACGACGTATTTGAAGGCCGCTTCGGAAGATTGGTGCGACGTTTTGCGAATTCCAACTAGGACGTAGCTAGAAATACTTAATAATTCTAGGCCGACGAACAATGTGATTAAGTCGCCGGAGGACGCCATGATCATGGCACCGACCGTAGCCGGTAGTAACAAGTAGTAGTATTCGCTGAGATGCGGATTTGTTTGTTCACGCTTGGAGCCGTAGCTCAAGAGCAGTGTCAACGCTGTGCCGCCTAGCAGCAACAATTTCACGATGTTCGCGAAATCATCGACGCGGTAGCTGTGGCCGAGCAAAGAAACCGTTGGGTTGTCTAACGCGGCTACAACGAACATGCCGGAGACGACAACTGCCAACAAGGACAGCAAGCCGAATCGATTCCGTGCGAATGTACGTGGTAAGACTAAATCGAGCAATGCCATAACAATTGCGGCAATCACGAGCGTAAGCTCGGGTGCCATATACGCCAAATCGGCTACATGTAATCGGTCCACGTGCTTAGCCCCCTATCCCGCGCATGATGAGATGCAACGCGTTGTTTAACATATCTGTGAGTACTGCTGGGTAAATCCCGAGCAATAGAATTAATGCGACTAATGCGACCATTGGTGCGGACTCGATGTAACGTGCGTCACGCAAGCCTTCGACCGCTGGTTCAGTTGGTCCGAATGTGATTTTCAACACCGCGCGCAACACGTATACCGCTGTTAACACGATGCCGAGGGTTCCGACGATTGCAATGACCGGATACTTGTCGAACAAGCCTAGGAATGCAAGGAACTCGGCTACGAAGCCGGATGTCGCTGGCAAACCAAGTGATGCCATGCCGGCGATTAAGAATACGCCACTGATGAATGGCAACGTCTTCGCCATGCCGCCAAGGCGGTCAAGTTCAGTCGTACCTGTGCGCTCTTGGATCATACCAACGATTAAGAACATTAACGCGGATATTAATCCGTGAGAAATCAGCTGATACGCTGCGCCTTGCAGGCCATAAATGTTCAGCGAAGCGATACCTAGCAACACAATCCCCATGTGGGAAATCGATGAATATGCCAAGACCAACTTCAATTCTTTCTGCACAAGTGCCAAGATCGCACCGTACACAATGTTAATGACCCCTAAAATCGCGAGTGCCATTGCCCAATGCTGCGTCTGCTCTGGGAACATGTACACGCCAAAGCGGAACAGTCCGTATGCACCCATCTTCAACAAAATGCCGGAGTGAATCATAACAACAGAAGGCGGTGCTTCTGTATGGACTTTCAGCATCCAAGTATGGAATGGGAAAATAGGCAACTTAATGCCGAATGCCACTAGAAGTAAAACAAATGTGAATGCTTTTAGGCCATCGCTAAGGAAGAATGCCCCGCCCAGAATGTCCGCTGCATTCGCAAAGGAATCCAGGTTCGCGATGTTCGCGGCAATCACGTCATAGGAACCGCTGTAGAATAGCGAAAGTTTCTCTTCGTTAAACGAGAAGCCTGCTGTGCTGATTAGAATCATGAATGCGATGAACATCAACGCAGATCCGATTCCGTTGTATAACAAGAACTGATTCGCTGCGCGCTCGCGCTCTTTATTGCCCCAAATGCCGATCAAGAAGAACATTGGAATCAACGTAATCTCGAAGAACACGAAGAACAACATTAAGTCACGTGCCATAAACACGCCAAGCATCCCGATTTCTAATAATAAGAACATGAGATAGAACGTCTTCCAACGCTTCTTAATTACGACGGAGGACAATGCTGCCATTGCTGTGATGAACGTCGTTAATGCGACAAGCGGTAACGATAAGCCGTCCACCCCTAAGCTATAGCTGAAATCATAGTAGAAGTGCTCGATGCCTTCTAATACTGGCGTATATTTACTCAATTCAATATGCAACCAGCGAACATTCTCCGCAAACTGCATGCCCTCGCCATGTGCATTAAACTGCACAAGCAAAATAATCGACAAGATTAAAGGCAAGAATGTAGAAGAAATGGCGATCCATTTAATTAAATTACCGTTTTGCTTCGGGACAAATAGCAACGCCAAAATCCCGACTAGCGGTGAAAAGAGAAGGAGCGACAAAAGTGGCAAATTATCCAACATTTAAAAACCTCCTTCCGACGAACCACAACAGGATGACAACAATCCCGACGATGGAGATCACACCGTACGTCTGGGTCTGGCCATTCTGAAGGTGAACCCCGATGCGGTTAATCCCTGTCATCACGCCGACTGAAAGTTTAACTGCACCTTCGACAACAACGCGATCGAATACTTGCAAGACGCCACCAAGACCACCTAACGGCTTCACGACTGCTGCTTCATACGCCTCATCGATGTAGTATTTGTTCGTCAATGTTGCGTGCAAGCCTTTGTAACGTGTTGCCAAATTCACAGTTAAATCGCGGTTTTTGCCATATAAGAAGTAGCCTAGTCCAATCCCGCCAAGTGCGGCAAGATTCGACAAGATGATGACATTCCAGTGTACGTGCTCTTCCATTTCCATCCCTGTTAACCAGTGGCCGAGGAATTCATTGCCTGGGAAATAGACGAAGCCTGCAACAACTGCCAATCCAGCTAGGATTAGCAATGGCACTGTCATCACTTTCGGTGATTCATGTGGTGCGTGTTTCGCTTGTGACTTGCCAGTAAATACGACAAAGAATAGGCGAGCCATGTAGAATGCTGTAAAGAATGCAGCGGTTAAGCCGACCCAGAACAACAACGGTTGATGCTCATAAGCTTGTGCGAGAATCGCATCTTTCGACCAGAAACCAGATAATGGTGCGACACCGGACAACGCCAATGTACCAATCGCGAACGTAATCGTCGTGATTTTCATTGTCTTACCGAGTCCACCCATCTTGAAGATGTTCTGCTCATGTACGGCATGAATCACACTACCTGCACCTAAGAACAATAATGCTTTGAAGAATGCATGTGTTAACAAGTGGAATAGACCCGCGGAATATGCTGCCCATGTGCCGATACCCATTGCGAACATCATATAGCCCAACTGGCTAACCGTGGAATAGGCGAGAATTCGCTTGATATCCTTCTGTACGACAGCAATCGTTGCTGCAAAAATCGCGGTAAATCCGCCGATTAATGCCACTGTCTCCAACGCTGCTTCGGAAACCAAGAAGATATCGTATGTACGTGCAACCAAGTAAACGCCTGCTGCAACCATCGTTGCGGCATGGATCAACGCTGAGATAGGCGTTGGGCCTTCCATCGCATCTGGTAACCAGGTGTGTAACGGGAACTGACCGGATTTACCAACCGCCCCGATAAAGATTAAAATCGCAATCGCAGTAGCGATTCCACCCGTCAATTCACCCGCGCTTACCGCATTGTGAATCGAAGTGAAATCCAACTTATTGCCCGGCATATGCCAGAACAACAAGGCAATCCCGATGAATAAACCAACATCACCGATACGTGTCACAATAAAGGCTTTCTTTGCTGCGGCACGTGCTTCAGGCTTGTGGTACCAGAAACCTACGAGCAAGAAGGAACAAACCCCTACAAGCTCCCAGAATACATAGAGCTGTAATAAATTCTCAGAAATCACAAGGCCTAACATGGAGAAGGTGAACAACGAAACGTAGCCGAAAAACGTTGCAATTCGCTCATCATCTTTCATGTACCCGAGGGAGTACACGTTAACGAGCAACGACACAAGCGTCACGACAACCAACATCATCGCGTTCAAATTCGTGATTTCAAAGCCAAAATTCATTGTAAAGTTACCGAACGACAGCCAATGGAACTGATTCCAAGTGTAGTTCGTTACATCCTCGCCCAATCGCTCGAGCAAAATAAGCACGGATAACACAAATGACGCGCCTGTTAAGGCAATACTTGCACCCGTTCCTAATGCTTTTTGCGATTTTCCACTTGCCGTTATGATCATAAATGCAAACAGTGGAAAGAGCGGGATCAGCCATGCTAATTGCGTAAAGTCTGTATTCATCGCTGCTTTCCTCCTATCGTTTTAACGAATCCATATCGACAATGTCTGATGTGCCGCGGTTGCGGAACATGGCAATCAAGATTGCAACCCCAATTGCGGCTTCTGCAGCTGCAACGGCGATGCTAAATAGCGAGAAAATGTGGCCCGTTATCGAAGGAACGACGCCGTATTTCGAAAAAGCAATTAAGTTCAAGTTTGCTGCGTTCAACATCAATTCAATCGAGAGCAAAACGATAATTGCACTTTTCTTGCTGAGTGCGCCGTATAGTCCCATGCAGAATAAGATTGCTGCAAGTAATAAGTAGGAATTTGCTAAACTTACCATGGTCTATTCCTCCTCTTTCTTCGCAAGCACGATGGCGCCAATGAAAGCGACCGTCAGCAGCAAGGAAATGATTTCGAACGGAATCACATGCAAGTTGTACATCTGTAATCCGATTTCTTTGGTATTGTCTTGGCCTGGATTAAATGCAGCTGGCATAAATTCTGCCTTCTGAATCGCGTAGAACAAGATGCCGAACAATACAACCGATCCGCCTAGTAACGCGTATTGTTGCGGTGTTGTCTTCTCTTCTTGCGGCTCTTCGCTGTCGTGCTTTGTCATCATAATCCCGAAGATCATCAAGATCGTGATTGCCCCACCATAGACGAGGACTTGCACCATTGCAACGAATTCGGCCTGCAACATGATGAACAAGCCGCCTAAGCTAATGAACGTTAGCGCTAGCGCCACGACCATGTGAATGATTTTTGTTAAGCTGTTCATCAAGACAACGCCCGTTATCGTAGCGAGTGCGAGTAGGAAGAACATCACAGATTCACCGTTACTGAAGAATGTAACTAAGTTGGAGATCATTCTGCGCTCGCCTCCTTCTTCGGTTTCGGCATTGCGGAGTTTTGCTCCGAGCGCACGTTGGTGTTGTTATTGTTCAGCCATTCCAAGTTCTTGAATAGATCGTCACGGCTGTATGTTGCCAATTCGAAGTTGTTCGTCATGACAATCGCTTCCGTTGGACACACCTCGGTGCAAAGGTCGCACAAGATGCAAATTTCGAAGTTGATGTCATACGTATCGATGACTTTCCCCTTCTTCTCCGGATCCGGATTCGGCTTGCCTGTTAAGGTAATACATTCTGTCGGACAGATGCGCGAGCATTGGTTACACACAATGCATTTATCAGGGTCAAAATGCTGAATCCCGCGGAAGCGGTCCGGCATGTTGATCGGCACATCTGGATAAGCGTAAGTGATTTTTTTGCGCGTCATGTTCTTAAATGTTACACCAAGACCTCTTACTATCCCTCTCATCTGTGCACCCCCTAATTTCGAATGATTTCAAGTACGATTGCTGTAATAAATACGTTAACGAGCGCGATTGGTAATAATACTTTCCAACCTAAGCCCATCAATTGGTCAACGCGTAGGCGTGGCAATGTTGCGCGAATCCAGTACAGGAAGAACACCATGAAGGAGAACTTCAGTAGGAACCATAAGATGCCCGGTACGAATTCAAGTGCTGGAAGTGGTGCGTGCCAGCCACCTAAGAACAAGATTGTTGTCAACGCGGAGAATGCGAAGACGTACGTGTATTCTGCCAACATGAAGAAGGCAAAACGGAATCCGCTATACTCCACATGATAACCCGCTACTAACTCGGACTCCGCTTCAGGTAAGTCAAACGGTGTACGGTTCAACTCCGACACAGCTGCGATCAAGAAGATGATGAATGCGACGGCTTGCGGGAAGATGTTCCAGTTCCAGATGTAGCCAGCTTGGCCTTCCACAATCGCGGAAAGTTTCAAGCTACCTGTCATCAAGATTACCCCGATAACGGAGATAACAAGCGGCACTTCGTAGCTGATCATTTGTGCTGCGGAACGCATGCCGCCGAGTAATGCATATTTATTGTTGGACGCCCAGCCACCCATCAACATCCCGAGTGTTGTCAGTCCGGAAATTGCGATGTAGTAAAGTAAACCGACGTTCAAATCCGCAAACGGTAAGTTCTCCGCGTACGGAATTGTCGCTAAGACGATAAATGCCGGGGCGAAAGCGATGACTGGCGCGATGATGAACAGCGTTTTGTCGGCTTTCGTTGGGATGACGTCTTCTTTGATTAATAGTTTGAGAATATCTGCGAACGATTGGAACAAGCCAAGTGGGCCTGTACGGTTTGGCCCAATCCGCAATTGGATCCAGCCGATGAATTTACGTTCGAAGTAGATTGCATAGGAAACGAATCCGAGTAGCGTCATCAGTAATACTGCCGCGATGATGAACAACAGGATTAGGTTCGTGAATGTCAGTTGCGATTGAATTAAATCGATCACTAGCCATCAACCTCCCCTAATACGATGTCGATGCCGCCAAGGATGGTGACCATGTTCGTGATGTTCTCGCCGACAAGCAATTTCTCGAGGATTTGCAAGTTGGTGAATGATGGGCGACGGAATTTCAAGCGATATGGCTCTGCTTTTCCTTTGGAGACGATATGGACACCGATTTCGCCACGTGGGGATTCGATGCCGGCGTAAACTTCGCCTTCTGCAGGACGAATGACGCGCGGTACTTTGCCCATGATTTCGCCTTCCGCTGGGAATTGCTCCACGGCTTGCTCAAGGATGCGAATCGATTGTTTGATTTCTTCCATACGCACGACGTAACGGGACCAGCAGTCACCGTCAGGGTGTGTAGCAACGTCGAATTCAAAACGGTCATAAATGCTATACGGTTGGTCTTTACGCAAGTCCCACTTCACGCCTGTGGAGCGAAGGTTTGCGCCGGATAGACCAAAGTTGATTGCGGTCTGTGCGTCGTATTTGCCGATGCCTTTGACGCGAGCAAGGAAAATTTCGTTGCCACTGACAAGCTCATGATACTCGTCCAAGTTGCGACGCATTTCTGGCAAGAAGTTCTTCACTTTCTCGATCCAGCCTTCTGGTGCGTCCCACTTGACGCCGCCTACGCGCATGTAGAAATAAGTTAAGCGGGCACCGCATAACTCGTTGAATAGGTTGATGATTGTCTCGCGATCGCGGAATGCGTACAAGAACGGGCTCATCGCGCCGATATCTAATAAGTATGTACCGAACCAAACCAAGTGGCTGGCGATGCGTTGTAATTCCATCACGATTAAGCGAAGGAATTCTGCACGCTCGGGGATTTCAAGTTGCATCATTTTTTCTACGCTGTTCACGAGCGCGTAGTTGTTCGTCATCGCGGATACATAGTCCATGCGGTCTGTGTAAGGGATGATTTGTGTGTAGTTGAGGTTCTCTGCAAGTTTTTCCGTACCGCGGTGCAAGTACCCAATGACGGGTGTTGCTTCTTTGATGATTTCGCCGTCAATTTTGAGGACGATTCGGAATACCCCGTGCGTCGATGGATGCTGAGGACCGACGTTGAGTAGTAGTTCTTCTGTTCTTAGCATCGTCTTACACCTCCGAATCGATTTGGACGTAGTCTTTGCGCAATGGATGGCCAACCCAATCGTCAGTCAGCATGATGCGCTTCATGTTCGGGTGACCTGGGAATTGAATGCCAAGCAAGTCAAAGACTTCGCGCTCGTTCCACTCTGCTGTTGCCCATACCGGAGTAACGGATGGGATGATAGCGTTGTCGCGGTCGGTTGTGACTTTGATGGCGTAGTTTTGCTTATTTGTAAGGTTAATCAGGTAGTAGACGCATTCCATATGGGTTTCGCGGTCGACGCCTGATAGGTTACGCAGGTATTCGAGTTGCAGTTCTTCGTGATTTTTTAGGATTGGCGCAAGTGCGGCCCAGTTGTCGGCTTTCACGACGAGCGTTGGGATGTGTGCGTCCATTTCGTTGATGTAGGATTCGACGATGATGTCGCTGCCCACTTGTTCGTTGACGATGGCCACAAGGCGATCGAGGATCGGTTGTTGTGGAGACGGTTCTTTCGGCGTTGCTTCTGCGGCTTCGGCCTCGGCTGCGGCTTTGGCTGCGGCACGTGCGGCGCGCGCTTCTGCGGCTGCTTGGACTTTCGCGGCTTTCTCGGCTTCGAGTTGCTCCGGTGTCTTGATTTCGTCGCTCATCGATCAGTCACCCGCTTCCCTGTCTTCGCTTCGTACTTGATTTTCTCTTGTAACTTGTTGATGCCATAGATGAGTGCCGCTGGATTCGGCGGGCAACCCGGAATATAGACGTCGACTGGCACGATCTTGTCTACGCCGTTGACGACGGAATAGGATTTGATGTACGGGCCACCTGCTGTTGCGCAGGAACCCATCGCGATTACCCATTTCGGCTCAGGCATTTGATCGTACAGACGACGCAACAAAGGCGCCATCTTCTTCGTCACCGTTCCGGACACGATCATGCAATCGGATTGTCGCGGGGATGTTCGGAAAATAACGCCAAAACGGTCAAGGTCATAGTGTGAAGCGCCCGTCCCCATCATCTCGATGGCACAGCATGCCAAACCAAACGTTAGCGGCCACAAGGAGTTGGAGCGCGCCCACGCTTTGAGTTGTTCGAGGGTGGAAAAGAACACGTTCTGTTCGAGTTCTTTGCGTTCTTCTGGTGAAATGTTTTCTAATTGGAATTCCATTTGAGCACCTTCTTCTTCCATGCGTATAGTAGTCCAACTGCAAGTAAGGCAACGAATATTAGCATTTCGACGAGCGCGAACAAGCCAAGCTTGTCATACGCCACTGCCCACGGATATAGAAAAACAGTCTCGACATCAAAGATGACGAACATTAGTGCGAATAAGTAGTAGCGAATGTTGAATCTGACTTGGCCTTCGCCAATCGGTTCATTTCCGCTTTCATACGTGGTTTGCTTTAATAGGCTCGGTTTGTTTGGGCGCAAGAAACTTCCCAATGTCAAAGCGATAACAGGTAGTAGTATGCCAAGCAGAATGAACATTCCGACTAGCGCGTATTGCGTGAAATACATGCGAAAAGCCCCCTCCTATATCGATTGTTCAAAAGTTTAGTCAACTACTTAAATATATCAAATGCATGTTAGCAAGTCTATCGCCGAACGCACAAAATATAGCGCTTTCAACATATGTACAAAACGGGGCCAGGCCCCTAAATGTGGTCGGCGGGGAAGCGGAGTCCGATTTGTTGGCGAGCGGCATCCATCGTTCGTGCGACACCGAGCGACGCTTTGTGCGTGTTGATTGGCGATTCCGACAAGCCTCGCTCGATTAAATCGACACAATGGTGCACTTCATCGACCATCCCATGCTCGACTTCCAGTGCCGACCATTGCTCGACCGTTCCGTCACGGCCCACAAATTTAATTTCACGCGGTTCATTAATGCGATCGATGAGCAGCGTGCCTGACTCGCCCTGAATTTCCGAAGGGAGGTGCGAATCCGTAATTTTGCTATACAAAACGACTGCCTCCATCCCCTCGTACCCCATCACAATACTACCTGCCCCATCGACACCCGTGCTAAGCATGGTCGCTTGCGCTTTTATTGTTTGTGGCTCGCCGAATATTTGAATCAGCGGGTGGAGCGTGTAGACGCCAATGTCGAGTAGTGCGCCATTTGAGAGTTCAGGCTTGAAGGCATTGGCGATGATCCCTTGCTTGAAGGCGTCATAGCGCGAGGAGTATTGGCAATACGATGCGACGTATTTGCGGACTTGGCCGACTCTATGTAGGTTTTGGCGCACAAGTTCGAAGCCCGGCTGGACGGTTGATTTCATCGCTTCCATAAGTAGGACATTGTTCGCTTGAGCCGCTGCGATCATTCGCTCGACTTCACTCGCGTTGGAGGCCATTGGCTTCTCGACGAGCACGTGTTTACCGGCATTCATTGCTGTGATGGCATGCTCTGCGTGGAACGCATTCGGACTCGCGATGTAGATCGCGTCGATTTGCTGTGACTGCACCATAGCAGTTATATCAGTGAATACGTGTGGGATGCTGTGACTTTTCGCATAGTGCTCACCGGTCTCTAGGTTCCGCGAGTACACGGCCTGTACCGACACCCCCCTGGTGTCCGAGGCCAACCCCACCGCTTTCCAAAACTCCGTCGTAATCTTACTCGTTCCCACTATCCCAAATCGAACCATTGTCTTTGTCCTCCTCTAGCATGCCATTCGTGCCCTGTCTTATTCTATCTACTACCATGATATACTAAGTCTGAAGCAAAATTTATCATTTCTTGTAAAGCATGTGCGGTTCCTTCATGGAATTGCACATTTTTTTGTGTGGTTGCGATGCATGGTTGCTTCGATGAGGGGTATTTCAAGAACATGAAAAAGTGTATACCGCATTGGTTAACATTTTCGAAAATTCTTGAAGACGGTCAAGTTTGCTTCTAGGAGCGATGGTTTTGTCATTTTATGATAATTGATTTCTTTTGCGTTTGGGAATTAATACGAAGGACAAAAAAAGCTACCCGAGCCGCGGCACACTCGGAAGTGTGTCCGGATTCGAATAGCTTTCATGTGTAAATTAGTTATCTTGGTTTTTAACGTTGATACGGTTGAGTGCGCGGGAAAGGGCAAGTTCGGCACGACGGTGATCGTACTCGTCTTTGGACGCTTTCAAGCGGTCTTCCGCACGTTGTTTAGCTAGTTGTGCACGGGATACGTCAATGTCGCTAGCCAATTCCGCTGTCTCTGCTAAGATGACAACTTTGTCTTTGCGAATTTCTACGAAACCACCGTTCACCGCGATATACTCGTATCCGCCACCTGCAAGGTGAACTTTCACTGGAGCAATTTCAAGCGGTGTTACAAATGGTACGTGATGTGGCAAAATCCCGAGTTCCCCGGCTGTACCTTTGACGGACACCATTGCCACGTCTTTGGCATAAACCTTCGATTCTGGTGTTACGATTTCCAATAAGAGAGTGCTCATGAGTAATTACCTCCTCGCCCTTAAAGGGTTTTCGCTTTCTCTCTCGCTTCTTCGATCGTGCCAACATACATGAACGCTGCTTCTGGCAAGTCGTCATGTTTACCTTCTAGCAACTCTTTGAAGCTGCGAACAGTTTCTTTTACTGGTACGTATTTTCCTGCGATACCTGTAAATTGTTCTGCAACGTGGAATGGCTGAGACAAGAAACGTTGTACTTTACGCGCGCGTTGTACAGTTAATTTGTCTTCTTCAGACAACTCGTCCATACCCAAGATTGCGATGATATCTTGCAATTCTTTGTATCGTTGCAAGATACGTTTAACGCCTTGCGCTACGTTGTAGTGGTCATCGCCAACTACTTCAGGAGCTAGGATACGGGAAGAAGAAGCAAGTGGATCTACCGCTGGGAAGATACCCATCTCGGAAATTTTACGGTCCAAGTTTGTTGTAGCATCCAAGTGAGCAAACGTTGTTGCTGGCGCTGGATCCGTGTAGTCATCGGCAGGAACGTAGATCGCTTGGATGGAAGTAACGGAACCGTTCTTCGTCGAAGTGATACGCTCTTGCAATTGACCCATTTCAGTTGCCAATGTTGGTTGGTAACCTACTGCGGATGGCATACGACCTAGTAACGCGGAAACCTCAGAGCCCGCTTGAGTAAAGCGGAAGATGTTATCTACGAACAACAATACGTCTTTCCCATGCTCATCACGGTAATGTTCTGCCATTGTCAAACCAGTCAAGGCTACGCGAAGACGCGCTCCTGGTGGCTCGTTCATCTGACCGAATACCATGGCAGTTTTGTTGATAACGCCGGAATCTTTCATCTCGTGGTAAAGGTCATTTCCTTCACGCGTACGCTCACCTACACCAGCAAATACGGAAATACCGCCATGCTCTTGTGCGATGTTGTTGATTAATTCCTGGATTGTTACAGTCTTACCTACGCCGGCACCACCGAACAAACCGATTTTACCACCCTTCGCGTAAGGCGCGATAAGGTCGATAACTTTAATACCCGTTTCCAAGATTTCAGCTTGCGTGGACAAGTTGTCGAACGATGGAGCTTCACGGTGGATTGGGCTTGCTAAATCAGTAACGATGTCTCCAGCGTTATCGATTGGTTGACCAAGAACGTTCAATACACGTCCCAATACTGCATCGCCTACTGGAACTGTGATTGGTTTACCAAGGTCAGTCGCCTCTAAACCACGAACTAGACCATCCGTTGTACTCATTGCGATACAACGTGCAACGTTGTCGCCAAGATGAACCGCTACTTCTAATGTCAAGTCGATGTTCGGCTCGCCAGCAGATGTAGACGGACGTTTAATTTCAATCGCATTCAAGATTGCCGGTAACTGGCCACGGTCGAATTCGATATCGACACACGGTCCCGTAACGGACAAAACGCGTCCTTTACTCATCCAAATCCCTCCTTCAAAAGGTAGCTTTATTATCCTTGTGCACTCGCACCGGCAACAATCTCAGAAATCTCCTGAGTGATTGCTGCTTGTCGAGCACGGTTAAATTGCAATGTAAGATTGTTGATAATCTTCGTTGCATTCTTCGTTGCGTTACCCATAGCCGTCATACGCGCACCGAATTCAGATGCCTTCGATTCCAAAACAGCACTATAGATCAATGTCTCTGCATATTTCGGCAACAACACTGCTAGCACTTCTTCAGCCGATGGCTCGTATTCGTATGCTGGCGTATCAGCAGATGCTTTCGCTACTTCCGCAAGCGGTAGTAAACGGTTGGCAACTGGCGTTTGCGTAATCGCATTCACGAATTTGTTATATACCAAGTACAGTTCATCTACTGCACCAGTTTCGTACATGCTAACTGCTGTTGAAGCGACGGTCTTAATGTCTGAGAAGCGAGGTGCATCGGAAAGACCCGTTACTTCTTCCACAACTGGGAAGTTGCGGCGTTTCAAGAAGTCACGCCCTTTACGACCTACCACGAACAACGCATACTCGTCCTTCGAAGCATGGTTTTCGCTAAGCATTGTCGTTAATTTCTTCAATACGTTCGCATTAAAACCACCAGCTAGTCCACGATCAGAAGAGATTATGAGGTAACCCGTCTTCTTGATTGGACGAGATTCTAGCATAGGATGCTTTACCCCACCAGAACTTGCTGCAATGCTTGCAATCACGTCTTGAATTTTCTCCGAATAAGGTCGGGAAGCTTCAGCGCGTTGTTGTGCTTTACGTAAGTTCGCAGCAGCAACCATCTCCATTGCTTTGGTGATTTGCTTCGTGCTTTGAATACTTTTAATTTGACGCTTAATTTCGCGAAGTCCTTTAGCCATCGTTTCACCTCCAAGCTTTCACGAGAAAATAGTTTAACTTACTTGGAGCCGGCAAAGCCTTTTTTGAACGCGTTCAACGATGCTTGGATCGCTTCTTCGTTCTCTTTCGTCAAATCTTTCGTATCAATGATTGATTTGAAGATTTCTGGCGTGTTCGACTCTGCATATTGCAAGAATTCTTTCTCAAAACGAAGAACGTCTGCTACTTCGATATCGTCTAAGAAACCTTTTGTTACCGCATATAGGGAAACAACTTGCTTCTCAACGGACATCGGTTGGTTAACACCTTGTTTCAAGATTTCCGCTGTACGTGCACCACGGTTTAGACGACCTTGTGTCGCTTTATCCAAGTCGGAGCCGAACTGAGCGAAAGCTTGCAATTCGCGGTATTGTGCCATATCCAAACGCAGTGTACCTGCAACTTTTTTCATGGCTTTGATTTGTGCCGAGCCACCTACACGAGATACGGAAATACCTGTGTTAACAGCTGGACGTTGACCGGAGTAGAACAAATCTGCCTCTAGGAAGATCTGACCATCCGTGATGGAAATAACGTTAGTTGGGATGTATGCGGATACGTCACCAGCTTGTGTTTCGATGAATGGCAATGCCGTCAAAGAACCACCGCCCAATGCGTCGCTCAACTTCGCAGAACGCTCTAACAAGCGGGAATGCAAGTAGAATACGTCCCCTGGATATGCTTCACGACCTGGTGGACGACGAAGCAACAAGGAAAGTTCGCGGTATGCCGCTGCTTGTTTAGACAAGTCATCGTATACAACTAAGACGTGTTGGCCTTTGTACATGAAGTACTCACCCATGGATACGCCTGTGTATGGTGCAAGGTATTGCAATGGCGCTGGCTCGGAAGCTGATGCCGTTACAACGATTGTGTAGTCAAGTGCGCCGTTACGACGAAGCGTCTCAACAACTTGTGCTACAGTGGATTGCTTTTGACCAATTGCAACGTAGATACAGATCATGCCGTTGCCTTTTTGGTTGATGATTGTATCAATCGCGATTGCAGTCTTACCTGTCTGACGGTCACCGATGATTAACTCACGTTGACCACGACCAACTGGAATCATTGCGTCGATTGCTTTAATCCCTGTTTGCATCGGCTCATGAACGGATTTACGGTCAATTACGCCTGGTGCTGGTGATTCGATTGGACGGAATTGTGTCGTGTTGATTGGACCACGACCATCAACTGGTTGTCCAAGCGGGTTCACGACGCGACCCAATAATTCCTCACCTACTGGTACTTCCATGATACGGCCCGTACGTTTCACTTGGTCGCCTTCGCGAATGCCAGTGAATGGACCCATAATAACGATACCTACGTTGTTCTCTTCAAGGTTTAACGCCATACCCATTACGCCGTTAGCGAACTCAAGAAGTTCCCCTGACATAACGTTCGACAAACCATGAGCGCGAGCAATACCGTCACCCACTTGGATAACTGTACCTACATCAACGACTTCGATATCGGATTTGAAATTTTCGATCTGTTGTTTCAGCAAAGAGCTGATTTCCTCAGGTCTGATACTCAACGAACCTCACCCCTGTCCTTTATGCTTTCGTAGTGTTCAAAGCTTTTTCAAGTCTTGCAAGTTTGCCAGAAAGGCTGCCATCGTAAAGACGGTCGCCGACACGAATCGTTAACCCACCAAGTAAAGTTGGATCAACCACGTTCTCAGCGCGTACGGATTTGCCAATGGATTTACCGAATTCTGCTGCCACATTAGCCAATTCCTTCTCGGACAATGCTTTAGGCGTTGTCACGACTGCGGAAGCGGATCCTGTTAAGGCATTCGCAATGCTTACATAGTTCTCAAGTAAGTCTTCGATAATAGATTCACGGCCACTTTCAACAAGTAGCTGTAATGTGTTCAATGTTGTTTCACTAACGTTCTTTGCGAACGCCTTCTTCAACACATCTACTTTGTCAGAAGATGCGATGTTCGGGTGCACTAAGAATTTAGCGAAGTTCTCGTCTGCTTGAAGCGCTGCAACAACTGATTTAAGTTCTGTCTCAACGCCTTCGACGATTTTTTTGCTTTGGGCAACTTCGAACAGCGCCTTTGCATAGCGCTTTGCGACTACACTATTGCTGCTCATAATTTGCCTCCTAAGTCTTTCAATGTTTTTTCTACCAATTGCTCTTGTTCTTTCGCGTCAACGTTCTTCTCGATAATCTTAGAAGCAATCGACACGGACAAGCCTGCCACTTCTGTGCGCAAGGATGCAATGGCTTTATTTTTCTCGCTGTCAATCTCACTCACTGCTTCGTCTTTCAGACGAGTTGCTTCTGCTTTCGCTTGACGAACGATTTCTTCTGCTGTCTTCTCACTGGATACACGCGCTTGCTCAAGAATGCCATAAGCTTCTTGCTTTGTCGCTTGAAGTGCTGCTGTTTGCTCGTTAAGCAATCTCGCTGCTTCTTCGCGGCTGTTCGCTGCATGATCGAGTTGATCTTGAATGTGCTTCTTACGTGCTTCCATGATACCGAACAAAGGTTTGAACGCGTATTTGGAAAGCAATAGATACAAAATCAAGAACGCAACGATTTGGATGATAAATGTAGACCAATCGATTACCACTGGTATGTCACTCCCTTCTCAGTGATGGTTGTCATAGATAGATTCAAAGGGGTTACGATTACGCGCGACCCAAGAAGATGAATGCTAATACTAGGGAAATTACTGGAAGTGCTTCTACCAACGCTACCCCGATAAACATTGTTGTTTGCAATTTACCTTGTAGTTCTGGTTGACGAGCGATACCTTCTACTGTACGACCTACGATCAAACCGTTACCAATACCTGCGCCCAATGCACCTAGACCGAATACGATTGCTGCTGCTACTAATGCTAATGCTCCCATTTGTGTTGCCTCCTTAGAATAATTAAAAGTTTAGTTTGTTTGATATTAATGGTCGTCTGACACAATTTCTTGTGACATGTAAACCATAGTCAACATAGCGAATACGAAGGCCTGAACTGCGCCAACGAATAATGAGAAACCTTGCCAAATCACCAACGCTGGAATTCCAATGAATCCAAGCATGGAAATGATTACGCCGATCATAACCTCGCCGGCAAAGATGTTACCGTATAGACGAAGACCAAGTGATAATGGCTTGGAAACCACCTTGATCAAGTTAAGCGGTAAGAATGCTGCATTCGGATACAAGTAGTGACTCCAGTATCCTTTCTTGTTGCGGCGCATACCCTCGAAATGCGTAAGTACGACAACCATCAACGCTAAGGCCATAGTCGCAGATGCATTCGCTGTTGGAGATTTCCACCAGAGGTAAGCATAATGCGGTGTTTCGCCTTTTTTCTCAGCTTCTTCTGTTACTTTAGCGAACCCTTCCGGATCCAACTCGTAACCGAAGATAGTCGGTACTTCCACTGCGTGATGCTCGTGCGATGTAGATTCTTCAGTCGCATGACTGTCTGCTTCCTCAGTCGCGTGAGCGTCTGTCTCTTCAGCGGATGCTACATTGCCTTGCTGACTCACAGCCGTTGTTGTCTCGTGCTTCACTTCCGTGATGATCGAGAACGGTAGTCCCAACATGTTACCTACGAAGATGTAGATAATCAATGTCAAACCAAGGGTGAGGTAGATGCGTCCCTTCTTCGAGTAATCCATCGTCGTACCAATAATATTGATTACGAATTCGATAACCCACTCAATAAAGTTCTGCATTTTCGTAGGATTAGTGACCGACGCACCGCGAACGGCTAGTCTAGCAAGCAAGAAAGTGATTGTACTGGAGACCAGAATCATCAAAATCATGGCTAAGTCGAACTTAATCCCGGCTACTGTGATATACGGTGTTAAATGATCCATGTTTATTTTTCACCCCTTTCAACAGAAGATTGAAATTTACCTATTAATGCGATTGTCATGACCTGAACTACAAATAATCCAACAACCGTCATATAGAAATTAAAATGAAAAACTTCGACAGAGACGACATACGCCAGAACGCCGATACTTGCTCGCGTTAAAAATCCAAGGTTGAATCGTGGCTTGGCTTGCGTCTTGGCGATCAATTCAGCGAATTTCACTGTCTTCCATTGCAGATGCCAACTCATGATTAAACTACCAGCGATTCCAATTATGAATCCGCCTGCGAGTGGTTCCCACTCTGGCTTGATGGCCCAAGCGATTAAGCTTAGTGAAATAATCAAATAAGAAATACGTTGGGCGCGTTTCAGGTTGGACTTTGAATCAATCATTATTCCCGTCCCCCGTAAATCGCTTAATTAATAAAATAACTGTGCCAATGCCGACAACTAAGCCGACACCTAGTCCGATCAAAGCCCACACCATCTCAAAACCCTGTTGTTGATCCAAAATGGTGCCGCCTAAGTAACCGAGCCACATACACAAAGCCAGGTCCACGCCTACGGCGCTGACAAGGCCCATTGCTTTCCATGGATTGTCGTTCATTTAGACCCTCCGCAAGTATGCACAATCCCTAATATTGTATCGAAGTGATGACTACGTTGTCAATTAATGGACAATATTATTAAAAACGCTTTCAAAATGACGAAAGCCTTGTCATTACAGGCTTTTTTTGTGGGGTGTGAACACTGTCTTGTGATAAGATGTGTGACTTTTGTCATAGGATGTTCACAATTATTTCGTGCTGAATGGTGCTGGTCGGTCTACGCCCCGTTTGAAGTGGTGCAAAATCGCTTGTACGATGCGTTCGGAGGCATGTCCATCGCCATACGGGTTCGCTGCCTGTGACATTTTCTCGTATGCCGCTGTGTCTGTCAGCAGTTGCTTCGCTTTGTTGTAGATGATTTCATCATCTGTGCCCACGAGCTCAAGTGTTCCTGCTTCGATACCTTCTGGACGTTCGGTCGTGTCGCGCAGTACGAGCACCGGTACGCCGAACGATGGCGCTTCTTCTTGTAGACCTCCGGAGTCCGTCAATATCATATGCGTGTGCGGATAGAAGTTATGCAAGTCGACCACATCTAATGGATCAATTAATTTGATTCGCGGATGGTTGCCTAGCATTTCGTGTGCAGGCTCGCGCACAGCTGGACTTGGATGAACCGGATAGACGATTGCGATGTCTTCGAATTCATCTGCCAATTGGCGAACGGCTTTGAAAATGCGACGATGGGGCTCGCCCTGCGCTTCGCGTCGGTGTGCCGTCATTAAAATCAATTTGCGATTGCCAACCCAATCCAACACTTCGTGCGTATAGTCTTGCTTGACTGTGTATTGGAACACGTCCGTAACTGTATTTCCAGTTGTGTAAATCGCGTCCGGATTTTTCTTTTCACTTGTTAGGTTCCCTGCTGACCATGAAGTTGGCGCAAAGTGCAAATCAGCCAAAACACCCGTCAACTGACGGTTCATTTCTTCTGGGAATGGGGATAACTTATTCCACGTACGAAGTCCCGCTTCCACGTGACCAACTTGGATTTGCTGCATGAATGCAGAATAACTTGCGACGAATGTTGTCAGCGTGTCCCCGTGCACCAGCACAAGATCAGGCTGCGCTTCACGGAAGATCGGATCAAGTCCCTGCAATACACGGACGGTAAGTTCGTTCAACGTCTGACGATCTTTCATCACATCAAGGTCATAATTTGGTGTAATGTTGAACACTTCCAACACCTGGTCCAACATTTGGCGATGCTGTGCCGTTACACAAACGATGGATTCAATCTGCTCGGGGTGCTTCTGTAGTTCCAGAATCAACGGAGCCATCTTAATCGCTTCTGGACGCGTGCCAAAAATCGTCATTACTTTCAATCGCTGTTGTTGCTCTGCCAATGGAATCATCCTTTTTTAACATTTATTGGTAAAAGGGGCCTGGCCCCGGTTATACTGTGCCGAATATGCGATCGCCGGCGTCGCCCAGTCCTGGGACAATGTAGCCGCGTTCGTTCAATTTCTCATCGATCGCTGCCAAGTAGATTGGCACGTCTGGGTGTGCTTGTTTCACTGCTTCAACGCCTTCGGGCGCGGCAATCATGCACATTAATTTAATTCGTCTGCAACCTTGTTCTTTCAACAAAGAAATCGCTGCAATCGCAGAACCGCCTGTCGCCAACATCGGATCGAGAATAATTAACTGTCGTTGGCTAGCTTGTGCCGGCAAATTAAAATAATATTGTTCCGGCTTCAAGGTATCGTGATTCCGCTTAAGGCCAATGTGACCAATTACTGCGCTCGGCATCACTTTCTGGACCCCTTCGACCAATCCAATCCCAGCACGCAAAATGGGAATTAACCCAACATGAAGGCCATCCAACACTTCCGTCTCGGTAATCGCTACCGGTGTCTCCGTGATCACTTTGCGCGTTGGTAAGTCCTTTGTCACTTCATAGGTCATTAACATCGCGACTTCATTCACGAGTTCACGAAAATCTTTGTTCGAGGTTTTACGGTCGCGAATCAACGTTAATTTGTGCTTGATTAATGGGTGCTCACAGACTGTCACATGTGCGCTTGTCATCGCGGTTCATCCTCCACATCGTTTTTTTCGTAGATTGCCATTAGTATAGCATTCTGATTCGTGTGGGAGAAGGTTTGCTTTTTAGAAATCTATATCGTTTAATATAGATATTAGGATATAAGGGGAGTGGCATAATTGAGCAGTTTGCGCATTGGTTCGATCGTTTTGATCCTGTTCCTCTTGGTTGCCGGTTTAAGTGCTTGTGGAACGGATGAAGATTCCTCGTCTGGGCTGCATATTAATGTGAATTTCGAGGAAGCAAAGGCGCTGATTGACGGTGGCATGACCGTATTGGATGTGCGAACACCGGAGGAGTACGCGGAAGGCCACATTAAAGAGGCAAAATTGTTACCGTTGCAAGAATTGGAAGCGCGCCTAGATGAGTTGGATAAAGACACGCCGTACGTGCTTATTTGTCGCAGTGGCAATCGTTCCGGTCAAGCACAGGAAATTTTGAAAGCAGCTGGTTTCGTAAAAACCTACAACACACTGGGCGGCATGAACGAATGGCCATACGAAACGGTCAAGTAAGTAAGATGGTCGACCATGTAATTAATACGCCGATTGCAATAAAGGGCCCGAACGGAAGTTCTTCGTTCACGGGCTTTTTTTGTGCGATTCTTCGCCAAATGGCATAAATAATGGCTGCCGTGCAGGAGAGTACGATTGCATTCATAATTTGACTCGTCCCCAGTAAGAGCGCAACGATGGCAAGGAGCTTTACATCTCCGCCGCCGAGCGCCCCTCGACTCCAGATGCTAACGAGAGCTAGTCCCACGTAGGTAATCACCATTGCCAAATAGGCATCCCACCAAGGATCGGACGGCATGGCGATTCGCAGGCCAACAAACACTATGCCAAAACCAAGTGTTGCCCAATTCGGAATAATCCGATGTCGGATATCCGTTACGCTTACGATTATAAATAAAATGATTAAGCTCACTGTCATGCTCCATTCGATCCACGTGTCCAAGCGATCGCCTCCTTCGATTTGTGCATAAGATGTATATTTGTATGCTTTATCTCCGGACATTAGACCTAGCTAATCTGCAGACGCTACAGTTGGCACTAACAACATAAAAAAGACCCCTCTGATGAGGGGCCTTCGTATGGAGCTGATCGAATTAGTACTGCAAACCATCATATAGTGGGTATTTCTTTGTCAACTCAGCAACCAAGCTGCGTGCTTTGTCTAACGTTGCCGCGTCTTTTGGTGCTTTCAACGTCATTGCGATGACTTGACCGATGACCTTCATGTCTTCTTCTTTCATGCCGCGCGTTGTGATTGCTGGCGTACCGATACGGATACCGGATGGGTTGAATGGAGAAGCTGTATCGAATGGAATACCGTTCTTGTTAACTGTAATTTTCACTTCATCAAGCACGTGCTCTGCGTCTTTTCCAGTGATGCCAAGTGGACGAAGGTCTACCAACATCAAGTGATTGTCAGTACCGCCGGAGATGATTTCAACGCCTTGTGCAGTCAATTCAGCTGCAAGTGCTTTCGCGTTTGCTTTAACTTGTTGCGCATATGTCTTGAATTCTGGTTGCAACGCTTCACCGAAAGCAACAGCTTTCGCAGCAATCACGTGCATCAATGGACCACCTTGGGAACCAGGGAAAACAGCTTTATCAATTGCAGCTGCCCAGGATTTACGGCAAAGAATCATACCGCCACGTGGACCGCGCAATGTCTTATGCGTCGTTGTTGTTACAAAGTGTGCGTAAGGCACTGGGCTTGGGTGCTCACCAGCAGCGACAAGACCAGCGATGTGCGCCATGTCAACGAACAAGAATGCGCCAACATCGTTCGCGATGCCTGCTAATTTCTCGAAGTCGATTTCACGCGGGTAAGCGGATGCACCAGCAACGATCATACGAGGCTTGTGCTTGAACGCCAATTTGCGGATTTCTTCATAGTCCAAAGTGAACGTCTCAGGGTTAACACCATAAGGAACGAAGTTATATAAAATACCGGAAGCGTTAACCGGGCTACCGTGCGTCAAGTGACCACCATGTGCCAAGTTCATACCCAATACCGTGTCGCCAGGGTTCAATGCTGCAAGGTATACAGCCATGTTCGCTTGAGCGCCGGAGTGCGGTTGCACGTTCGCGTGCTCAGCACCGAACAATTCGCATGCGCGTTGACGCGCGATATCTTCAACAATGTCTACATGTTCACAACCACCGTAGTAGCGCTTGCCTGGGTAGCCCTCTGCGTACTTGTTCGTAAGAACTGTACCCATTGCTTCCATAACGGCACGCGTTACGATGTTCTCGGATGCGATCAATTCAATGTTATCTTGTTGACGTTGCAACTCCAATTTCATTGCATCTACAACTTGCTGGTCTTGCTGCTTCAAAAATTCCATGTTCCTAATTCCTCCCAAAGTATGATTTATCTAAAATAATGAATTCGCGATATCTGCTTTATAAACGGCGCGCTCGCCACCGACCAACTTCGGTCTCGTGTAAGCTGTCGTGATGTGTGCGGAACCGAGTGTGCGAACCGAAGGTCGGAATGGCACAGCAACTGACTTCAAATGCATGCCAATTAGTGTGTCTCCTATGTCGATTGCCGCATGCGCTTGAACGGATTCAATAAGTACCGGCTGGTCCAAATGTCTGAATGCGTAAGCGGCCATTGAGCCGCCTGCCTTCGGAACTGGAATCGCGCTAACTTCGACGAACTGTGGATGCTTGTCCAACCACTCCCGCTCAACGACAAGCGCTCGATTCAGGTGCTCGCAACATTGAAAAGCAATAGCGAGACCGTGTTTCTTGCGCGTTGCGTTAATTCCAGCAAACAGCGCTTCTGCAACATCGATGGAACCATGCTTGCCAATGTGTTCACCAATAACTTCGCTTGTACTCGCGCCGATGACGATCAGTTGTCCCGGTTGCAGCTTCCCAGCTTGGATTAGTTCTTCAACAATGGTGCTTACTTGTTCCGTTAATGTATGCATTATTGATTCGCCTCGATTGCGGAAATTTTGTTAATCCGATTCACGTGACGCTCTTGCTTACTAAATGCTGTTCCAAGCCAAATGCCAACGATGTCTTGCGCATAGCCGGGACCAATGACGCGCTCGCCCATTGCCAACACATTCGTGTCATTATGTTCGCGCGTTGCCTTCGCCGAGAATGCATCGTGTACGAGCGCACAACGAATGCCTTTCAACTTGTTCGCCGCAATCGACATGCCAATGCCTGTCCCACAGATCAGAATGCCACGATCGGCCTTGCCTTGCTGTACGCGTTCACATACGGGCAATGCATAATCAGGGTAATCAACCGCAGTCGCACAATCGCAACCCAAGTCTTCGACTTCATGGCCAAGCGACTTGATATATGTAACGAGTTCATCTTTAAGACGAACACCGCCATGATCTGCACCAATTGCTACTTTCAATGCATAAACCTCCTTAAAAATACAAAAAGAGCAGACACGAAAAAAACACTTCTCTCGTTCTTGCTCTGCCCAGGCGACCGGCCGACTATCCCAATGCTCCATCGTGGTTGCCCACTCGTCGTCGCCAGTTACATTAGGTGTACAAATATACAATTTATTTTAATAGTTTTCGCTCCAAATTGCAAACATTCGCGCAATCGTCGTTTCCAATTCCTGCGCCGTTTGTTGATAGTGGGTATAGCTTCCGCCGAACGGATCAGCGACGTCTGCATCAGACCCCTCCACATATTCATGGAGCGTGAAAATCTTGTCTGCCGCATAAGGAAACACATCCATAATCATGCGTTTGTGCGAAGCGGTCATCGTCAGAACGAGATCTGCTTCTCGAACCAATTGTTCCGTTATCCGTTGGGAGCGAAAATCCGCTGAACCTTCGATTTTTTCATTCGCCATCACTTCTTGCGCGTGCGCAGACATCGACTGTCCGTCATAGGCAAAGACCCCCGCCGAGCGAACTTCGACAGCAATGCCCAAGCGTTCTGCATGTTTGCGCGTCAAATATTCGGCCATCGGCGAACGACACGTATTCCCTGTGCATACATATAAAATCGACTTCACGTTGTGCGCCTCCTACAAAATAAACTTCAAGCCCCACGCGATCAAAACTGCGCCACCCACCACTTCGCCATACTTACCCATCCATCCTGCTAAATGCCGACCAAGGAGCAAGCCAAGACATGCGGCGAAGCCGCCGGCGATCCCGAAAAAAATCACGGTCATCGCAACATGTTGCGCGAATAAGCCCAATGAAATGCCGACCGAGAACGAATCCAGGCTAACACCAATGGCAAACACGATCATTCCCCATATGGAGAAAGGATTCATTACATAATCGCGTTCCCCCCACAATGCATGATAACTCATATGTGCACCTAATAAAAGCATCACGCTGCCCCCTGCATAGACTGCCGCCTGTCCCAGTATCGCCCCAATATAATGCCCGGCAATCATGCCTGCGAGCGGCATCAACGTATGAAACAATCCGACGGTAAAACTGAGCGCTAACACCCACTTCAAGCGAACGCCCTTAAACGCAACGCCCATCCCGAGCGTGAATGCATCAATCCCCATAACAATTGCCAATACGATGCTTGTAATCATGGTACTCGGCCTCCTTGAACGGTCAGGCATTTCGTCGCCGTAGTCCATCCTATTCATTGGATAACAAAAAATGTCTGCACCTAAGGTTGCTAGGTGCAGACATCGGGAATGTTGTTTAGTTGTTGGCTAGTTCAACGATGCTATTGCCGGCCGCTTTGACGAGGCGGTTCATGACTGCTTGGCCGAGGCCGCCGTCTTGCGCGGGATAGGCTTCAGCAAAGATGCGGGTTGCGCCGAGTTCATCGAATTGACGAAGGGCTGCATACAAGTTGCGGGCAACCGATGCTGGATCGTGCCAGCTGCCGCAGGTGACGATGGTTAGCGGTGTTTCGCTGTTTTGGAGGAGAGGCTCGTAGAAGTGCAGGTGTTCCTCGTAGGTGAGGATGCCTAGCCGTTCGTCGACGTCAGTCGGTTGCTGCGCAATCCAGGTTGCCACTTGCTCTGGCGAGTCGCCGCTGACGACGGTTAGGTCGCCTTTGGGGGCATAATGGGCGTATTTCATACCCGGTGCGCGCGGCGTGCTTTCGGCCTCCACGTGCTGATCGGCGATGATAATGTTGACGTCGGAGGAGATTACTTCACGAATGTGCTGCGCAGTCACGCCTCCTGGACGAAGGATGTGCACGGCTGGTGTCGGTTCGCTGACGACTTGAACGACAGTCGACTCCAGTCCAACGCCGGTTGGACCGCCGTCGAGGATTGCCGCAACGCGGCCGTCAAGGTCGAGCGCGACGTGCGCTGCCGTTGTCGGGCTCGGGCGCCCCGAGCGGTTGGCGCTTGGCGCAGCGAGTGGTCGCCCACAGGCGCGCAGTAGTGCTAACGCAAGCGGGTGGTCGGGCACGCGCACGGCTACCGTTGTGAGACCTGCGGTCACACGCGGGGATAGCGCGTCTTGGCGCGCAGGCAATACGAGCGTCAGCGGACCTGGCCAGAAGGCGGCCATGAGGGCTTGCTCGATTGCGCCAGGCTCGCCTGCGACCACCTGTGGGAGTTGCTCGCGGGACGCGAGGTGCACGATGAGCGGATTGTCGGACGGACGGCCTTTGGCAGCGAAGATTTTCGCTACGGCTTCGTCCGATCCGGCATCCGCGCCCAATCCGTAGACGGTCTCCGTTGGAAAGGCCACAACTTCGCCAGCCTGTAACAGTGCTGCTGCTTCGGCGACTTTATTCGGTTCGTCTTGGGCGTTCCAGACTGGCGTAGCCGTCATGCTTGTTCCTCCATGAATCACTTCTTATTTCAAGCGATATACTCTAGCCTCATATGGTTTCAAGTCGAAGTTGCGAGGATTCTCGTGGCCATCGACCGTTTCGGTTGCGATTAATAATTCTGTTGCTTTGTATTTCAACCCACGTGGCGCCTTGAATGTAGTCGGTTCGCCTTTCAAGTTAGCTACGACAAGAATCGTATCGTCGCCTTCTGTACGTGTGTATGCGTAAATTTCTTTGTGGCGTGGCAAAATCAGCTGATATTTCCCATAAACCAATGTCAAATTCGCCTTACGCAATTGAATCATTTCTTTATAGTAATTCAGTACAGAATCCGGGTTCTGCAAATCGGCAGCCACGTTGATTGTTGTATAGTTCGGGTTCACCTTCATCCAAGGTTTGCCTGTGGAGAAACCGGCGTTGAA
>JBEGSW010000019.1:0-10380 GCA_041179705.1 Bacillota bacterium | reverse complement strand
AAGAACTGTGATACAGCCGCCACAATCCCATTCCGATCGGGACACGAAATCAACATCCGTGCGCGATTTTCCAAATGACTAACAACTGGCTTGTTAGCCGATACATAACGATTCATCATGTCGAACTCCCCTTACTTCGCAAACCAAGCGACCAAACGCTGGTTGATTTGTTCTTCCGATAATGTTGGGAACAACGATGCCGCCATCACTTGATCATACAAGCGCTCCATCGGTTCACGCGGATCCGCCTTACGGGCCTTTGCATCGCTCTTCAACAATTCCCATGTTGCTAACGTAAACACACGAGCATCCACGCCTTCTTTGCTGAAGAATGCAGCAAGCTTATCCACATCATTCAGGAATTCCCCGCCAAAACGGTTCTCTACATTGCCATTCAACAACGCTATTTCCACCTCATACATTGGGCGTTGCTTTGTATCGACTTTTCCAATCCACGGTGTCTCCAAAATCATCGGCAAATGTTTAAGACGATCATTATTTACAATATTCTTAAATGTCTCGTGACCAATCCAGCCCGAACCAATCGGTGTGTGTCTGTCTTTCCCTGCACCACATGGATTCTTACTATCGTTCAAATGCAAGACCGCCAGTCGATCCAAACCAATAATGCGATCAAAATCATCTAAGACACCATCTAAATTATTTACAATGTCGTATCCTGCATCATGAATATGGCAAGTATCTAGGCAAACCGTCAACCGATCGTTTCGCTCTACCCTATCCATAATCTGAGCCAATTCTTCAAAGCGCCGTCCAACTTCTGTCCCCTTGCCAGCCATTGTTTCAAGGGCGATATGGACATTCGTTTCGTTCGTGCCAGCTAGCACTTCATTCAAGCCCTCTGCAATTCGGGCAATCCCATAGTCCAAATCTTTCTCTGTATAAGCACCAGGGTGCAACACAATTTGCTCAACGCCAATATAATGTGTGCGATGCATTTCTTGTTGCAAGAAGTCGACCGCTAATTCAAAGGTGGACGACTTATAAGATCCAAGGTTAATAATATAGGGCGCATGAACAATGATTTCATCGACACCATTCGCTTTCATCACCGCTTTTCCTTCTTCAATATATTGCTCTTCAATCGGCTTACGCTTCGTATTTTGTGGCGCTCCCGTATAGATCATAAATGTACCTGAACCGTATTCCGCAGCCTCGTTCGCAGCATTCAACAAACCTTTATCCGAAAACGATACATGTGAGCCAATTTTAGCCATAATTCCGTACTCCTCCTTGAATCTTCACTGCCATCTATTGTAACCTTAATAGAGGATTTCTGACAAATAAGGAATAAGTAAAATTGAGGTGAAAATAACTATGTGGCAACCGTTCTCTTGGTTCATTTTTATATGGGTATTTGTCTTAGCAGGCATGTTTGCAATTGGTGGCTATTTTATGTTCCGCAAGTTTTTGAAAGTGTTGCCGATGGCAGATGGAAAATCAAAGCTAGACTGGCAGAACTATTACGTCGAACAGAGTCGTCATTTATGGACAGAAGACGCCAAAGCATTTCTTAATTTGCTCGTTGATCCGGTTCCAGCAGCGTTTCGCGATATTGCCAAGCATTCTATTGGCGCTCGAATTGGACAGCTCGGTTTGGAAAAAGGCGTTACTGAAATTACGCGTGAAGAATGTCTGGAAGGCTATATTTTAGCCACACCGAAGCGCGATCATCGGAGTTTAATGAATTACTTAGACAAACTTAACATCGATTATTCCGCATATAACCATCTTTTGAAATAAGGGTTAATCGTCCATATCCAGGGATTGCCCTTCGCATACATTACAATATCTCCAGAATGTCTTTTGAACGAAGGGAGGAATTGCAAATGTCTTGCGTCGGATACGGCCCAGGTCCAGTTGTAGGATTTAGTTCCACTGCAGCGATATTAGTCTTGTTCATACTACTCGTCATCATCACACGTATGATTGCAACTCCTTGGTAATTGAGGTCTGACCCCCATGTTGGACGTCATAGCGTGAAAGGAGGTGGGGAACATGCCTTATGCAGCAGCTGGCGCAGTCGCAGCAGGTGGTGTGGGTGTTGGCTATGGTTATAGCTCCGCAGCGTATATCCTAGTATTGTTCATCCTTTTAGTTATCATCTTGCGCGTAATCGGTTTCGGATTCTAATTTAACCATAAAAAAGGCTATCTTCTAATGAAGATAGCCTTTTGCTTTGTTGTTAGATCTCACTCTTTAATTCACGAATACGTCTTTGTGTATACATAAAGATTGGTGCTGGGATGACAATCCAACCTAGGCTTTTCACGAGGCTATTCAAAGCTTGCTTCTTCGCTCGCTCTTCCTCAGTCTTCTTGTATGCTTCATATTTCTCTTGCCACTGCGCATCCGTTAATGTGCTCGTGTCTTTCCCAGTTCCGTCTACGGTCTTGTTACTCATCTTATAATCTTGTTCTGACATCAGATATGTAGCAGGAGAAATAACGTCTGAAGCTGCCATAAACAACGCAACGCCTCCACCAATCACCATAATCAAAGTAATAAAAGAAATCGCATAAAAGTAAATTGCTTTAATCACATGCAACCTCTCCTTTCGTGTATTTTTTCGAGCTGCAGATACAAACATGACAATCAATACGATAATACTTGATAGGATTGCCGTAGGAATCAAGATACCGAAAACCATCTCCGTATTCACCTCGTTTCTCCTTTAAGTATAGCACTACAGTCGTAATTTAATTATACTTTTTTCGTGTGTTTTGGATTGGAATAAGTCAAATACGTAACATTCCCCACACGGTCTTTGGCAACGATACTTAATACGACGCCTGGTTTATATCCAGGCATTTTAATACTGAATTCGCCTTTGCTATTGACTTTAACTTGTGAGATCACTTTTCCTTTTACTTTTAGGATAATCGTCGTCCCTTTTTCCCCTACACCTTTAATTGTGCCTGATTTTTCATCAACAATGCGAATTTCCGGTTTGGTAGGAGGTGTTAAATCTTCCACAAATACACGAGTATTCGCAGTAATTAAACCATCCTGACGACTTGTTGTTAATACCACAAATTTACCAGCTTCCTGACGAGGAATGGATAATGCATAGGTGCCGTCCACTTTGACCGTTGTAAGGCCTAGCATCTTACGACCAACTGCAGCAAACACTGTATTACCTGGCAATGAGCGGCCAGAAATCGAAGTCGAACCATCCGAAACGGGATTCACCTGTAATTCATCTTTGCCAAGCTGCTCAACAGGTATTTTTTCATCACGGCCGTCTGCCTGTAAAATGCGCTTGATTAAATCATAACTTGGCGTAAAAGTATCCATATTTAATCGGTGTAACAAAAAATGACTGTTTGAGAGATTAGAAATCCCTTCTTTCGTTGTTAAGCTAAATTTAAATCCAATCTTCTTCGCTATTTTCTCCGAATCCGTCGTATATAATCCAAATGGGTACGTGCATACAAATACATCATTTCCAACTTCGCGTTCAATCAGTTGGATCATTTCCTTCATATCCTTCTGTAGCCGTTGCTGATAGTCCTCCGAAGCCTCATATTGCATGGGCATCATTCCTCTTCCAAAGAATGAACCATCGCCGCTTTTATGAAGGTTATATGTATGATATTGAATGTCGATGAGACCACTTCTGTACATCTCACGAGCTTGCTCCCATGAAAAATGACGCAGGACCTGATTCATTTCTTCCCCATCTTGCGAACCTCGACCGCGATTATAACCAATTACTGAAATCGTCGCCTTCATGTCTAACTCTTTCAGAATGGGGTAAGCTAACTTGTAATTACTCAAATACCCATCGTCAAATGTAATAAGAATCGGGTGTTTAGGCAATTTAGTAGCCTTTTCTTCTGCATGCAACACATCTTTAAAATGGATTGGCGTATAGCCAAGCTCCTTTAATGCGACCATCTCTGCTCGAAATTTACTTGTCGATACCGTAGACGGATTCCAGTCTTTCGGATTGTCAGAAAGATGATGGTACGTGATAATGGGAATCTTCATTGCTTCTGCAGCGTCTGCAAAAGAAAAAAACATCGGCAGCGACATCGCTCCGACGACCAATAGTGCAACTAATTGTCTTCTCATTCCAAACTCCTGTATTTATCTATTTATGCTTACTAATTTTACATAAAAAAAGAACTCTGTCTAGGACAGAGTTCTTTTAACTTCATTTAAATGAAATCGAATTAGTTAGCGATTTCTTTGATGATTGTGTCGCCGCCTTCAGCTTTCCACTTCTTCACGAATGTGTCGAAGGAAGATACTGGAGCTTGACCAGTTACGATTTTGGAGAATGTTTCGTACTCCAATTTCTCAAGGTTAGCCCAACGCTTTTCCATTGTTTTTGTCTTCTCGTAGGATACAGAGTTCACCCATTTGAAGTTGCCATCCACGTATGGTTTTAGACCGATACCGAAGGACCAAACCCAACCGAAGTCATTTGCTTTGTCGCCAGAGAAGTCGAAACCAGAAATGCTTTCGTTGCTATAAGGTTTTGTCTTGGAAACCATGATTTTGTCAATCGCTTGGTTTTGGTATGCATCATAGTTTTTGAAGTAAGCGTTAACTTGTGCTTGTGTCTTTTGACCTTTGTAGATCTTAACAAGCTCTTCACGAACCATTGCTGGACCAGAAGCCATGGAGAACGTTTGGTACATTGGGTAAGCTGCATCACCCATTGTTGTTTGATCTTCTTCAGATACATATTTGCTCAAACCGTCTTTGAAGATGTTAAGCATTTTGATAACTGCTTGCGGGTTTTTCGCGTTTTTGGAAATTACAGTGAAGGATTGAGCTGCGTTACCGCCTTTAGCAAGGAAGACACCATTGGAACCAGATGGCAAGGAGAATGCCTGCCAGTTAGCGTTCTTGTCATTTTTCCAGCTGTTACCTACATCAGCAAAACCATTCCACCAAGTACCGAAGAATAGACCTGCTTTGTTGTTAGCGATAGCTTGTTCCGTCTTACCAGTTAACATGTCTTTAGAAATAAGGCCTTTTTTGTACAAGGAAGCTACTTTTGTTAAAGCATCTTTTGTTTGTGGTTGAATAGATCCGTAAGTTACTTTACCTTTGCTATCTTTTACCCACATACCTGGGAAGGAATTGTAAGCAGAGAAGATTTGGTCAAAGTGTAAACTGAAGTTGTTGGAATATGCAGATTGGTACAATTTACCGTCTTTTGCAGGACCAACAAGACCTACAGTGTCCGCTTTACCGTTACCATCTGGATCTTTTGTAACGAATGCTTTCGCTACTGCTTCAAGCTCTGTCAAGTTTTTAGGCGCTTTTAGACCAACATTGTCTAACCAATCTTGACGAATCCACATAACTGGCAAGAAGTCAGCTGTTGGGTTCGAAGATGGAATCGCGTACATTTTACCATTTTGTTTAACTAAGCTGTCGAACAACGCTTTGTTCGAGTTGTAAACATCTTTGGATTTTTGGCTTGCATAGTCATTCCAAACTTTGGAGATATCCATCGCTAAACCAGCTTTTACGATTGCTTTGTATTGCGTGTAAGTTAAGTTAGTCAAGTAATCTGGTAATTTACCAGAAGAAATCGCCAAGTTAACTTGTTGCGCATAGTTAGAAGCTACGAATTGGTTTTTGATTTGGATGTTAAACTTGGATTTCAACATTCTAGTGTAAGCATTGTCTTCCAAAGATTGACCTTTTGGGAACTTTTGGTTCGGGTCAGATGCAGTACCACGCGTTACTGTAATCAATTTGGATTCTTTACCAAGTGGATCTGGTTTTGTTGCTGCAGAACCAAGTGCCGCACCAACGCTAACTGCTAGTGCAAGAGACAAGGAAACTGCAGTAGCTTTTTTCAAGCCTTTGTTTTTCATTTACTTACTCCCCTTTTAAAATAATATTTATGTTTAAGGATTGCTCCCTAACATCGACGTTATGTGCCCCGAAATTAACCTTTTACAGAGCCTAGCGTAATCCCCTTAACGAAGTAACGCTGTAAGAATGGATACACAATTAATACTGGAATCATCGCAATGAAGATTTTAGCTGCATTTAATGATTCATTATTTAATTTCAGTAAGCGGTTCATTTGCTCAACCGAAAGTGTTGCCAAGTTCTCGAGATTCGTCGCTACAACAAGTTGCTGAATATAAGTTTGTAATGGGTAGCTCGTTTCTTGTGTGGATAGGACCATCCCTTGGAAGAACTCATTCCAATGGCCGACCATCGTAAACAACAGAACAGTTGCTAGTACCGGCTTTAACAATGGCAACAAAACTTCAAACAAATATCGCCAAGGTCCTGCTCCATCAATCTTAGCTGCTTCTTCCAACTCTTCCGGCAAGTTCTTGATGAAGTTAATAATCAAGATCAAGTTAAAGATTGGTACTCCCCCAGCTAAGACCAAACCCCAAATACTATCAAGTAAATTGTAAGCCTTCATCGTTAAAAACCACGGTACTAATCCACCGTTAAATAACATTGCGAATACGAATGCCCACATTGTAAATGTTCGACCTGGCATCACTCTGTTTGACTTCGAAAGTGGATAAGCTGCTAGTACAAGCACAGCCATTGTAAAAATCGAACCAATTACAACGCGTTGTACAGATACCCAAACCGCTTGGAAAAATCGAGGATCAGATAAGATTGATTCAAATGAATATAAGTTAAAACCAATTGGGAATACCGAAACATTTCCCGCTTGAACTGCGGCTTTTTCACTAAGTGATATCATCAGCGTGTACCAGATTGGCAACAAGCACGCTAATGTCGCTAATACTAAGATAGTGAGATTTAAGACATCGAAGATTTTCGAACCTAACGATCTATGTTCAACCACATTTATTCCTCCCTCATATACTAGAAGATACGATAGCCAACGAACTTTTTAGCTAACCAGTAACCGACTGAGATTAAGATAAAACTTACAACCGATTTCAATAATCCAACTGCAGTACCGAAATCAAAGTCTAATTCTTGCAAACCAGCACGGAAAACGTATGTATCAATGATGTCACCTGTGCTATAAACAAGCGGGTTATACATGTTGTAGACTTGGTCAAAACCTGCGTCTAAAATACCGCCAAGCGATAAGATAGCAAGTAATACGATTGTTGTGCGAATACCTGGCAAAGTAACATGCCATAGTTTCTTCAATCGACCTGCGCCATCGATATCAGCCGCTTCATATAGCGATTGGTCAATACCAGTCAAAGCTGCTAGGTAAATAATCGAGTTGAAACCGAAGTTTTTCCAAATTTCAGATCCAATGACGAATTGTCTGAACAAATCTGCACGTTGGAAGAACATTACCGGCTCTTTTCCGAAGAACTCTAGCAAGTTATTGATAGGACCCGTAAAGCTGAACATTTGAAGCATAATACTAGATAAAATTACCCATGATAAAAAGTGAGGTAAGTATACGCTTGTTTGAATTGTCTTCACTAAGTACTTCTGTCTCAACTCATTAAGTAATAGTGCGAAGATGAGAGGGACAATAATATTACCGATGATTTTTCCAAATGCAATAATTAATGTGTTTAGTAGAACAACACGTACATCACTCAATTCGAGCATGTATCTGAAATTCTCTAGCCCGATCCATTCCGATCCTAAAAATCCTAAACCTGGATTAAAATCTTGAAAAGCCATCATAATGCCGAACATTGGTACAAATTGGAACATAATCAACCAAATTAATGCAGGAACTAACATAATCCAGTAGTGCTTCAAATCTAGATTTTTATTTTTTGTAATCTTCTCCACTTGAAACCTTCCTCCCCAAACGAAATGCACAATATTGGTAACGTTTTCATACTATTCAAAAATAAAAGGCTTATTCTTGAATAAACATTAATACCACTATTTTTAGTGTGTTTTAACGATTATCTGAAAACGTTTCCAAGTAAGCCGTGTTAATAAAATACCACCTTTCATTATCGCCTGTCAATTGCTTTTTTATGTTTTCTTAATCTTTTTGTAATAATTCTGTAACAAAAAAAAGAACCTGAAAATTCAGGTTCTTTTCGGTATGCGGTCGGGGGGATTTGAACCCCCACGCCCATTGGGCGCCACCCCCTCAAGATGGTGTGTCTGCCGTTCCACCACGACCGCAAGAGGATATAAAAGTGAGCCATGAAGGACTCGAACCTTCGACACCCTGATTAAAAGTCAGGTGCTCTACCAACTGAGCTAATGGCTCTAATAAAAAAATGATCCGTAGGGGATTCGAACCCCTGTTACCTCCGTGAAAGGGAGGTGTCTTAACCACTTGACCAACGGACCACAATGTACGCTTCCTTTGCAAGCGACAAAGGTTATTATAGCGAATGTATTTGGCAAAAACAAGTTTATTTCTATCAATAAAAGGGACTATTTGATTTGCATTAATTGTAAGCGCCCGCGACAAATGCCACATACATATTTACGCACATCTACCTTGCGTGTACGCGGATATTGGTGGGCACACGATAGACATTTTAATAGATATTTCGGTTCTCTCTTTACCCTAGGTGCGACTGGCGTACAGAATCTCGCTCCACCTACTTTTTTGAGTAGTTGTTTGAAATCCGCATCACGGTGATTGTGCCCTCTCTTCTGCAAATGCAAGTGGTAGTGACATAGTTCGTGTTTAATTATTTTCTCAACTTCGTCTCGGCCGTTCATTTCCCACTGTTTGCGACTAATTTCAATGTTATGTGTACGTGGAAAATAGCGTCCTCCAGTCGAACGTAATCGTGTATTAAACGTGGCTTGATGGCGAAACGGCCAACCAAACGATTGCTCGGAAATTTCACATACCCATTGTTGTAATTGTTCGTTCGTCATCTTTGTTCACCCCATAGTTGAATTATGACCGATAGTTCCGTAAAATCTCAAGTAGAATGCGAGAATGAGGAGCGAACAAAATGAGTAATAAATTTAAATATGTTTGGTTGCAAAACGGTGGCGCACTTACGCTCGTGGAAATGCCAGCCGATTACGCTTACCAATTAAGTGCATTAAATCTACGTCTTCATAAAGAATTGGATAAATTAACGGTTGTGAACAAACCAATCTTGCCGACTGTCATTGCTGAGAGTGGCCCTGAACTCATTGTTCATGATGTTACGTTGGAAGTTCAGGGTGGATTGGATTATATGGTTACATTGGAGCGCAGTTTTGCAGAGTTGAAAGAAGAAGCTTATCCGCTTATTGCGTTGTTGACAGAAATTCGCGCGTTGTTGGCGCAATTGGAACAATGGTACGAGGAAGAAGCAGAAGGCCTGCACTAGGGACTTGCACCAGGAAGGGATGGCTAACATAGGGTAAGCATAGAGAGGACGTGTGCTTATGCCGCAATGGTTATGCAATCAATTTCGTCGGGCGTATATCCGCAAGGATCGGCGGCAAATTCGCTGGTTGGGTGAATGCTGGTTTGTGTATTGTGCATTAATGCCAAAGAAGGCTAATCACGCATCGAAAGAGCGTCGTGATTAGCCTTCTTTTTTTAATTTGGTTTTTTCATTGTTAAGCTGACGCGCCCTTTTTTCTCATCGGCTTGCAGCACCCAGACAGTGACGATGTCGCCTAGTGCGACGACGTCGAGTGGGTGTTTCACGAACGTGTTGCTCAACTGCGAGATATGCACGAGACCGTCATTCTTAAGACCGATATCGACGAATGCACCAAAATCGATCACGTTGCGCACAGTGCCTTGCAGCTCCATACCTGGTTTAAGGTCTTCCAATTTGAGGATATCGGTATGGAAGATTGGCCCTGGAAGCTCATCACGTGGGTCACGACCGGGACGAAGCAAGCTCTCAACGATGTCGCGAAGGGTTGGCAGGCCAATGTTGAGTTCTTCTGCTGTTTCCTCTAGATTTAATTGCTCCAACTGTTGCTTCAGTTCTGGTGAACCGATTGCTTTTGTTGTGAGTTTCATTTGTTTCAGTAGTTTCTTGACCGCATCGTAGGATTCGGGGTGAATCGGCGTGCTGTCGAGGGGTTCGGTCGAATCGGAAATGCGAATGAACCCGATACATTGTTCGAACGTCTTGGCACCGAGTCTCGGCACCTTCTTAAATTGTGTGCGGTTGGTGAATTTACCGTTTTGCTCGCGATATTGCACGATGTTCTTGGCTGCTGTCGCATTGATCCCGGATACATAAGCAAGCAATGATGGTGAAGCTGTGTTTGCATCGACACCGACATGGTTAACCGCGGATTCGACAACGGCCTGTAGGCTTTCGTCGAGGAATTTCGGTGTTATATCATGCTGGTATTGGCCGACACCGATGGCTTTTGGTTCGATTTTCACCAGTTCGGCAAGCGGATCTTGCAGACGACGGGCAATCGAAACAGCGCTGCGTTCAGCTACATCGAGGTCTGGGAATTCTTGCGCCGCTA
>JBEGSW010000018.1:0-3144 GCA_041179705.1 Bacillota bacterium | reverse complement strand
TAATTTGTGATATGATTTAAGATACTTATCCACCTTATCAGGATGAGAAAATCGTACAGAGACGGGGTAGTTGCATATGTATGAAATCGCAGTTATTGGTGCAGGTCCTGCCGGCGCAAGTGCAGCATTATTTCTTGCTAAAGCTGGGAAGAAGACGTTAGTGGTCGATCACGATAAAGGCCTTACGCGTCGCGGTTGGTACGAGAACATGTACGGTATCTTGGAGATTTCAGGCCCCGAATTATATGAGATTGGTTTAAAGCAAGTTGAGAAATTTGGCGCTACGTTAGTGAAAGAGCAAGCGACGAATGTGGAGCGTCACGGTGATGGCTTTACAATCACGACGGAAACAGGCAGTTATGAGGCGGCTCAAGTTATTTTCGCTACCGGACTTGGTGTTGATTTGGCGCAACATGCAGGTGTGTATACGAAGCCTGGAACGGAGCCACGGATTGCAACGGTGATCGAAGTGAACAGTCAGGGCAAGACAAATATCAATGGGATCTGGGCAGCAGGGACTGTTGCGGGTGTCAGTGTACATGCTGTAATTACAGCGGGTGATGGCGCTAAAGTTGCGATTAACCTCATCAGTGAATTAAATGGCGAGCGTTATGTTGATCATGACATTTTAAAAGCATAAGAACGTATACGAGGGCTATCCAGATGGATGGCTCTTTTTTTATGCATAAGAAGTCACTCTCGAACAAAAACTAGGTGCATCTGTCTAAGACACTTGAATTGGGAGGAGTAACCAATTATGAATAATGCCCCGCAATCGTATTGGATTGATTCGACGATGTCGCCATCATTTCCAACGTTAACAGAGGATGTTCACGTTGACGTTGCTATCATCGGAGGCGGAATCGTAGGGATTTCGACCGGCTATATGCTGAGTAAGCAGGGCGTCAACGTCGCAATCCTTGAAGCCGATCGCATCTTGCATGCGACAACTGGACATACAACGGCAAAAGTAACCTCACAACATGGACTCATTTACAGCAAAATCAAAAAGCAATTTAATATGGAAATGGCCAAACAATATGCAGATGCGAACGAAACGGCGATCCGAGAAATAGCAGTAATTGTCCAGACGAATGACATCGCATGTGATTTCGTGCATCAGGACGCTTATGTGTATACACAACAAACGGATAATCTTGAAAAAATAAAAGAAGAGGTCGAGATCGCAAATGAATTAGGTATAAAAGCTAGTTTTGTGGAAGAACTACCGATTGGCATCCCGATCAAAGGCGCAGTTCGTTTTGAAAATCAGGCGCAGTTTCATCCGCGAAAATTCCTCATTCCACTAGCTGACAAAATCATTGCAAATGGTTCCAAAATCTATGAACAAACGCGCGTTGTTCGTCTTGAAGAAGATGAGCATACGTTGCTTACCGAGCAGGGTCATAAAGTGACTGCAGACAAAATTATTATCGCGTCACATTATCCATGCATCAATAAACCGGGGTTTTATTTCACGCGCATTCACACGGAACGTTCCTATGTTGTTGCAGTTCGAACGAAGGAGAAGTATCCAGGAGGGATGTACATCAATGCTGAAGACCCAACGCGGTCGTTGCGGAATCAGCAGACTGAGGAAGGGGAGTTAATTCTCGTAGGTGGTGAAAATCACAAGACAGGTCAAGGAGAGGATACCCGTGTTCATTATCAAGCCCTTGTTGATTATGCGCATAGCCATTTCACGGTTGAAGACATCCCTTATCGATGGTCAACGCAAGATTGCATGACACTGGATGATCTTCCCTATGTCGGTCAATTCACTGCGAATTCACCTCATCTATACGTTGCAACTGGTTTTGGAAAATGGGGGATGACGAATAGTGTAGCTTCAGCCATGGTGCTTCGCGACTTAATCATTGATGGCAAAAGTCCATGGCAAGAGGTCTATTCACCGGCACGAAAAACTTCGCTACAATCCATGGGTACTTTCATCTCGCAAAATGCGAATGTCGCCAAAGAATTGCTTGCTGGAAAAATGACTTTACCTTCCAGTAACGGAGAGTTACAACGAGGTGAAGGTAAAGTAATTGAATACAAAGGCAAAAGAGCAGGTGCTTTCCTCGATCAGCAAGGGAAGTTACATGTGGTGGATACGACATGTACTCATATGGGTTGTGAGTTGCAGTGGAACGCTGCAGAAACATCATGGGACTGTCCTTGCCATGGATCCCGTTTCTCTTATACGGGTGATGTCGTCGAGGGCCCAGCTGTAAGACCATTGCGTTTTCACGATGATGTGAATACGGTTGGAAAATTGCTGACAGAGCAGTTTTAAAAAAATATTTTAGAAAAGATACGGGAATGTGAATACGACAATCGCTGCCCAAACCCCGTAAACTGGCAAATATTTTGTAATCGCATCTTGGATGACGGTAGCGCCTGCACGCTTTTGTAAAAAACGAATATAGGCAAGCATAATCCATATCAGATTCGCCCAAATGAGAATATTTACGCCTAATACAGCAATCCGGTTTGGTGAAATACCAAAGGATGTTAAGCGGAATATAATCGCAGATAGTGCAACACTGTCAATGATGAGTGCGAGTACAATTAGTATAAAATTGACCGTATCCGATACGGTCTTTTTTTCGTCTGAACTTTTTTCTGTAATCGAGAAAATCGTTACAACGAGCACAAATAGAAGTGCACCATTGAAAGTGAGTAGGAAATCACGGTCCATGAACGGATTTTTCCCAACCCAAACGGTCGTTATAAGAAACACCACCAGTGTAGCGAGTACGAGAGGACTAAAAATCCTAGCGATGTACGGCGTAATGTTTTTGGAAATTTTAAGATTGCCTGCGGCCAGATATGTTGCCACAACTGCAAGTCCCGCAGCACCGAACACTACGATGTTCTTCAAATAGAAATCTTGTATGGCCATTCCAATAAATTGAAATAAACCCATGGTTAATCCAGAAAGCAGCATGCCGCTGATTGCCATGCTTAAATAAAGGATGCCAAACTCGCTGTTAAATTTAACGTAGGCCAATCTTGTGCGACCGTTGCCAAACGCATTTCCTGTGAATGCAAGTCCTGTTAATACCCACAAAAACACAGGCAAGTGGAGATAGGCCAGGATAATACTATCCGTTAATTTCAACGGGAGTATATTCAAGAACA
>JBEGSW010000017.1:0-21790 GCA_041179705.1 Bacillota bacterium | reverse complement strand
GGTGCAAAAAATGCAGCTGCTTTTGATATGTCAGCAGCTTGTTCTGGTTTCGTCTATGGACTGGCTAATGCCGCTGGATTTATTGCAACGGGTACATACAAATATGCGCTAGTTATCGGCGCAGATGCTTTATCCCGGATTACTGATTATCAAGACCGAAATACAGCAATCTTGTTCGGTGATGGTGCAGGCGCAGCTGTCATCGGTCAAGTATCTAAAGATCGTGGGTTTAAATCCTTTGTTCTTGGTGCAGATGGCACTGGCGGAGAATTGTTGAAGATGGATGCAGGTGGTTCTCGCTTGCCTTCAACGGAAGAAACAATCAAAAATAGACAGCACTATATCTTCATGGAAGGCCGTGAAGTATTTAAATTTGCAGTTCGTATTATGGATAATGCATCTGTAGAAGCATTAGAAAAAGCTGGGAAGACGAAAGAAGATATCGATTTCTTAGTTCCTCACCAAGCGAACATTCGTATCGTGCAGTATGCAATGGAGAAACTTGGATTACCGGAAGAAAAGTGTGTCGTTAACTTAGATAAGTACGGCAACATGTCAGCAGCATCCGTTCCGGTTGCACTTGCTGAAGCATATGAACAAGGCAAGTTCAAGGAAGGCGACACATTGTTGCTTGTTGGTTTTGGCGGCGGTTTAACGTGGGGTTCATCTGTACTCGTTTGGTAATCATTTATTTATGTCATTAACTATTTAAGGAGTCGATTACGTCATGGGTAAAATCGCATTCGTCTTCCCTGGTCAAGGGGCACAAGCGATTGGAATGGGAAAAGATGTATATGAAAATCATGCGGGTTCTAAACAAATCATCGATTTAGCAGATGAAACATTAGGCTTTTCATTAAGTAACCTAATGTTCGAGGGACCTGAATCAGATTTGAAATTAACAGCGAATACACAACCTGCTTTGTTAACAACAAGTGTTGCTGTGTACGAAGCTTTTAAAGAAGTGGGGATTCAACCTGATTTTGTTGCTGGACACAGTTTAGGTGAGTATAGTGCATTGGCAATTGCAGGCGTAATCTCATTCGAAGATGCTGTACGTACCGTTCGTCAACGTGGTTTATTGATGGAGAAAGCCGTTCCTGCAGGTCAAGGTGCGATGGCAGCTGTACTTGGCGCTGAGCGTTCAGCATTAGAAGAATTATGTAAGTCAATTAGCGCTGAAGTTGCTGGCGTTGAACCTGCTAATGTTAATTGCCCAGGGCAAATCGTCGTATCTGGGACAGCAGCTGGTGTGGAAGCGTTCGTTGCGCGTGGCAAAGAAATTGGAGCGAAGCGTGTCATTCCTTTGGAAGTGAGTGGGCCGTTCCACTCCTCGTTAATGACGCCTGCAGCAGAAGGTTTAGCAGAGACATTAGCAGCGACTTCATTCCAAGATGCGACGATTCCTGTTGTTACGAATGTGACTGCAGATGCAGTGACATCGGCACAGACATTGAAAGAATTATTGGTCAAGCAAGTGGTTTCCCCCGTGTTGTGGGAAGATTCCGTGAACTATATGATTCAAGCTGGTGTTGATACATTTGTGGAAATTGGATCTGGTTCTGTCTTGGCAGGATTAATTAAAAAGACAAGTCGTGATGTGAACGTGTATTCCATTCAATCGATGCAAGATATTCAATCGTTTAAGGAGGCTTATCATGCTTAATCTTTCTGGTAAAACAGCGCTTGTAACAGGTGCATCTCGTGGCATTGGTCGTGCGATTGCGGTTGCATTGGCAGAAGCTGGCGCAGATGTTGCAGTAAACTACGCAGGTAGCGAAGCAGCAGCATTAGAGACGGCGAAATTGATTACTGATTTGGGTCGTAAATCCTTTGTTGTGAAAGCGAACGTTGGAATCACAGCAGAAGTAGAAGAGATGATGAACACTGTACTCGAGCAATTCGACGGTAAACTCGATATTCTTGTGAACAATGCGGGGATTACGCGTGACAATTTGTTAATGCGCATGAAAGAAGAAGAGTTCGATCAAGTGATTGAGACAAACTTAAAAGGTGTATTCAACTGCTTAAAAGCCGTTACTCGTCCAATGATGAAACAACGTGCTGGTCGCATCATTAACATTTCTTCTGTGGTTGGTGTGACTGGTAATCCGGGTCAGACGAACTATGTGGCAGCGAAAGCTGGTGTAATAGGTATGACAAAGGCTGCGGCGAAAGAATTAGCGGTTCGCGGTATTCTTGTAAACTGTATCGCACCTGGCTTTATTGAGACGGATATGACAGAGAAATTAAACGAAGATCAAAAGACGGCAATCATGCAACAAGTGCCACTTGCGAAACTGGGTCGTCCAGAAGATATTGCGAACGCGGTTGTATTCTTAGCATCTGATGCATCGTCATACATGACAGGTCAAACACTACATGTAGACGGTGGCATGTATATGTAATTAGATATAGTATTTTTTCTGAAGTTTAAGTATAATACCTAGCAGGAGGAGGTGAACCGGATGAGTGACGTTTTAGCTAAAGTAAAGAAAGTTGTCGTTGATCGTCTTGGCGTTGATGAGGCTGAGGTAACAATGGAAGCTTCCTTCAAAGATGACCTAGGTGCCGATTCTCTAGATGTAGTTGAGTTGGTAATGGAGCTTGAAGATGAGTTTGACTTGGAAATTTCTGACGAAGCTGCAGAGAAAATTACTTCTGTTGGTGAAGTTGTGAAATACATCGAAGCAAATATCTAATAAGTACACATGTAAGTCCCGTTAGCAATAACGGGGCTTCTCCACATTCCGAGATGATTTGGGATGTGGTTTTTGTGGCGAAGTTCATCGATTTCGATCGATTTACGATATATGATTACAATTAATATAATGCTTAATTTATAGAGGTGAATCCGACAATGGCGAATCAAAGAGTTGTAGTTACAGGGATGGGTGTTATTACTGCATTAGGTCGTGATTTAGAGACTTTTTGGGGTAACCTGTTAGCAGGTAAATCTGGTGTTTCTCACATTGAAGCATTCGATACAACAGAATATACAACAAAGATTGCAGCGGAAATTAAGAACTGGAATCCGGAAGATTATGTAGAACGTAAAGATGCACGTAAGATGGACCGTTTTGTTCAATTTGCGGTTGCGGCTTCGTTGAGCGCATTGAAAGATGCGAATCTAAATATTAGTGAAGATACTGATCCTGAACGTGTTGGTGTTATCGTAGGTTCCGGCATCGGTGGTTTGTTAACGTGGGAAGAACAACATCGTGCCTTAGTAGAGAAAGGACCTAAACGTGTTAGTCCATTCTTTATTCCGATGATGATCGCGAATATGGCATCTGGCCAAGTTTCTATTCTGACGGGTGCGAAGGGACCGAATTCCACAGCTGTAACGGCTTGTGCGACAGGTACGAACTCGATTGGTGATTCTTTTAAGATGATTCAACGTGGCGATGCTGACGTAATGATTTGTGGTGGTGCTGAAGCAACGATTTCTCCAATGGGCGTTGCTGGTTTCTGTTCGATGCGAGCAATGTCTGTGCGCAACGACGATCCTACACATGCAAGTCGTCCGTTTGATGTCGATCGTGATGGTTTTGTCATGGGTGAAGGTTCTGGCGTATTGATTTTGGAATCCTTGGAACATGCTTTGAAGCGTGGTGCAAGAATCTATGGGGAAGTAATTGGTTATGGTATGAGCGGTGATGCTCATCATATGACAGATCCAGATCCTGAAGGCGCTTCTCGTTGTATGAAACGCGCAATTCGTGATGCTGGTATTGCACCTTCAGAAATTGATTATATTAATGCACACGGTACCTCCACACCTGTTGGTGACAAGTCTGAGACGAAAGCAATTAAGACAGCATTAGGTGATGCTGCATACAAAGTTGCTGTGAGCTCGACAAAATCGATGACAGGACATTTACTTGGTGCTGCAGGTGGTATTGAAGCGATCGCTTCTTTGTTAGCAATTAAAGATGGCATTATTCCACCAACGATTAACATTGAAAATCAAGATCCCGAGTGTGATTTGGATTACGTTCCAAATGTTGCGCGTAAGGCTGATGTGAAGATTGCAATGTCGAATTCCTTTGGTTTTGGCGGTCACAACGCGACTGTTATTATGAAGAAATATGAAGGATAATCATTTCCAAGCTCTTGAACAACGATTAGCCATTACGTTCTCGAATCGAAATTTGTTAACTGAAGCGTTCACGCACTCTTCCTATGTGAACGAGCGTAAGTCCAATCAGAGTCGTGATAACGAACGATTAGAGTTTCTTGGTGATGCTGTTCTTGAACTTGTCGTATCTGAATATTTATTCGCCACATTTCCAAATGGAAAAGAAGGTCAGCTAACAAAGATGCGTGCATCGATTGTTTGTGAGCCATCTTTGGTCCGTTTTGCAGAAACGTTGGATTTTGGGAAATTCGTCTTACTTGGTAAAGGCGAAGAGTCGACAGGTGGTCGCACACGACCGTCGTTACTTGCCGACGTATTTGAGGCTTTTGTAGGTGCACTCTATCTCGATCAGGGTCTAGATATTGTTAAATTATTTATGCATAAGCATGTTTTCCATACGCTTCGTCTTGATGGTTTACCGAAAGATAGTGACTACAAGACAAGATTGCAAGAGCGTGTACAACAACTTGGGCTTGGAACGCCAGAATATCGCATCGTCGATCAGCAAGGTCCCGCCCATGATCGCGCTTTTGTCGCTGAAGTGACACTAAATGGTGATATTTTGGGGCAAGGCATGGGACGTTCGAAGAAAGATGCCGAACAATCGGCAGCTGCATTTGCTTATCAATCTTTTCAAGAATAATTTTAAACCTCTATAGCAGGTGGTAGTCACCGCTGTGGAGGTTTTTTTCAATTAAAAAAGCGTTTCCAATGGGCGTCATTATGCTAAAATGTTGATGAGGTGAATGGCTAAATGTTTTTGAAACGTCTTGAATTACACGGCTTTAAATCCTTCGCGGATAAGACCGAACTTGCTTTTGTGCCAGGGATTACAGCGGTCGTTGGGCCGAACGGGTCTGGTAAGAGTAATATTTCGGATTCTGTGCGGTGGGTACTTGGCGAGCAGAGTGCGAAATCGCTCCGTGGTGGTAACATGGCAGATATTATTTTTGCTGGAAGTAGTGCGCGTAAACCCGTCAATTTTGGCGAGGTTTCTTTAACGCTCGATAATTCCGATCAACGATTACCAGTTGCCTATGACGAAGTCACTGTAACGAGACGCATTCATCGTTCTGGTGAAAGTGAATATTTCATCAATCGTCAAAATTGCCGTCTTAGAGACATCATGGAATTGTTCATGGATACAGGCGTTGGGAAAGAAGCCTATTCCATTATCGGGCAAGGACGTATTGAAGAAATATTAAGTACGCGTAGTGAAGATCGTCGTGGGATTTTCGAGGAAGCTTCGGGAATTGTAAAATACAAGACGCGCAAGAAAGAATCTCAAAAGAAACTCGATGAGACCGAAAACAATTTAGTGCGCATCAATGACCTCGTAGTTGAATTAGAAGGACAAATAGAGCCGCTTCGTGATCAGTCAGAGAAAGCGGTTATTTATAAGCAGTTGAAAGAACAATTAAAGAACAATGAGATCTCTCTTTATGTGCATCAAATTACGGAAGTGCATAAGACGTGGAAAGAGCATAATGAGCTATTAACTCAAATTAAGGATCGTGAAATCGAACTGTCTACGATTGTAAGTGCACATGATGCACATTTGGAGACGGACCGTTTTGCTGCGCGTAAATTAGAAGATGAAATAGATGAGTTGCAACGTCAATTATTGGCATTGAGCGAAGAGTCCGAGAAGACGGAAGTACAACGCGAAGTGTTGGTAGAGCGTCGTCGCAACTTGATTTCTAATAAAGAATCATTAGATCAATCACAGTTAACTGCTGAGACAAAGAAACAGCAACTTTTAGAAGAACAAGTTGGTATCCAATCCAAAGTGTCGACGGTTGAAAAACAACGCGAAGAATTAGCGGTTGTGATTGCAGAGCAAGAAGCTGCGATGCAGAAATTAATTGAGGCTGCTTCGGAGGAGCATGAGACGCAATTAAAAGCGGAGCTTATCGAGATTGTAAACCGATTAGCAGAAGTGCGGAATGACGTCCGTTTTGTCGATTCGCAGCGCACTTTACAAGCACAACGTGGGGATAAGTTGGCCGAAGAGCGTCTAGGTTGGGTTGCACAAGTTGAGCAATCATCGATGAAAGTTGATGAAGTAGTTTCACAGTTGCAAATCATTGGCGCTAAATTGACAGACGTTCAGCAAGGTTATGTGACAGAGGCTGATTCCGTTAAATCGAATCAACAATTGCTACAAGATACTGATGTGACGCTACGAAAGTGGCAGCAGACGAAAGATGCTTTAATTTCACGTCGCGATACGATGAAAGAATTGCAGAATGATTATGATGGGTTCCAGCATGGGGTAAAAGAAGTACTCAAGGCGAAAAATAAACCGTCAGGTTTGCAAGGTGTCCATGGGGCAGTGGCAGAGCTTATTAAGATGCCGGCCCATTTAGAAGTTGCGGTTGAGACAGCGCTTGGTGCAGGGATGCAAAATATCGTCATGGAGAACGAATCTCTCGCACGCAAGGCGATTGCGATGTTGAAAGAGCGTCATTTGGGGAGAGCAACTTTCTTGCCACTCGATGTGATTAAGCCGAGATCCATTTCGCAACAAGAATTAAAGCCATTGCAAGAAATGCAGGGGTTTGTCGGTGTAGCTGCGGACTTAGTAAAGTACGATAGCAAATACAGCGGTATTGTTGGTAGTTTGCTGGGCAATGTCTTATTCGCTGAAAATCTTGAGGTTGCTAATAAGATTGCAGGTCGTTGCCAATACCGAATCCGTGTTGTTACGCTTGAAGGCGACGTTGTCAACGCCGGCGGTTCGATGACAGGTGGTAGCGCAAATAAGAAACAATCTTCCTTGTTAGGGCGAACGCGCCAACTGGAAGAATTGGATAAGCAAATTGTTGAAGCAGAAAAGCAACTTGATGGATTGGTTGCACAGAAGGCCAGTATCTCCGAGGCTGTAAGGGCTGCTAATGCGAAACTTGAAGTACTTCGTCAAGAAGGTGAGCAGTTACGTCTCGAAGAGCAGCGCCTATCCGCAGAGCGTACGCGTCTGGAAACGCTTCGCGATCAAGCAAGTACGCAACTTGCGGCTATTGATCAAGAAGTCAGCGGGATTGTTCAGACGAATTCGACGAGTGCGGATCAACGCGAACAATTCGAGCAAGAAGTGGCTAGACTTGAACAAGATGAAATTCGCATTCAAGATGCCATTCATCAAGCAGAGCGTGCGCGACGTGAAAGTTTAAATACGAAAGACTCCGAACAGCTCAAACTGACAGAATTAAAGATGAAAATGGCTGCTGTGAGTCAGGAGTTCTCTTCTTTAGTCGATCAGACTGAGCGCGTTCAAGTAGCACTTGATGAACATATCGCATTGATGCTGTCTGCTGCTGATCAACAAGAACGATTTAGCGAAGTAACAGCTGCAATTGATGAAGAAATGGCTAAATTGACTGAGCGTCATAATCAACTTAAATTAGAGCGCACGAGTCAGGCAGAGAAACTTGAATTCAAACGTGCAGATCGTGCCCAGATTGTGGAACGAATTGAACGAGAAGAAGGCGAGACGAAAGAACAACGTCAGGCTCTTCGTCAAGTAGAAGAACAATTGCGTCAGACTGAAGTTCGTGTTAATCGTCTTGATGTTGAACTTGATAATGTTCTTCGCAAACTTTCTGAGGAATATGAATTAAGTTATGAATTAGCGAGTGTTCGCTACCCTGTTCCTGAAGATTTACCTGCAACACAACAACTTGTACGTGAATTGAAACGTCAAATGTCAGCACTTGGCGAAGTGAACTTAGGGGCAATCGATGAGTATGCGCGCGTAAGTGAGCGTTACGATTTCCTTAGCCAACAAAAGGCTGACCTCGTTGAGGCGAAACAAGCGCTGTATAGTGTTATCAAAGAACTTGAGGCGGAAATGGCTAAACGTTTCACGACCACATTTGAAGAAATTAAAGGACACTTTGGTCATGCGTTTGCGAAGTTGTTCGGTGGAGGACGCGCAGATTTGGTTCTGGTCGATCCGGATAATCCATTAGAGACAGGGATCGATATTGTGGCTCAACCGCCAGGTAAAAAGTTGCAGAATCTGCAGTTGTTATCCGGTGGCGAACGCGCATTGACTGCAATTGCACTTCTGTTTGCAATCTTGCATGTGAAGCCGGTTCCGTTCTGTATTCTTGATGAAGTTGAGGCAGCATTAGATGAAGCGAACGTTACCCGTTTCGCTCAGTATTTACGCGAGTTTTCTTTCCAGACGCAATTTATTGTAGTTACGCATCGTAAGGGAACAATGGAAGAAGCAGATGTTCTTTATGGTGTTGCCATGGAAGAAGGCGGCGTATCGAAACTCGTCTCCGTCCGACTTGAAGACGAACAAACTGTTATTGCATAAATGAGGAGGACAACATGAGTTTTTTCCAAAAGTTGAAAGATAAGATAGCGAATAAGACCGAACAAGTAACCGATAAATTTGTTGAGGGATTAAGTAAAACACGTAACGTATTTGTGGAACGTGTAGAGGACTTAATTATTCGTCGCAAAAAAATCGATGAGGAATTTTATGAGGAACTCGAAGAAATTTTAATTGGTGCTGATGTAGGGGTAAACACCGTTTTGACACTGATTGATGAACTTCGAAAAGAGGTGCGTGTACGTAGAATTGAAGACACTGCAGAATTACAACCGGTTTTATCAGAGAAGCTAGTTGATTTGATGCGTGGTGATACAGATAATGCGCTCAAACTACCTACTGGGCAGTTGGCGGTCATCCTTTTCGTTGGCGTTAATGGCGTAGGAAAGACGACGACGATCGGTAAGATGGCGAATTATTTCCATAGCCAAGGCAAAAAGGTGTTATTGGCTGCTGGGGATACGTTCCGTGCGGGTGCGATTGAGCAACTTGAGGTATGGGGACAGCGCGTTGGTGTGGATGTAATCAAGCAGCAAGCTGGTTCTGATCCTGCGGCGGTCATGTATGATGCAGTACTTGCTGCGAAAAATCGCGGTGTTGATGTATTGCTTTGTGACACAGCTGGACGTTTACAGAATAAAGCGAATTTGATGGAAGAATTGAATAAAATTTATCGTGTCATCGGACGAGAAATCCCTGATGCTCCGCATGAGGTTTTATTAGTGCTTGATGCAACAACTGGTCAAAACGCACTTACTCAAGCTAAATTGTTCGGAGAGAAGACAGGCGTTACAGGTATTGTATTGACGAAGTTAGATGGTACAGCAAAGGGTGGTATCGTTGTTGCGATTCGTCAGGAGTTGAACTTGCCAGTGAAGTTCGTTGGACTTGGTGAGAAGGTTGATGATTTACAACCATTTGATTCGGAACAGTTCGTTCACGCCATCTTCGAGGGTTTGATTTCGAAAGAAGCGAACATTCCTGAGTGACAAGTAAAAAACATTGACAATGGGTATCGAACTGAGTAAACTAGAATAAGTGTTGCCGAGATGTAAAGTTTTTTACGTTGACAGGGGTGTTGGGTTTGGAGCGTGTGCAGTCGTTAGACAAGACAAATCGCATTAATTTGCTGTTTGATTATTACCGCCCATTACTCACTGAGAAGCAACAACTTTTTCTGCAGTGTTACTTTCACGACGATTTGTCGTTAGGCGAAATTGCCGCTGAGTTTGAAATTAGCCGTCAAGCTGTGTACGAACATATTCGAAGAGCGGAACAAATGCTTGAAGAGTATGAACTGAAGTTGAATTTAGCGGAGCAAGATCGTGTGCGCGAACTGCAAGTGGAGCATTTGAAGAAACTTGTGAATCAAGTACAAGATGAACACTTACGTGAACAATTCAAGAGACATATTGCGGACATCACACAGAGTTGACCGGAGGTGAGCGAGCATGGCTTTCGAAGGTTTATCAAGCAGATTACAGAGTGTATTTAGCAAACTTAAGGGCAAAGGTAAAGTAACGGAGGAAGAAGTCAACGAAGCAATGCGCGAAGTTCGACTTGCTCTACTGGAAGCTGACGTTAACTTTAAGGTCGTTAAATCATTCATTGCGAATGTCAAAGAAAAAGCAATCGGCCAAGAGGTGTTGAAGAGCTTCACACCTGGTATGGTCGTTGTTGATATAGTAAATAAAGAATTGACTGCGTTGATGGGTGGCACACAAGCCAAACTCGCGAAATCTACGAAACCACCAACAGTTATTATGATGGTTGGTTTACAAGGTGCTGGTAAGACAACTACGACTGGGAAACTTGCGAAGTTGTTACAGAAGCAGAACCATAAGCCGTTACTGGTTGCAGCCGACATTTACCGTCCTGCAGCAATTAAACAGTTACAAATTCTCGGCGAACAATTGAAAGTGCCCGTGTTCGCTATGGGTGATCAAGTAAAGCCGGTTGAAATTGTCAAAGCTGCAATGGCACAAGCGAAGGAAGAGCATAATGATTATGTCATTATCGATACAGCGGGTCGCCTACATATTGACGAAGAATTGATGGATGAATTACATCAAGTTCGCAATACTGTACAACCCGATGAAATTTTACTTGTTATCGACGCTATGACAGGTCAAGATGCAGTCAATGTCGCTGATAGTTTCCACCAACAACTTGAATTAACAGGTGTTGTGTTAACGAAACTGGATGGAGACACACGCGGTGGAGCGGCAATCTCGGTTAAAGCTGTTACAGGCTGTCCGATTAAGTTTGCAGCAATGGGAGAAAAGCTTGATGCACTTGAGCCTTTCCATCCAGAACGTATGGCTTCCCGTATTCTTGGTATGGGTGATGTTCTTTCCTTGATTGAGAAAGCGCAAGAGGGAATTGACCGCGACAAAGCGGCTGAACTTGAGCGTAAAATGCGTAAAGCTGAATTTACTTTCGAAGATTTCTTAGATCAAATGGAACAAGTGAAGAAACTTGGCCCGCTCGATCAATTATTGGATATGTTACCAGGCGCTGCTAAGATGAAGGGCATGAAAGATATGCAGGTCGATGAGAAGCGTATGGGGCGTGTGGAAGCCATTGTGAAAGCAATGACTACACAAGAGAAACGCAACCCCGAAATACTCAATGCAAGCCGCCGCAAGCGTATTGCAGACGGCAGTGGAAACTCGATTCAAGAAGTCAATCGCTTGATTAAGCAGTTCGACGATATGAAGAAAATGATGAAGCAGTTTTCCGGTATGATGGGCGGAAATGCAGGTAAGAAAATGAAGAAAAAGTTTGGTTCTGGGATGAAATTCCCGTTCTAATAAGTGGTAAGTGATTCTTATAAGGAGGTGACATTGATTATGGCAGTTCGTATTCGTCTTAAACGTATGGGTGCTCACAAGCGTCCTTTTTACCGTGTAGTCGTTGCTGATTCCCGTTCCCCACGTGACGGTAGATTCATCGAAGAAATCGGTACATACAACCCTCTTACACAACCAGCTGAAGTGAAGTTGGACAGTGCAAAAGCGTTGAAATGGTTGGCTGATGGTGCACAAGCTTCTGACACAGTTCGTTCTTTGTTCAAGCAAGCTGGTATCCTTCAACAATTCCACGATTCTAAGTTACAGAAGTAATCCGGTCTAAGTGGAGGGACAAGCGATGGAAGCATTGATTCTTGTATTAGCAAAAGCATTAGTCGATCATCCCGATGATGTACGTGTTGAAGTTGTCGAGTACGAGAACGAAACTACGTATGAATTGTTTGTGCATTCTGATGATGTTGGGAAAGTCATCGGCAAGCATGGCAAGATTGCCAAGGCATTGCGCACAGTGATTACTTCCGCTTCTGCGAAGCATAGCAAGCGTGTGAATCTAGACATTATCGCCTAAGCACACGGTGTACTTTCGCTTGTGGACTCCTACGCATGACGCTGGGTGAACGCAGGCTCCGTAGGGTTAGGACATGTCCTAACCCTATTTTTATTTTCATCCCTAAGTAAGGAGGAGAAGCAGTGGAAGCCCCAAAATATTTAACAGTTGGCATCATTGCAAATACGCATGGTATTCGTGGTGAGTTGAAAATTGTACCTAAGACCGATTATCCCGAAGACCGTTTTGCCAAAAATGCGCGACTTCTGTTATTCCCACCAAATAGTAATGAGTCTATTGAAGTTGAAGTTGAGAAGGCTCGTGACCAAAAGACGGTATATATTATCAAGTTCAAACAATATGGAAACATCAATGAGGTTGAAAAATACAAGGGTGGACTGCTTAAAGTTTCATTGGATGATCAAATCGAACAGGAAGAAGATGCATTCTATTTCCATGAGATTTTGGGATGTACAGTAATCGATGAAGAAATCGGCGAATTGGGTAAAGTCATTGACATATTAACACCTGGTGCAAATGATGTATGGGTAGTTAAGCGTGCCAAAGGATCCGATGTATTGATTCCATACATTGAACAAGTTGTTTTGGATGTAAATGTGAAAGAGAAAGTGATAAAAGTTCGTTTGATGGAAGGGCTGCTCTAATGCGTGTAGATGTGCTGACATTATTCCCGGAGATGTTTACTGGTGTATTTCATAGTTCCATATTGGGTAAAGCGCAAGAGAAACAACTTGTGCAATTAAACGCGGTTAATTTCCGTGACTATTCGACGAGTAAACATGGGACCGTTGACGATACGCCTTATGGCGGTGGCGGCGGTATGGTGTTAAAGCCTGAACCGATTTTTGCAGCTGTTGAAGATCTTGTTGGTCAGTCTAATGTGAGACCACGGGTGATATTAATGTGTCCACAAGGCAAACCGTTTCATCAAACGTTGGCGCATGAGCTAGCGACAGAATCTCATTTGGTGTTTATTTGTGGCCATTATGAAGGCTATGACGAGCGCATACGCGAGCATTTGATTACGGATGAAATTTCCATTGGTGATTATGTATTAACTGGTGGCGAAATTCCGGCGATGACGATAATTGATAGCGTTGTTCGATTGTTACCAGGCGTTCTAGGGAATGAGAGTTCGGCAGTGACAGATTCTTTTAGTGATGGGTTGTTGGAATACCCACACTACACGCGTCCGCCTGAATTCCGTGGATGGAAAGTGCCTGATGTGTTACTTTCTGGTCACCATGTAAACATTGAAAATTGGCGGGAAAGACAATCGTTGTTACGGACTTGGCAACGTCGCCCAGAACTAATTGACCGTAGTCAATTATCGAAGAAACAATTGAAATGGTTGGATGAATTTGAACGTGGAGAAAGCCAAGCGTAGGCGCGTCCTTTATCTAGCAAAAAAGTATTGTTTCACACTATAAATTGTGTTAATATATGTAATGTTGTGTTTAGTATGGTGGTCCGCTGCCGCGACTTAAGGGAAGACGGTAATGAACACCTAGTTGGAAGGAGGAAAAACGATGAGTAATCTAATTCAAGAAATTACAAAAGAGCAGCTTCGTTCTGACTTGCCTGCGTTCCGCCCTGGTGATACTTTGAAAGTACACGTAAAAGTAAAAGAGGGTAACCGCGAGCGTATTCAGTTGTTCGAAGGCGTTGTCATTAAACGTCGTGGCACAGGTGTTAGCGCGTCCTTTACAGTTCGCAAAATCTCCTATGGCGTAGGCGTTGAAAGAGCATTCCCACTGCACTCCCCTAAGATCGATAAGATCGAAGTGGCTCGTCGTGGTAAAGTTCGTCGTGCGAAACTTTACTACCTACGTGCATTGCGTGGTAAAGCAGCTAGAATTCAAGAAATTCGATAATTTACGTATGAGAAAGAGCTTGGCGAGCCAAGCTCTTTTTTGTTTGGTATAATTGCCTTTAAGGAAGGTGAGTGTGTATGACGATTCAATGGTTCCCTGGACATATGACGCGAGCAAGAAGACAAATTCAAGAAAAATTGAAGTTGATTGATTTGGCGATTGAACTACTTGATGCGCGTATTCCGTTTTCTAGTCGAAATCCGATGATTGACCAAATTTTGAATAATAAACCACGTATGGTGTTATTAAATAAAGCAGACATGGCTGATCCAGCAAATACAAAGCTATGGGTAGAATGGTTTGCAAGTCGTAATCTGGAAGCAGTCCCATTAGATGCAAATAGTGGGTTTAATGTGAATCAGATTATTCCACGTGCGAAAGTAATTTTGAACGATCAAATTCAAAAGCAAATTGATCGAGGAATGAAACCTCGTCCCATTCGTGCGCTTATTGTTGGTATTCCGAATGTGGGAAAATCGACTTTAATTAACCGTTTGGCAGGTAGAAAAGTTGCCATTACAGGTGACCGTCCAGGTGTGACGAAAGGTCAACAATGGATCAAAGTTGGCACTGAGATGGAACTCCTCGATACACCTGGTATTTTGTGGCCGAAGTTTGAAGACATGGATGTTGGTTTACGATTGGCGGCGACAGGTGCGATTAAGGAAGAGGTTTTGAATGTCGAGGATATTGCCTTCCAGACGATTCGCTATATGATCGACGCATATCCGAATGCTTTGATGGAGCGCTATCACATTGAACAATTGCCTGAAGAAATTGAGGATCCGCAAGCGGTTATTGCTGTTATGGAAGCGATTGGAAGACGTCGCGGAACGTTACAGGCAGGCGGGATTGTCAACTTGGAGAAGGCATCGATTGCGTTCTTGCGCGACTTGAAAGATGGCAAATTAGGTCGCATTACGTTGGAATTACCGAGATTGAAACATATTCATTAATGGGGGATAGCAGCATGCAGCTCGATTTCGAACGTGAAAGTTGGGAGAAAGGCATTACCTTAATTGCGGGTGTCGATGAAGTTGGTCGTGGGTGCTTGTTTGGTGATGTTGTTGCTGCAGCTGTTATTTTACCGCAAGGTTTAGTATTAGAAGGACTAGATGACTCGAAGAAATTGAGCGAGAAAAAGCGCATTCGACTATATGATGAAATCATGGCCGACGCGCTTGCAGTTGGTGTGGGTATCGTTGATGCGGATATCATCGATCGAATTAATATTAAACAGGCTGCTCGTCTTGCGATGAAGCTTGCTGTGGAACAACTTAAATTTGTTCCAGAACAATTGTTTGTCGATGCAGAAGTTGTCGATGTTGCGATTGATCAGTTGTCGATTATTAAAGGTGATGCACGAAGTGCATCGATTGCTGCGGCATCCGTTATTGCGAAAGTGACAAGAGACCGCATGTGTGAACAGTGGGAGAAGCAATATCCTGGATATGGTTTATCCGTACACAAAGGCTATGCAACGAAGCAACACCGAGAAGCAATAAAGACATTGGGTGCAACTCCTTTGCATCGACAATCATTCTTGAGAAATATTTTAGCGGAGCAACAACAACTTTTCTAACACATCCACTTCCACGAGGTACACAACATGACAGATGCTAAAGATCAGTTCCGCAAACAAACAGGTCAGCTCGGAGAGCAGGCTGCCGTCCACTATTTAGTTAGCAATGGCTATCAAATCGTTACACGCAATTGGCGTTGTCGACTTGGTGAGATTGATATAGTTGCAAAAATGAATAACACCCTTGTGTTTATTGAAGTACGTTCGAAAAGATCCTCTTCTTTCGGAAATGCCGAATCCTCCATAACCCCCAAGAAACAACTCCGCATGCAAAGACTGGCTTATGCCTATTTGCAAGCAATACACGGTTCAAGCACCCCAAACTACCGGATTGATTTACTCGCAATTGATTTAGAGGGAGCCAACGCTACGGTTCGACATTACCCATACGTCTGTTGATTCATCGCCTTGTGTAAAATCGTATTTCGATACCCAATTGCTTCAGAGAGATGATAATCTTTTACTTCCTCTGATTGATCTAAATCCGCAATGGTCCTAGCAACACGCAAAATACTTGCGCGTGCCCGCATACTAATTCCTAACTTTTCAAAAGCTTCTTGGATGTATTTTTCCGCTTTTTTATGAATGATCTCATTATGGTTGTTTCGTTGATTCCGAAATGCAATAGCCTGTTGGATTTGTTCTCTCAGTTCAGCGCTAGTAGGTGTAGGCTTCAGCGATTGATACGTACTTAAATTGACTTCTGGGACAGATACGACGATATCGATTCGATCAAGAAGTGGACCGGATAATTTCGATTGATATTTATTAACCATGCTCGTTGTACAACCACATTTTTTTGAAGGATTATTGTAGCCATAATACCCGCACGGGCAAGGATTCATGGCAGCTGCTAACAACACATGTGACGGATAAACAAGCGTCTGTTTCGCACGGCTCAGGACAATTCGCTGTTCCTCTAGTGGTTGTCTTAACGTCTCTAACACATGCTTTGGAAACTCGGTAAACTCATCTAGAAAAATCACACCGTGGTGGGCCATACTTAGTTCACCTGGCTTCATTTTAAATCCACCACCGATTAACCCGGCAATTGTTGTTGTATGATGGGGCGCACGCATGGGCCGTTGTTGAACAAGCCCACCTGGATAATGCTCGGCAATACTATAAACTTTCGTCACTTCGATGGCTTGCACATTTGTTAATGGTGGCATAATTGTTGGGATCAATCGCATCATCATTGTCTTTCCTGAACCAGGAGGACCACTAAATAAAATGTGATGATTGCCAGCGACGGCTATCGTTAAGGCACGAATCGCATGGGTTTGACCGATGCATGCTGAATAATCCCCATGTTGATTACCGAACGATTTAATTTCCCAGACAGTTTGTGTAAACGTATTGTCAGCATGCAGAATGGGGGAACGTTCCATTCGTAAATCATTTAGAGATTGAATTGGATATATCTCCAATCCTTCTATTAATAGAGCCTCACCGACATTTTCTTCAGGAACAACGACACGCTTAAATCCACGCTTCTTCGCATCTTCAACCATACTCAAAACGCCTGACACACGACGAATGGTTCCATCAAGCGCGACTTCACCAACAAATAAAGTAGATTCCAAATTTGATAGTTGAATTTGCTTCGTGCTTATTAGGAGAGCCACCGCCATCGCTAAATCGATTGTGGAACCTTCTTTGCGGATTTCCGAGGGGGCTAAATTAACCGTAATTCTGCGCATTGGATATTCGAATTTGCTGTTCTGAATACCAGTTCGAATACGTTCTGCAGACTCACGAACGGTGGAACTAGGTAGTCCAATTAAGATGAATGAGGGGAGTCCGGCGTGCACGTTTAATTCAACTTCAATTACTTGTCCTTCCATGCCAATTAAGCAAGAACTATACACTTTGGCGTACATAAAAAAACCTTCCTTCTAAATAAATTTAGGAGAAAGGTTCTTCCGAATCTCTATATGGATTATTCTAACAAAAAAAGTTCAAAAAATAGACAAAAATATTTAACCTCTATGATTAAAAGTGATACAATAAAAAACGTCATGGAAAAGCGGACATTAAATGCGAAAAAAGGGGTTTTAGCGTAAATGAACATTCATGAATACCAAGGTAAAGAAGTGCTTAAGCAATACGGCGTTCTTGTTCCAGAAGGTAAAGTTGCCTTTACTGTTGATGAAGCAGTAGAAGCAGCTAAATCTCTAGGTACACAAATTTGCGTAGTAAAAGCACAAATTCATGCTGGTGGTCGCGGTAAAGCTGGCGGCGTTAAGGTAGCTAAGAATTTGGACGAAGTTCGTCAATACGCTTCCGAGATTTTAGGTAAAGTCTTGGTAACTCACCAGACTGGTCCTGAAGGGAAAGAAGTAAAGCGACTACTCATTGAGCAAGGTTGCGACATCAAGAAAGAATATTATATTGGTGTAGTTGTTGACCGCGGAACAGGCGGCGTTGTAATGATGGCTTCTGAAGAGGGCGGAATGGATATCGAGGAAGTAGCCGAACATTCTCCTGAGAAAATCTTCAAAGAAGCGATAGATCCAGCGGTAGGCATGCAAGCTTTCCAAGCGCGCAAACTTGCTTATGCAATCAATATTCCAAGTGAGCTTGTAAACAAGACAGTTAAATTCATGCTTGCTCTCTATCAAGCATTTGTAGACAAAGATTGTTCCGTTGCCGAAATCAACCCATTGGTTGTGACAGGTGATGGGAATGTAATGGCTTTGGATGCGAAATTAAACTTTGACTCCAATGCATTATTCCGTCATAAAGATATCGTTGCTTTGCGCGATATCGAAGAGGAAGATCCAAAAGAAATCGAAGCTTCTAAATATGATTTAAGTTACATCGCACTTGATGGTAACATCGGTTGCATGGTTAATGGTGCCGGACTTGCAATGGCAACAATGGATATCATTAAGCATTATGGTGGGGATCCTGCGAACTTCCTAGATGTAGGGGGCGGGGCTACAACTGAGAAGGTAACTGAAGCGTTTAAAATCATCTTATCCGATGCAAAAGTTAAAGGTATTTTCGTTAATATCTTTGGTGGAATTATGCGTTGTGATGTTATCGCTAACGGTGTTGTTGAAGCTGCGAAACAAGTTGGATTAGATCGTCCTTTAGTTGTTCGACTTGAAGGAACGAATGTAGAACTAGGTAAGAAAATTTTGAATGAATCCGGCTTGAACATTGTATCAGCTGATTCCATGGCTGACGGTGCTCAAAAAATCGTCGCTTTAGTTTAATCAAACCAGAGGAGGTACTTGCGAATATGAGTATTTTAGTTAATAAAAATACGAAAGTCATTACACAAGGGATTACTGGCGCTACTGGTTTGTTTCATACTAAGGGCGCATTAGAATATGGCACACAGATGGTTGGTGGGGTTACACCTGGTAAGGGTGGAACGAATGTCGACATCACATTAGATAATGGCACAGTTGTTGCATTGCCTGTATTTAATACAGTTAATGATGCTGTAAAAGCAACAGGGGCTAACGCTTCAGTTATTTACGTACCGCCAGCGTTTGCTGCAGATGCCATTATGGAAGCAGTAGATGCTGAACTTGATTTAGTTATCTGTATCACTGAAGGTATTCCTGTATTAGACATGGTTAACGTAAAGCGTTACATGGAAGGTAAGAAGACTGTTTTAATCGGACCTAACTGTCCAGGTGTTATTACGCCAGGCGAATGTAAGATTGGGATTATGCCAGGTTACATTCATACGCCAGGTCATGTTGGTGTAATTTCTCGTAGTGGTACATTAACGTATGAGGCTGTTCATCAATTAACGACACGTGGTATTGGTCAATCTTCTGCAATTGGTATTGGTGGGGATCCTGTTAAAGGCTCTGAATTTATTGATATTCTTGACATGTTCAACAAAGACCCACAGACAAAAGCTGTTATCATGATTGGTGAAATCGGCGGTACTGCAGAAGAAGAAGCTGCAGAGTGGATTAAAGCAAACATGACAAAGCCAGTTGTTGGTTTCATTGGCGGACAGACAGCTCCTCCAGGAAAGCGCATGGGACATGCTGGAGCGATTATCTCAGGTGGTAAAGGTACTGCTGCTGAGAAAATCGCGGTTATGGAAGCATGTGGCATTAAAGTTGCTGCAACACCATCTGAAATGGGCTCTACTCTTGTAAGTGTTCTAGAAGCTCGTGGTATGTTGGCAGAGTGTTTAACAGTAGGTAAATAATTATTTGCGTTAAGGCAAGCAGCCTTCCTTTCTGGAAGGCTGCTTTTTTATATTTATTTTTGGAGGAAAATCGCTATGGCGTTTACACAAGACGAACTATTAGTTGGTTTAAATGAACTGACTGGCATTGGCTGGGCAACAATCAAAAAAATAACCGATACCATAGATGACTATTCAAAGATATTTCACTTATCTATTCCGGAACTCATGTTTATAACTGGGGTGGATAATCAAAAAGCGGAAATTATTAAACAACAATTTACGCCACAGTGGATAGATAGACGTTTAAAATTACTCAAACAGTTTAATATTTCATTTATCACACATAAAGATCCAATCTATCCTAGTTCATTTAAGGGAACGAAAGAAGAGCCTTTTGTCCTTTATTATAAAGGAGATATCAACCTGTTAAGGTTGCCTGCCATTTCTATTGTAGGAACACGTAATCCAACAGGCTATGGCATGAAGTGTGCAACCGTCCTTTCGAGATCGATTGCTGCACATGGGGTGACGATTGTCAGTGGCTTAGCGAAAGGGATTGATGCCTATGCGCATAAAGCAGCTTTGTCGCAGCCTGGAAAGACAATTGCAATTATGGCGACAGGATTCGACCGGATTTATCCATCGGAGAATTTGCGACTTTCAAGAGAAATTGAAGCGCACGGATTGATCATTACCGAGATGCCGTTATCCCAAACGACGAATGCAGGTAGCTTCCCTAAACGCAATCGCATTATAGCCGCATTAGGGATGGCCACAGTGGTTGTTGAAGCCGCACACCATAGTGGTTCATTGATTACATCAAACTTTGCCGCTGACTTTGGGCGTCCAGTTTGTGTGGTCCCTGGAAATATATTTTCAGCTGAGAGTGAGGGAACATTACGTTTATTATTCGATGGTGCTCATCCCGTTGGAACAGCTGAACATGTGTTTAAAGTGTGTGGATTGGAAATGGCGTCCGTGGTGGGAGCGGAGAATGTTGCAATGCAAGATGAACTGAATGAAAATGAAAAATTTGTGCTTTCATTACTTCGCTCTGAACCGATGTCGGTCGATGAAATATACCAACATTGCAAATTCTCACTTGGACATTTACATTTAGTTCTGTTATCTTTACAAATGAGAAAAGCGGTAGAAGCGCTACCGGGCTCGTACTTTATATCTTTGAAGTAGAAATTAGAGGAGGTTTGGACCTATGGCAGATATATTAGTTATCGTAGAATCGCCTGCCAAAGCGAAGACGATTGGTAAATATTTGGGTAGCAAATATATTGTGAAAGCTTCTATGGGGCACATACGTGATTTACCGAAAAGCCAAATCGGCGTAGAAGTGACTAATAATTTTGAACCTAAATACATTACGATTCGTGGTAAAGGTTCTGTCCTCAAAACACTCAAAGATGCGAGCAAACGCGTAAAGAAAATATATCTAGCTGCCGATCCGGATCGCGAAGGCGAAGCAATTGCGTGGCATTTGGCCCATTATTTAGAGATAAATGAAAAAGATACTTGTCGCGTTGTCTTTAATGAGATTACGAAACAAGCTGTTAAAGATGCATTTAAAGAGCCACGCGCAATTAATATGGATTTAGTTAACGCACAACAAGCAAGACGAATTTTAGATCGACTTGTTGGTTACAAGATTAGTCCAATCTTATGGAAAAAAGTGAAGAAGGGTTTATCTGCTGGTCGTGTTCAATCGGTTGCAGTTAAGCTAATTTTAGATCGAGAAAATGAAATTGAAGCTTTTATTCCTGAAGAATATTGGACAATTACAGCGAAATTATCGATTCATAATCAGCATTTCGAAGCAAAGTTCCACTCTTTAAATGGTGAGAAGATGGAATTACATAATGAAACGGATATGCAAGCCGTTATGCATGCAATTGGGGAAAATCCATTTGTTGTATCTGAAATTAAAGAAAAAGAGCGTTTGCGCCATCCGGCTGCACCGTTTATCACGAGCTCGATGCAACAAGAAGCAGCACGTAAATTGAATTTCCGTGCTTCAAAGACAATGTCGATTGCGCAACAACTTTATGAAGGTGTCGACTTAGGGAAAGAAGGCACAGTCGGTTTAATTACGTATATGCGTACGGACTCGACTCGTATTTCCCCCATTGCGCAGGAAGAAGCAAAAGGGTTTATTACTGAAAAATATGGTGCAGCCTTTGTGCCAGCAACACCACGTGTATACTCAAAAAAAGTATCTAATGCGCAAGACGCTCATGAAGCAATACGTCCTACTTCATTAACTCGCACACCGGAAGAATTGAAAAGT
>JBEGSW010000016.1:0-26237 GCA_041179705.1 Bacillota bacterium | reverse complement strand
TTCCTGCAATCTTCGTCTGCGTTCACCTTCTCTTAGATAGAGGTGGTGGGAAATCCAATTTTCCTGCTGATTAGTGAACATGGCGTGCCTCCTTGTAAAATAAAAAAGCGCGACATTGCCTGAGAGGCAAAAATCGCGCATGCTTTGCGTATAGTTTTTCCAGTGTAACACGAATTTGTTATTTCTTACTCACGAAGATTCCGTAGGGGGCTTCGGCTTTGCGGTTGAGGGAGCGGTAGCACATCACTTGGAAGTCGGGTTGTGGCAATGCCGATGCCCAGGCTTCGACGGCTGCGGCTTCGGTGTCACCACCGGGATGACCTGGATAAACGATGATGCTAAGTAATCCATCCGAACGCAGCATTTCCATAGCTGCTGAGAGTGCGGTTAATGTCGACTGGGGGAGAGTAATCACCGTTTCGTCGGCACCGGGTAAGTAGCCCAGGTTGAACATGATGGCTGCCACTTTTCCTTGAACAGAAGCGGGAAGCGCAGACGGTAACGCACTGTGACTCTCGAGCAACAACGAACATCGCGCGGCAACACCCTCGCGTTCCAGACGCGCTAAACTCGAAGCAATTGCAGCTTCCTGTACATCAAAGCCATAGACATGGCCACGTGGTCCGACAAGTTGGGCGAGGAACAAGGCGTCATTGCCGTTCCCGAGCGTTGCGTCAACAACGACATCGCCTTCGCGCACTTTGCTGCGTACGAGCTGATGCGCAAAGCTAATGACTGATAAAATCCCCATTCCGAACCATTACCCCTTCCACAATTTCCCTTGCCATGTATCACGATCACGTAATTCTTTATCAATCGCATTCAAAACTTCCCATTTCTTCAAACTCCACATCGGCCCAATCAACAAATCGCGCGGAGCATCGCCCGTCAAGCGGTGAACAATCATCTCAGGTGGAATGATTTCAAGCGCATCGACAACCAACTTAATATACTCATCTTGTTCCATAAATTGCAGCAAGCCAGCTTCCCACTGTTTGACCATCGGCGTCTTCTTCATAAGATGAAGCAAGTGGATCTTGATCCCTTGCACATCCATCGCTGCGACTTGGCGAACCGTCTCCAACATCATCTCATGCGTCTCTTGCGGCAAGCCAAAAATCACATGTGCACAGACGCGAATACCATGCTTGCGAAGGCGCTCAACCGCATCTAAGTAACACGCTGTGTCATGGGCGCGGTTAATTAACTCCGAAGTACTTTCATGCACCGACTGCAAACCCATCTCGATCCACAAATACGTACGCTGATTCAACTCTGCTAAATATTCAACCACATCATCTGGCAAACAATCTGGACGCGTCGCAATCGACAAACCAACAACACCAGGTTGCTGCAATATTGCTTCATAATATTCACGAAGTTCCTCAACAGGGGCATACGTATTCGTATACGCCTGGAAATAACCAATATAGTTCGCATTCGGCCATTTTAAATGTTGGCGATCCCGAATCGTATTAAATTGCGTAATTAAGTCTTGGCGACGGCTACCTGCAAAATCCCCAGATCCACGCGCACTACAAAACGTACAGCCCCCAGTAGCAATCGCACCATCTCGATTCGGACATGTAAAGCCAGCATCTAACATGACTTTAAAAATTTTCCCGCCGAATTGATTATGCATTTCATGATTCCACGTATGGAATCGCTTCTCTCCCCATAACAAAACGATCAATCCCTTTCTACCTCGATATTATATCGTATCTCGCCATGGATTGACCACGCACCGTTTTTTAGTTAACGTGTAGGAAGGATATTTGGAATTGGGAGGAATTGAGTGTGACGCGTTTACGTCGTAGAAAAGATACGAAAGAGTTGTTGATGGCAGATAAAGAATTGGTGATTTTAGACCCGACGGTATATAAAGGAAAATGGCATGCGTATTTCGGTAACAATAATCCGATTCATGTGGAACTTGGGATGGGCAAAGGGAAATTTGTGAGCGAGTTGAGTGCAACGAACCCGGAGATTAATTATATCGGTGTAGATATGTATGATGAGTTGATTCGTAAAGCTGCGGATAAAGCACGCGAATTGCATGCAGAGGTACATCAAGGGGAGCCAAAAAATTTAGCGCTTGTGTTGTTCAATATCGGACGTATTGAGAATATGTTTGATGAGAATGAACTTTCACGCATCTATTTAAACCACAGCGATCCATGGCCGAAAGCGCGCCATGCGAATCGCCGTTTGACGCATCCGAATTTCTTGAATAAGTATATTGATATTCTAAAGCCTAATGGTGAAATCCATTTTAAAACCGACTCCAGATCACTTTTCGAATTTTCACTCGAAAGTTTCTCCGAACTCGGTTTACGCATAGCTAATTTGAAATTGGATTTACATGCTGACGGTACGCCAGAAGGGCATGTCTTCACGGAATACGAAACAAAGTTTGTTGGCTTAGGTCAGCCAATCTATCGCGTTGAGGTTCAATTAGAACATGGATACAAAAAAGTGACTGCTGCAGAGTAAACCAACCGTACTTCCTAGAATCATGCCAGCGATCACATCCGTTGGATAGTGAAGACCGAGGTACATGCGGGAGATGCCGACCGTAAAAGCAATAGGTAACAGGATAATCGCTAATACAGGGAAAGCAACCACAATCGGTGTAATCGTTGAGAAGATGGCTGTCGTATGGCCGGATGGGAATGAGTGATCGCGCAAAGGATGTTTGCAAATTTTAGTGCCTTCAAGGACTAAGTAAGGTCTTTTTCGCGGGTAGGCTTTCTTAGCAATTGCCGCGGGAATATGGCTAATGGCAAGTGCGAATAAGCTTTGCAAACCGACTTGTTGCCACGTATCTGTTCCAAGCAAGGTGAGTGCGAGCGTAATTGCAATCGTTGCAGTTGCTCCACCTAAATGCGTAATGAGATTCATAAATTTATTTAGTAAGATGTGTTCCATGCCACGGTTAAACCAAAAGAACATTCTTTGATCGTGTCCTTGTAACCATACAGCAACTTTACTCATTGCAATCGCCTCCTTGATTCATACCTTCATCGTAATGGGAGATTGTAAATCGAGCATTAACCAATGAATAAGATTATGTGAAAACTTTTTATATTTATTTTACGAACGTTTAACACTTTGGTCGTATGATGGGGTCAGAATATGGAAAAGGGAGGAAGCAGAATGCGAGTTGCATTATTTACAGATACCTATTTACCTGATGTGAATGGCGTTTCAAAGACGTTAGCTCGCTGGGTCAACTATCTACAGGCGCACGATGTTGAAGTGAAGGTGTTTGCACCTAGTCCACAATGGGGTGGCAAAGACTTTCATCAAGATGCTGTGCATCGTATGTATAGTGTTCCTTTCTTGCTTTATTCTGAATTGCGACTCGGCATACCTAATCCAATTGAAGTGAATAAAATGTTGAAAGCTTTTCAACCGACAATCGTGCATTGTGCGACGCCATTTAACATAGGCTTATATGGACATCACTATGCCTTGAAAAATGACATCCCGCTTGTTGCTTCCTACCACACACATTTCGATCAATATTTGGAGCATTATAATATTCAATTTATCGAGAAGACGTTGTGGAAATACATGCAATGGTTTCATCAAGACTGCAGTAAAATTTACGTTCCTTCACCTTCGACGGGGGAACATCTGGTTTCGCATGATTTTGATGGAGAAAAAATTGAAGTTTGGGGTCGAGGTGTCGACTTAAGCTTATTTGATCCCGTTGTTGATCGTACAGGTGTACTTGAAAAGCATGGCATTTCAGATTCTAAGTTTGTTGTACTATACGTAGGACGATTGGCGCCTGAGAAAAATATCGATGTTTTCCTTGAAGTGTATAAGCGATTTTCTAAGAAGTATCCTGGGAAATTCCAATTCGTGGTTGCGGGTGATGGGCCATTGAACGATGAATTGCATGGTGCGTTCCCTGCAGAGGATAATCCGGATTTGTCTTTCTTAGGCTTTATTCAAGGAAAGACACTGGCTGAAATTTATGCAGCAGCGAATGTCATGTTGTTCCCATCTGCAACTGAAACGTTCGGAAATGTCGTGCTTGAAGCGATGGCATCTGGAACACCGGTAATCGGAGCGGCAGCTGGGGGCGTGAAAGATAACATTCGTCATGAAGAGACAGGTGTGTTATGTGATGCTGGCGATGTCTATCAATTTGAGGCAGCATTACTCCGAATCGTCGAAGATGAAAAATTCCGCTTGCAACTAGCTCGAGCTGCCCGTCTCTACGTTGAACAGCAATCATGGGATCGTATTTTTGGAAATCTCCTAGAAAGTTATCGTTCTGTTGCCCAACACTCCCTGTTGACAGTCTCTGTCTAGCATGGTATATTGCTATGGTATGTAATTTCATACTGTTTCAAGTAGAGGCGCCCGCTTCTCACCTGTCCGACTAAGTTGGCATGGTTAGTGAACAACGTTGATCTTTCTAGGTCTAACACGATGTGGGCATATCTGCTCACATTTTTTTTATGGAGGTGGAAGGTTATTAGTAAGGATCACATGATTAATGAGGAAATTCGTGCGAAAGAAGTTCGATTAGTCGGTGCTGAGGGCGAGCAGATTGGTATTGTTCCATTCCGCGAAGCATTGCAGATGGCAATCGATAAGAATCTTGATCTTGTCAATGTAGCGCCAACGGCGAAACCACCAGTATGTCGCATTATGGACTATGGAAAATTCCGTTACGAGCAACAGAAGAAAGAGAAAGAAGCACGCAAGAACCAGAAAGTTGTTGAGCTTAAAGAAGTTCGCTTCAGTGCAACAATCGAGGAGAATGATTACCAGACGAAATTGCGCAATGTAGTGAAATTCTTGAAAGACGGCGATAAAGTGAAATGTAGCATCCGCTTCCGCGGTCGCGAAATCACACATGCTTCCATTGGACAGCGCGTGTTGGATCGCGTAGCTAAAGAAGTTGAAGAAATAAGCATCCAAGAGCGTAAGCCTAAGCTCGAGGGTCGCCAAATGATCATGATTTTAGCACCAAACGCAAAGTAAAGTACATTTTTGGGAGGATATACGAACATGCCTAAGATGAAGACACACCGTGGCGCAGCGAAGCGTTTCAGCAAGACTGGCTCCGGTAAAATCAAAAGAAGTCACGCTTTTAAGCGTCATATTCTTGAAAGCAAATCCCCATCTACGAAGCGTCACCTTCGTAAGGGCGGCTTAGTTTCTAAAGGCGATGCGAAGCGCATTGCATCATTGATCACTTATATCTAATATCTTTTATTCGAACGAATTTTTAGGAGGTACTTACCATGGCAAGAGTCAAGGGTGGTTTTACTAACCGCCGTCGTCATAAGAAAATTTTAAAGTTAGCTAAAGGTTATTTTGGTTCCAAACACCGCATTTTTAAGACAGCAAACGCGCAAGTAATGAAGTCTTTGCTTTATGCTTACCGTGACCGTCGTCAAAAGAAACGTGATTTCCGTAAATTGTGGATTGCTCGTATTAACGCAGCAGCTCGCATCAACGGATTGTCTTACAGCAAATTCATGCACGGCTTGAAATTAGCTGGCATCGAAGTAAACCGTAAAATTCTTGCTGATCTTGCTGTTACTGACAGCAATGCATTCGCAGAATTAGCTGGCGTAGCGAAATCCAAATTAAACGCATAATCATGAAAGCCTCTTGTTTCCTTGTGGAATGGGAGGCTTTTTGTTTGATATAATTCGAATAGAAAGCAAAGAGAGGATGAATAAGATGGGTATATGGATTGGTTTAGGGATTGCATTCATCGTTGTATTGTTTGTTGTATCAACTTATAACGGATTAATTAAAGCGCGCAATTGGATTGATGAGGCTTGGAGTCAGATCGATGTTCAGTTGAAGCGTCGTTTCGACTTAATTCCTAATTTAGTTGAATCGGTGAAAGGGTATGCAGCACACGAGAAAGAGACATTGGAACAAGTCATTCAAGCACGGAATTCGCTAATGAATGGTACACCACAAGAACGTATCGATGCAGACAACCAATTGCAGACAACATTGAAATCGATTTTCGCATTATCAGAAAGCTATCCAGATTTGAAAGCGAATACGAATTTCATTCAACTTCAAGAAGAGTTAACGAACACAGAAAATAAAGTTGCGTATTCCCGTCAGTTATATAATAAGACGATTGCAGATTATAACATCCGTCGCGAACAGTTTCCGGCGAACCTGATTGCGAATCTGTTTAACTTTGCCCATCGTCCACAATTGACGATTCCAGAAGTTGAGAAAAGCGTACCGACTGTGAAATTTTAATCGGCGAGAGAAGGTTTCAACATGTTGTATAGACAGATTGAACAGAATAAACGTAAGACGGTTATACTTGTGCTGTTATTTGTTGGACTCGTTCTAGCGGTTGGGGCAGCCTTTGGGTATGTGTATCAAGCAAACTGGCAATCCGGCCTTTTTACTGCACTGGTGATTTCAGCTATCTATGTGCCATTCACATATTTAACAGCAAATGCGCAAGTGCTTAGTATGGCAGGTGCAAAGGCGGTAACGGCCGAAGAGTATCCTGTGCTATACAATATTGTTGAAGGATTGTGTATTCCTGCACAAATCCCGATGCCAAAGATTTATGTCGTTCATGACCCGGCTCCAAATGCGTTTGCAACGGGTTTGTCTCCGAAGAAAGGTGCCGTTGCCTTTACAACGGGTTTGCTTGATCGCTTGAATCGTGAGGAGCTAGAGGCTGTTGCGGCGCATGAAATTGGACATATTCGTAATTACGACATTCGATTAATGACAATCAGTATTGCACTAGTAGGAATTATTGCTTTACTTGCGGATATTGGGACTCGAATGTTGATTTTCCGAAGTGGTGGTAGAGGTGATCGAAAAAACCAACACCCCGCAATCATGATCATCGGAATTGTGTTAATCATTTTAGCACCGTTGGTCGCGCAATTTGTGCATTTTGCAGTCTCCCGTAATCGCGAATATTTGGCTGATGCAACAGCGGTTGAATTAACCCGGAATGCATCGGGTATGATTGGTGCGTTGCGTAAAATTTCCGGATCAGATGAAAATTTGACAGTCCGCTCGGCGAAACAAGCGACGGCTTCGATGTATATTGCTAGCCCGTTTAACAAAGATCGTCATAGCAGCTCGTTCATGAGTTGGTTTGCAACGCACCCCTCGATCCCGAGTCGGATTGAAAGGTTGGAGAAGATGTGAGAATTTTAATCAAGACGGTGTTTGGACAGACATTATTTCACTCCCAAGATGAAGTTGTTTCGATGAAGGTCGAGAAGGGGGATGTATGGCATCTTCAACTTTCAGGTATTGACGCTGCGATTGCGCAAAAGATATTAAATCATCAGACGGATGTACATGCTTTTTATTTTGAACGTAATCACAAGTGGTGGTTATCGTTCACAAATGAACCTGCTATTTCGTATGATGAAGCCAATCAAATCATGCACCTGTCGTTCGACTCCATCTTTGAATATCGTCCCGATCAAATATAAAAAAAGCGGTCACCATTAAGAAGGTGACCGCTTTCGTTTGCAATGAAAATTTAGAAGGCCAAAGCAAGTTCTTTTGCTTTTTCTTCAGCTTTTGTTGTAATTTCTTCTGCTAGGGCAGGGTTTGCAGCGATACCTTCGATGTATACTGTTTCAACATCTGTGATACCAATGAAGCCAAGCACTGTGCGAAGATATTTATTAGAGAATTCGAAGTCTGCATAAGGACCTTCGGAGAATACGCTGCCGCTTGCTTGGATGTGGAATGCTTTTTTGTTAGCCAATAAGCCTTTCGGACCTTCAGCTGTGTACGAGAATGTCTTGCCTGCAACACAAATAGCGTCGATGTATGCTTTGACAACTGGAGGCATAAAGAAATTCCAAACCGGTGTTACAAAGATGTATTTATCTGCGGCAATAAATTGATCGGTGATTTGCCCCATTGCAATGACTTTCTTTTGCTGTACATCACTTAATTGTTCAAATGGCGTGCCAGCGCCTAATGCGCCCCAAGCTTCTAAAATATCGCCATCAACGGTCTGCAAAGATTGTGCATAAAGATCGATGTGCGTGATTTGATCGTTAGGATTTTGTGCTTTGTACGTCTCCAAGAATGTTTCGCCAATGCTTAGAGATAAAGATTGTTCAACTTTTTTAGGATTTGCTGTGATGTAAAGTACGTTAGCCATCGTGTGTTTCCCTCCGTTTTTCTATTCGAGATATTAATACAAAATCTAATATATAAAAGATACTTACTATTGTCAAGCGTCGCAAAATTGTTTACAATAATAAAAAAAGTAAAGGCGGTGAAACAATTGGATGCCAACCAAACTTGCCCGAAATTCCAAGCTGCTGTTGAGTTAATAAGTAAGAAGTGGAATGGATTTATTATTCATGCTTTGATGGACGGTCCAATGCGTTTCAACGAACTACTTACGAAAGTTCCTCTTACACCGAAATTACTTTCTGATCGATTCCGTGAGCTTGAACTTGAAGGCATTGTCAATCGACACGTATATAATGAAGTTCCCGTACGAATTGAGTATGAGTTAACTGCGAAAGGTTATGCACTTAAGCAAGTATTTGAAAGCATCAGCCAATGGGCCGAAGTATGGAACGTTGTAAATGAGAAAGAACTTATTAATAAATAATGTCATACAATTGACTAAGTCGATCATTTTATGATCGACTTTTTTTTATGCTCACTTGGAAATCATGGTCTACCTTGATACAATAATAAGATGATTATTTTTGGGAGGTAAGGCATGCGAAAGCCAGTGGAAAAATTACAACAACATGAAATTTGGCAAGCGCGCATGGCTGAACTTTATCCTGTGTTTCGTCCGCCATTTCAGAATCAACCTGTTGCCATTGTTCAACAAGCTTTCACCAAATTGGTGCAAGTACTTATACCGGGTGGCACAGGTGCCGAACGATATGTATTTGAGATGCATGCGATTTTGTATTTGCTTCATATTGCGGAACGGACAATGATGTTTTATCAGCAGCGTCCTGTTACCAAGCAAATTGAATTATTAAATGATTATGTGTATGAAACAATGCGAGCAATTATCCAAAGTTACTCACAATCCACAGATAAAGATGCGGTCTCGCTAGATAGCGTTGCCCAGGTGATAGGGAAGCATGCGTTTCATTTACCGCATTCTCCGGTACAATGGTTGCCCATCTATCGGATGCTTTGGACAGACTTATTTCATGATACATCCAAGCGAGACAAAGAATATAATCGTCTTCATACATTAACAGAAAAGAAATCTCGTGATGCTGAACTGCGGAACTTAGAACTAGCTGCAGCAATCCATTTCTTGATACTCAAAGGGCAACATGAAGAAGCCTTATTGCGAATTAAAAGAGAAGGTCTTAAACCAACTTTATTTTTTGATTATTTACGCATTTATCGTCAGAACGAGAATCATGCGTTGCGCTTGATTTGGTTACGAGGGCTTAGTCGATTGATGGGGAAGGAATCTGCGGTCGTCGTTTCACCGTTTTTGCAAGAATGGTTGAATGGGATTGAAGCACCGTCGGAATTGGAGGTTTGGCGTGAAACAGCGATGGAGTTATTGCCAGCCTCATTAGCGGATTTAGGGCAACATTACTTACACCATAAAGCCTATCAATATTGGGCGGATCTACACATGTCTCTCGGGATGGAACCATGGACTTTCGATCACACCACCTATGCATCTGTTCATCGGGAGCACCCCCAAGCACTGCTGCCCATTTATCACCAAGGCATTGAGACAGGGATTGAGAGTAAAAGTCGCGTAGGCTATCGGGATGCAGTGAAGTTGATGAAAGCCGTTCGCTCTATCTATTTGCAAATTGGTCGAGAGGAACAATGGCACCGCTATTATGCAATCATGATGGAAAGGACAGGGCGCTTACGCGCATTTCAGGAAGAAGTCGAGAAAGGGAGGTTGGTCCGATGAATTTACCAGAACCTTTACTCGTCGATATCGAATGGCGAAATGAAGCAGAATGCTTTGTCGTTCGAGCAACGGATGTGCACAACAGAGAAGTACCAAGTGGTGTGTTGCGCAGACAACTTTTTGCGTGGCATGAAGATTCGTTTTACGGCAGTTTAGTTCCAGAAATGGTAGAGTCGCGGAAGACGGTATTGGCATTACCGGCTGCGTTGGCCATTACCTATTTAGCTGAGCCAAGCCCGTTGTTACATGGGAAATTCACTTGGTCCGATTCATTTCACAAGCTACAGGTGCAGGCTAAGAAATTACAACGAATTTTAGCAACGGGACAGTTTGAACCGATGTTGTCGTTAAATAGTAAGGATGGCTTTGCTTGGCGAACCATTGGCGAACGGGATGAGGACGAAAGCGATGGCGATGTTCCTTCGCTCGAACAATGGTTGAATGCGGCAATGAAACAATTGGTGTTGGAACCAGGCCCGATTCGAGATGCCTGGCACGTGTTGGTGAACCAGAAGCCAGCTCTAGGATTAGGTAAACGAGCGAGTCAGACGTTCGCAGGTGACGAAGATCGCTGGTTGGAGGCGATTGGTTATCGACAAGATGACACGCCTTTCACGATGGCACTTCGACTGATTGAGCCAGATCAATCCGAACACCCGATATGGAAGTTGTTGCCGATTTTTGTTGATCGACAGACGGGGCGTTCTATGTTTCTTGAAGATATCCCAGTTGCATGGTTGACAGTTGCGGAGGAGCGACTTGCACGGGCACACACACAATGGACGAAGGTATGGCCAACGCTTGCGGAAGATTTAGATGATGAAGCAGCATGGCAATTTCTTGAGTCAGGTGCGATGCTTCTAAGGGCGGCGGGTATTACCGTACAAATGCCTAGTTGGTGGGAATCCTTGCTTGTTACGAAACCGAAATTGGTGGCAGATGTCCGTATGAATGAAGCAAGTGGATTATTCGGGATGCAACAATTACTTGACTATGATTGGCGCATTGCAATTGGTGAAGTCGAAATCAGTGAACAAGAATTTCAGACACTCGTAAAATCAGGGCAAAAATTAACCAATTTGAACGGACAATGGGTCGCTTTACAACCAAAATGGGTTAAATCTTTGCAGGCAACGATGCGCGAACACACAGATGCTGGTCAAAATATGCGTTTATCGGAAGTGCTTGCGCTACATTTAGCAGATGGACAGCGTATCGCACTGACGCCAGAAGATGAGAATCAGTCAGAAATTGAATCGTTCAAACTAGAAGTTCGCTTACAACAGCGTCTTCAGCAATGGACGGCACAATTGTTCGAACGATCAGCGATGGAGCAGTTTCATTTGCCAGCTACGTTTATGGGGGAACTTCGTCCCTATCAAGCAGAAGGTGCCGCTTGGTTAGGGTTTTTACGACAAAGTGGATTAGGCGCATGTTTAGCGGATGACATGGGATTAGGAAAGACGGTCCAATTCATTGCCCATATTGCACACTTGAAGCAGACGCAACAAATGAATAATCCAGTCCTACTTATTTGTCCGACGTCTGTGTTGGGGAACTGGCAACAGGAATGGCGACGATTCGCGCCTTCTGTGAAGACGTATTTACATTATGGAACGAATCGATTAAGTGGTGAAACGTTCTTTGAGGAAATAGCAGGTATGGATGTAATAATTACCTCATACTCGCTAGCATTATTGGATCAAGCAACGCTGGGTGACATGGAATGGACGACCATTTGCCTGGATGAAGCACAGAATATCAAAAATCCTGCTGGCAAACAGTCACAGGCGATACGTCGATTACGTGCACAACACCGCGTTGCATTGACAGGAACGCCGATTGAGAACCGATTACTCGAATTATGGTCGATTTTTGATTTTCTTAATCCCGGTTATTTGGGTTCCATGCGCGCCTTTCATCGAAGCTTCGTGAAACCGATAGAGCGGAATAAAGATGAGGAAACGTTAGCGCGATTACAGCGACTTGTGCGACCGTTCTTGTTGCGTCGAACGAAAAAAGACGAGCATATTCAATTATCTTTACCTGATAAACTGGAACAACATATCTTTGTATCATTGACAGCAGAACAAGCAGTCCTCTATGAACAACAACTGGAAAAGCTGTTGAATGGTATAGATCGTCTTTCTGCGATGGAGAGACGCGGTCAAATTTTGGCAGTATTGACGAAATTAAAGCAGATTTGCGACCATCCAAGTTTATTTGAAGGGGAAAATAGCGAACCTACAGATGAATGGATCAAACGATCCAATAAACTTGCACGATTGTTGGAAATGATTGATGAAGCGCGTGCAGAAAATCAGCGTTGCATCATTTTTACGCAATATGTGCGAATGGGTAGAATGATTGCGGCTGCATTGGAGAACCGTTTTGGCAAGAAAGTATCATTCTTACACGGCGGGGTAGCGAAAGAGGAGCGGGATCGATTAGTTGCGGTGTTCCAGGCCGAAGCGATTGAAGGTGAAGAATCATCAGACATCTTTATTCTGTCGTTAAAAGCAGGTGGTACCGGATTAAATTTGACTGCTGCTACACACGTCTTCCATTTCGATCGTTGGTGGAATCCAGCGGTTGAGAATCAAGCAACAGATCGCGCCTATCGCATTGGTCAAACCAAACAAGTGCAGGTACATAAGTTCGTCTCCCTCGGTACACTTGAAGAACGCATCCATGAAATGATTGCGCGCAAGCAGGCGCTGAGCGAAAACATCGTCGGTGCAGGCGAATCATGGATTACCGAAATGAGTACCGACGAGATTAAGGATTTATTCCGTCTTCGCCGAGAATGGCTTGAAGAAGAGGAGGTATAAGGATGGATGCGGATTGGAAAAAATTATATGAATTAATTGCGCAACGATTTGGGCAAGGAAAATAAAAAAACGGGTAGCCAACTTAATATGGCTACCCGTTTTTTTTGATTAGATTTCTTTTGTGCGATAGGCTTTTACAGAGGTAATTCGTTTGTCTTCGATATGCTCGACTTTGAAAATAACATTATTAAATTCAACCAAAGGTTTTTCAGTCGCTTCCGGGATTCGACCGAGTTGACCGATTATAAATCCGCTGAGCGTGTCATAATCATCGGTTGGCAATTTCACTTCAAGCAAATCTTCAACTAAATCCAGACTATAGTTGCCTTTAATTACAAACGTGTTCGCATCGAGTTGTTCGAATTCATGCGAAATATCATCGTATTCATCGAAAATATTCCCGACAATTTCTTCAATAAGGTCCTCGATCGTAACCAACCCTGCTGTTCCACCATACTCATCAATTGCAATTGCCAGATGAGTCTTCGTACGTTGTAAATCTTTAAATAACTCGTCAGTGCGTTTAGAAGTTGGAACAAAGAGTGGCTTCCGTAAGATTGCAGAAAGTTGGAAAGGATTATCCTGCTTATCTCCAATGAAAGGCAACAAATCTTTCACGTGTAAAATGCCGATGACATTATCCACATTTTCTGAATAGACAGGGAAACGTGTAAATTGTTCGTGTAAAATAAGCGCGATGATTTCATCGAATGATGCATCGTCCGCAATCGCCACAATGTTTGTTCGATGGGTCATAACATCGGAGACAATTTTGTTGTCGAATTCAAAGATGTTATTGATCATTACTCTCTCAGCTTCATGGATTGTCCCTTTTTCTTCGCCGACATCAACCATCATGCGAATTTCTTCCTCAGTAACCTGATTGTCGTCGGAATGCGGGTCAACACCGAGGAGCTTGACAAAGAAATTGGTGGAAGCTGTCAAAAGACGTACAAAAGGGGCCGACACAAGTGAAAGAAGATGTAACGGTGTCACGGCAAAGAACGCGATTGGTTCTGCTTTTTTCATTGCTAATCGCTTCGGAACGAGTTCACCAAACACAAGTGTAAAGTAAGACAGGATTAGTGTAATGATGATAACTGCGATTGTCTTTAATACATTCTCCGGGATTGCCAGTGGAAGTGTCTTTAAACTGTCAACGACAATCGTCGCGAAACTTTCAGATGCAAGGGCACTGGCGAAGAATCCAGCTAACGTAATTCCAACTTGAATGGTGGATAGGAACTTTGTCGGTTCGCTTAGTAATTTCTTTAGTTTTTTTGCCTTTTTGTTGCCATCTGCAGCCATTAATTTGATTTTATTATCATTCAGTGAAATTAAAGCAATTTCGGACGCAGCGAAGAAAGCGTTGATTAATACAAGTATTGCTAAAAAGACAATATCACCAAGCAAAATAGACACTCCTCATTGGGAAATCTTTTTTATTTCTTTAAACGACCTAGTTCATCCACGATTGCTTCCATTTCGGATATGCTGTAGCTTGATTTCGCTGTGATTAGATCATACAAATCACGAATGTCTTCATAATGTTCTGCCGAGAAGTGAGTGGGTTTAATAGCAGCCATTGTAGCCATCTTTAGTCGATTTTTAATTTCTTCGACCATGAATTGAACGGTTTCATCACTCTGTACATTTAAATCTACCATGATTGATTTCTCCTTATCCTGAGTTTATTTCTATTTTTCCATTTTAACATTGTTCAGTCGCTGTTGTCATGGTAGGCAATATGTTAGAATAATTATGATAAAAATACTGTCATGTTAGAAAGGATTGTAGCGATTTTGGAAATCATCAAGGACTACATCATGGAGCTGTTTCATTTTCTGCAGTCGATGGGCTATTTGGGGATTATGTTTGGATTAATGGTTGAAGTAATTCCAAGTGAAATCGTTCTAGCATGGGGCGGGTACCTCGTCTATCAGAAGGAAGTTAGTTTTTTGGGTGCAGTTGTATTTGGCACGATTGGTGGGACGATTGCACAAATTTTCGTGTATTGGATTGGACGGTATGGCGGCAGACCGTTTTTGGAACGTTTCGGAAAATATATTTTAATTAGCAAAAAGCAAATTGATGTTTCGGAGCAGTGGTTTAATAAATATGGAACGGGCATGATTTTCACTGCACGTTTTATTCCAGTTGTTCGACATGCGATTTCGATTCCAGCTGGTATGGCGAAAATGCCGTTATCAACATTTACACTATTAACGACACTTGCTGTTATTCCGTGGTCTATCTTTTTTGTCTATTTAGGGATGAAACTCGGGCAAAATTGGGAAAACATCGACGAAATTGTGCATCCTTACTTACTTCCCATCGGAATTGGCGCAGTTGCTTTAACTGCCATTTATATCGTCTTTAAAATCATTCGCAAAAAGTAGAAACGGTGGGAGTTATTCATATGGCAATAAAGATTGAAATGTTTCCGCTTGGCCCCCTTCAGACAAATTGCTATGTCATTATTAGTGAAGAAGAGCAACGTGCGATTGTTATCGATCCAGGAATGAATCCCGATCGTGTTGTTGAGCGGGTGAAAGATATGCAAGTTGATGCGATTTTATTAACACATGCCCATTTCGACCATATTGGTGGCGTTGATCGTATACGCAAGCTTCACAACTGTCCGGTGTACCTACACGCAGCAGAATCAAGATGGTTAGGGGATGCAGCATTAAATGGTTCCGAACGCTGGTCGGATGTTACTGCACCAATTGTGACCGATGATGCCGAACATGAATTATTTGATGGTCAGACGTTAGTTTTTCTTGGTCAAGAAATCAATGTCATTCACACACCGGGACATTCACCTGGAAGTGTCAGCTTCTGGATGGGTGACGTTTTGTTCGGTGGCGATGTCCTGTTCCGAATGGGAGTTGGACGTACGGATTTACCTGGCGGAAGTTGGAAAGAGTTGGCGCAATCCATTTCGTATTTGTTCACGCTTAAAGAGGAGACCGCCGTTATGCCTGGCCACGGTCCGAAGACCACAATTGGCTATGAGAAGCAAAATAACCCATACGTATAGTAATTATATAGTTGGAAAATAAAGTGAAAAATAACGATAGACAAACGGCTTTGTCGGTGATATTGTTGCTACACGAATACTTTTTCTGCGAAGCACGCAGGTTACGGATTTCATCCGCGACCTGCGTTTTTTTGTGCCCTTTTTTGTGAATCGTATTCGAAAATGTTGGAGAAGGGGGAGTTGGCATGCGCCGAGGAGTAACTTTGATTCTTCTTGTGGTTGCTGTTTGTGTCTCGGCTATTTTGGTGGTTGCGTTGTATCAATTACAAGAACAGCATTTGATTAAGAAGCAAGAGGTACGTGTCATCGCACCTGATCAATTCATCCCGGTTGGTCATGTGTTGAAGCGGGAAGATCTTAAATTCGTGTCGATTTCTAAGCGGAATGAATCTAAGGAGATGTCGCGAAATTTGCATTCTTTAGTTGGTCAAGCGGCGATTGTCGCCCTTGGTAAAGATGAACCAATTCGGACATGGAAACTTGCCGATAACCCAATTGTCCCGAAAGAAGAAGAAGCAACGTTTCAGATTCCAAAGTCATACTTATATTCCATCTCCAATGAGATTCGATCGGGTGATCACGTGCAAGTCTTTGTATCTTCAATGAAAGGGAGTTCAGAACTATTATTTCCACAGCCAGTTGTGGTGGCCTCTGTAAAGACATCGAACAACCAAGAAGTTGAGGACAAGATCGAAGCCAATTTGCCCAATCAATTTAGAAGTAACAGGGAAGCGTTAGCAAGAAATCGGAGAAATGCGAACGGATTGATTGACTATGTCAACTTGAATTTGACTGAAGCACAGTGGCTTGCTATCGATCGATTATGTAAATCCGGTTCTGCGCGCATCGCTCTAGCATTTACGAACGATAACTTTCAAGCGAAAGGTGGTTTGTAAATGGTCGCTAAAGGTAACGAGTGCTCGATTGTGTTTTGCGGAACAACACCAAATATTGGCACGACAGTTGTCGCATTTTCAACTGCCGTCCAATGCGCGCGTGAATCATCAGAAAAGATTGGCTTTTTTTGTCTTAATCTTAAAAGTTCTAAATTACACCATTATTTAAATGATACACCGAAATACACATTAGACCGTCTTCAGCCTGAATTGCAAGCGACATGTTTAACTGATCAGCGTTTATTATCCGTAATGACCAAACCCCTGAAAGAACACTCGAATTTATATGTCATGTATGGAAATCAATTGCGAGAAATGGCTGAAAGGTATACACCATCAGAAATTTCACATCTATTGGGAGTGGCAGGACGTATTTTTTCTAAAGTCATTATTGATGTAAACGCATATTGGGATAATGCTGCAACCGTCCAAGCGATGCTACAAGCAGATATTCGGATTATTGTAACGACGGGTAATTATACCAACTTTTATACCGATTGGATGGGTTGGATGAATCGTCTGAACGATACATATAAGCTCGCCGTTAAGGTAGACGCAGTTGTTGTCTCACAATGGCAATATAACACCTATATTCATTCGATTTCAGACCTAATCCGGACAACAGGCATTACATCGGTTAATAAAGTATCTCACATGGCGCAACTTCCGGTGCATTTAGCTCGTGGCGATTTTAGACGCATTTTAAGTGAACAAGGTTTTAAACAAGAAATAATGAAAGTAGTTCATCAACAAGTGAATTTGCCTCATATATTTACTCGGCAGGGGGCTTGATGAAATGAGAGTCTTTTCACTTGTAGACTTTGCCCAAGGTAGAGTCGCTGATTCGAATAACATCATACGAGACGAGCAGTCGGAGACCATTCAATTAAAAAAAGCGCAGGATAAATTATCCTTTATTGCGAAGCAAGTCAGGGAGCAGTTGATGCGATTTCAGGAGCAAGACTCATCTGAGGCAATTCAAATGATTGATTTAATTAATAAAGCAGTACTCGGTTATCCAGCTGAACGAAAGTGGATGCATCGTAAGATTGAGGATGCGTTATTGCAGCTTCATATTTTAGATGTAGCAGACCCACTCGGGATTCATGACTCCTTAGCTGACGCGATTTTCGCAGAAATCATTGGCATGAATGTACTAGAAAGATTGTTGGAACGAAGAGATCAACTTGATGAGATTCAAGTTGTAGGTGATCAAATTTTTGAGGTCATTGGCGGCATTGAACGACGCTCGACTTATCGATTTCATGATGTTTCACAAGTTGAACGACTCCAGCAGAACTTAGTGTTATTTAATCGCGATTTACTTAATCAGAGTAAACGTTGGGCGGAAGTACAACTCAGTGATGGGTCCCGGGTGACAATGACAGGGTTTGGTTACTCGGCTCTGCCGACATTGACGATTCGGTTCTTTGATCAACGGTATTGGCAGTTAGATAAATTGATGGAACTTGGTGCAATGGATCAATTAACACTAAATCGCTTGAGAGAAATACTGTCTTCACAATTAAACATTGTGTTTATTGGACCAACAAATAGTGGAAAGACGATGCTGATGAAAGCCCTATTAGCAGAACTTCCTGACGAGGAAAGGATAATCACAATTGAAAGTAGGAGAGAACTTATGCTCCATCGTGATTTTCCAAATAAAAATTTGATCGCATATGAGATTGATGAAGACGATGAACTTCATGGTGGTGCACAGGCATTTAAGCTCGCACTGCGGCAATCTCCAAGAAGAATCATTCATGCGGAGGTACGAGATGCAGATGCGAATTTCTACGTACGCGCCTGTACGCGTGGCCACAACGGTAGCATGACAACGCTCCATGCGTCCAACTTGGAGGATGTTCCTGATGTGTTAACTGAAATGTGCATGCAAGATGGACGTTCGATTCAGGCTAAGGCACTATCCTTACGAATTGCGCGTTATGTTGTTCAAATAGGCATTGAAGTAGGTCGACTGAATGAGAATGGTCAAAGAGGAATTAAGCGAATTGTGGCCTATGAAGTGAATATGACTGAGATAAAAATTCGCAATTTAGTTTCGTATGACCATTGTGAGATGAGGTGGCATCATTATTGAAATCTCTCCTCGTTTCTATATCGCTGATACTTATTTGGACTTGTATGTTGTTTGCTGGGGTCTATTTCTTTATCAATAGACAGTTAGCCTTACATAAGTTAAGAAAGCGTGTCCTAGCAATTGATGTTCCACGAAGAAAATTGTATCGATGGTCATGGTTGAATCGTCTACACGACCAACTCATAGCAACGCAAATTTCATTATCAATACCGGTATTTTTCATGCTTTCTAGTTGCTTGTTTGCAATCGGTGCTTATTTGGGTTGGATTTGGTTTTTTGATATTCGACACGTTATTCTACTTGGTCTGCTTCTAGCAATTTGTCCATGGGTTTTCTTGCGAGTTCGACTCGCAGCTGCGCAAGTCAGAATGCGTCTCATCTTTTTGGATGCTGTGGAGATTTTTTATCAGGCCTATGTGAGCGTACCGCGTAGGAATATACGTGTTGTCCTTGCGAAGATTGTCAGTGAGCAGCGAATGCCTAAAGCCATTGCGCATCTCTTTCGAGAAATGCATGAGCAATTCATATTTGGTGATGAACGGGCATTACATACTTTTGCAAAGGCGATTTCACATGAATGGGGATATACATTCACACATTTACTCGAAGTTTCAATGGCTGAAGGAATTGTTCTGGATCATGTTCTCAAGGAGTTCATTGATGATTTGCGGGATGCCCAGAAAGCTGCATTAGAAGATAAGACCAGGTTATTGGAAATCAGGATTGCCAATTTCAGCCCTCCATTCTTTTTAGCCTTGTTCATCGGACTCAATTTACACTTTAATTTTGAAGGTGCGATACAAGCCTATTTTTATGATTTGCATGGGCGTATTCTACTGCTACAAGCCTTTCTTTTAATGGTAGCCTCATTCGTAATGGGAGTTTGGCTTTCCGTTCATCGGACGTAACGAGGGAGAGAGTATTTATGTTTCTTTTGATTGCCCTATTCGGATTATGGCTCATGCTTTTTCTTGTCAATGTGTTGGTGACTCGACTTTGGGTTAAGCCCTATATTACGAATCGACTCGTAATAAGTCGATTGAAACTTGTATGGAAGCACAATAGGCAACATCAAGCCTTCAAGCGCGTTTCCGACATTGGAATTGCATATGCGTTGAAGCTCTTCGAGAAAAGACGACAGGCTAGACAGGTTAATGAATTAATTATTATGATTCGTCAATTGCTGTATTTTCGAGACATTCCAATTAACTTACACGCGAAATTACGGAAGTGTGTACCTGTTGTGCGTGTTATCCGTTCAGATTTAATGAAATTGTGTACGGAATGGTATGAAGATCCAGAAAAAGCAATCCAATTGTTCAGATATCGGGTGAATAATCAGCATGCCGAAGGTGTTTGCGATACTTTGATATCTATTTTCCAATATGAGCATGAAGATTATTATACCCACCTTGAGTCACGGATGAATCAGCTGAAGCAGGTTCAAAAGCAAAACAAGGAAACAAGAAAAGAGTCGAGGTCATACGTTCTTTTCATTCTTTCAGGTTTGCCCCTTATCCATTCGTTTCAAATTTTTATATATCCCTGGCTCATTGAGGGGAATCAACTATTCGATCAACTAAACTAATTAATGTGGAGGTTTTATTTATGAAGACAATTTTGGTGACTGTAATGATGTTAGTGGCTGTCGTAGGATTATTCACAACTACAATTTCGGGTGATACGGGGCTTACAAGTAAGATTTCAACTTTGGGAACAAATGCAGGAACGGCAATTAGCGCTATTAATCCATAGTCGAGATGAAAGGGATCTTATCATTTGTTCTTTTATCAGGCGTCATTTGTTGGATGATGTTTAGTGGCATTTACACCCACGTGTTGCTTTCTCGACAAGTACTTCTACAGCAGGAAGTTAATTATTTATTAGAGGTCGCTACCCAAGCGAGATATGGCTATATGTCATCCGCATTAATTTCGGAATCGAAGTCGCGATTAGCTAGTCATGGACTTGAAGATGGGAAATTAATTTACTTGATTTCGAGTACATCGGGTCAGTCAGCAGTGGATGCCTCTCATCCCATTCCTCGTGGCGAGGGAATTATATTGAAGATTAGCTATCCGTTTGATGGTCTCCTCGACATCAATCAACTTGTAGGAATAAAGCCGCCTTCATCCGAGGCGCGGATTAATGGGTTTGGACAAAGAATGAGTGAGTATATTGCTGTGCATGAGGGATAACTGATGTCCAAATTAATGATGGTTATTTTAATTCTCCCTGTTCTCTTCATATTGCAAGTCATTCAGCAAGACCTGGAACACGCTTCTCACGTATATTTCCGATCGAAGCATGGTCTAAACCATGCTGTCCAAGCTGCTGTTCAACAAATTGATACGAATTTATTGAGCGATGGAATTATCGATTTGGATGCTGTACTTGCTGAACAAGTATTAAAGAATTATCTAATGGTAAATCTCAAAGTAGACAGTCAGCTCATTCCAACTGCCGGAAGTTTTTTGCGAGATCCAATTCAGCGTTATCGGGTCATTTATATCGATCATTTAAGAACATTCCCCTACGAATTAAACACCGAATTGGGCGACATCATTCAATTTCAGCGTCCTGGCGTATACCTGGAATGTCAAATCCAGTATCCTAGACTATACGGATTGCTCCCTCCTATTAAATGGGATATTCGAAGTGCTGGGCAAGTTGTTCCGCTTCCACCTCGTTGATGTATAATGGTTTCAACGAGTTTAGGAGGAATCCAGATGAGCGAATTTTTGCAAAGACGGGCGCGTCTCCAACATGTGCTTCGGGATAATGGGGTGCATGGTTACCTACTGACACAGAATATAGATTTATTTTATTTCACAGGAAGTATGCAGAATGGATATGCCTTTATTCCTGCCTATGGTGATGCCATTTTTTATGTGAAACGCAGTGTTAGTCGTGCTAGAGAAGAAGCGGATTGTCGCGTAGAAGCATTAGGTCCATTTCGGGCATTTGCTGATCAACTATTTGATGATTTTACTGGGTTAAAAGAACAGGATGCGTTGCGAATTGCAACTGAATTTGATGTGTTGCCAGTACAGATCTATTTGCGCCTACAGTCTTTGTTTCAAGATGTTACTTTTGTAGATGGTTCACTTTGGGTTCGTGAAATTCGCATGTTAAAATCGGCCTACGAAGTAAAGTGCATTAGACAAGCCGCCACGTTCATTGATGAGGCGTTTCATCAAAGTTTGCAGCAACTAAATATCGGCATGTCGGAAATAGAGTACATGGCATCCATTGAGAATCATGTTCGGGAAAAAGGTCATCTTGGTGTGATGCGTATGAGATCTTACAATCAAGAGGTAATTACGGGTATGGTCGCCGCAGGCGAAGATGCTGCCGTTCCTACTTATTTCGATGGACCTGCAGGTGGTAGAGGGTTACATCCAGCTGCTCCCCAAGGACCAAGTCGTCGTCCCATCCAAGCCAATGAGCCAATTCTAGTTGATATCGGATGCTGCATCGAAGGATATGTGATTGATCAGACAAGAACCGTATGCATCGGTGAATTACACCCTGAATTAATGCGGGCCTATGATTGGTCGGAGAAGATATTACGAGAAACCGAAAGGATGCTTGTTCCGGGTACGATCTGTGAGGATATTTATGAGCAGGCTCTGAAGATTGCAGCTGAAGCTGAACTTGAAGCGCATTTTATGGGGTATGGTACTGATCAAGTTAAGTTTCTTGGACATGGTATTGGATTAGAAATTGATGAGTTCCCCGTATTGGCGAAAGGGTTTAAGTATCCATTACAACAGGGCATGGTGATCGCGATTGAGCCCAAGTTTACATTCCCAGGCGTCGGTGTTGTGGGAATTGAGGATACGTATTTAATCACGGAATCAGGCTTTGAGCGATTAACGGTCACGGATCAACACCTATTTAAGGTAGATAAAGCAAAAAAAGAAGCTTAGGGAAAATGATCCCTAAGCTTTTTCATATTCATCGGGTGGCAGGTGGATCCACTTTTTGAAGTATCCTTGATCATATAGTGCTTTTATCAAAATAATAAGCACGGGAGATAGGATCAATCCCGCAACGCCAAAGATGGACAAGGAAATAACCATGAACGATAGTGTTGTGAATGCTGATACGCCCAGTGAATCTCCTGTAATTTTCGGTTCAAGAAATTGTCGGAGAAGAAATACAACGCCATATAAGATTGTGAGTTTAATGGCCAAAGCAGTATTTCCAACAATAACCAAATAAATAATCCAAGGAATAAATAGACTGGATACCCCGAGCAACGGAAGGATATCGAATATTCCAGCAAGTACAGCAACAGTAAATGCATTGTCAACGCCAAGTACTACTAGACCAATTAGCACAACGACAAACGTAATTGAAATTAACTTAAGCTGAGCTTTGACATAAGAAACTATCCCTCTGATTACGTTAACACGTAAAAATTCAAATGCTTTTTTGAATGTTCGGGGTGTTTTATTTTCAGCTGTGCGTTTCCAAAATTCAATTTCTGTACTCAAGAAATAAGCAAGGATAATTGCGATTAAGAAATTAATCGTGAAACTTGTCGCCGAGGATACGTTCGCAATGATTTTACCTAATAGCCATTGCCCGATCTTGACACCTTGCTTAGCAATATCAGATGCATAGGCTTGAACTTGAACAAATGTTTCTTCGGGCAAGTGTTCTCTTAAGTACGCACTATTCTCAAGTACCTGTTGTTGGACTTGATCTTGATTCGTCTTCATCCACTCATAGATGTTGGTAACTTGCGTGTAAAAAAGCACGCCAGAAGCTGCAATCGCACCGAGAATAATCGCAATAAATAATACGATAGATATGCCTGAAGCAATCGACTTCTTTAAACCTTTCCGATGAAGGAATCGAGCAAGTGGTTCGATCATCAGAAAAATAAGGAATGCAAGGAAAATGGGACTAGCAATGTTATATAAAAAACTAAACAACCACATCACAAGAAATACGGTCAATGCAATTAATCCAAGATCAAATGCAGTGCGCCAATATTTGTGATAAAAACTCAGCATAAGCTCACTCCTTTAATGAAAAACAGCATATACATAGTATAGTAGATTCGAAACACTTCTCACAGCCCCAATCGTTTGACTTTTGAATTTTAGAATTCTATTATTTTTATTATATAAATTAGACAATGAAGACAGATTTCATACGAGGAGGGATTAGCATGTATCGACTTGGCAGTAAAGTAATTATTGTTAATGATTCTGTTGAACAAAAATTACCAGTTAACGAATACGGCTACATCATCGCACACGAAAAAAATCCGGACAATGTGTTTGATTATGTGATCCGCTTACCTAAATTAAATAAGAACGTATATGTTTCAGAGTTAGATATCATGCTTGAACAAGAGGTAATCGAGCTGGAAGCGGAGCGGATTCAAAAGGAATCACTAATTGATTTTGCCTTAGCAACAAATAATCGCGAACTTTTCGATCAAATCATGAATCCTTCGACCTCTTTAGAGGCGGAATTAGAAAGCATTGAAGCACAAATCCAGGAGCAAATTTTGTTTCACATCCAACAAGATGGTACAATTCGCCGAGAAGTTCATTAACTTCAAGGCGAATTGTACTTTTTTTATTCACTTTGGCATCGAAAAAAAGTTATAATGTTGGAATGAATTAGTAGGAGGGTATGCGATGAGTATCACAATGAAAGACGTTGAACATGTTGCGAAATTGGCGAGATTGGATTTGACGGAACAGGAAAAGCACCGTTTTACCGATCAATTAAATGCCATTCTTAAATATGCGGATAAGTTGACTGAATTAGACACGGACGGTATTGAACCGACGAGCCATGCAATGGAAATTATTAACGTCGTGCGTGATGATGTAACTGTTGCATCGACACCGATCGAGAAAGTTCTGTTGAATGCGCCGGATGAAGATGAAGATCAATTCAAAGTGCCCGCGGTTATTGAGTAAGCGGACGGATAGGAGGAACCTCAATTGTCATTAATGGACTTGAACATACAAGATGTAGCAAAGAAATTAGCAAATAAAGAATTAAAGGTTTCCGATCTCGTCGATGCTTCTTATAAGCGTATTGCTGAAGTCGACGGTAAAGTGAAAGCTTTTATACATTTAGATGAAGAAAATGCACGAGCGAAAGCGAAGCAATTGGATGATGCGCCACAAGATTCATCACGTAACTTGCTCTTCGGCTTGCCTGCAGGAATTAAAGACAACATCGTAACAGAAGGTCTACTTACAACATGTGCGAGTCAATTTCTGTCTAACTATAATCCGATTTTCAATGCAACAGTAATGGACAAGTTAGATGCTGCGCAATCGATCACGATTGGTAAATTGAACATGGATGAATTTGCTATGGGTGGTTCTAACGAGAACTCGAGCTATCACTTGTCCCACAACCCTTGGAACTTAAACCACGTTCCCGGCGGTTCCAGCGGTGGATCTGCAGTAGCAGTTGCTTCAGGGGAAGTTTACTTCTCCTTGGGTTCTGACACAGGCGGATCAATCCGTCAGCCCGCTTCCTATTGTGGCGTTGTTGGTTTGAAACCGACATATGGACGTGTATCGCGCTACGGCCTTGTGGCGTTTGCTTCTTCTTTGGATCAAATCGGTCCAATTACCAAAAACGTAGAAGATGCAGCCTATGTGCTTCAGACAATTTCTGGGTACGATGCGAAAGACTCCACATCCGCAAATATTGCGAACGATAATTATATCGGTGCATTAACAGGTGATGTGAAAGGTTTGAAAGTTGCTGTCCCAAAAGAATACATGGGTGAAGGGATTGACCCAGAAGTTCGTGCGTCGGTGCAAGCAGCTTTGAAACAGCTAGCGTCTATGGGTGCGATTCTCGAGGAAGTTTCCCTTCCACATACGGAATATGCAATCGCAACTTATTATTTGTTGGCTTCTTCGGAGGCGTCTTCGAACCTCGCTCGTTTTGATGGCGTTCGTTATGGCGTTCGCTCGAAAAATGCGACGAATTTATTAGAGTTGTACCATATGTCCCGCAGCGAAGGCTTCGGTCCGGAAGTGAAGCGTCGTATCATGTTGGGTACGTATGCATTAAGCTCGGGTTACTACGACGCCTACTATTTGAAGGCACAAAAAGTGCGTACATTAATTAAACAAGATTTCGATAAAGTATTCGAAAAATATGACGTTGTCATTGGACCAACTGCACCAACACCTGCTTTCGCAATTGGTTCCCAGACGGAAAATCCATTGACGATGTACATGAACGACGTATTGACGATTCCAGTGAACCTTGCAGGTTTGCCGGCAATCAGCGTGCCATGTGGGTTGACTTCGACTAACTTGCCGATCGGTCTACACATCATTGGTAAACCGTTTGATGAAAGTACAATCATTCGGACGGCACATGCCTTTGAGCAAGCAACTGAATTCCACAAACAACGTCCTAACCTAGATGCGGAGGT
>JBEGSW010000015.1:0-9483 GCA_041179705.1 Bacillota bacterium | reverse complement strand
AGGCTACCTGTTATAATGCGTGAACTTGGGATTTTGGTCCAACTTGCTTCTAATTTTTTTATTGTCTTCATCGTATAATGCCTCCTTAATAAACTGCCTTAGCATTATGGACGAATTGGTCACGATGTAATCATTGCCTAGGAAATAAAAAAAGCGCGAAATCGCGCTTTTCAAAGCTATTAAATCGATAGCAATTAAAAACTTTCGTTGATGATAACTTCACTGATTGGGAAACGATTTGTTGCACGACCAGGACTTGCAGCCACGCCAATCGGAATCATGACAACTGGAATGTAACGACTTGGAATGTTGAATGCTTCAATTACACCAGCAGCGCTATATCCACCCATCGCGACCGTGTCGAATCCTTTCGCTTTCGCCGCCAACATCAATTGCATCGCCGCTAATGAGCCATTGCGAATCGCTTCATCGCGTGCAACTTGCTCATATTTGTACGCGCCGTTAATTTGAGCAATCATTGCATCTCGTACTTCTGGCGGTGCTTGCTCAAATACTTTCGGTGCTAATTCATTCGCTTGTAAATCGCCAAGCACAATGACAACGACAGAAGCCTCAACAACTTGTTCTTGATTATAAGCTAATGGTAATAAGCGTTGTTTGCTTTCTTGATCGCGAATCACTAAAAAACGCCAATGTTGAAGATTCCAAGAGGATGGTGCGCTCGCTGCTAGTTCTAAGATTTCTTGCAAATCTTGCTCGGAAATCTTAGCGTTACTGTCATACTTACGAACAGAATGTCTGGATAAAATAACTTCCTTTGCACTTAACGACTGACTCATTGTAAATTCCTCCGATGATTGTTATGAATGAATAAATTAATGAATAATAAAAGAGACTCCAAATCCCGTCAGGTTTGACAAGGAAATATCGTCTCCAGTGATCTGGTCAACTTTATGTGGATCTTATGCTTCTTTTTCTTCTGTCTCTTTGCGACGGCGACGGTTAATACGTCGGGCTGCGATGCTTGCCTTTTTCTTGAAACCATAAAGCGCATAGAATGCCAATGGCAACAAAATCAATTTCGAAAGTTGTTCAGGGAACAAAATCGCTAGCGCAACAGCAACGGCCACAACGATTGGTGTAATCCAAATCGCACCCTTAGGAATACCGACCTTCTTAAAGTTCGGATAGCGATTTTTACTCACCATCAAATAAGACAGAATCAATGCGCAAATAATTAATACAGTAGGAGTAAGTTCTTTGTGAAACAAAGCCACCGTACAAAGCACGCCACCAGCTGCTGGAATTGGCAATCCAATAAAGTAACCTGGTGTGCCCGGAACGACATTGAATCGTGCTAGGCGAATTGCACCACAAATCGGGAATAAAGCCGTTACGAACCAAGCTAGTGCGGACGGCACCTCTTGCAAAGCAACGACATAGACGATAAATGCAGGTGCTACACCAAATGAAATCACATCCGATAACGAATCTAATTCCTTACCAAATTCACTCTGACAATTTAGGGCACGTGCCACTCGACCGTCTAAGCCATCAGTCAACATTGCTACAATAACCATGATTGCAGCTAATTCAGGCCAGCCATTAAACACGAAGATGATTGCCAACACACCTAGGCTTAAGTTCATCAACGTAAATATATTTGGTAGTTGTCTCAAAACCAACGTCTTCCACCTCTTTTTTATGCGTACCACAGACGATTGTAAGACAGATGACTCGGACATGTCAACGAACAAGACTGTTACTTGGAAGGAAATACGCTTTGTATGACATCTGCTAGTGTGTTACATGTGATGATTTCTATGCGCTCGAAACTTTTTTTATTCTTAATCGCATCTTTCGCGACAAAAACGCGTCGGAAGCCCATTCGTTCCAATTCACGAATACGCGACTCCAATGTTGGTACTTTCTTTAGTTCACCAGTTAATCCAATATCCGCAATGAAAACAGTATCAGTAGGTATACTTTTCTTCTTTGCCGACGACACAATGCTCATCATGACAGCCAAGTTCGAGGAGTTTTCCTTCAATCGGAATCCACCTGTTGTCTTAATGATGACGTTCTTCGTGTACAATTCGATATTTGCACGTTGTTCGAGAATTGAAATTAATGTGTTCAACTGATCTTTCTTTAGACTTTCGCCGATTCGTGTCGGATATGGCGTGTACGAAGCGGAAACCAAGCTTTCAATTTCCAAAATAATTGGACGCGTGCCCTCTTTGACGACAGTCAGTGCACTGCCGTTCACTTCTTCTCCTGGATCGCGTTGTGTCATGAAATATTCAGAAGGATTATCGATTGGAACAAGTCCATTCTCCCTCATTGAGAAAAAGCCCATTTCACCAGTTGAGCCATAGCGATTTTTCGTTGCAGCAAGTTGCTTCAACTCTTCGCCTTCTTCGCCATCGAGGACAAGGACTGTATCGACTAAATGCTCTAGCGCACGAAGACCAGCAAGTTCATTGTCTTTGGTCATTTGGCCAACTAAAATAACCGCTCTTGGACGCTCTGCATCCTTAGCAACACGCAGTAATAAATTCGCACATTCCATGGTCTGCGTCGGTGTGCCAGGTCGAGCAGGGTATTCTTCTAATACAAAAGTCTGGATTGAATCAATAATAATTAGGTCTGGATCAACATCGTCAATGCAACCCAGCACATTATTCATACTATTATCCGAAAATACCCAGACATTCGTTTGAATCTCGTCAAGGATGCGATCTGCTCGGCGTTTGATTTGACTCTCACTTTCCTCGCCACTTGCATACAACACTTTCATGCCTTTTTTGGCTACATCTTGAGAAACCTGAAGCAGGAGCGTGGATTTCCCCGCTCCTGGCTGTGCAGTAATAATACTTAATGAATCTTTGACGATGCCGCCACCCATAACACGATTGAATTCGCCATAGGAGGTAACAATGCGATTGCTATTCTGAGAGATGGTATCACTCAATCGTTTGACAGAGACTTTTCCCTTACTGATTGTCTGGCGGTTGCCCCCTTTGATGACACCTGCAGAGGACGATTGCTCTTCTAGGGTTCCTCGCGCTTGGCAATTGTTACAAAATCCTTGCCAACGGGAATGGGGTGACCCGCAGACGGAGCATGTATAGACTGTTTTCGTTTTCATTAGATAACTTTATCGGCTGTAACTACTGTCAACTCGCCGTCTTTCTCGTCGATTTTTAAGAAGTCACCTTTGGCGATGTTGCCGCGAAGCAATTCCTCAGACAAGCGATCTTCAATGAATTTCTGAATCGCACGTCGCAATGGTCGCGCACCATACGCCGGATCGTAACCTTGCTTGGATAAGAACACTTTAGCATCTTCGGACAATTCGAAGTCGACGCCTTGTTCGTTCAAGCGCTTGCGTAATTCATCTACCATCAAACCGACGATTTGATTAATGTGCTCTTGGCCAAGTGAATGGAAGACGATTGTCTCATCAATTCGGTTAATGAACTCTGGACGGAACGACTTCTTCAATTCCTCCATGACTTTGCCCTTCATATTCGTGTAATCACGACCCGCATCTTCAACCGCAGTGAAACCAAGCGAGGAATTCTTCTTAATTGCATCCGCACCGACATTGGAAGTCATGATAATCAATGTATTGCGGAAGTCGACTGTGCGACCTTTCGAGTCCGTTAGGCGCCCATCTTCCAACACTTGTAATAAAATATTGAATACTTCTGGATGGGCTTTCTCAATTTCATCCAACAGCACAACCGAGTAAGGCTTGCGACGAACTTTCTCCGTCAATTGCCCGCCTTCATCGTACCCAACATACCCTGGAGGCGCGCCAACTAGGCGAGACGTTGCATGCTTTTCCATGTACTCTGACATGTCGATCCGGATGACTGCATTCTCATCACCAAACATCGATTCCGCTAATGCACGTGCCAACTCTGTCTTACCGACGCCAGTTGGTCCTAGGAAAATGAACGAGCCGATTGGACGCTTCGGATCTTTTAAGCCAGCGCGCGCACGACGGATTGCACGACTTACGGATTTCACTGCTTCCTCTTGGCCAATAACGCGACCGTGAAGAATATCTTCCATCTTCAAAAGTCGTTCGCTTTCCTCTTCAACCATCTTCACAACTGGTATGCCCGTCCAACTTGCCACAACTTGTGCAATGTCATCAGGCGTCACTTCAGAATCAATGCGACCTTGCTTTTCTTTCCATTCTGTCTTTAAATTTTCCAACTCTTCTTTTAACTTCTGCTCTTTATCACGCAAAGCAGCTGCTTTTTCGAATTCTTGGCTCTGAACCGCTGCATCTTTCTCCTTGCGGGCATCTTCCAAGCGACTTTCCAACTGTTTCAAATTAGGGGGTGCTGTATACGAATTCAAGCGTACTTTGGAACCCGCTTCATCAATTAAATCAATTGCTTTATCAGGTAAAAAACGGTCTGTAATGTAACGATCCGATAACTTCACCGCTTGTTCGATTGCTTCATCTGTAATCTTCACACGGTGATGTGCTTCATAACGGTCGCGCAAGCCGTATAAAATCTGAATCGCTTCTTCTGGACTCGGCGGATCAACCGTGATCGGTTGGAAGCGACGCTCCAATGCAGCATCTTTCTCAATGTACTTACGATATTCATCGAGCGTTGTCGCACCAATACACTGCAATTCACCGCGTGCTAATGCAGGCTTCAAGATGTTCGAAGCATCAATGGCACCTTCTGCACCACCGGCCCCAATTAACGTATGTAACTCATCAATAAATAACACGATGTTATTCGCCTGGCGAATTTCTTCCATGATTTTCTTAAGGCGATCCTCGAATTCCCCGCGATATTTCGTACCTGCAACAACAGATCCCATATCGAGCGTCATGACGCGCTTATCGCGAAGCGTCTCAGGGATTTCGTTATTAATAATACGTTGCGCAAGTCCTTCAGCAATCGCCGTCTTTCCTACGCCTGGCTCACCAATCAAGACTGGATTATTCTTCGAACGACGGCTCAACACTTGAATCACGCGCTCGATTTCTTTGCTACGTCCAATCACCGGATCCAAATGACCTTCTTTCGCGAACTGGGTTAAATCGCGTGCGAGACCATCCAATGTTGGCGTGCTTGCATTCGTTGTCGCACTTGTATTCGTTGGCATTGCCTCTGTGCTTCCAAGCAATTGCAACACTTGTTGACGTGCTTTATTTAAACTAATTTCTAAATTGTTCAAGACACGAGCGGCAACTCCCTCACCTTCGCGAATCAATCCAAGTAAAATGTGTTCTGTGCCAACATACGTATGCCCCAACTTGCGCGCTTCATCCATCGATAATTCAATAACTTTCTTCGCGCGTGGCGTGTACGCAATATTCGGCGTTTGTTCCGGTCCGTGACCGATTAATTGCTCAACTTCATCCTGAATTTTATCTAAACTCAAACCCAGCGCAAGCAATGCCTTAGCCGCAATGCCATCGCCTTCGCGAATTAATCCAAGTAAAATGTGCTCCGTTCCAATGTTGCCATGACCAAGTCTTACCGCTTCTTCTTGTGCTAATGCTAATACTTTCTGTGCGCGTTCTGTAAATCGTCCAAACATCATAGGGATGCACCTCCGTTAGATTTTGTCTGTTGCATGCGTTCGCGAATCATTTGGGCGCGACGAATATCGCGCTCATCCGGTGATAACTTCTCTTGGAAATACTGTTGCAGAAAGGCCGGTTGCGTCATCACCATTAACTCATTTAAAATACCCGCGGATACACCTGCGATGAGTTTCATGTCAATCCCCAGTCGAACATCAGATAATCGACCAGCTGCTTCTTTCGAATCCATGATTGCCGCGTGCGACAGTACCCCATAAGAACGTTGTACCTTATCCTGGATGCGAACTTTCGAATCACGAACAAGCATCTCTCTTGCCGCCCGTTCATGTTCGATGATTTGGACCACAACCCCTAATAAGTTGTCGATAATTTCCATCTCGGTCTGGCCCAATGTAATTTGATTCGAGATTTGGAACAGATTTCCTACTGCCTCGCTACCTTCGCCGTAAATTCCTCTAACAGCAAGGCCAACTTGTGTAATTGCCGTTAAAATGCGACTCATCTGTTTGGTCATTACAAGTGCCGGCAAATGGAGCATGACCGAAGCGCGAATCCCCGTTCCCACATTGGTTGGGCAACTCGTTAAATACCCACGATGTTCATCGAAAGCGTAGTCCAACCTCGCCTCAAGCAAATCATCGATTTCATTCGCCTGCTGCCACGCCTCTTTGACTTGTAAGCCTGGATATAAACATTGAATACGCAAATGATCTTCCTCGTTCACCATGACACTTACCGCTTCATTTTCACTTAGCAAAACAGCGCTCTTCCGACCATCCTTCAACAAATTCGGTGAAATCAAGTGTTTCTCAACGAGCACCTGTTGTTGCAAATCATCTAAGTCCGCCATCTGTATCCAGGCAAGTTTCTCGGACTCAGATCGGTGTTCATTCATGGGATGTACGATTGCTTTCACATCTGCTAAGACTTGTTCCGCTTGAATCGTGGTTGCCAGCATCGGAAATGGATGGCCCGCTAAGTTACGCGCGATACGCACACGACTGCTAATGACGATGTCAGATTCCGGTCCTTCGCCTCGCATCCATTCACTCATTGCTTCGTGAATAAATTTATTTAAGCCCATCACGAATCACCTAGTTCCTTTATGCGGTCTCGAATATTCGCCGCTTGCTCAAATTCTTGTCGTTCGATGTGAAATTGCATTTGTTTCTTTAAATCTACCAATTCGCGTTTGATCTTTAATTGTCCCGCAGTTCGATTTGGGATTTTACCAATATGGGAAGTATGCCCGTGTACCCGACGGAATAATGGTTCAAGACGTGTCTCAAAATGGCGATAACAATCACTACAGCCAAATCGACCAAGTTTGCTGAATTGTGAATAAGATAATCCGCACGATTCACAGCGTTGCTCAACTGGTTGTTGCACTTGCGCCATCATCCCGGATAAGAGGTTCTGAATGGAGAAGGTTGGTTGCATGCCTGGAAAGGCATCTCCTTGATCGCGTGCACAGGATTCACAAACATGCGATTCTGATTTTTCGCCGTTCACAATCTTTGTGAAATGAATTGTTGCTGGTTTCATCCCGCAATGTTGACAAATCATCGTCGTCCACCGCCTTTCGCATCCGTAGTAAATGCTGCAATCAACATGGCTTTCATCAATTTCGCACGAAGTTCGTCGCGAATCGGAAGCTGTAAAGGAATCGTCTCGCGAATGATGGCTGCTTTCATAATCATCACTTCACGTCGAGATAACAATTCCGCCGTTTCCAATTGATAAAGTAAACCCTCGGCACTTGCCTGGTCAATGTTGTTGCCAATTGTTAAAAAGATATGATCTTGCACAGAGGCTTGTTCTGGAAGTTGTAGCCGTTGAATCCGGACGTAGCCACCGCCGCCGCGTTTACTCTCGACAATGTAACCCTTTTCCGGCGTGAATCTCGTGCTGATGACATAATTTATTTGTGAAGGGACACATTGAAAGTGGTCTGCTAAATCATTGCGTTGAATTTCTACTACATATTCTGAACTTTTCACAAGCATCTCTTTCAAGTGATGCTCAATCACATCTGAAATGTTCCGCATGTTTAACACCTCCTTCATTGACTTTGACTTTCTTTGACCTTAATTAAATTATAGCGCGCTGTTTTTTTGATTTCAAGCGATGGGTATACGAAAAGAACTATTTCCTGCAGGGGTTAGCTACAGCAAATAGTTCTGAATAAAGGCTAGACCAGCAGTGCCTGGAACGCCAAGTACGGAAACTACGGCAAGCGTAAATCCGTTAATCGGCAATGTCGGCCAAACAACATGTAGGCAAACAACAGCGAGTAAAACGTTAGTGATTAACAGGCTCATGACATGTGCGGCGCGCCTTGAGCGCGACAGCATATAAATCAACACAACGGAGGATATAAACATAACTGCCGCGACCGCAATCCACGCGATGTTCATATTGCGCGACGGTAGCGGTTGATTTGAATTTCGGAGGCTTCGAGTTTGACCGTTTTGGCCTGACGGATAAGCATTTCATATCTTTTTTGCGCGGCTTCAAAGTTGTAGATTGCACAATCGATTTGGTCACGATGGTCGACGTGGTCCAATTGATGTTTAGCATCGAGCCAATCGCGATGTGCTTTACGGATGGCGTTGAGCATTTGTTGGCGTTCTTGTTCGGCTAAGTAGCGTTGGTGATAGCCATCTTTGCGAGCGACAAATGCATCCCACCAGCGCGCGAAGACAGCATTCTCCAAAGCATGTGCAATGGTTTGTTTCAATGTTTGGCCAATTGTTTTTTTCCAAGTCATGTTAGTCATTGTATGTTCCTCCAAGTCTTAGGCTTGTACGTCATCTCTCTTCTCTGTATCGCCTAGTTATTGGATGTTTATCCATGCTTGAAGGAATTTAGAACAAAAAAACGGCACATCTTATCGCGTTAGATAAGACATGCCGCTAATAAATTAAATTTCTCGACGCCCTTCAAGCGCTTTGGATAACGTTACTTCGTCTGCATACTCTAGATCGCCACCAACCGGGAGGCCGTGGGCGATTCGTGTCACCTTCAGACCGAAGGACTTCACCAACCGCGATAAGTACATCGCCGTCGCCTCGCCCTCGATATTCGGGTTCGTCGCCAAGATCATCTCCTGTACACGGTCATCCGCTAAGCGCTGCAATAATTCTGCTACGCGCAAATCATCCGGTCCAATGCCTTCCATCGGCGAAATCGCCCCGTGCAAGACATGGTAATAGCCACGGAATTCCTTCGTACGTTCCATCGCTACGACGTCTTTCGCTTCCTGCACCACACAAATACTCGACATATCGCGCCCTTTGTCAGAGCAAATGCGACATGGATCCGTATCCGTAATGTTACAGCAAACGGAACAATAGACCAGATTACGCTTTACAGCGACTAAAGCCTTGGCGAACTCAAGTACATCTTCTTCCTTCATGCGCAGCGTGTGAAAAGCCAATCGACCCGCCGTCTTATTCCCTATGCCCGGTAATTTCGCAAAGGCATCGATTAATTTCGCTATCGGTTCCGGATAAAACACTCGGCGTTCCTCTTCTCTGTCAGATTAGAACAAGCCTGGCATCTTCATGCCGCCTGTGAATTGACCCATATCTTTGTTTGCTAACTCTTCCGCCTTGCCAAGTGCATCGTTCACTGCTGCCAATACAAGGTCTTGCAACATTTCAACGTCATCCGGATCTACCGCTTCCGGTTTAATCGTGATGCTCAATACCTTTTTGTGGCCATTCGCTTTCACTTGGATTACGCCGCCACCAGCAGACCCTTCCACAATCTTGCCTTCTAATTCTTCTTGCGCCTTCATCATTTGTTGTTGCATCTTTTTCACTTGTGCCATCATTTGATTCATGTTCTTCATCGGTTAATTATCTCCTTTAGTCATTGTTTTCTTCAATTTTTACTAGATCTTCGCCAAACAAGTTAATCGCTTCCGT
>JBEGSW010000014.1:0-16238 GCA_041179705.1 Bacillota bacterium | reverse complement strand
GGGAGACGGGTTACTACGACGGCGTCGGCGGTTGGTCGGGTGGCGTTCAGCGCCAGGCTAACTTACGTGCGTTGATTGATCGGGCGAAGCAATTTGAAGCGAGTAGTTATCGCGGGTTGTTCCGCTTCCTGCGTTTCATCGAGCGTCTACGTGAAAGTGGTTCTGACCTTGGGACGGCGCAAGCGATTTCTGAGCGTGAAGATGTAGTTCGCATTATGTCGATTCATAAGAGTAAAGGTCTCGAGTTCCCGGTTGTTTTTTTATCGGGGGTATCAAAGAAATTTAATGAAGCGGATATGCGCGTGCCATTCATGATGCATCGTGAGCTTGGATTTGGACCGAAGGCGATTGATCCGGTGCGACGTATTAGTTATCCGACGCTCGCCCATCAGGCGATTGGTCAAAAAATGCGTAAGGAAATGCTTGCAGAGGAAATGCGTATTCTGTACGTGGCACTGACGCGGGCGAAGGAAAAACTGATCATTACGGGAACGGTCGGCGATTCGACGAAACAGATGGAGAAGTGGGCACGATTCCTTAGTGTGTCTGAACTGCAACTTCCGCAAGCTGCCTTGTTTAAGGGGCGCAGCTATTTGGATTGGTTGGGACCTGCTCTGATTCGTCATCCACATGCGAAAGTTTGGCGCGACCAAGTGGGTGCAACGGCGATGAACTTGCGTGGCGAGGATCCGTCCGAATGGACGATGACTTTCGTCAGCGAAACAGCTTCAGTCGGTACCCAACAAGCATTGCAAATCGATCCGACGTTGCTCGCTGCGCTGCGCAAAGTCGAACCATTGCCGACACGCGAGCCTGTCGATGCAGCCCTGATTCGCCAACTAAACTGGCAAGATCCCGAGCATAAGGCTAGTACGGTTTACGCGAAAATTTCGGTCTCAGAATTGAAGCGAATGACAGAAGATCGGACACCAGGCGACGAACTCGTACCTACACCCATTCAGGTGAAACTTGATCGACCTAAATTCCTACAAGAATTTAAGTTGACCCCGACGGAACGTGGGACAGCTTATCATACCATGATGCAGCATATGCCATTTGAGATGGGTGGTTTGCAGATTCCATCCTTCATGGATAATTTGGTTTCCCAGCAACTGTTGACCGAAGCGCAGCGCCAGGGAGTCGATGCCGAGCATTTACAAACTTTCGTGAAGTCTCCGCTTTACACGCAATTGGCTCAAGCAGACGCTGTGTACCGCGAGTTACCGTTTAGCCTTGGTATCCCTGCCGGTGAGTTGCATCCGGAATTGTCTGGTGATTCTGCGACGAAACCGATCTTGATGCAAGGGGTCATCGACTGCCTGTTCGAAATCGACGGGAACCTCCACTTGCTTGATTACAAAACGGATCGTGTTACTACTACCCCAGCCGACATCGGCGAGCGATACCGCAAGCAACTCGAACTGTACGCGCGGGCTATCGAACAAATGACCGGCCGTAAAGTTGCGCAACGCATCCTTTACTTATTTGATGGTGGACATACAATTACAGTTTAAAGTGAGGAGATTGAATCATGAGCGATTGTATTTTTTGCAAGATTGTAGAAGGCACGATTCCTTCGAAAAAAGTGTTTGAGAATGAAAGCGTCTATGCGTTTCACGATATTGCCCCATCGGCACCCGTGCATGTATTGATAATTCCCAAAGCACACTATGCGTCGATGAACGAAGTAACGGACTTCAATGACATCGCCGAAGTGCACAAAGCAGCTGTGCAAATTGCCAACAATCTTGGCGTTGCTGAATCCGGTTATCGCTTAATTAATAACTGTGGATCGGACGGCGGACAAGTTGTCTATCACGTCCATTATCACTTGCTTGCAGGCGAAAAACTTGGCGGATTAAATGGTTGACTTCTTACATTTTATTGACATATAATGAAATTTGTTAACCGTTTTCTGGGATAAGGTCTGTCGGAGGGAGGGAAAACTGGTGTCTGAAACTAGAGTACGCAAAAATGAAACACTTGACGCTGCACTTCGCCGCTTTAAGCGCTCCCTTGCCAAGGACGGCGTTTTAGCAGAAGTTAAAAAGCGCAAGCACTACGAGAAACCAAGCGTGAAGAAGAAGCTTAAGTCTGAAGCTGCACGTAAAAGAAAGTTCTAGGAGGGCTCACGCATGAGTTTGGCGGAACGCCTCAATGAAGATATGAAAGCTGCAATGAAAAGTGGCGAGAAATTCAAGCTATCTGTCATTCGCATGATTCGTGCTTCATTAAAGAATATTGAGATTGATCAACGCCGTGAATTGACTGAACAAGACGTCCTTGACGTGTTGAATAGAGAAGTGAAGCAGCGTAAAGATGCAGCGATTGATTTTGAGAAAGCTGGCCGCGATGACCTCGTGGAACAGTTGAACAAAGAACTTGAAGTGATTCTCGACTATTTACCGCAACAACTCACTGAAGAAGAGATTAAAGCAATTGTAGAACAGACCATTGCAGAAGTCGGTGTTTCTTCCAAAGCAGAGATGGGTAAGCTGATGGGCGCCTTAATGCCAAAGGTGAAAGGCCTCGCAGACGGTAAACTTGTGAACACAATCGTTCAACAATCTTTGCAATAATCCAATACTTAAACACAAAGACTGTCACATCCAACCGGACGTGGCAGTCTTTTTTTCATACTTGCACACAAATAATCATACATATAAGCCATAGAACCTAAGAGGAGGGACTAGCGGTGCGACGATGGCGAGAAGGGTTTACACGATTAATGCATTTGCCAGGCGATGCGCTGCTCGATGTGTCCCGCTTAACTTGGATTGGTCGTAATCAATTGCATATCGAGAATCATCGCGGCCTCATCCGTTTTCAGTCAGGCCGACTCGTTATCGCGACCTTACAAGGCCCCTTAGAAATTACCGGTCAACAACTTGAACTGCAGTCCATGACAGCAGATGAAATGTTCATCGTTGGCGCCATCGCCCAATGCAGCTACATCTCAGAAACAAAGGAGTCGACGAAATGAGTCATTTACAACTCGAACTCACAAAGCGAAGCGAATCCGACAAATCGATCGAAGCACTCCTAACCACCTTGACCCAAAACGGAATCCCCCTCCATGCCATCAAACCCCAAACCGACGATAAACTCCTGATTCAAATTCAACTCTCCGATTATTACAAACTTCGTCCACTGTTTCGCGCAAGTGGATGTTCGTGGCGGATTAAGCGCCGCTGGGGAATGGCCTTTCTACCTAACCGAATTAGCCGTCGTCTGTTTTTTGTCCTCGGCGCATTTCTTTTTCTGACAAGCCTTTATGTGCTGAGTTCGTTGATTTGGCGGGTGGAAGTGGAAGGTGAAACACAAATCAGTCACGCCCATATTCGAGAAATGGCTGAAGCAGAAGGCTTGTATCGTGGTCAGTGGAAACCGCGAGTGGCTTCCCCGGAAATGATTGCCAAGGCGCTGGAAAGTAAAATGCCCGAAGTGGCTTGGATTGGTGTCACCTATACAGGGACCAAAGCGCATATCCATGTCGTGGATCGGACATTACCAGAGAAGGTCACCCCCAAACAACCGCAACATATTGTTGCCACCCACGATGCTGTTGTGACGAACATCAGTGCAACGAAAGGTACGCCAGTCGTCCAACCGAATGACCGTGTTGTTCGCGGGGGGATTTTGATTTCGGGGATTGTCGGGGATGAGGAGCATGTGGCGCTTGTGCCTGCCGAAGGCGCCGTGAGAGGGCTTGTATGGTATACCCAGACGGTTGTCGTCCCTCTGCATGTCACGGACAATCGGTTAACCGGGAAACATTTGGACCAGACCTTTATTCGATTGTTTAATTATGATCTAAAAATCAAAGGCTATAGACAGAAGGCGTTTAACCAGCAACAGACAATTCGCGAGAAACAATCTTTTCATTTTATGGGCATCCGTTTTGCACTCCCAATCTATAAACAACGACAATGGCAAACGGTGCAGGTGAAAACCAAACGAACAATCGCCCAAGCACGCGAGATAGCAATGATGGAAGCGAAGCGAACGCTGTTACGAAAATTGGATAAGGATGCGGTCATTCGGGAGCGAAAACTTTTGCATGAAAACAGCAGAGGTGGTAAAGTTTATATCAACATACACGTAGAGGTTGAACAGGCGATAACAAAGGAGACTGAGATTATTGATCGATCGATTAACGGCTAGAATTGCGTTGCATAACGCGTCTGAAGGTGTGGACGTTTTTGGCCCACAAGACCGTTTTTTACATATGATTGAACAGCACTCCGGGTTGTCGATCGTGATTCGCGAATCGAATATTGTGCTGCAGGGCCAAGTGGATGTGGCAATCGTCGAGCAAATGCGCCAATTGTTCCATGTGCTTGTTGAACTGGTACGTAACGGATACAGTCTGACAGAACGAGACATCGCCTATGCGCTTGAGTTGTCCAAGACGTATCAGACAGAAGAGTTGTTAGAACTGTATAAAGGTGAAATTGCCTCGACCTACAAGGGAAAGCCAATCCGCGTGAAGACAATTGGACAGCGCCATTATGTAGCGACAATTAAGAAGAAAGATATTGTGTTTGGAATAGGGCCTGCGGGTACAGGAAAAACCTACTTGGCGGTTGTGTTGGCAGTCACAGCTTTGAAAGAGGGGCGAGTGAAGCGCATTGTGCTGACGCGTCCGGCAGTCGAAGCGGGAGAGAACTTAGGTTTCTTGCCAGGCGATTTACAGGAGAAGGTCGATCCATACTTGCGCCCATTGTATGATGCTTTGAATGATGTGCTCGGTCCAGATAACGTTGCGAAGACATTGGAACGTGGTATTATTGAGGTTGCTCCGCTCGCCTACATGCGGGGGAGAACATTAGATGATGCTTTCGTCATTTTGGATGAAGCACAGAATACGACACCTGAACAGATGAAGATGTTCTTAACACGTCTCGGGTTTGGCTCGAAGATGGTTATTACAGGTGACGTCACGCAAATTGATTTGCCACGTGGGAAGAAATCGGGTTTGATGGAAGCAGAGAGAATTTTACAAGGGATCGAGGACATTGGGTTTATTTTCTTGCAAGAGGCAGATGTTGTCCGTCATTCACTTGTACAGAAGATTATTAGTGCCTACAGTATGCATGACGAGTTAAGCAAGGGTTGATGGCTTGCGCCATGAACCCTTTTGGAATTTAAAGATGGAATTGGAAACACCTGAAATGAAGGCTTAAATCCGCCTTGAATTATAGCGAAAATAAAAAACCTGGAATTGAAGGCTTAAATCCGCCTTGAATAGTAGGGGAGGTTGAAAGTTTATGAGTTTACTGTTGAGTTGGTCGGATGAACAAGATCAAATTCAAATTCAAGATGAATTAATTGTAAAGTTAGAACAGTTACTTGCGATTGCAGGTGTTGCTGAGGAAGTCACTTCAGGTGAAGTTGCATTGACGTTCGTTGATGATGAAGAAATTCAAGCGCTGAATAAAGCTTATCGTGAGAAAGATAAACCGACAGATGTATTATCATTTCCGCAATGGGAAGATAATGATGACGAAATGACCATTGTGTATGACGAAGATGATGCGCCTGAAGAAGATGCGGAAATGATTGGCGACATTGTCATTTCATTACAGACTGCGAAGCGACAGGCCGAGGAGTTCGGTCATTCGCTTGAACGTGAAGTATGCTTCTTATTCGTTCACGGGTTCCTCCATTTACTTGGCTATGATCATGAAGAAGGGGATGCAGAGGAAGCGGAAATGTTTGCGAAGCAAGATGAGATTCTTCAGAAAGCTGGGATTTCACGGTGATGAAGCAACAACCAAAGAAATTCAAAGATAGTTTTGGTTATGCATGTCGCGGTCTCGTTGATGCATTCCGAATTGAGAAACATATGAAGATTCATCTTGCAGCTGCAATTCTTGCAATTAGTTGTTTGTTTATTACGAAGCAAAGCAAGTTTGAAATTTTATTCGTGTGTTTGGCAATTGCGCTCGTTTGGATCACAGAAATGATGAATACAGCTATTGAAAAGACAGTTGATTTAGCAATGCCAGATCAACATCCGTTAGCGAAACTTGCGAAAGATTTAGCAGCTGGCGCTGTGCTTGTAGCATCGGCATTTGCATTAGTCGTTGGGATTATTGTATTTGTGGGGTGATGGGAATGAGTAGTGAAGTATTGCCACAGTGGTTGCAAGCTGCACGCATTGCGCGGGATAATGCCTATGCCCCTTATTCCAATTTCAAAGTTGGTGCCGTACTGATTGATCAGAAGGGTGGCCTTCACCTCGGGTGTAATGTAGAAAATGCAGCGTACGGGCCAACCAACTGTGCGGAGCGCACAGCTTTATTTCGTGCCATGGCAGATGGCCACAAGACAAATGGATTCCGAGCGATGGTCATTATCGCGGATACGGACGAGCCGGTTCCACCATGTGGAACGTGCCGCCAAGTCATGTATGAATTATGTGCACCGAATATGCCGGTATACATGATTAATTTGGCGGGTGCTGTAAATAAAACAACGGTGAAAGAGTTATTGCCGGGTGCTTTTTCAGCGAAACAATTGAGCAAAGACTAGGAGAAAATCATGACAGACAAAGGATTTAAATCTGGATTTGTAGCGATCATTGGGCGACCGAATGTCGGCAAATCAACATTAATGAATCAAATTATTGGGCAAAAGGTCGCAATCATGTCCGATAAGCCACAGACAACGCGCAACCGTATTCACGGTGTACTTACATCCGATGAAGGACAAATTGTGTTCCTAGATACACCGGGTATCCATAAACCAACTTCACGACTAGGCGACTTCATGATGAAGACTGCGACGAATACGTTGAATGAAGTGGAAGCGATTTTGTTCCTGATTGATGTGGAAGAAGGATTCGGTGGTGGCGACCGTTTTATTATCGAGAAATTAAAGAACGTCAACACGCCAGTCTTCCTTGTCATGAATAAGATTGATAAGATCCATCCGGAAGCATTGTTGCCGATTATTGAGCAATACCGTGCGATGTATGATTTTGCAGAAGTGGTTCCTGTTTCGGCGATGAATGGGAACAATGTCGATGCACTGCTCAAGACGTTGATGGGCTATATGGAAGAAGGGCCGCAATACTACCCGGATGACCAGGTGACGGATTTCCCTGAACAGTTCATTTGTGCTGAATTTGTTCGCGAGAAAATCTTGCATGTCACGCGTGAAGAGATTCCCCATTCCATTGCAGTTTATATTGAAAGCATGGAGAAGAAGCCGAACGGCGTGGTACATATCGGTGCTGTCATTATGGTTGAACGCGATTCCCAGAAGGGGATTATAATTGGGAAGCAAGGCGCTTTGTTGAAAGAGATTGGTAGAGAAGCGCGGCTAGATATTGAACGTTTGCTAGGTTCGAAGATTTTCTTGGAACTCTGGGTGAAGGTGAAGAAGGATTGGCGCAATCGTGAATCTGTGTTGAAAGAACTTGGATTCCGACACGACGAATAAGGGTAGGATGAATCGAACATGCAGGCACATACGGAAGCGATTGTTGTGCGCACGACCGAGTACGGTGAAGGCAATTTAATACTCGTTCTTTACACGCGTGCGATCGGCAAGATCAGTGTCATGGCACGAGGTGCTAAGAAACTGAAAAGTCGCTATACGGCGGTGTCGCAGTTATTTACTTATGGGGAGTATGCCTTCTATGCACCAAGTCAGGGTATGGGCACGCTTAGTAATGGTGAAGTGATTACATCTCATCATGGTTTGCGCACGGATTTGGACAAGACAGCCTATTCGGCTTACTTGGCGGAATTAGTTGATAAAATTATGCCAGAACGTGAAGGTAGCAGTTTTATATTCGAACAATTGCTCGCCGCTTTCGAGGCGATTGAATCTGATAAAGATGCGCAAGTGGTTGCGATGATTTTCGAATTTAAGATGCTGCAATATGCGGGCTATACGCCTACGCTTAGTGAATGTGTGGAATGCAGTGGTCCGATAGTGGGGACATTCGCTTTCAGTGCACGTCAAGGCGGGATGATTTGTCATTCCTGTATGCGACCTGAATGGCCGACCGTTCGATTGAGCGAAAAGAGCTATAAACTATTGCAGACGTTGCCATTTGTTGACTTACGTCGTCTAGGGAATACAGATTTATCCCAGCCGATTAAAGTTGAAGTACAGCGGGCGATACGTGGTTTTATGGATGCGCATCTTGAGGTCCGATTTAAGTCGCGTGCTTTCCTGGATCAATTACATAAATTGTAAAAAGGGGCCAGGCCCCGATTGACTTCGTTTGTTAGCAAGTGCTATAATTTGTGCTATTGAAATTCATATGGACGTGTTGATAGAAAAGAGTAGCTCCGTGCAGATTGTGAAGCGAACCGTGGGATGGTGTGAGCCCGGTCAATCGAAGGAGACGAAGGCGTTCTGGAATGTCCTTTCCAACAAAGTGGGTATCGCAATCATGCGTACCAAGTAGGGTGGAACCGCGGGTTAACGTTATCCCGTCCCTATGTTTAGTCATTCAGACTAGGCATATGGACGGGTTTTTTATTTCCAATTTGAGGGAGTCGAGTAGAGATGAATTTTCAGAACATGATTTTGACGCTTAACGAATTTTGGGCGAAACAGAATTGCCTCATCATGAATCCATACGATACAGAAAAAGGTGCAGGGACGATGAACCCGATGACCTTCTTGCGCAGCATTGGCCCTGAGCCGTGGAATGTTGCTTATGTTGAGCCTTCCCGTCGTCCGGCAGATGGTCGATATGGCGAGAATCCGAACCGTCTTTATCAGCATCATCAATATCAAGTTATCATGAAGCCGTCTCCTGACAACATTCAAGAGTTGTATTTGGAAAGCTTGAAATTGCTTGGAATTGATCCGTTGCATCACGATATCCGTTTTGTAGAAGATAACTGGGAATCTCCGACACTTGGTGCTTGGGGTCTTGGTTGGGAAGTATGGTTGGACGGCATGGAAATCACGCAGTTCACCTACTTCCAACAAGTTGGTGGAATCGATGCGAATCCAGTAGCGGTTGAAATTACTTATGGGATGGAGCGTCTGGCTTCCTACATTCAGGAGAAAGAAAATGTGTTCGATCTTGAATGGGTAAACGGCGTAACGTACGGAGATGTGTTCTTGCAACCTGAATACGAACATTCCAAATATACGTTCGAAGTATCCGATGCGGATATGTTATTCCAATTGTTCGGGATGTATGAGAAAGAAGCACAACGTACAATGGACGAAGGTCTTGTGTTTGCGGCATATGATTATGTGTTGAAATGCTCGCACACATTCAACTTGTTGGATGCGCGTGGGGCGATCAGTGTAACGGAACGTACGGGTTACATCCAACGTGTTCGTAATTTAGCGCGTGCAGTAGCGGCGGCTTACTATGAGTCCCGTGAGAAACTCGGTTTCCCAATGTTGAAAGGAGGCGTGAACAATGGCTAAAGATTTCTTATTAGAAATTGGTTTGGAAGAAGTGCCAGCACGCTTTCTGCGTGGAGCCGTTGAGCAGTTGCAAGACAAGATTGCGAAATTTTTGAACGATAATCACATCGCGTTCGAAGCGATTGAGAACTATGCGACACCTCGTCGAATTGCCATCATTGCGAAAGGTGTTGCTGAGAAGCAAGCCGATGTCGATGAGCAAGTGAAGGGGCCTTCTAAGAAAATTGCCATGAATGAGGCGGGCGAGTGGAGCAATGCAGCACTTGGATTTGCAAGAAGCCAAGGCGTTGCGCCATCTGACTTATTCATTCAAGAACTTGCAGGGGTAGAGTATGTGTACGCTCGCAAGCAAAGCATTGGTGGGGACACTGCAACACTATTGACGGAGAACATGGTTGGTTTAATTTCTTCGATGACATTCCCTAAGAACATGCGTTGGGGCAATCACGAGTTGCGTTTCGTTCGTCCAATTCGTTGGTTGATCAGCTTGTTCGGTGAGCAATTGTTGCCAATCGAGATTACTGGTGTCAAATCGGCCAATGTTTCCCGTGGACACCGTTTCTTAGGTGGTGAAGTGGTCGTTACAAGCGCGGCAGACTATGAGGACAAACTGCGCAGTCAACATGCTATTGTTAATATCGAGGAACGTAAAGCGTTAATTCTTAAACAAATCGAAGACCTCGCAGCTTCCAAAGGTTGGACGGTTCCAATTAAGGATGATTTATTAGAAGAAGTATTGTTCTTAGTAGAAACGCCACAGGTGTTGTTTGGCTCATTCGAACCGGAATTCTTAAATATCCCGCAAGATGTATTGATTACTTCGATGCGCGAACACCAGCGTTACTTCCCGGTGTTGGACAATGCAGGTAAACTTTTGCCGCATTTCATCACCGTACGAAACGGAAATGCTGTTTCCTTGGAGCAAGTTGCCAAAGGAAATGAGAAAGTATTACGCGCACGCTTGTCCGATGCACGTTTCTTCTATCAAGAAGATCAAAAGTTGCAGATTGATACAGCATTAGCAAAATTAGAAAAGATTGTCTTCCACGAAGAGTTGGGGACAGTTGGTGATAAAGTTCGTCGTATTGTTGCGAATGCTGATCGCATCGCGGCAGCACTGCAAGTAGATGCTGCTACATTAACGGCAGTTCAACGCACAGCGGCGATTTGTAAATTCGACCTTGTGTCGCAGATGGTTTATGAGTTCCCAGAGTTGCAAGGTGTAATGGGTGAAGATTACGCACGAAAAGCGGGTGAATCTGAATCCGTATCAAAAGGGATTTTCGAACATTATCAACCGCGTTTCGCTGGTGATGCTGTACCAGCTTCGATCGTGGGTGCGATTGTAAGTATGGCGGATAAGATTGATTCGATTACAGGTTGCTTCTCCATTGGTATCATTCCAACGGGTTCGCAAGATCCTTATGCGCTTCGTCGTCAAGCAGCAGGTATCGTTCAAATCATTGCTGAGCATGGTTTAGCGTTATCTTTAAATCAAGTATTTGAAATTGCTTTGTTAACACTTGGCGATTTCGGTCTTGTGAAGCGTGACGCAGAGACGATTGCCAAAGATTTAAGTGACTTCTTCGGACTACGTGTGAAAAACATGTTAGCTGAACAAGCCATTCGCTATGATGTAGTCGATGCTGTTATGGCTGCAGGGATTGCTGATATTGGAAGTGTGAAGCGTAAAGCACAAGCCTTACAAACATTCGCAACTTCTGAGTCCAATAAGATTACAACAGATGCCATAAACCGCGTTGCGAACTTAGCTGCGAAAGCAGAAAAGACAGGATTTAACGTCGATTTGTTCGAAGTTGCAGCAGAAAATGATTTGCATATTGCTTGGACAAAAGCTAAAATTGAACTTCTCGACTCTATTCGACAAGGTGAAGAAATGAAGGCGTTGGCAGTAATCAGTTCCTTGGAACCAGCCATTACAGCGTACTTTGATTCTGTTATGGTTATGGCCGATGATCTTGCTGTACGTGACAATCGTCTAGGCTTATTAGCAGACTTATCTGCTGCATTCCAACAGTTTGCGGATTTCCGTAAATTGGTTTGGGCTTAATTGCAGGGATAATTCAGAATAGAGCGAATACTTAGTAGTCCGAGTAAAGGATGAACGAAGTTTATACACACTCTCGACAAATTTTGCAGGAAAAAGCAACCGACTAGCGAATAACTAGAGGTGCACAACAAAGGTGAGCCGATGAGTCAAGTTAACATTCCAGATGAAATGATACGCGAAGTACTGAAGCATCACGATATTGTTGATGTTGTCGGTAAGTTCGTGCATTTGACAAAGAAAGGTCGGAATTATTCCGGTCTATGTCCGTTTCACTCCGAGAAGACACCTTCGTTCTCTGTATCACCAGAAAAGCAAATATATCATTGTTTCGGCTGTGGCGCCGGTGGTGACGCGATCAAGTTCATGATGGAAATGGACGGATTGTCGTTCCCGGAAGCGATGACCATGATGGCTGAGGAATCGGGCATTCCGGTTACTTGGACAACGATAACGAACGAGGATTCAGAGAAGTCCCAGTTCAAAAGCCGTGTCATTGAAGCGCATGAATTAACAGCGAAATGGTACCATCACATCCTCTTAAACACCGAACAAGGTGCGGAGGCGATGGCTTATTTGAACAAAAGAGGATTTTCCGCGAAATTAGTGGAAACGTTCCAAGTCGGTTATGCACCGAATCGTCGGGATGCATTAGCACAGTTTTTGGAGCAAAGAGGATATTCGCTTCAGGAATTAGTTGACGGTGGTCTGTTACGTGAAGGTGAACATGGCTTTTCGGATACGTTCCGCGATCGCGTTATGTTTCCGATTTATGATGTGAAGGGCAAAGTCATCGCATTTGGCGGACGGGCTTTGGGCGATATGCAACCGAAGTATCTGAATACCTCAGAGACGCCATTATTTAACAAGAGTGGCTTGTTATACAACTTCCACATGGCCAAGCAAATGATTCGTAAGACGCGTCAAGTCGTTCTTTTTGAGGGATACGCGGATGTGATTAAAGCTTGGGACGCCGGCGTACACAATGGTGTGGCAACGATGGGGACAGCCTTAACTGAGGAGCATGCACAATTTTTAAAGCGCAATGCAGATGAAATCATCATTTGTTATGACGGGGATGATGCAGGCCAGACTGCTGCATACAAGTCACTTGCGTTGCTTGCTAAGTTAAACATTCGATCTCGGGTCGCGGTGTTACCGAATCGCTTAGACCCAGATGAATATATTGAGCAATATGGTGCTGTTGCCTTCCGATCGGATGCGCTAGATGGTGCCGTATCGCCATTGAAGTATCGACTGCTTTACTCCCGTCGGAACTTTAAGATGGACTATGATGAAGGGCGATTGTCCTACATTAAACACGCAGTTCGCCTCATTGCTGAAGCAACTTCTCCAGCAGAGCGTGAGTATCATTTGAAGGAACTGTCTAGTGAATTCCAATTCTCGTTCGACACATTGAAACTAGAATTGTTCGAAGTGCTGCAGGAAACTCAGAAAAAAAGGCGCAATGGGGATAATTATGACGCACCGTGGAATAATGGGGGGAATGGAGTCAAGTTAGACTCGTCGAAACCGGAATTATTACCTGCCTATTTAAATGCAGAACGTCATTTATTGAAATTAATGCTTAGTTCGAAGCAAGTTGCCGATTATGTCCAACTTCAGATTGGCGACGGTTTTCATGAAGAAGCACATGCAGCAATTGCTGCTTATCTATATGCTTACTATGCTGAACACGAACATCTTGATTTTGCAACATTCGTGCGCAGTTTAAATAATGAATCACTCGAAAATGTGTTGCGAACACTGGCTTTAGCTTTAGGCAGTCCTGGTTCACAACAAGAAGTCGACGATTACATCCATCAGATTCAAGTGCAGCGCATTGAAACGGAAATCAACCGTATGCAAGTCATGATGAATGAAGCGCAACAAATGGGTGATATGATACAAGCTTCACAAATTGCTGCAGAAATGATTCGACTGCGCAACCAAGTGAAGAATATGAAACACACTTAAACTTAAGCGTTTTTGTGGGAGGAGGGGAGCCGTTCATGGCAACCGATCGTACAACGGATAAAGTAGAAAAGAAGTTCACGTTGGAACAAGTCAAAGAACAGCTGATCTCATTGGGGAAGAAACGTGGCTCGCTCACGATGAAAGAAATCATGGACAAGTTAAGTCCATTCGAACAAGAACCCGATGAAATGGAAATGTTCTTCGAATTATTGGACGAGCTAGAAATTGAAACAGATAAAGAATCTGTTCAAGAATTAGGGATGTCTGACGAAGGTCCACAGAAAGAATCATCGGACGAGTTCACCTTTGAGGATGATATTAGTTTGCCCCCGGGAATCAAGATTAACGATCCGGTGCGCATGTACTTGAAAGAAATTGGCCGTGTGCAGTTGTTGTCCGCTGCTGATGAGATTGAGTTAGCGAAACGAATTGAACAAGGTGATGAAGAAGCTAAGCGTCGTCTGGCTGAAGCGAACTTACGACTTGTTGTTTCCATTGCGAAGCGTTATGTAGGCCGTGGCATGTTGTTCTTGGATTTGATTCAAGAAGGTAACATGGGCTTGATTAAAGCGGTTGAGAAGTTTGACTTTACGAAGGGCTTCAAATTCAGTACGTATGCGACATGGTGGATTCGACAGGCGATTACGCGTGCGATTGCTGACCAAGCACGTACCATTCGTATTCCTGTTCATATGGTTGAGACAATTAATAAATTGATTCGTGTATCGCGTCAATTATTACAAGATCTCGGACGTGAACCATCGCCAGAAGAAATCGCAGAAGTGATGGAACTGACGGTTGAGAAAGTTCGCGAAATTATGAAGATTGCACAAGAGCCAGTTTCATTAGAAACACCAATCGGTGAAGAAGATGATTCTCACTTGGGTGATTTCATTGAAGACCAAGAAGCGCTGGCACCTCAAGATGCAGCCGCATATGAGTTGCTGAAAGAACAATTGGAAGATGTACTGGATACGTTGACAGAACGTGAAGAGAACGTACTTCGTCTTCGCTTTGGTCTTGATGATGGCCGCACACGCACACTTGAAGAAGTGGGCAAAGTGTTTGGTGTTACACGTGAACGTATTCGACAGATTGAGGCGAAAGCGTTGCGTAAGTTGCGTCATCCAAGTAGAAGTAAGCGTCTGAAAGATTTTCTTGAATAGAACATGGAATAACCTTTCTGTCATTGTGCAGTGAGGTTATTTTTTTAGAGGAGTGTCCGGGGAGATGTCTGAAATTATATTGTCCAAGCGATTAGCTGCAATTGCCGGTTGGGTTCCAGCGGGAAGTCGAGTAGCGGATATTGGTTCTGACCATGCTTTGTTGCCTTGTGCAATGGCCGAGCAAGGGCAAGTGAGTTATGCACTTGCGGGTGAACTAAATGAAGGCCCCTTCCAGGCAGCTTCGAAACAAATTCGAAGTTCTGGATTAAGTGCCATTGTTGAAGCGCGTAAAGGGGATGGACTGGCTGTTATCGAGGCGTCTGATGCGATAGAGGTCATCACGATTTCGGGAATGGGTGGCGCTTTAATTAGTCATATCTTGACTGAGGGCGCAAGTAAACTCACCAATGTTCGCCGCCTTGTCTTACAACCCAATGTAGGCGAGGATCATGTTCGTCGTTGGCTAGTTGCGAATGATTGGTTGCTATTGGATGAACAAATCCTAGAAGAAGATGGAAAGTACTATGAAGTGCTAGTAGCAGAGCGAGCAGGTCATGTAGCAGCAAAGAATGAATCATTATATACATCTCGCAAAATGTGTAATCTAGAGATTTCTCGTGAGCGACTATTGCAAATGGGACCTTACTTGATTGAACGAGCTGGAGAGGTCTATCTGGCAAAGTGGACATACGAAATCGGAAAGTTACGTAAAGTAATCACAGAATTACAACACTCGACGCGTGAAGAAGCGAAAGAACGAACGGCTACTTTCCAAGAAGAGTTAGATGAGATGGAGGCGATTCTTACATGTCTGCAAACGGTCAAACCATAATTCAACAAATGGAGTTGTTTGCTCCCAAAGTATACGCTGTCCCTGATGATAAAATCGGTTTGCAAATTGGGACGCTAAATAAACCGGTTAGTCATGTCATGGTGACGCTTGACGTAAGCGAAGCTGTTGTAGATGAGGCAATCGCGAACGGCGTTGAGTTAATTATTGCGCATCATGCGGTGATTTATCGTCCTCTAAAAGATTTAAGAACAGAAAGTCCGCAGGGTCGTGTCTTGGAAAAGTGTATCAAGCACAACATTGCAGTATATGTCGCACATACGAATTTAGATGTTACACCTGGTGGAATTAACGATATGTTGGCAAACGCGTTTGAGCTAAATGAAACACAACCATTAGATAAAGTGTATGAAGATCAATTAATGAAACTCGTAGTATATGTTCCGTCCTCACATTTAGAGACTGTTTCATCGGCCGTTTTTGCAGCGGGTGCTGGTGAAATTGGCAAATATGCCGGGTGTGGTTTCTCTGTGGATGGTATGGGCACATTTACCCCTGGTCCAGGATCCAATCCGTATATTGGTCAAATTGGAATAAAGGAAACGCTCGAAGAAATCCGTTTTGAAACTGTATTCCTTAAATCGAAGCAACGCAAAATTGTGCAAGCAATGATTAAGGCACATCCGTACGATGAAGTTGCCTATGACATTTTTGCTATCGATGTGCCAGGTGTGTCATATGGATTAGGTCGCGTAGGAAAATTGCCCCACACGATGACGTTAGGCGAATTAATTGAGCAAGTGAAAGAGCGCTTAGATGTTCC
>JBEGSW010000013.1:0-21217 GCA_041179705.1 Bacillota bacterium | reverse complement strand
TGGATTGCTCCCTCGCTTTTACGATGTGCAAGCGGGTGAGATTCGTATCGACGGAACGCCAATTCGCGCTGTGACCCAACAAAGTTTGCGTGCCCAAATTGGCATGGTGTTGCAGGATAATTTCTTATTTAGCGGAAGTGTGCGGGACAATATTTTGACCGGGAAGACGGACGCAACAGAAGATGAAATGATTGCCGCAGCGAGAGCAGCAAATGCCCACGATTTTATCATGAGTTTGCCGAACGGCTATGATACTGAAATCGGCGAGCGCGGCGTGAAACTATCTGGTGGTCAGAAGCAACGTGTAGCGATTGCCCGCGTGTTCCTGAAAGATCCTCAGATCTTAATCTTAGATGAAGCGACCTCCGCCCTTGATTTGGAATCGGAAGCACTGATCCAACAAGCGTTAAACGAGCTTGCTCGCAATCGTACGACGTTAATTGTTGCCCACCGTTTGTCCACGATTACTCACGCTGACCGTATTTATGTGATGGACGATGGTAAGATTGCGGAATCTGGCAAACACGCCGAGCTGATGCGTATCGAAGACGGGATCTATGCGCGATTGTTTAATGTGCAGAATTTAACTGCAGACGACAAAAAAGACCTCCATTCGTAATGGAGGTCTTTCTATTGCCTACTAAACGAGTCGCGGACGAGCTTTTGAACCTTCCTTGTGAAGTTCCATTTGTCTGCGTGCGAGTGATTTCAATCGTGTCTTTAATTCTTCTTGCCATTCGGTATCCCCGAACATTTCGGCAACGCCCATCAAATCAAGCGCCATGTCAATCTGATTGTGTACGATTTCTTCAGGTGGTTCTTCCATGGAATCGGAACAATTATCAAACAAGCCGTCTAACTCATGATCGCGAACAAGCGCATCGAAATCCATCTCTGGCACTTGATCATCCATCGCATAAGAAATGAGCATTTCATATCGGTCTTCAGCCTTATGATGTACTTCAAATCGCTGACATACCGGACAAAACAGTAAAGGCACGTGATGAATCAAAGTCGAACTTGTACGCAATGTGCCTCTCATCCCAATCATGCTTGCACCGCAACAAAAACTCATCGATACCCCTCCCCTATGCCGTTTGCCCTACATATTCGCGCTCCGCTTATGCTTTTCCTGCTTGATAAAGTTCGCCATATTGTTCCAATGTCATTAATTCAGCAGACTCTTCTTCCAATTCAATTTCAACGAACCAGCCACGCTCTTCGGCAGACTCGTTCACAAGTTTCGGATTCGCGACAATCGCTTCGTTAATCCGAATCACGCGACCTTCAATCGGTGAAATAAGCTCAGTAACAGTCTTTACCGACTCCACATTCGCAAAGGCAGAACCAATTCGGAGATAAGTGCCCATTGCTGGTAACTCAACAAAAACAACATCACCAAATTCCTGTTGTGCAAAATCGCTTAAACCCAATTGAACCGTACAGCTTTGTACGTCTTTCACCCAAATATGATTAACGGAATATTTCATTGTATGTCTCCTCTCAAATAAAAAGCCCATTGCCCTTTATTGGGCAATGGGGCTTCGAATTCCTGCTATGAATTACAACGTTTTTTGACCTGGTTTCCAGTTCATTGGGCAAAGACCACCGGATTGCAACGCTTGCAACACGCGAAGTGTCTCGTCAACGGAACGACCAACATCATTGTGGTTTACAACTTGATATTTCAATTCGCCTTCTGGGGAAATGATGAACAAACCGCGAAGTGCGATACCTTCTTCTTCAATAAGCACGCCATAATCTGCAGATACGGTTTTCGTAATGTCAGCTGCCAATGGGAAGTTCAACTCGCCAAGGCCACCTTCATTTTTGTCTTGGTTGATCCAAGCGCGGTGAGAGAATTTGCTATCAGTGGAAACACCAAGTACTTCCGTGTTCAAACCAGCGAAAGTTTCAGCTGCAACAGAAAGTGCAGTGATTTCAGTTGGGCATACGAATGTGAAATCCAATGGGTAGAAGAACAATACTAACCATTTGCCTTTGTAATCGGAAAGAGATACTTTACCGAAATCTTTACCATTACCTAGTGCTGTTTCCATTGTAAAATCTGGTGCTTGTTTACCTACTAAACGTGCAGTCATGATTAAACTCCTCCTAATTTTCTCTAATTTATATGGACTGTTCGAGAACAGATCCTTAAGTGATTCAACGATTTTTATGGTACCATTTCCCAACCCTAAAATCAAGAATATAAGGACTATTTATTTATAATTATTATAATTAATCTATTTTATTGGAAATATATGCCACATATGCTACGCTTTACGAAATTAACTGAAGGGGTGTTTCTATGAAAAAATCAATAACGTCTTTTTTATCGGGCGTTGTATTAAGTATATTATTCGGATTAATTGCACTCGTCTTTGATGATGCTACCATCCTTCTTCAACTAACTGGCTGGTCAGGCGCTATCACATTAGGATTGGCAATGGTATTTTCCGGAGCTTTACTCAGCGGAGATCGTATGCGGGCAAACACTTATAGCGAACAAGTAGATGACAGAAAGACGCGAATCAATCTTAGCGGAATCATGCTATATCTAAGTGTTCCAAATCTCATCGTGTTTGTGGTAACCTACTACCTTTCGTAAATCGACTGGTTTCAGGCGATTTTCAAGCCTTCCACAGGAGATACCCCCTAAATCGACTGGTTTCAGGCGATTTTCACGCCTTCCACAGGAGATACCCCCTAAATCGACTGGTTTCAGGCGATTTTCACGCCTTCCACAGGAGATACCCCCTAAAATCGACTGGTTTCAGGCGATTTTAGGGGGTAGGGCACAAAAAAAGCCGTCCCGAGGGACGGCTTTCGTTATTATTTCTTCATTGCTGCGATGATCAAGTCGCCCATTGCAACAGTACCGATTGCTTTGCTCTTATCTACTGCGATGTCGCCTGTACGGTGACCTGCATCAAGCACTTCTGCTACTGCATTCTCAATGGAAGCAGCTGCATCTGCATAACCGAAAGTCAAACGGAACATCAATGCAACAGAAAGAATCGTTGCGATTGGGTTCGCGATGCCTTGGCCAGCGATATCAGGAGCAGAACCGTGTACCGGCTCGTACAAGCCGAATGCGCCTTCGCCTAAAGAAGCGGAAGACAACATACCGATGGAACCTGTCAACATTGCTGCTTCGTCGGACAAGATGTCCCCGAACATGTTCTCAGTCACGATAACATCGAAACTGGAAGGACGGCGAAGCAACTGCATTGCACAGTTATCAACCAATACGTGCTCTAGTTCTACATCTGGATATTCAGCGTTTAGACGGATAACCGTTTCGCGCCATAGACGGGAAGTTTCAAGAACGTTTGCTTTATCGACGGATGCCAATTTCTTGCCGCGTTTTTGCGCAACTTCATAAGCGACGCGAGCAATACGCTCAACTTCTGCTACGTTGTACACACAAGTATCTACTGCCTCTTCACCATGCTCACCTTGACGACGGAACTTTTCACCGAAGTAAATCCCACCAGTCAATTCACGAACAACGATTAAGTCAGTACCATCTAACACTTCTGGCTTCAACGTGGAAGCTTCTTTCAAGCAATCGAACACTGTCGCAGGACGAATGTTAGCGAACAAGTTCAACTCTTTACGGATACCTAGTAAACCCGTCTCAGGACGTAGTTCTTTCGGGTTGCTATCCCATTGAGGACCACCAACAGCACCTAGCAAAACAGCGTCAGCGCGCTTACACATTTCTAATGTATCTTGCGGCAACGGCGTACCACACTCATCGATTGCAATCCCACCAAATAAGCCGGACTCCGTTTCGAATTTATAACCGAAAAGCTCTTCTGTTCTTTTTAATACTTTAAGCGCTTCAGCAACTACTTCTGGACCGATACCATCGCCAGCAACAACTGCAATTTTTTTAACGTCTGCCACTATAAAGTCCTCCTCATTGAACAACGTCTTAAATTAATGAAACGTTATCTCTATTTTTTGTTCCCGAATTGCGCTTATCTACCAAATGGTTTGCAGCATCCAAATAAGCCTTCGCACTTGCTTCTAGTACGTCAGTGCTGACACCGCGACCTTGTGCAGTGAAATCATTTTGCTTCAACAACACATGAACTTCACCCTGTGCATCTTTGCCTTTGGAGACTGATTTGATTGTGTAATCCGCTAATTCGACTTCTTCACCGGTTACCATATCGATTGCTTTGTAAATCGCATCAACTGATCCATTGCCATCAGATGTCTTCTCAACAATCGTTCCGTCTTCTGTACGAACACGTACCGTTGCTGTTGGAACAGAATCTGTTCCGTAATGGATTTGCATGCCTGCGAAAGCAAACAATTCTGGAATGTTGATCATTTTTTCTTCAACAATCGCACGAATATCTTCGTCCGTTACGTATTTTTTCTTATCTGCCAGCTCTTTGAACTTCGCAAACGCGGCATTCATTTGCTCGTCAGATAAAGAATAGCCCAAATCGATTAGTTTCTCTTTAAACGCATGACGACCGGAGTGTTTACCCATAACCAATTTGCTTTCTTTCAAGCCAATCACTTCTGGGGACATGATTTCATACGTGGACTTCTCTTTCAACATGCCATCTTGGTGGATGCCGGATTCGTGGGCGAACGCATTCGCACCAACAATCGCTTTGTTGCCAGGTACAACCATACCTGTCAACTTGCTCACCATACGGCTTGTACGATAGATTTCGTTCAACACGATGTTCGTGTCTAATTCGAAGTATGGTTTACGCGTATCAAGCGCCATAACAACTTCCTCAAGGGAGGTGTTGCCGGCACGCTCACCGATACCGTTGATTGTACATTCGATTTGTTCCGCACCGTTCATAACGGCTGCCAAAGCATTTGCTGTCGCTAAACCTAAGTCGTCGTGACAGTGTGCAGATAATTGCACTTTTTCGATACCTGGAACCGTTTCGCGTAAATGTTTGAAAATGTTTCCGTATTCAGCTGGCATCATATAGCCTACTGTATCCGGAATATTAACAACAGAAACGCCATTACGGACAGCCATCGCCACAACTTCGCTCAAGAAGTCAAGTTCTGTTCGGCCTGCATCTTCTGCAGAGAACTCAATCTTAGAGAAGTATTTTTTCGCATATTGAATCGCAGCTTCTGCCGCTTCCAATACTTGATGCTTCTCCATACGAAGTTTGTGTTGACGGTGAATTGGAGAAGTCGCGAGGAACAGGTGCAATCTTGGGTCAGCTGCACCTTGCAATGCTTCCCTTGCTGCCTCGATATCCTGCTCGCGGGATCTGGAAAGAGCGACTACCGAAGATCGCTTCACAGCTCTGGCAACAGCGTTAACTGCGGCTAAGTCACCAGGTGATGCAGCTGGAAAACCTGCTTCAATGCGATCGACGCCAAGTTTCTCGAGTTGAAGGGCGATTTCCACCTTTTCTTGGGTATTTAAGTTGACACCTGGTGATTGCTCACCGTCACGTAACGTCGTATCAAAGATATAAATCTTTCTCATTCCCATTCACCTCCAGTGATGTGTTCAAGTTTAGGAAAAGCGGGCAAGCGCCCGCTTTTATTGTAGTGAGATATAACTCAAGACTGAATTTCGCCTTGAAATGAATCGTTAATCAAAAGTCAGACAAGCAAGGCGGTTTGACGCCTTCATCACGCTTTCTTACTTCTTGATCCAAGCCATCATGCCACGAAGTTCTTTACCAACAACTTCGATTGGGTGAGCTGCTTCGTTACGACGAGTAGCTGTCATGAATGCTTTGTTGGATTGGTTTTCTAGGATGAAGTCGCGAGCGAAACGACCGGATTGGATATCATCCAATACAGCTTTCATTGCTTTTTTCGTCTCAGAAGTGATTACGCGAGGACCAGTTACATAGTCACCATACTCCGCAGTGTTGGAGATGGAATCACGCATCGTTGCAAGACCACCTTCATACATCAAGTCAACGATTAGTTTCAATTCGTGTAAGCACTCGAAGTAAGCCATTTCAGGTGCATAACCAGCTTCAACCAATGTTTCGAAACCAGCTTTAACCAATTCACTCGCACCACCGCAAAGTACTGCTTGCTCACCGAACAAGTCTGTTTCTGTCTCTTCTTTGAAGGATGTCTCGATAACGCCTGCACGCGTACAACCGATACCAGCTGCATATGCAAGACCAGTTGCTACTGCGTTACCTGTAGCATTTTGGTGAATTGCGATTAGGCCGGGAACGCCAAAACCTTCTTGGTATGTACGGCGAACCATGTGACCAGGGGATTTTGGAGCTACTAACAATACGTCAGTACCTTCTGGCGCTACGATTTGACCGTAGTGAATATTGAAACCGTGGGAGAACATCAAAGTTGCTCCGGATTTCATGTTTGGTTTGATTTCTTCGTTATAAACACGAGCTTGTGTCTCGTCTGGCATTAAGATTTGGATAACGTCTGCGCGTTTCGCAGCTTCAGCTACGGAAACAACTTCAAAGCCATCTTTCACAGCTACGTCGAAGGATTTGCCTTGACGTAAACCGATAATTACATTTACACCGCTATCGCGAAGGTTTTGTGCTTGTGCATGACCTTGGGAACCGTAACCGATTACCGCAACTGTCTTGCCGGATAGAACATTTAAATCAGCATCTTTAGAATAATAAACTTTAACTGCCATTGTAGAATTGCCTCCTCATATTTTGTGAAAATTGTATAAATACTTTTTATTTCGAACCACGTACAAGTGCCGTTACACCTGTGCGGGCTAGTTCGCGAATTGTATATGGTCTCATCAAGTCGATGAAAGCATCAATTTTTTCAGTATCACCGATTACTTGAACCATCACAGATGTAGGTCCAAAATCAACGATGGATGCACGGAATGTATCAACCAAAGTTGAGATTTCAGAGCGTTGTGAAGGTTCCGCATTGACTTTAATTAAAGCCAATTCACGAGATACGCTTGGGTTTGCGCTAATATCGTTAACTTTAATTACATCAATGAGCTTGTACAACTGCTTGGATACTTGCTCCACCGTCTTGTCATCGCCTGTTGTGACGATAATCATACGAGCTAAGCCACTCTCCTCAGACTCACCGACTGTAATGCTTTCGATATTGAAGCCGCGTCGGCCGAAAAGACCAGCTACACGTTGCAAAACTCCGGGTTGATTGTTAACGAGTACGGAGATTGTATGCTTACTGTTCTTCATTCTGCATCCCCCATTAACATGTGATCAATGGTATTACCTTGCGTTACCATTGGGAATACGTTCTCGTGTTTACGAACAACGAACTCCACTAACACAGGTCCATCATGCTCAAGTGCTTCTTTCCACACTTGCTGTGCTTCTGCTTTATTCGAAGCGCGTAAGCCTTTCACGCCATAAGCCTCAGCCAATTTAACAAAGTCTGGGCTACCCGCAAGGTCGATGTGACTGTAACGGTTATCATAGATGATTTCCTGCCACTGACGCACCATACCAAGTACATTATTGTTAAGAATAACGATTTTAACAGGAATCTTGTGAATTGCACAAATCGCTAATTCCTGTGCACACATTTGCATGCCACCGTCACCATTGATACTAATGACTAAACGATCCGGATTACCCATTTGAGCACCAATCGCCGAAGGGAATCCGAAGCCCATTGTACCTAAGCCACCAGAGGTAACCCAAGAACGCGGTTTCGTGAAGTGATAAAACTGCGCAGCCCACATTTGATGTTGACCAACGTCAGTTGTAATAATCGCTTCACCCTTTGTTGTATCATTAATCATTTCGACAACGTATTGCGGCTTCAATTCTGTATCAGAATCTTCATAACGCAACGGGAATTCTGCTTTCAATTTATTCAAATGATCAATCCAAGCCTGTGTTTCACCAGGAACAAGCTTCTCATTCAACAATTGAAGAACGGTCTTCACATCACCTACACATGGAATATCTGTCTTTACAATCTTGCCGATTTCAGCAGGATCGATATCAATGTGAGCGATCTTCGCTTTAGGAGCAAAACCTTGAACTTTCATCGTTACACGGTCATCAAAGCGAGCACCAATGCCGATGATTAAGTCTGCATTTTGCAACGCCATGTTGGACGTGTACGTCCCGTGCATACCTGGCATGCCTGTCCACAATTCATGGCCACTTGGGAATCCGCCCAAACCAAGTAATGTCGTCGTTACAGGAATGCGAGCTTTCGTCGCAAATTCATATAACTCTTCATGCGCACCAGAGTAAACAACGCCGCCACCGGCTAAAATTAATGGGCGCTCTGCGTTCTCAATCGCCTTAAGCAATTTGTCTACTTGCAATTTATTAGGAGCAACCGTAGGGTTGTAGCCTCTTAAGTTAACTTCTTTCGGATAGACGAATTTCGTCTTGTTCGCCGAAACATCTTTCGGAATGTCGATTAATACTGGCCCTTTGCGACCTGTGTTCGCAATATGGAACGCTTCGTGAATCGTCTTTGCCAAATCTTCAACATCTCTTACAAGATAGCTGTGTTTCGTAATTGGCATAGTAATTCCAGTAATATCAGCTTCTTGGAAAGCATCTGTCCCAATGAAACTACTCACCACGTTACCAGTGATTACAACAAGTGGCGTTGAATCCATATAGGCTGTTGCAATCCCTGTAACCAAGTTTGTTGCCCCTGGTCCAGAAGTTGCGATACATACGCCGACTTTACCCGTCGAACGTGCGTAACCATCAGCGGCATGGATTGCACCCTGCTCATGACGAGTCAAGAGATGGTTGAAATCAGAATTTCCGTGCATGGCATCGTAGATGTATAACACGGCACCGCCAGGATAACCGAAGACGCAATCGACACCCTCCAACAAGAGAGATCGTAGCAAAATGTCCGAACCACTAATTACATCAGGTTTTAACAGCTTTTCGCGCAATTCATCATTGTGCAAGATGGCGCTAGGCGCATTCATGTGAATTCCTCCTTTAAGTCTGGTTCTGCTTCTTACAATTTCCTCACAAAAAAATCCCTTCCAGCCCGGGCAACGTAAATTGCCGAAGGGACGAAAGGGATTTACATCTGCTTCCGTGGTACCACCCAAGTGCGTTATATTCCTCACGAAATATAACCTTGATAGGTCGGTGTGATTCACGCATTAGGCGCAAATAATCACTACCACCTTAGCACAGTAACGGGTGCCATTCGATTCCCCCTACTACCATTGAACATACATTCAATCTTTTCAGGAAAATAGCTCCGAGGTGAGCTCGTACGAAAGGAATTATGGCATCGGTTCCAGCTGATCCTCTGCTCTCTGTACACAAGGGTCCTTAAGACTTCGTCCTCATCATAGCCGATATTCAAAAATTTGACTTATAAATTATTATATTGACCGCCGCGTCGATAGTCAAGCAAAGAATCATAGATAAAATAGAGTGCAAACCCGAGCGGACCTGCCATTAATGTGAGGATTAAGAACGGTAAAATGAATCGTTTTTGCGCCATCCCCTTTAATACAATATATCTACCAGCTAAAAGGTCAAAGATTAACAAATGAATCCAAGCAATTGCGGCTACTTCGGGCACAGCAAACAATTGTGTAATCCCTTCGTATGTCGGATTTGCCATCGCCATCCAGTCCAGCTTCGAAGAATAACCGACTAGTAATGTTGCATAAATGGCACCAGAGAAGATCCACAACCATTTGCTATTCAACACGGCCAACGTCCATTTGCCATAAGGTCGAATAAACATGAGCAACCATATAAGAATAATAAATGAATTAAAGAATTGAAAAATCGGTTCAATCATCGTCGTTTACTCCCTATGATTTATTCTTCTTTCGTTCTTTCCAACGCTTTATCCATCCTATTCCAACCATAGCGCCACCTACCCAAAACGTCACTTCAGCCAAAATTGCGAGAGCAGTCGCTAAACCAATCATCCATGCGGATGAACTCTGATACGAGATTACCCAAATGCCAAGTCCTAAAAAAACAAAAGAAGATACAAAAATAGTCCAGCCTAATTTCTTCTTCATAAATTTAGTTCAACTCCACATGTGCGAGATGGTGATTCCCGTGCCAAACCATTATTCCTAGTGCAAGATTTAGAGAATAGGCATGACCGTTCGCAGGGTGAATGAATGTCTTTGCAAACGCCTCGTCAGCCATGCTTTGAAAAATAGCTACTACCTTAGTCAATACACCGTCGATGATGGCTAAACTTGCATCAACTGGCAACTGAGAATCTGATAATTCTGCCCAACCTTGTTCATCAAATGGTTTGATTGTTGGACTTTCTTCGGTTAAAGCTAATTTGATTCGCGTATAGAAGTTAAGATGCGCATCCGCAAGATGATGAATGACTTGTCGACGAGTCCAACCTCCATCTCTGTATGGTGTATCTAACTTTGAAGCAGAAAGTTCACTTACAACTTTCTTTAATTTGCTTGAAAACCCTGCTAATTCATTGATTAATTGTGTGCGTTGTTCGTTGGTCAGATTCGGATTCGGTTCGAATTTACCAATTGGGTATTGTCTGTTCATACGATTATCTCCTTTGTGAAAAAAAGCGCCCCATAGGGACGCTTTCATTATACTAAATTAAGACGCGCGGCGCGCTTTAAATTGCTTGTACTGGAAGTAAATTGTGCAGCCAATGCAATAGCCCAATACAGCTGCTGTTGCAGCCGCTGCAACCATGCCACCAAAGATATATGCACCAAGGTTCCATCCAAGTACCGCACTCAATGTTGCAACAAACAACAAAGCAACAGCAATTGTTGCATTAAATTTAGCTAACTCAAACGCTTGAACGTCTTTTAAATTAACGCGGCTTCTCCAAATCGGAGCCGTCAATCTAATAAATAAGTTATAGTCCATACCATACTTATACGAAATTAATTGAATGAAAAAGACAACAATTAATAATCTCGGATCTGTGATCAAAGAAATAAGAACAGTTAGTGCGATTAATGCTTGATTCGCTTTGATTAATACATTTGGAATCCCATTCACTTTTTGTTGTTTATTCCCCACTTCTTTGTCCCCCTATAATTCCTAGTAATTGAGTGTGAATTAATTCTACTCTCTTCATTTTCATAAGTCAATCAAACATAGTAAAATTTAACTATCTCAAAATGTACAGGGGTGTGACCATGCAAACACTTTGGATTCTAGGACATCAGTTATCAACTCAATTAGCCGGAATACAAACTATCTCGAAAAAAGACGATATTATTCTGTTTATTGAGTCAAGGACGCGTTCGGAATGGTTACCCTATCACAAACAAAAAATCGTCCTCATCTTTTCAGGCATGCGACATTTCGCCGCAGAACTTCGGTCTGAAGGATATCGTGTAGATTACCGCTTCGCAAATACATTTAAAGAGGGGCTAGACGCACACATCGCCGAATTTTCTCCAACTACGTTTATTGCACACTGGCCAACGGACTGGACAATGAGACGATTAATGGATCGCTGGGCGGACGAGACAACGAATATTCCGATAATCAGACTTGATGAATCCGCGTTGTTCTTAGTTGAACGTGAAGAATGGCCTAGTCTACTGCCGCTCAATCAAAAAACATGGCGAATGGAAACCACCTATCAAAAATTACGTCGAAGATTTAACGTTTTAATGGATGGCAATGATCCTGTTGGTGGTGCTTGGAATTATGATCGCGAAAATCGCAAACGTCCCGATAAGAACAAAATTTTTATAGAGGCAATCACATTCGAACCAGACGACATTACACGACAGGTTATGACGGAAGTGAAGTCGAATTTTCCCGACCACCCGGGAAATATTTCCTCGTTCCTGTGGCCAGTCACCCGTTCACAAGCACAACGTGCACTCGATCACTTCATCCAATACCGATTACCTGATTTCGGTGATCATCAAGATGCAATGCTTGAGGGAAACCCATTTATGTCACACTCGCTATTAGCTTCAGCAATTAACATTGGATTGCTGCAACCGTTAGAAGTGATTGTTGCTGCCGAGCAAGCATACCGAAATGGTCAAGCCCCGCTTGCAGCAGTAGAAGGGTTCATTCGTCAAATCCTCGGTTGGCGTGAATATGTTCGCGGTGTCTACATCGTCATGGGGCCATCCTACTCGCTAACCAATGAACTTGAGCATGTGAAAGATTTGCCTGCAGCCTATTGGGGAGCACCAAGTAAGATGAATTGCCTCAATCAATGTGTGAGCGAAGTTTTGGACAACAGTTATTCCCATCATATCCAACGACTTATGGTGCTCGGCAATTTTGCACTCTTGTATGGCGTTAATCCGAAGCAGGTCAATGATTGGTTTAATCAGATGTATGTGGATGCGTTCGACTGGGTCGTAACGCCAAATGTTATCGGGATGTCGCAACATGCAGATGGTGGTCGGATGGCTTCGAAGCCTTACGTATCGTCAGCACAGTACATCAAAAAGATGAGTAACTACTGTGCGAATTGTCATTATGATCCTGATCTTAAAATCGGCGAATCTGCTTGCCCGTTCAATGCGATGTATTGGGCATTCATCAATCGCCACGCATCGCGTTGGGCGAAAAATCCGCGCATGAGCATGATTGTCGCGAGTTGGAACAAAATGGACCCCGCCGATCGTCAAGCCCTATTAGAGCAAGCTGAAAACTTCAAACTATAAAATAAGCATAAAAATAGACTGGTTTCAGTCGATTTCGAGGGGGATGTAAGCCCTACACCCGAAAATCGACTAAATCCAGTCTATTTATATGCGTGGTTATTTCTTATCTTTCACCGCATTAAACATTTCACCAATCGCACCAACACTGCCTAGCGAATCCAATACTTGTGCTGGAATAAACACTTTGTTTGCAGGACCCTTCGCTACTTCTTGCAACGCCTCGAAGGACTTGTATGCAAGGATATTCCCATCTAAGTTAGCTGCTTTTAACATTTCAATACGTAACTTTTCTGCCTCAGCTACAATTTCAATCGCCTTCGCACGACCTTGACCTTCTAATTCCTGCGCGGACATTAAACCTTCTGCCTCACGAATACGTGCTTCTTTGTCACCTTCGGCTTTGAGGATTTTACTTTGCTTATCACCTTCTGCACGCAAAATCATGTCTTGACGCGCCGCTTCGGCTTCAAGCACAATCGCACGTTTGTTACGTTCTGCCTTCATTTGCTTATCCATTGCCTCTTGAATGTCAGCAGGCGGCTTAATATCGATTACTTCAACGCGCTCAATACGCACGCCCCACTTTTCAGTCGCCTCATCCAATGCCGATCGAATTTCAGCCGAGATCTTTTCACGACCACTCAACGTTTCATCTAATTCCAATTTACCAATGATTTGACGCATTGTTGCTGTTGAAATATTTCGAACCCCGAACACGTAATCAGAAATTCCGTATGATGCCTCTTGTGGGCCAACTACCTGGAAGAAAATAATTGTATCAATTAATACCTGAACATTGTCTTTCGTAATGACTGACTGAGGCGGTACATTCGTCTGACGAATACGCAAGTCATGTTTCGCGCGCACACGGTCAATAAATGGGATGATCAAATTGACACCTGCGGACATCAACTTATGAAACTTTCCTAATCGTTCAACCACAAGTACTTCTTGCTGCGGAACAATCTTCACAGATAAGATAACAAATAAAAATGCCAAGCCCAACACAACGTAAATCAAAGGCATAATCCTATTCCTCCCATAATTAAATTAATTACTCACTTTCTTCACTTGCAAAATGGTCGTATGCCCACCAATCACTTCAACATGATCACCAATCGCAATCTGATCTTCTGATTTAGCCGTCCATGTCTCAGAGCCGACTTTTACGACAATTGCATCGCCACTTTGACTTAAATCAATGACGTGGCCCGTCTTCCCGAGTAGTGCATCAATTGGATTTTGGGTGTAGCCAGGCGACTGTGTAAAGCGACGCGTTAATCGCTTCGTATTCATCGTCAGAACCACAGCCATAATTGCCGCGATCACGATCTGCAACCCAATTGCATCTGGTGCTGCTAATCCAACCAAACCAGCGGCAAAACAACTTATTCCTAACCACAACAAATAAAACGTCCCTGCAAACATCTCAGCAACTGCCAAGATGACAGCAATTACCATCCATATCAACCACAATTCCATACGACATCACCCTTTCACAACAATCGTATTGGCCAACAGATCGTGTAATGCCTGCTTTCTACCTGTAAACGGAATAAATACCCAACTAATATTAATAATCTTAACGAAATTACGTAATAATGCTCTACCTACATTCATCTTGTTTCCACTGAGATCTGTCACCTGTATGCCGACAATTCGCTTGCCAATCGTTCCTCGCCAAAATGTACTCTCTAATCCAGCTTGATACAGCCATAACAATCCAATGTTAATAATTAATGTGGCTTCTAAATTGTCCTGCATGATTAATAGAACAATTAGAAATGCTGGAACCATTAAAATCACATCAAGGACATGAGCGAGAACGCGTTCCCAAAATCCCGCATATCGATTCACCATTTACACCCCCTTTTACTTGCTTATCTATATATTACAACATTCAAGAACGGCGCGCATTTTTATGGTAAAATATTAAAAGTGTTTTCATTTTGGAGGAATATAAGTGACCTATCCGTTGTTTTTAAAACCCACCTTTCATGACCGAATCTGGGGTGGTACGCAACTCCGTGATCAATTCGGTTATGAAATCCCATATGAACAAACCGGAGAGTGTTGGGCCGTTTCGGCTCATCCACATGGAGAGAGTATTATATTAAATGGCGTGCACGCAGGACTTCCACTCTCAAAAATGTGGACCCAGCACCCCGAATACTTTCATTCCAATGCCAAACAGTTCCCGTTATTAACAAAAATCCTCGACTCTGCCCAGGATCTATCGGTTCAAGTGCACCCTGATGACGCCTATGCAGAAGCGAATAACCTTGGTGAACTCGGAAAAAGTGAATGTTGGTATATTATTAATGCGATTCCTGATGCGGAAATCATCCTTGGACATACCGCCCAGACTAAAGAAGAACTTGAATTGTTGGTTCGTCATGGACGATGGGATGAATTGTTATGTCGCATACCTGTTCGAGCAGGCGATTTTTTCTACGTACCAAGTGGTACCGTTCACTCGATTGGTAAAGGTATTCAGATCCTTGAGACACAAGAAAACTCTGACACAACCTATCGCTTCTATGACTTCGATCGCTTAGACAGCAATGGGAAACAACGGGAATTACATATCGATCGCTCCTTAGCTGTAACAACCGTACCTCATCAATCTTTTGCTAGTCACTATTCGACAAAAAAAGTAGCGTCCACAGAAATTACGACTTTTATTTCAAATCAATACTTCACTGTTCAAAAATGGCATGTAACCGGTCCTACACAATTCAAAGGACCAGCAAAGTATCTTATATTTAGCATTATTTCAGGAAATGGGCATATAAGTGTCGGAGAAGAATTATATCCGATTGCGAAAGGTGACCACTTCATCCTGCCGCATGGCATTGAAAACTATCAAATGCACGGCCAATTAACGTGCATCGTCTCTTGCGAATAAAATAGGGGTCAGACACCCAAACAATTTAGAATTGTTTGGGTGTCTGACCCCTTTCTCACTTATTCAATGTTCAATTTGACCTTGCTCATCCATCGACGAAAGACGAGAATACCTCTAACCAATTCGTCAGACATCATAGCGATATAGACCCCAAAGATCATCCAATCTAATCCTTTTCCTAACAAAAACGTTCCGCCGACTGCAATCAGCCACATCGATGGAATACTAATTTTCATCAAATACTTTGAATCTCCAACTGCATTAAGTGATGTTGATACAGGCATATTCATGAATTTTAAAGGTTGAAGCAAAATATTAATCCACAATAGAATCGATCCAATTTTTATAATTTCCGGATCATCCGTTAAATAATTTAAAATCTCTCGACCAAACAGTAACAACAAGACAACATTAATCATCGTTATAAGCAGGCCCCATCTAAATGCAATAAATGGACTGCGATAAGCCGCATCGTGTTTGTTGGCACCATACAAATAGCCCACTTGGATTTGCACAGCAACTGCAAATGACCAGCCCGCCAAATAAACAAATGATTCCATAATGTTCATATAAGTCTTTGTAGCCAGCATGACCGTACCCATTGAAGCAATTGCTGCAATAATGACCAGTTGCGAGAACGACCAAGACACAGCAGTCCCCATCATCGGCAACCCAATCTTTCCGATTTCCTTAAGAATCGGTTTATCAAACGTTACATATTCTTTCCAAACAATTCGACTACCAAACGATTTTTGGAACAGTAAGAACATGAATAATAAACCGACAACGCGACTTACAACTGTGGAGATTGCAACACCTGTCAATCCCCACTGTGGGAATCCCAATGCGCCAAAAATAAATACGTAGTTTCCAAATACATGAAGAATATTAATACCTACTGAAATAAGCATCGGACCCTTTGTATTTCCCGCGTTCCGTATCGCTGCACTTAATGCCATCATTCCTGAAATGACAAACGTACTTGACCCGACAATCATGATATATTCAACGCCCATATCACGGAATTCAATCGGCATTTGCAACAATCGACCAATCGTCGATGCACCAAAAAAGATTACGACACTCACAATAAGCCCTACTGCCATTGCGAGGGAGAAGGCCATTGTTGCAGCTCGTCTAGCGTCTAAAAGACGATTAGCTCCAATCCGCTGAGCAATGACAATGCCCGCCCCACCACAAATCAATTCAAACGAAACAATTACAAATTCAAAAAAATGGTTCGATAATCCAACCACACCTACTGCACCATCTGAAATTCGACTAACCATTAAGGTGTCTGTAATCCCAAGTAAAAAGAAAAGTAATAATTCAACCGCGATTGGCCAAACAAGTCGAGGTAACGAATATTTACGTTCATCTAGTTGTTGCAAAATCGTTTCCCCCTAGCTAGCTCACTCATTGATCTAATGCCCAGTTCTAGCTTTAATCTCTTTCGCTTCACTTAAACGTTCACCGCTCATGAACATCAGCGTGACAAGCGTCAATGCGGCTGGAATGATTGCCCAAGCTAATGTCTGACCAATCGAACTGCCAAGCGCATCTGTGATTTTTTCTAATATATCCTGCGGAATTGTCTCACGTGCTTCTGGTGATAAAATCGCACGCGGGTCTGCACCAAAGCTCGATGAGGCATCTTTCGAGTTGCCAAATAGCTTTTCCATCTCATCGCCGAAAATATTGCGTTGTAAAATCCCGAAAATTGTAATCCCAATCGTCATCCCGAACTCGCGTACGAACGAAATTGTCGAACTAGCTTGTCCACGTTGACGCTCATCAAAATGATGTATGCCCGACATCCCAAGCACAGAGAAGGAGAAACCAACACCTAAACCAGTAATCACCATATAAATTGAAAGCATATAGCGTGGCGTATCAGGATTAATCGTCGACAAACAAATAATCCCGAGTAAGAACAATACTGCGGAAAAACGCATCAATGCACGATAACTATACTTATTAGCCAAACTTCCCCCAAATCCGGCCGAAAATACTGATGCAACCGTCATTGGTAATAAAATCAAGCCTGAATTTGTAGCTGTTCCACCATACACACCTTGAACAAATAGTGGAATAAAGACAACGGCAACGACAAACCCAAGATTATAAAATACACCTGCAATCGTACTCGTAGAATACAAACGTTGACGGAACATACCGAAACTAATAATTGGTGCTTCAGCACGCGTTTCTGCTTTCACAAATCCAGTTAACAATACCGCTGCTGCAACAAATAAACCGATAATCACACCAGAATCCCAGGCATACTGGTCTCCACCAAGCTCAAGCGCAAACATCATACTTACCACAGCACCAACTAACGTCGCAGCCCCCCACCAATCAATCGCTTGTTTGGAATGTTCACGCGACTCTTTGTAACCGTATAAAATAAATACAAGTGCTAAAATTCCTAATGGTAGGTTGATATAGAAAATCCATTCCCAACTCCAATAATCGGTAATATAAGCACCAAGCAATGGTCCAAATAAACTTGATGTGCCGAATACAGCACCAAAAATACCGGACATTTTCCCACGCTTTTCAGGTGGATAGACATCAAAAATAATCGTAAATGCAATTGGAATCAATGCACCGCCACCAATCCCTTGAATGGCACGGAAAATGCTTAATTCGACAATGGAAGAAGCCGTTCCACACAAAGCGGAACCAATCATAAAGACAACTAAACCAAATACAAAAAATCGCTTGCGACCAAACATATCTGACAACTTACCAAAGATCGGCATCCCAGCCATCTGTGCGACCATAAAGGCCGATGTTGCCCATACATACTTATCTAAACCGCCCAAATCTGCAACAATTGAACCCATCGCAGTTGCAACAATCATATTGTCCATCGACGCCATCAAGATCCCGAGCAAAAGCGCGGTCATAACGAGCCCTAAACTCCTTTGTTTCTCCACAAGTAAATCCCCCTTTGAACTGCAATCAAAATCTAATCTAATTAAATCCTACATGTATCATCCGTGCAACTATCTCCTGATGCCGTATCCACTTCTTTAACGGCATGCGCTTGCTCCAAAGCCTGTTTGAACACTTCTTTTGCTTGTGCACCACTGATTGCGTATTTCCGGTCGATCACATAGAAAGGAACACCTTGGATGCCAAGTGTATTTGCCTCTTCCTGATTCAATTCGACTTCAGCTATAAAACGGTCACTATCCAACATGGCATTTACGGAATCACGATCCAATCCCGCTTCCTCAGCAATGGCCAATAAGGATTGGCGCTCCCCAACGTGACGAGATTCAACAAAATAAGCCTTAAACAATTGCTCCACTGCCGCCTCTTCTTTCCCCTGGGCTTTGGCATAATGAATCACACGATGCGCATCAAGCGTATTCGTTAATTGAATATCTAACAATTTCATATTCAACCCATCCGAACTCGCCTGTTCCATCATCCGATGATTCATGGCAATTGCTTGTTGTTCTGTCATACCATACTTGCGTGCGAGCATTTCCGTGGCACGCATCTCATTATGTACCGGAGCAGAAACATCCAATTGAAAACTGCGATATTCAACACTCACTTCATCTGCAAAACCAACCTGTCCTAATGCCCATTCCAATCGACGATGCCCAATATAACAGAACGGACATGCAATATCTGACCACACTTCAATTTTCATCACATTCACCTCACCGTTCATTATAGACTTTGATCCAATCGACTTCCATATATTGCGGGAAGTTCGTTGTATGGTCCGGACTTCCCGGCCAATTCCCGCCAATGGCAACATTTAAAATGATGCGCATGGAAACGTTTGGGGCTTGCGGAGTGCGATGTAATACTTTGCCGTTTAAAAGCCAAGTTAATTCATTTGGACGCCAAATTAAAGAATAGGTTTGAAATGTTTTACTCAAATTTTCACCAACATGGCGAGCAAACGTTCTTTGCTGTTTGCCTTTCTGATCAAGGAAATGGTATACCTGCCAGATTTCATTTGGTTTGTCCCCAACCATTTCCATAATATCAATCTCCGGCAAGGCACGATTAGCCACTGGAAGCATCCATATCGCTGGGAAAACCCCTTTTCCCACTGGCAGTTTCGCTCGTATATCAATTCTGCCATAGCGTATTGCGTAGCCTGCCTTCACTTGCATTGCACCCGAGTAGTATTTACCATTTCGCCGCTCACTTTGAATGAATAGACGACCATTTTTGACAACGATATTTTTCTTTGCATAAATTTGTAATTCTTTATTTTTATATGGTTTCTCTTCGAGCACTTGCCATTTCTGCTGATTGATTTGCTTTCGATTGAAATGTTCCTCCCAAGTCAATTGTGGTTTTGCCTCGACAGTTCCCATCGAACTACACCACATCATGCTAATCAGCAATCCGATCTTCCACATTCGAACACGCATCAAACCCCTCCATTCTCCTCCAAATGTAGTCAAGAAATCTTCAAATATGACTAGGACAAACACGATTCAACATAGGTATCTCCTAATACTTTGGAGGAGGTCTAGTTGGATGTTGTTTTCAATTACGATGATGTTGATTTGCACGGTCATTCCGCTTGTTCATATTGCAGTGGCGCTTTGGCCGAAGAAAGAAAAAGAGAAAATGGCGTTCGTAAACGACCGTCACGCGTTCTCTTTGTTAATCCCCTGTTACAATGAGGCCGGGATATTGCTTACTACGATAAAAGGTCTTCAACAATTCTCTAATTACGAGACCCAAGTCATCTTAATCAACGATGGATCTACCGATCATACGATGGCGTGGCTCACGAAACATTTAGAGCTTGCTCTCCTGGATGAGTATCGGATTGCTCGGATTCACCACAAACCGATTCGCGGCGTTTATCAATCCATGCTACTCGAGAACGTCATCGTAATTGATAAGCAAAATGGCGGGAAAGCAGATAGCTTAAATGCAGGGCTCGCATATTGTGCACACGATCTGGTCGTCACTTTGGATGCTGATAGCATTCTACAAAAAGACGCATTACAACACTGTAGCAATGCATTCCAGCAAGCAGATGTTGTTGCTGGTGGGGGGACAGTAAAAATATTACAAGGCTCAACAAAGTTTCATAAGAAAAATACATCCCCACTCAACATCCTCGTGCAATCGCAAATCATGGAGTATATCAAAGGATTTTTCATTTTAAAATCTTCGTTATCCCGAATGAATGCGATGCTCGTGATTTCTGGGGCATTCGGTGTGTTCCGAAAGTCGCTGCTCGAAGAACTCGATGGGTTCCGACAAACCATTGGCGAGGATATCGACTTGACGATTCGGATTCAGCAATATTTAATGAAGCATCCAGAAAAGAAAATGATTTGTATCCCCGATGCCATATGTTATACGGAATGTCCAGAAACGTGGGGCGATGTCTTCAAACAGCGTATTCGATGGCAAAAGGCGTTTGTCGATAGTGTAATTAAGTATCACCAATTTCTGCTCGCTCATTGTTTCCGTCGTTCGTTTGCGTTTTTTGTCATTATGGATGCCATCATCGCTGGAACATTTTCTACCTATTTCACAATGGTCGCTATCCTCACTGCGCTCTTATGGCCTGGAGCAAATCAAGCATGGTTACTGACCTATGTTGTTCTTTCAACGATCACTACATTCGTCTATAACATACTGGCCATTCATCAATCAAAAAAAGGAACGGCTTACACCCTAGCTGAGTGCAAACAGTTCCTTTC
>JBEGSW010000012.1:0-10603 GCA_041179705.1 Bacillota bacterium | reverse complement strand
CGTTCAACTTCGCAGCCGTTGCGCCGTCGATTTCACGGTTAGCCGCTACAATTCCGCCGAAGATGGAAGTTGGATCTGCTTCATATGCTTTCGTGTATGCATCAAAGATGTTCTCGCCGATACCTACGCCACAAGGATTCATATGCTTCACAGCAACAACCGCTGGCTCCGTGAATTCTTTCACGATTTGCATCGCTGCATTCGCATCATTGATGTTGTTGTAGGACAATTCTTTGCCATGCAATTGTTCAGCCGTAGTTACACTGGAACCTGCTGCAAGTGGCTTTTTGTAGAATGCCGCTGTTTGGTGAGGATTTTCGCCATATCGAAGATCTTGTACTTTCTCATAAGTAACCGTGAACTTCTCTGGGTACTCCTCGCCAACTTGTACAGACAAGTATTGGGAGATTAAGGAATCGTAAGCTGCTGTGTGACGGAATACTTTCGCCGCAAGACGTTTACGTGTAGCAAGTGTCGTATCTTTATCTGCTTGAATTTCTTCCAAAACAGTCGCATAATCCGCAGCATCTACCACTACCGTTACGAAAGCATGGTTCTTCGCAGCAGAACGCAACATGGTTGGTCCACCGATATCGATGTTCTCAATTGCATCTTCGTAAGATACATTTGGTTTCGCAATCGTCTCAGCGAATGGATACAAGTTCACAACAACAAGGTCGATGTAGTCCAAACCAAGTTCTTTCATCGCTGCTTGGTGCTCTTCGCTATCACGAACAGCTAACAAACCGCTATGAACAGCGGGGTGCAACGTCTTTACACGGCCATCCAAAATTTCAGGGAAACCTGTCACTTCAGAAATACCGATAACGGGAACGCCTTTGTTCTCCAACAACGTCTTAGTCCCACCTGTGGAAATGATCTCCACGCCTGCTTTTGCTAAACCTTCTGCTAACTCAATGATGCCCGTCTTGTCCGAAACGCTAATCAGCGCTCTACGAATTGCCACAATAAGTTCCTCCCAATCTCCTCTTTATTTCTTTAAGGTCTTTCGACCGTAACATTTCTACCGTCAAGCTTCACGTAACCTTTGCTGATCCAATCGATCACTTCTGGATACAACTGGTGCTCAGCCTTGTGCATACGCTCGCTCAATGTTTCGAGTGTATCGTCTGGTTTTACTTCAATCTTTTGTTGGGCAATAATTGGGCCCGTGTCCATGCCATTATCGACGAAATGAACCGTACAACCCGTCTCAGTTACACCCGCGTTGAACGCATCTTCAATCCCATGCGCACCCGGGAACGCCGGAAGCAACGCAGGATGAATGTTAATCATACGACCATAAAACGGATCAACTAACACATTTGTAATCAAGCGCATATAGCCAGCAAGCACAATTAAGTCGATACCCAAACGGTCTAATTCCGCAACAATTTCCGCCTCATATGCTTCACGAGAAACATAGTTTTTCGGCGAAAATACATAAGTCGGAATGCCCGCTTTGTTGGCACGTTCGATTGCGCCAGCAGTCGCCTTGTCGCAAACAAGCAAGCTGAGCGTAATGTTCAGCTTGCCTTGTTGAGTGAGATCGATAATGCGCTGGAAATTGCTACCGCTTCCGGAAGCAAATACAGCTACACGAATCGGTGAACTCATACGATGTCGACTCCTTGGTAAGTCACGCGGCGGTCGCCTTCCGTAATGGTTCCGATTGTGTAAACTTGCTCGCCAGCAGCTTCAAATACTTCTTTTGTCTTAGCCGCATCTTCAGCAGAAATGATAACAACCATACCGATGCCCATGTTGAACGTCTTGAACATATCGGAATGTGTGATGTTGCCATCGCGTTGCATTAATTCGAAGATCGGTAAGATTGGCCATGTGCCATATTGAATGTCTGCGTTCACGTTAGCTGGAAGCACGCGCGGAATGTTTTCCGTGAAGCCACCACCTGTGATGTGAACTAAACCTTTAATTGTTACTTCGTTCATTGCTTTTAAGATGGATTTTACATAAATGCGAGTTGGTGTTAGCAACGTCTCGCCCAATGTACCGCCCAACTCGTCAATCACTTGATCCAATTTGTAGCCTTTTGTTTCAAGCAACAATTTGCGAACTAAGGAGAAACCGTTGGAGTGAACACCGCTGGAGCTTAAGCCCAATACAACGTCACCTGGCTTAATGCTAGAACCATCGATTAATTTCGAACGGTCGACGATCCCTACTGAGAAACCAGCGATATCGTATTCGCCATCGATGTACATGCCTGGCATTTCAGCTGTTTCACCACCGATTAATGAACAACCGGATTGGACGCAACCTTCCGCTACACCAGCAACGATTGCCTCGATTTGGCTAGGAACCAACTTGCCTGTTGCCAAGTAGTCTAAGAAGAACAATGGCTCTGCGCCTTGTACGATAATATCGTTCACGCACATTGCAACTGCATCGATTCCGATTGTATCGTGCTTGTCCATTGCGAATGCTAATTTCAATTTCGTACCAACACCGTCAGTACCGGAAACGAGAATTGGATTCTCATATTTGTTGTTCAACGCGAATAAACCACCGAAACCGCCGAGGTCGGCAAGGACTTCCGGACGGAACGTGCGCTTCACGTGTTTCTTCATGCGTTCTACTGCTTCATTACCTGCGTCGATATCGACACCCGCTTGTTTGTAAGCTTCTGACACATTATTCACTCCATTCGAATTCGTTGGTATTGGTGCACCGTTTTGCTAACCTTCTAGCATCTTACGTGTGTGTTATCTGTCAGCACCGTCGGATAATCGTTATCGAAACAAGCTAAGCACATGCCACGGTTGATTCCCTCATCCGGGCGGCCAATCGCTTGCAATAAGCCTTCTTTTGTTAAGAAATGCAAGGAATCTGCATTGATCGCTTGGCGAATTTCTTCCACACTCATACGAGACGCAATCAATTCATCCTTGTTTGGTGTGTCAATGCCGTAGAAACAAGAGTTCATAAACGGCGGCGAGCTAATCAATACATGGACTTCAGTCGCACCTGCTTCACGTAGCAAGTTGACGATACGCAAGCTTGTTGTGCCACGAACGATGGAATCATCGATCATGACGACGCGTTTGCCTTCCACGACACCGCGCACGGCGCTCAACTTCATCTTTACACCTTGCTCACGTAATTCTTGGCTCGGTTGGATGAATGTGCGTCCTGTGTAACGGTTTTTGATTAGACCAAGTTCATAAGGAATCCCTGTCTGTTCCGCATAACCAATCGCTGCCGAGATACTGGAATCTGGAACCCCTGTAATCACATCTGCATCGATAAATGCTTCCAGCGCCAATTGGCGACCCATGCGTTTACGAGCTGCGTGAATGTTTGTTCCATTAATATCTGTATCTGGACGAGCGAAGTAAATGTATTCCATCGAACAAATCGCTTGGCGTGTTACTTCAGAGAAGGAACTGGAAACAGGTTCTTTCATTGTACGATCAAGTACAAGAATCTCGCCCGGTTTCACATCGCGCACATACGTCGCACCGACAGCGTCGAATGCGCATGTTTCGGATGCAAAGAACCAAGCATCGCCAAGTTGACCCATCATGAATGGGCGTAAACCACTCGAATCTAGTGCCGCCACTAGCTTATCTTGCGTTAAGAACAAGAAGGCAAATGCCCCTTCAACTTGTTGCAAAGCTTCACGAACTGCATCCTCTAACGCTGCATGTTGCGAACGTGCAATTAGATGGGCAACAACTTCTGTGTCACTTGATGTTTGGAAAATGGAACCTGCTTGCTCCAATTTCGCACGAAGTGCTTTCGCATTCGTCAAGTTACCGTTCGTTGCAACTGCTAGATCCCCTTGTTTGTACTTGAAGATAAGCGGTTGTGCATTGGCAAGTTTGCTTTCGCCCGAAGTGGAGTAACGCACGTGCCCAATTGCATTTGACCCTTTCAGCGTGCTCATCACGTCGTTCGTGAATACTTCTTTCACGAGGCCCATGCCACGGTGGAAGTTAAATTGCCCTTCCTCCGATGTACAAATGCCGGCGCTTTCTTGACCACGGTGCTGCAAGGCGTGTAACCCGTAGTATAGGAATGAAGCAGCGTCTTGGTGTCCGAAGACACCAAACACGCCACACTCTTCTTTTAATTTGTCAAAGAACCCATCATGCTCATGCGTGACACCTTCGTTAAAGAAACGACCTGTCCAGAGCTTTTGCTCATTTATTGCATTAGACATGGGATTGCTTCCCTCCAAGCTGTTTCAAGTGCTGCTACCGATGTATCGATTGCAGTCGTGCCATTAACAGTTACTTGAATATTTGCTTCAGCTGTTACTTCGCCGATCACTGTTGCTGCGATTCCGTTCGCTTTCGCTGTAGCAAGGATTGCTTCAACATTTGCTGGGGATGCGGACAACAAGACGCGGGATTGGGATTCGCTGAACAATGCGATATCTGTGCGAAGTGCTGAATCAATTGTCACTTTCGCACCAAGACGACCACTGATGGAAGACTCAGCAAGTGCAACTGCTAAACCACCTTCAGATAAGTCGTGCGCGGATTTTACGTTGCCTGCACGTATGGAATCAAGAACCGTCGCGTGCAATGCTTTTTCAACCGCAAGGTCGATTTGTGGCGGACGTCCTTCTGTTACGCCATGAATCACGTATTGGAATTCGGAACCACCTAGCTCGGCTTTCGTTTCACCTAGAAGGATGATTTGATCGCCCGCCGTTTTGAATTGTTGTGTTGTGATGTGATCGATGTCTGCTACTAAACCAACCATCCCGATAACCGGAGTTGGGTAGATTGCACCTTTCGCATTTTCGTTGTAAAGGGATACGTTACCACCTGTTACTGGTGTACCGAATACGCGACAAGCTTCACTGATCCCGTCAGCGGATTTCTCCAATTGCCAGAAGATTTCTGGTTTCTCCGGGCTACCGAAGTTCAAGTTATCTGTGATTGCGAGTGGCTCTCCACCGGAACAAACGATGTTACGCGCTGCTTCGGAAACCGCGATGCGACCGCCCACTTCTGGGTCAAGGTACACATAACGACCGTTACAGTCCGTTGTCATTGCAATGGCTTTGCGCGTGCCGTCAACAAGGACAACCGCTGCATCAGATCCAGGTGGAACTGCTGTTGCTGTACGCACCATGTAATCGTATTGGTTATAAATCCACTCTTTGCTCGCAACGGTTGGCGAAGAAAGAACTTTGATTAACGCATTGTTCAAGTCTGTTACTTCTGCATAAGCATTTGTATCAACAGATGCATTTGCAGTGTAGTATGCAGGAACTGCAGATGGTTTGTTATAGACAGGGCACTCATCTACAAGTGCTGTTACAGGCATGTCGCCGACAACTTCACCGTGGTGAATCAATTTCAAGCGACCATCGTCTGTAACGTTACCCACGTTGATACAGTGTAAGCCCCACTTCTCGAAGATGGCTTTCGCTTGCTCTTCTTTGTCAGGTTCAACAACGAACAACATGCGCTCTTGCGACTCGGAAAGCATCATTTCATAAGCTGTCATGCCGTCTTCACGTTGTGGTACGCGGTCTAAGTGAAGCTCCATCCCGTTCCCTGCTTTGGAAGCCATTTCGGAAGAAGAACATGTAAGACCAGCTGCACCCATATCTTGAATCCCGATTACGATACCGGACTTGATTAACTCAAGACAAGCTTCCATAACCAATTTCTCCATGAATGGGTCACCAACTTGTACCGCGGAACGTTTCGCTTCGGATTCTTCTGTTAAGTCTTCGGATGCGAATGTTGCCCCATGAATACCATCGCGACCTGTCTCTGGACCTACGTAGAATACAGGATTACCGATACCGGAAGCGACACCGCGCATGATTTCATCATGGTTGATTAAGCCAACGCACATTGCGTTAACAAGTGGATTGCCTTCGTAGCTCTCATCGAACATTACTTCGCCACCCACAGTTGGAACGCCGATACAGTTGCCGTATCCAGCAATACCAGATACAACATGCTCGAATAAGTATTTCACGCGATCGTTCTCAAGACGACCAAAACGCAAAGAGTTCAAAACAGCAATTGGACGCGCACCCATCGAGAAAATGTCACGAAGAATACCGCCTACACCAGTTGCAGCGCCTTGGAAAGGCTCAACTGCGGACGGGTGGTTATGGGACTCAATTTTGAAAGCAACCGCTTGGCCGTCACCGATATCTACGATACCCGCGCCTTCACCAGGACCAACAAGGACTTTTGGTCCGTCGATTGGGAAGCGTTTCAAAATCGGCTTTGAATTTTTGTAAGAGCAATGCTCGGACCACATTACGGAGAACACGCCTACTTCTGTATAGTTTGGATTTCGACCTAAGAATTTGCATACCAATGCATACTCTTCGTCCGTCATCGCCATTTGTTTATATAGTTTCTGGTCGCGAATTTGCTCGACCGTTGGTTCCTTAGCGGCTAACTTTTTGCTCATGTTGTTCCCTCCAAGCGTTCAATACGGATTTAAACATTGCAGCGCCATCCGCCGAACCTAAAATGTCTTTCACTGCACGCTCTGGATGTGGCATCATGCCGACAACGTTGCCTGCTTTGTTGCTCACGCCAGCGATGTCGCTAACGGAACCGTTCGGATTGTTCTTATAACGGAAGATGATTTGCTTATTCGCCTCAAGCTCAGCAAGTTGCTCATCATTCACGTAGAAACTACCTTCACCATGTGCGATTGGAATCGTAATTTCTTGACCCTTCGCATATTCTGTCGTGAATGGTGTTTCGTTGTTCTCAACCGTCAATACCGTCTGGTAGCAGTTGAACTTCAAGTTGTTGTTACGTAGCAAAGCACCTGGCAACAAGTGCGATTCCGTTAATACTTGGAACCCATTACATACGCCAAGAATATATTTGCCTTCAGCAGCTGCTTTTTGCAAAGCCTCCATTACGTTCGCAAAGCGAGCGATAGCGCCACAACGCAAGTAGTCCCCATAAGAGAAACCACCAGGCACGAGGATACAATCAAATTTCGACAAGTCCGTTTCTGTGTGCCAAACATACTCGACATTTTCACCAAGCACATCGCGAACGGCCTTAAACATATCAATATCACAGTTAGAGCCAGGAAAAACGAGAACGCCAAAGTTCACAATTAGCCCTCCTCTACAACAGTCAACTCAAAGCGATAGTCTTCTACTACCGTATTTGCTAGTAATTTTTCACACATTTCTTTCACACGCACTTCAGCTGCAGCGCGATCATTCGTGTCCAATTCCAACTCCAAGTATTTACCAATGCGCACAGAACTTACTTCGTTGAATTGCATTTTTTGCAAGGCACCTTGTACCGTCTTACCTTGTGGATCTAGTACGCTTTCTTTGATTGTTACATATACAGTTGCTTTCAACATTAGGGGGTTCCTCCTCACGAATGATTAACAGTTTAGTTGCTAACAAGTTGTTGCCAAATATCTAAATAACGTGTGCGAGTTGCTTGAATAACATCTTCTGGCAACGGTGCAGGTTTGCTATTTTTATCCCAATCCGTGTTCGCTAAATACGTACGTACCGGCTCTTTATCCATGCTATCAATCTCGATATCTAACGCGTAGTTATCTTCTGCCCAGAATCTTGATGAATCCGGCGTGAAGATTTCGTCGATTAAGATGATTTGACCGTCATAGATACCAAATTCAAACTTACAATCGGCAAGAATGATGCCGCGTTTCGCGCAATAGTCATGTGCAAACTTGTACAGTTTGATACTGTAATCACGCAATTGAATCGCCAATTCACGACCCACTTGTGTGCACATTTCGTCGAAGGAAATGTCTTCGTCATGCCCAATGTCATTCTTCGCAGCAGGTGTGAAGATTGGCTCAGGTAGTCGTTCATTTTTGCGCAAACCTTCTGGCAATGGAATGCCATTGACTTCGCCAGTTTGTTGATATTGTCTCCAGCCACCACCCGTGATATAGCCACGAACGACACACTCGATATCAATCCGATCCGCTTTTTTCGATACCATAAAACGGTCTTTCAACAACTCATTCTCTTTAAACGTACCTGCAGGCAATTTGTTAACATCTGCATGAACGATATGATTCGCAATAATATCTTTGGTTTTTTCAAACCAGAATACGCTAAGTTGGTTAAGTACGCGGCCTTTGTCCGGCACTGCAGGTTCAAGAACCCAATCAAATGCAGAAATGCGATCTGTTACAACAATCAACCAATTGTCTTTCAGATCATACAATTCACGAACTTTACCTGTATAAACGATTGGTGCATTGACTAATTCAACTGCACTTGGAACTGCCTGTTGTCCTTGCATTGCTGATGTTCCCCTTTCCTACAGACCTAGACGATCAAAGATTGTATCCACATGTTTCAAATGCCAGCTTGGATTGAAGCCATCTTCAATTTCTTCTGTGCTAAGAACACTAGTAATCTCAGGCGTTTCAAGAACGATGTCTTTGAATGAACGCTGTTGTTCCCAAGCTTGCATCGCGCGAGGTTGTACCGTGTCGTACGCTTGCTCACGGCTAAGACCTTTGTCAATCAGCTTTGTCATGATGCGACCGGAGAATGGTACACCGTATGTACGCTCCATGTTGCGTTTCATGTTTTCTGGGAACACTTGAAGATTTTTGATGATGTTTCCAAGACGATTCAACATGTAGTTCAACAACATCGTTGCATCTGGAAGAATAATACGCTCTACGGAAGAGTGGGAAATATCACGTTCATGCCACAATGGCACGTTCTCATATGCAGAAATCATGTGACCACGAATCACGCGAGCAAGTCCGGACATGTTCTCGCAACCAATTGGATTACGCTTGTGTGGCATTGCTGAAGATCCTTTTTGCCCTTTTGCAAACGGTTCTTCCACTTCACGGAATTCGGATTTTTGAAGACCACGAATTTCTGTAGCAAATTTATCTAAGGAAGTTGCGATTAACGCTAACGTTGCCATATACTCCGCATGACGGTCACGTTGCAACGTCTGTGTGGAGATGGATGCGGATTCTGTACCTAGTTTACGGCATACGATTTGTTCGATTTGTGGATCAATGTTCGCATACGTACCAACTGCACCAGACATCTTGCCGAACTCAACGCCTTTTGCTGCATGATTGAAACGCTCTAAGTTACGCTTCATTTCCTCATACCAAAGTGCCATCTTCAAACCGAATGTTGTCGGCTCGGCATGAACACCGTGTGTACGACCCATCATTGCTGTATATTTGTAAGCTTTCGCTTGATCTTTCAATGTCGCGATGAAGTTCTCGATATCCGTACGCAAGATGGCATTTGCTTGTTTCAATAAGTAGCCAAGTGCTGTATCAACAACATCCGTGGATGTTAATCCGTAGTGTACCCATTTGCGTTCTGGGCCTAATGTTTCAGAAACTGCACGTGTAAATGCGATTACATCATGACGCGTTTCAAGTTCGATTTCATTAATGCGATCAATATCGAAGGAAGCGTTCTGACGAAGTAGAACAGTGTCTTCTTTCGGAATAACACCTAATTCTGCCCATGCCTCACATGCACAAATTTCTACCTCTAACCATGCTTTAAACTTGTTTTCTTCAGTCCAGATTGCTCTCATCTCCGGACGGCTATAACGCTCAATCATTTCTAATTTCTCCCTTCGTATATATCCCGCCAAATCGGGCTTGTTTCTATCCATTTCAATGTGCGTTCAAGGTCTTCCGTCAGGATGTTAATATGACCCATCTTGCGTTGTGCTTTTGCTTCTTCCTTGCCATACAGATGAACCTTCGCTGTCATCCCTACAGCCATTGCATCTTCTGTCTTCATCCACGCCAATGTAGGAGCGACATGTTGACCAAGCAAATTAACCATGACAACAGGTTGCATAAGCGATGTGTCCCCAAGCGGTAAGTTGCAAATCGCTCTGAGGTGTTGTTCGAACTGGGAAGTTCGACAAGCTTCCATCGTATAATGACCGGAATTATGTGGACGAGGCGCTAATTCATTTACATATAACTCGCCATCAGCAGTCACGAACAATTCGACAGCAATCAAACCTACCACATTCAATGTTTCAGCAATTGATTTCGCCAATTTTTCCGCACGTTCTGCGACATCTTCGGCAATGCGAGCTGGCACAATTGACACATGTAAAATGTTATCGACATGAATGTTCTCAGCAACAGGGAACGTCTTCACTTGTCCATCCGGATTACGCGCTGCGATAACAGACACTTCTTTTTCGAAACGGATGAATTGCTCCAACACCAGTTCCGTCTTTGCCGGCTCAAGTGCTCGGAACGCTTCTTCGACTTGATCTAGGCGACGAATCACAAATTGCCCTTTGCCGTCGTAACCACCAGTCGCCGTCTTTAATACGGAAGGAAGACCAAGTTCTGCCACTGCAGTCTGAAGATCTTCAAGTGAGCCGATTTCGCGATACGGCGCAACGGGTGCACCCGCAGCAACAATCGCTTTCTTCTCTCTCAACCGATGTTGTGTTGTATACAATAATTGACTACCCTGTGGCACATAGGATTCTGACTCCAATAATGCAGCCACTTTAGCGTCAACATTTTCAAATTCATACGTAATAACATCCGATTGTTTCGCTAATTCACGAGCAGCTTCAACATCGTTATAAGTCGCGATGATTTGACCATCTGC
>JBEGSW010000011.1:0-48993 GCA_041179705.1 Bacillota bacterium | reverse complement strand
AAATCTCACCTAGAATATAGCACTCTGGATTGATTGCCTTCACGCGCTGACGGAATTCACGCCAGAATACGAAATCGACTTCATTCGCTACGTCAATGCGCCAGCCATCGATGCCGAATTCTCGCACCCAATATTCACCAACAGATAGTAAGTATTCACGACATTCCTTATTCTCCGTATTAAACTTCGGCATTTCAGGCGTGAACCCAAACACCTCATAGTTCATTTTTTCCACAGAAACCGGGAAAGACTTTAAATAGAACCAATCTTTGTACTGCGAATTTTTTTGATTCTTCAGTACATCTTGGAAAAAGGCAGAGTAACGACCAGCATGATTGAACACGGCATCGAGCATGATGCGAATCCCGCGTTTATGCGCTTCTTTCACCAACTTACGGAACGTCTCTTTATCGCCAAACTGCGGATCAATTTCCATATAATCAATCGTGTCATATTTATGATTGCTATGCGCCTTGAAAATTGGGCAGAAATAAATCCCTGTAATCCCCAACTCTTGTAAATAATCGAGCTTCTCAATTACTCCGACCAAGTCGCCGCCCATCATGCAAGAAGTCGTCGGCTTCGTCCCCCAAGGAACCGCACCTTCCGGCGTCAACGCGTCATCCCCATTGGCAAAGCGCTCAGGGAAGATCTGATACCAGACCATCTCTTTCACCCAAGCTGGCGCTTTGGCCACATCCGCTTTATTCAAATACGGCATACCGAAGAAATTGCCCAACTCTTGCGTCACTGCCACTTCATTGTCTTCCGTGATATCCACAATGCGCTTCTCACCAAACAAGATGCGTTCATTAATCCCCTCAATAATAAAGGCATAGCGGAAACGCTTCGTTTCGTTCATAAAGTCCGCGATCCAATACTCGAAATGCTCCGTCTCGGCTTCTTTCACCATCGGCACGTTCTGTCCTCCGGTCCATCCCATCGCACCGCCGCCGTTCAAGTTACCGCCACCACCGCCGGCTTCCCACTTGTATCCATCACCAATGCGCAGCGTTACGTTCAATGCCTCATTCTTCGCCAAACGCAGGCGAATCTGTAACGTATTCTCATCATACCCATATGCAAAACTGTTTCGCGGGCGATGATAAAGTGCTGTTCTTGTAATCATAGTGCGTCCCCCAACTTTCCAAATTATGAATAGACAATGAAACAACAAAAAAGGCCCAACCACACATAAACATGCGAGGTTGAACCTGAACGGTTACATTGCCTTTCTATTACCTTAAAAGTAGCACGCTATCTTTTTGTTCGTCAAGCGCTTTCATCATTGGACACCAGCAGCAGCTTTCACCTTCGTTTGCATGGAAGCTTGGACGAGTCCGTCCATATGACGGGTACTATTCAAGAAATGAATACAGAAGTGACCATTGTAATCATTACCTGCAATACTTTCGCCATCATGGGGATAGGAATGCATCGCTGCGGCAAGTCGTCTCCCTTTCACACTGACGATAACCGCGCGTGGTGTCCAGGAGTAGGCGCCACCCCATATGCCTTTCATCATTTGCGCATCGGTCACGGTCATTGGTTCTGCATCGGCGTGATTACCACCCATTGTGTGTTTCACCCTGAATGTGCGCCCAGTAACGACGTCTGTCATCACTGCTTCACTACCAATCGGGAATACATAACGTGCCTCCGTCCACCAATCTAACAATTCTCCAAACTGTGGACCGACCGTAGCTTTAACCGGAACCATATATACCGGGATTTTCAATTTCTGACCAATCGTCAGCGAGCTGCTTAATGACAAATCATTTAACTTCAGTAATTCGAGCATCGGTATCCCATATTTCACACTGATTGCCCACATCGTCTCACCGGATTGCACGCTATGCGAAATGTAACTCACAGTCACGCCTTGCTGCACGACCGGCTTCGTGTGGATGGTCACCGTCTTCGTCGCATCATCCCACAGCACTTGATAACCAAAGGCCGCCGCGATAAAACGGATGGGCACATACGTCACGCCATTTACCGAGGTCGATGGTGGAATCGTAACGCGCGCTCCATTCACTACTGCGGTTGTAGAACCCGCAACGAATGCGATCCGATTATCCCCTTGATTGATGCCAATTGTTTGGGAATCTGGATTGAACCATACGCCTGCACCTAAATAGGTCGACAAAGCACGAAGTGGAATATATGTCGCGCCATTCAATAGCATTGGCGGAGGATCAAGCGTAAGCGGTGCATTGTCGAGTACGAGTCGAATTTCACCAACGGCTAAGATTCTTGGCCCCGCCGGACGCATTTGTGCTTTTATCTGTTGCATGAAATTCTCGTGTTTATCGATGGAAGGTGCATCAGCATGCATAGCTGGATTTTGACCACACGCGGTTAATAAGGCGATCGACATAAAGATCGCTAGATATTTTTTCATCAGATCACTCCATCTTTGTCAGATGGAATTAATATGTGTATCGTCGCTTGGAATTACTCATACTATGCGAAACGTCTTACTTCGATGGGGGTACTTCATGCGCAGTCTACTTTCGTTATTATCAATCATGCTTGTGATGACCGGCTGTGCCCAACAGGCGGTGCCAAAACCGATGGTGCAGTCGACACAAACAGACAAACTTTCCGTTGCTGATTTTAAAGCCCTCTGGCAAGCCACGAACACGGAGAATAATACGGCATTTCAAATCAGTCGTTTGCCTCACTCGTTTTCTGATTCCCTCCATCTTGAAGCAGCTATCGGACTTGATCAAAAGATTGAGCGATTATCCATCATCGGAACTCCGCAATCGAAAAAAGACCGTTTTATGATGATAAGTTGCTGGGCTCAATTAATTATGACGATGACGCGCTCCGCCGAATCGACACCTGTGACCTCGATTTTCCGAGCGATGGGCATCGATCCAAATGCAGATGTCACCGCATTAACCGGTGCGACCGTGATTCTCAATGGTGACACGTATCGAAGTTGGCACGAGAATGGCACATACACCTTTCAATTCGAGGAGGACGGAGCCTAATGCGCATCCTCTTTTTAATAAGTCTGCTCCTCCTCTATCCGATCCAACTTTGCTTTGCAGCTGAGCCAAGAACGAATATGTCCTATTTGTATTTCGGTAGTCCAACGAGCTATATCGGACAGATGGATAAAACACAAAATACGCTTACGATGGTTTCCCCGAATTATTTAGATATTGTTGAGAATGGCGCTGTTGTTGTGACATGGAAATTAGATACGAGTTTCATCAGTGAAATGCATCGTCGCGGGATTCGTGTTGTGCCGTTCCTGAGTAATCATTGGAATGCAGCAAATGGTATCGCTGCGCTTGATGCTGCAAGTGTTGGGACTGTAACAACTCAGATAGTTAATGTTATTAATCAATATAACTTAGATGGTGTGAACGTGGATATTGAGGGGGTTGGTGCAACTTACCGCGACGCATTCACGACTTTTGTTCGTTTGCTGCGTGCGAAGATGCCCCCAACCAAGGAAGTTTCCGTTGCTGTCGCAGCCAATCCAAATGGTTGGACGACAGGTTGGCACGGGTTCTACAACTACCCTGCGCTCGCTGAAGTCGCAGATTATTTAATGATTATGTCTTATGACGAATCGTGGCAAGGTAGTGACCCTGGGCCGGTCTCGTCGATTGGTTTTTTTGAGCGATCACTTAAATATGCCTTGAATCAAGGTGTCGGATTGGCTGACGTGGTCATGGGCGTACCGTTTTATGGGCGATTATGGAAGGTCGATGGGCCAACGTTAGAAGGTATGACGGTAAAGGGGATTGGTGTGTCGAATGTGCGCGTGGAGCCGATTCTGTCAACGTATGGTGCGGCAACGACGTACGATGAATCGAAGCAGTCGCCGTATGCGACGTTTACGATACCAGCTGGGCAAAGCGAGTATATATCCGGCGTGAAGTGTACCGAGGGAAATTATGTGTTGTGGTTCGATAATGAGCAGTCGATAAAGAAAAAGCTTCGCCTTGTGAATGATTATGGGGTGCGCGGGGCAGGTTCTTGGAGTTTGTATCAGGAGACCGCGGCAACGTGGAATTATTATGCAAGGTGGTTGAATGGCGCGTTTTATCGCGATGTGGCTAGCGGTTTTTGGGCAGAGGATGTGATTATGGAGATGGCCGATAAAGGCTGGATGACGGGGATCAGTTCGACGTCGTTCGTGCCTCATGGGGCGCTGACGCGGGCGCAAAGTGCGACGATTTTTGTGAGAGCCCTTGCGTTGGCAACAGCTACATCGCCTTCGCCATTCGTTGATACGCAGTCGCATTGGGCGAAGGACGCGATTGCTACGGCGTATCAGGCGGGGCTGCTGCAAGGGGTTGATGCGACGCACTTCAAGCCTGACGAGCCAATGACGCGAGCCCAAATGGCCGCAATCATGTCGCGGATGGCTTCACGACTCTCGCCCCCTTGATGGTTGTGCGAAGGCAAGGAGGAAACCGACGATTGTGGTAAACATCGCAAAGTTCATGTCGAAATCGAATCCGATGTGAATGAAGACCATAAAGCCGATTGCCGATAACCAAATCATCCATGAACGTTGTTCGGCATCCATGTCGTATCGGAATTGTATCGCCTGCCAAATGAGAATGAACACTGCCGCGATGGCTAATGCAAGCCCGATAAGGCCAATATCAAGTGCGATTTGCAAGTACCCATTATGGACATAGCTCACGTAATAGTCTTGTTGATACAGCTGTTGCAGGTTCTTCCACCCTCCCGCTCCAACACCAAACCACGGATGATCACGAATCATTTGCAGGGCATCCCCCCAGTACTTTAGGCGAATTTGGAATTCCGATGCTTGTGTATTGATTTGTTCAGCACGTTGCAAAAGGAATAAAAAATTCCCTTTGATTAAGCCAGCCAGCACAAAAGCTGCAACATGTCCGCCAACGAGCACAGCAATCGCATTTCGATTTCGATACAACTGATATCCAATCACCATTACAAACATTAGGACGATCCAAAGCACCCATACAGCGCGTGTCATTGTTAACAAAATACCACTCAGTTGAATGACGAAATGAACAAGGTTCGACCAATTCTTTTCTTTGATATATAACAACAAACTAGCTGAAGCTGTAATTAACAACACAATCGCCAATACATTGGCATACTCAACAACCGATTGCAGTCTGCCCTCACGATAAAGCTGGAAGAGCAACCCAACAACAACGACGACTGAATTGGTCACAATCAAACCTTTTAAGATGTGAATTTTAGACCCAAAACGTTCGTTATATATTAATAAATATGCAAATACGAGGCAGCTTAACTTCACTGCTTCCGTGACCGCATCGCGGATTTCAGGAGCATACAAATTAGATACCCAATAGAGGAAAGCAAGAAGAAATAGAAGCACATTACTGCGTTCAATTGGATTGATGCCTCTGATCGCGAGGAACACCATCGCCATCAACAAAATACCAAATCCGATGAAAGCCTCACCAGTCTCTAACATCCCGTGCAAAAATGGGGCTAGAAAAATAAATAGAAATACTAAGCTTCGCGTCATCGTGCTCCCCCTCTCCTATTATTTTCTACTTTATCACATTAATCTGTTTTATAATGGCATCAGTACTGAAAAAGGGGTCCTTATACATGGTTCGCTATTCGATTATCATTCCCGTCTACAACGAAGAAGAAGTCATTGTACATACATATCAACGCTTGAATCATGTGATGAAAACCATCAATGAACCCTACGAGTTGATTTTTGTGAATGATGGTAGCCGTGACAAGACCTATGAGAAGTTGGAACAGCTGGAAGCGACTGATTCTGCTGTCCGTGTCCTTGATTTCTCTCGTAACTTTGGCCATCAAATTGCCATCACAGCAGGCATGGATCATGCGCAAGGTCAAGCGATTGTGGTCATCGATGCCGACTTGCAAGATCCACCGGAACTCATTATCGACATGATTGCGAAATGGAAAGAAGGGTATGACGTCGTCTATGCGAAGCGCGTTAGCCGAAAGGGTGAAACGTGGTTCAAGAAAGCCAGCGCCTCCCTGTTCTATCGCATCCTACACCGTCTATCTGATGTGGATATCCCGATTGACACGGGTGACTTCCGCTTAATTGATCGACAGGTTGCAGATCAGTTGAAAGAGATTCGGGAAAAGAACCGTTTTGTGCGTGGATTAGTGAGTTGGGTTGGATTCCGTCAAACGGCTGTCGAATATGAGCGCGATGAGCGTCAATATGGGGAAACGAAGTACCCGTTGAAGAGGATGATCAAACTGTCGGTCGATGGCATGACGTCGTTTTCGATTAAGCCGCTGAAGATTACGAGTTACCTCGGGGTGTTTAGTTCAGTTGCTGGTTTTTTGTATATGATTTATGTGCTATATCTTCGCGTGTTCACGGACGATACAATTACGGGGTGGGCTTCGGCGATTATTATTCAGTTGTTCTTTAGTGGCATCACGTTGATTATGCTGGGGATTATCGGGGAATATGTCGGACGCATTTATGATGAGAGTAAGAATCGACCGATTTATATCCTTCGCGAGAAACGGAAGCGGGAATAAATGAAGGGCATCCTTTGGGTCGCGTGACCTGTAGGGATGCCCTTTGTTGTAGGTTTAATTATTTTACTTGGATTTGAATCGTTGTGGACTTTCCAGAATTCGGATTCGTTACGATAATTGTTGCTAGGCCGCGTTTCATGCCTGTTACGTTACCAACTGCATCCACTTTCGCAATCGCAGGATTTAAACTTTTGTATACAAGTGCCTTGTTCGCAGCATTGGCAGGTAAGACAACGACTGCTGCTTTAACTTTGCCATTTACTCTCACATTCAATTTAGCTGTGACTGGTTTCAGTTGTTTCACTACGATAGGTGGTGCAGCTACAACTACTTTCGTCTGTGCTGTGAAGTTACCAGCGACGGACTTTGCTGTAATCAGAGCAATTCCTTTGCCAACAGCCGAAACATTTCCATACGCATTGACAACTGCAACGTTTGCATTCGAACTTGTCCACGTGACATTCTTATTCGTTGCGTTGGCTGGTGAAATGGTTGCTACCAATGAAGTCTTTCCTCCAAATGGAAGTTGTACCGTTGCTTTATTCATCGAAACACCTTGAACATCAACGTCTTTCACAACAACCTGGCAAGTTGCAGTAAAGGATCCGTCCACTGTCGTTGCAGTTAGTGTTGCTGTGCCTGCTTTTAGACCTGTGATAATTCGTTGCCCGCCTGGAGCATATACAACTGATGTAATGGATTTGTCAGAGCTCGTCCATCGAACCGTCTTATTGGATGCTGAAGCTGGTGCGATGGTAGGAACTAAAATGAACATATCTCCCGTGTTGAGTTGTACGTTCGTCTTGCTTAACGTTATTCCTGTTACAGGGTTCGCATACGTTGCTGCATAAATCGACTTTCCTGAGAAATAGGATTGCGCAACATCTGATACAACTGGTGCCAACGGTGCAGCAACACCAACCGCCATCGCGATGACAACTGCTTTCGCAACTGTAGAAAGCTTATTCCATTTCATACTAACACTCCTATTCTTCTACTTTCTAAATTTGAATCTTCACTAAGCATAGCAAATATGCATGTCTCCGACAAACCCATTTGATGTAAATTTACATAATTAAAACACTCATGCGAATGAGTGTTTTTTGTAAAAGTAGTGCTATTTTGTTTTGTCATTATAAACATCAGCTGTAAAAAAAAGATCCCCTAGGGGTACGCCTAATGCATCTGCAATTTTCACCATTGTGGTTGCTCGCGCGTTATAGACACCATTCTCTATTTGCGATAATGACGTTCGTTTAATTTGAATCAAATCCGCGAGTTCTTGTTGCGTCATGTTCTTGAGTTTCCTGTATTGTGCAATGTTATTTTGCATGCTCATCGAACGTTCTCCGCCTTTTTTTGTTTAGAATTTATAAACACATTTTAGCAACCGAATTTTATCTGTGTCAATTCATTCAAAGTAGGACTTGTAGGTATTGACATTGTGTTTTGTATCACAAAACATTATGATGTTTTTAGAGGTGATTTGTTATGGATAAAAATCCGTTTGGAGAAAAACTACGAAAAATTAGGGTTTCAAAAAATGAAACCTTACGAAACCTCGCCGACCGCGCTAAGCTAAGTTACTCCTTCATAAGTTCCATCGAGTCAGGTCGATATCGACCATCCAAAGAAACGGTCATCGCCTTAACGAAAGCGCTGGACTATGAACATGTCAATGAAATGCTTTTCTTGTCTGGCTATGCGCCAACACAAGATATTAATACGCAGGACAAGCAAAATTTGGATTTTGAAATCGCATATGAATTATCATTACTAAAAGAAGCGGACAAAAAATACATATTAGATTTGATCAGACGCATTAATAAATAGTTTCTACATAAATGAGTGAAGTTATACAAAGACAAGCCCCTTTCGAGTGAAAGGGGCTTGTCTTTTATGGCGTTGGGGTAAACAGGATTTCACCAAGATAGGAAGCATTACGCATGGCATTCGAACGATACGTAGAAGGTGTTACAACGAGCCAATATGCTCCTGGGGATAAAGTAACCTTCGCTTGCAGCACACTATCACCAGTCGCGCTTGAATAACTCATCTGTGACCTTGCAATTAAATTACCTGAACCATCGACGACAACAAGACCGACATAATCGTTAAATCGTTGATCAATCATACTAAATGAAAATTGCATCGTCGCTTCTTCAGTTAAATTAAACATAAACCCGTCATAGTCAAATCGATTCTGAATTTGGCCTACAATCTTACTCTTTAAGAATGGAATCGCATTGGAAGTTTCCAAATCATCATTTGGTTCGCTCTCAGTAACGGTTCCTTCTCCGGTCAGTGGTACATAAAATTTGCGATTGATTTCTCCAATCGTCGTCTGCGTCGACAGATCTAACTTGGCATAAGCCTCAATTGGAATTGCTAAATATATACTTTGTCTGCCTTGCGTCACGACCGCATCATTAATTCCTACAACTTCGCCATAAGCATTTACAAGTGCGCCCCCACTATTCCCTGGATATAGAGGTGCTGAGTGTGCAAGAAATGGGTACGATGACTCAAAGTAAAAAGTCTTATTCGTTACTTCACCTGCCGTCATCGCATTTTGAATCCCATTCGGACTCCCTAACGCATAGACAACAGACCCCGTATTGACTGGGTTTACACGCGATACGATTTCCACGCTCGGTAACAAAATCTTCTCATTAATTTTCAAAACAGCTAAGTCTCTTGCAGCATCGTACCCAAGCACGGTATCTGTGAGAAATGTCGTCGTACCATCCTCCAAAATAATTCTCGCCATAACCGGTCCAGAAATGTCTGAAATAACATGGAAATTTGTTAACACGATGCCATCCGAACGCATAATGACACCACTACCCGAACCAATAACTTCATTCTTCTTATTTAACATTTCAATCTTAACGACAGCCGGATTCACTTTAGCAAATACTTCTTCAGCGGATAAGATTGGCTTGATGACATTTACTTGCGATTGGGCACTTACTTTGGAAACAAGATTTTCGGCGGTGATGATTGCCTCGCCAGCAGCAATCGCGGTAACAACACCCGTCGAATCTACGCTGGCAATTTGTGAATTGGAAGACTTCCATACAATCGATTTGTCAGTTGCATTGACTGGGAGAATACGAGCAACGAGTGCCCCTTTCTCTCCAACTTGCAATGCCATTCCTGGTTGATTGAGGATAATGCTCTTAACGGAGATGGTAGTAGAAAGCCTTGGTACAACCGTAATCTGGAAATTCACATATTTCCCACTTGCCGCATTTCTAGCAGTGATTGTAGCGATTCCTTGTGTGATGGCCGTCACTTTACCGGCAGTGGTTACAGTAGCAACGTTCTTGTTAGAAGTTGTCCATGTCAGCTTCTTATTCGTTGTAGTGGATGGGGACACAACTGCATTTAACTGCTTCGATGCCCCAATGGATAATGTAAAGGAAGTTTGGGTTGCTATAATTTTCTTAGCCGCCACACTTACAGCTGCTTCTGTTACTGGAACATAGGCAAAAAAGACGCAAATTAATAACAGGAATTGTAATCCAAATCTTACTTTCATCCGATTCATGCCACTCTCTCCTCATTTACAGATTCTATAACTCTATTATATTTAGTGTTCTCGACAAAAACCTTAAAGTTAAATAAAAAAAGCGATTCAATAGGTAGTAAACCTATCGAATCGCTATAAAGTATAAGGGGAATATGGGCCCTGAGGGACTCGAACCCCCGACCAATCGGTTATGAGCCGACCGCTCTAACCAACTGAGCTAAGGGCCCTTAATCACATAAGGTAGTAGAAATTTGGTTGCGGGGGCAGGATTTGAACCTGCGGCCTTCGGGTTATGAGCCCGACGAGCTACCGAGCTGCTCCACCCCGCGACAACAAAACTAACTATACCGAATTGACCCTGCTACGTCAAGGAAATCATACTTCAATATCGCTTGCTTTTTCTTCCGCTTCTTTCTCTTCTGCATCCCTCGTGCGATGGGCAATTCGGCTTGCCGCAGAAGAAGCAATTGCAGCAACAAGATCATCTAAAAATGTATTCACTCTTGTTCCATCTTTACGATCAAGCGACTTGATTATGCCAAGTTTATTTTTGTCCAAATGTCCAAATGTCGTGATTCCAATACTACCGAAACTAAAAACTGAACCTAGTGCTAATGTCTCATCACAACCAAATAAACCTTCATCGACTTGCACGATAGATTGAAGTGGTTCGGAAAGTAATCCTTTCTCAGCTAGAACATCTAATTCAATCCCGACCAACAAGGCATGTTGAATTTCACGTTTCTCCATGACGCGATGCACACTTCCAAGACAGTGCTCCATCGTTAACTTTGAATTGTATTTTGTCTGCATCTCATAAACAATGCTTGCAATATCTTCTAATGTAACGCCTCGTTCATATAATTTCGTAAGTGCTGCTTGATAAACTTCTTTACTATGTACTCTTCTGTTCATGGGCGTACCTCCTATTTGGAATGATTCCACTCTGATGCTATTATAAAACATATCTATGAAGGAGCGATGAAAATTATGAATCCTTATCAAATGTATAATCCTACTCGTTTGCACTTCGGGAAAGGCCAACTTGAAAAATTAAAAAAAGAATTGCCTGTTTACGGTAAAAACATACTACTTGCTTATGGTGGAGGCAGTATCAAAAAGAATGGTCTCTATGACCAAGTTATCGCCATCCTAAATGAATTAAACGTAAATGTCGTCGAACTAACAGGGATTGAACCAAATCCACGCTTGTCTACTGTTCGTAGAGGAATCGAACTGTGCCGAGAGTACCAGATTGATTTCATACTTGCAGTAGGTGGCGGAAGTGTCATCGACTGTGTCAAAGCCATCGCAATTGGTGCCCCCTACGAAGGAGACGTATGGGATATTATTACACGCAAATCTGTCGCCCATACTGCACTTCCACTTGGCACAATCTTAACACTTGCCGCTACAGGTTCTGAAATGAATTCAAGCTCAGTCATTACGAATTGGGAAACACAAGACAAGTTAGGTTGGGGAAGCCCACTGGTATTCCCGAAATTCTCTATTCTTGATCCCCAATTCACCTATTCTGTTCCTAAAGACCAAACCATTTATGGCATCGTCGATATCATGTCGCACACGTTAGAAATCTATTTCAATAATGCAACAAATGCCCCGCTCCAAGAACGTTTCTGCGAATCGCTATTGCAGACCGTAATTGAATCAGCACCGCATTTGATGACTGACTTGTCCAATTATGATGCACGCGAGACAATCTTATATTGCGGGACTGTAGCGCTAAATGGCACATTGCATGGTGGTATTGGAGGCGACTGGGCGACACATAATATTGAGCATGCTGTTAGTGCAATCTATGACATCCCCCATGGCGGAGGCTTAGCGATTTTATTCCCAAATTGGATGAAGTACAATATCGAATTGGCCACACCAAAATTGAAGCAACTTGGATTGCGTGTCTTTAACATTGACCCAATAGGTAAAAACGATCGCCAAATCGCTGAAGAAACGATCGCAGCACTTCGCGCGTTCTGGACATCCATCGGCGCACCAGTTCGTCTTGCAGATTACAACATCGATGACTCACGAATCGAAGAAATGGTAGACAAGACGCTTAAGTTTGGTCCTTTTGGCAATTTCCGCAAACTGGACCGTGAAGATGTTCGTGCGATTTACGAACTGTCACTCTAACTATTTCAAACGCTGTACACCGTAACTTTCATACACCGAACCGATAATACGGATTGGCACTTCCATGACTTTGGAGGTGCCATTCTTATATTTTGCAGTAAAAATAACAGGATGGATGCCAGTAACAACAGGTTCTTGCCAGGATGCCCAATAAGGTTCATACAATTCACCAACATACGTCGTCAGCGACTGAATGGATCGTCTCATTTCAACTATCGTTGGAATCGAATAACCAAGTATAGTGGGCAATTGTGTTTGGGCAACAACCGTATCTATTGGTTCCGCAGATACTTCAGCCAGCAAAAGAAGTTTCTCACCGGCAAAAAACACTTTCGGTGGCAGCTGCGTCTCCTCTCCACGTGCTCGGTGGTAAGCGAGCCATTCAGGTGTATGATTCACTTGTGCATCCAGGGTATAAATCCCTCCCCCATCCGCGGAAAGTGTCAATGAAAAGGCAAAGACTTCGCTCCATGCCCCATTCACATCTTTCACTAAGTATTCTATCTCATAAATTCCTGTCGAAAGTTGATTTGGACGCTCATTCACCCACGCGGTTTCACCCACTTGTCTGTATCGAAATTGCCTCTCTGCAATCCCCTTGTCTGCTCGTCTCGTCTGATTATCTGGATCATAGGATTCATCTGTCCACGTCAATTGAAATCGATTGTTAACCGCATCAAATTGGTGCGTCAGCGTGATTTCGGCTATCGGTTTGCGATGGACAAACAATTGTACCTGCGCTTCATTCGAATCATAGCCGTAATCACAAGTGATACAGGAAGTCGTCGGAAAATCCCTGACTTTACGTATCCAGGTATACAAGCCAGGCTGACGAATTGCGTTCGGATATTGTTCTGGTTGCCAGGCAAGCTCTGTGCGTGTAACGACAGAAGATGGATAAGCGCCCAGCGCATTATCTACAGCATTATAGTCGTGAATGACCATCATTTTCCTACTACTAATCTGATCTTGTTCCATATCATATTCCGCTGTGTTCAATTCAAACGACTCATTCACCAAAACACTCTTAAGCAATCCCGGCGAAGACTGTCCAACGATATACCCGATCACGTCTTGCACAATCTGCTCAATCGGCGGACCTGCTCTGATGAAATGGTCATAGTTGGATTGGGTGATAATCGCATCGTTCCCTGAGAGAACAACATTGCTATCTTGCTTGTCTTTGACTGCAATAAAATCGCTCAACTCAGAAATCGTACTATCCGAAATGTAAATTAAATAACGATCAGCGCCCAACCTGCTGAACGCTTCCCCAGCCTGTTCACGCACAGACTGATAACCCGTTCCGCTATAGTAGCCTAAATAATAGGTTGTCGTTACCCAATTCGATACCCAGACTTGATGCGTCCAACTGACGGTTCCAGAATATGAAGCTACCCATAATCGCGAACAAGTTGCATATGGATATAGTGCGGAAGGACAATATGGATCACTTGTCGTTGCTCCTGTTCGATCTAAAGTGCCTTTATACTTTCCGTCATCATAGGATTTACTCGTTGGACAAGCGCTGGTTGATGATGTACTCGAATAATAGCCATTTGCATCATAATAGACGGTTACACGATTCTCGCAGGTATCTGTTACAGTCTTCGTATCCGTCTTACTCTCATAGCCGCCTTGATCCGTCGAACTCGTTGTATAGTTCACTAAATAGAGTTGTAAGGTTCCCGTATAGCCACCTGACGTATAACTAATCTGGGAATCAGGAAACGTTGTCCCCGAATATTTGGTCGTCGCCATCGGCGTTGCATATTGATATGTCCGCATATCCCACTTTCGCACGTCAGCATCGACTCGTTGTTCGTTCAATAAATTCCGTATATTAATTAAATTGTTCCTAATGTAATCACTCGAACTTGCACGCAAATTCGCATCTAACATAAAATACACATCCGCTTTCGGTCGACTGTTCGGTTGTTCAAAATACAAATCGGCTGCAGGCGCATAATTATCAACCATAAAATATGTCTTTCCATCAACGACTTTGGACTCAGCTGCAGTCACAAAACTTGCATCTGTCTCTTCACCAAATTGTTCTTCCGCATGTGACCGCACTTCATATAACCCCAGCTTCTCGGGCTTATAACTAAGAAACTCTCCCGTCGCTTGATATACGCTTGTCTCTGCCACATTATCCTGATTCGAATCCCAATACACCTCATGAACAAAACTCCGAATCCCATCCCCATCGGGACTACCTGCAGAGCTCGCAAACGTAACCGTCTCCCCACGTGCCAGTTGCGCTGAGAAAGGATGTTGAATGATCGTCGGCGCTAAATCATCCCGGACATTAAACTTCACTTCAAATGGATCAGAAACACGACCAAGTGCATTCGTGACACGTAATCGTAACCCATACGTTCCCTTGGTCTTAAAGAGAAACTTCTTGCTTCCGTTCGTGTCGACCGATTTACGCAAACTTGCAAGGTCGCCATCTACATTGAAAAATTCATACGTATAGCCTGTAATCGGATAAGCCGCAGTGACAACTGAACGATTCACGACTGCAGAATTTTCAACCATCGAAATCAGTCGATTCATCTTGAAGCCACCCTGCAACGTAAACGAGGCCCTCGGCTTTGTATCGTACACATAGACCCATTTATTAAATACATAAATAGAACCATCTCCCGCATGATAGGTAATGGCTACCAGATGATTCCCTTGACTGTTGAGTCCAAAACTATAGTTCCCTGAAAAAAAGGTCGACGCATTCACTGGAATACCATCGATCGAAACGGATCGACTTGCAACATTCGTCATTACTGTACTGTCACTAACGTCCATTTCCACGACATCAAACGCTGTCGATGGAATATTAGGCTTTGGATCAACACTTATCGGTTTATTCGGATCGCTCGTGATAAATGACTGCGAGCTATAATTCGAAGGCACTGTATTCGCACTAAACATTACACTACTCGTCCCATTTCCGATTCCTTTCTCACCAGTTATAAAATTCGCCTCTGCTTCTGCTCGAAGCGTTACTGTGTTGGACACAATCTGCGAAGCAGGTAGACGTAATGTAAATTGTGTAATTGCCTTGGCCTCACTCTGTAACGTTGCTGGATTCACTTCAATCACAGTAGAACTATTTTCCGTACCCGCCAACAAGCCCACTCCATCATAAAGTCTAATCTTCCATGCGTCGTTCCCATTAAGCAAATCCGACCGGTTCAAATATTCATCTTGCAAACTTGTACTTGACCAATACGTCTGATCACCCAAGGTTGCTGTAACCTTCACGACGAAGGTCTTGTAATTCACATCTTTCGATTTCAATAAACTATACGGTGATGCCTCGCCATCCGCACTTGTCACATTTAATGTGACAGCAACCGGAATCATTTTCTTGTCCCCTGCAATTAACTTAGGAATCGGAAATGTCTGAATCCAAGCTTTCTTGCTCTGTGCGCTATACGACCACATACTTGCTGCACCAGCATTACGCGTTGTCGCTTTCTGATGGACAACGGCGTAATCGTAAAGCAATCCAACAGGATAATTCGATGGATAAGAAGACGTCGGTGTCCAACCCAGTCCATCCTGCAACTTCTGATAGCCTTTCAACCCCCCATTCGAGATCGTCCGCCGTGTGACTTGCAAAGCAGAGGCATACAATCCCGGCGTAAGCGGCTTATTCAATGCCGTATTCATGATGCCATTCAAATTCGACCACGGTCGATAAATCCATGTCCGCTGCTGCGGATGATTCTTATAGACATCATCAGGAAACCAGCGATTCTCGAATTTCGCCCCTGCTGCATCGAACCCATGGTAGCGATATTCTCCGCTCTTCCCATTCAACGAATAATATCCTCCGGGAACGGTATCCGGCTTCAATGGATCGGGCTTTGTCCGCTCGACAAACGTATTCTCCTGAACCGCAATTGAACTTGGTCCCCCGTAGGCAGCCACGCCGCGATCTTTATACAACGAATCATTGAACGAATAAAACGATGCTATGCCACCACGTTCAATCCGAATACACTGCATATAGCCCGCTGCTACGGCAGGTCGAAGCAAACAATCCCCAGTCTGCCCCTGTACATTCCCGAATGGAATCACGAACATACTCAATATCACAACAACTAAGCCGACCGAAATCCCGCGACGAATGTGCATCTAGACCCCTCCTGGACAAACAAAAAAAACCGCCCCAACATCACCCTAAAGTGCGTTGAAACGGTTCTTCCGATTCATCATAAATGAAATTTGTTTCCCAAAGTTACCATGTCCACGCAACACTCGTCAAGACGAATTTTATGCGAAGTAACTTTTCGGATCTTGTCTCCAAGCGGATAACAAAGCCACATCTTCCGGTTTAATATAGCCTAATTCAAGCGCTGCTTGAATCAATACCGTGTAGCGAGACAATGTATTTAACGGAATGCCTTCTGCTTCGAACAATGCCGCAGCAGCATCGAATTCATACGTGAAAATTGCCAATGTTGCAAGTACAGAGCCGCCGCTCTCACGAACCGCTAAGCCTGCTTTCAACGAACTACCACCAGTGGAAATCAAGTCCTCGATTACGATTACCTTCTTGCCCTCTGGCAACGCGCCTTCGATCTGGTTTTGACGACCATGACCTTTCGCTTTGTCACGCACATAAATCATCGGTAAGCCCAATTTTTGCGCAACCCAAGCTGCATGAGGAATACCTGCAGTTGCAGTACCCGCGATTACTTCTGCATCTGGATACTGCTCCCGAATCACAGAAGCGAAACCTTCTGCAATCAACTCGCGCACTTCCGGATAGCTCATTGTCATGCGGTTATCACAATAAATCGGAGATTTAATACCAGAAGTCCATGTGAATGGCTCTTGCGGACGTAACGAAACCGCTTTGATTTTCAATAAAGATTTCGCAACTTCAATGGCTAAATTATTCATTGTCATTTAACTCCTTCACAATCGACTCTAGCGCTGCACGAGGGTCAGCCGCTTGCGTAATCGCACGACCAATTACCAAGTAATCACTACCTTGACGAACCGCTTCCGCAGGCGTCATTACGCGAGATTGATCATTTGCCGACACACCTGCAGGACGAATCCCCGGCGTCACGGTAATGAAATCCGTACCATTCGCAGCCTTCAACATCGGCACTTCATGCGCAGATGCGACAACGCCGTCCATCCCCGCTTTCTTTGCCATGCCACCATAATGCAAAACGGTCATATCCAAACTCCCAGTAACACCAATCTCGTGATTAAGCGTATCCTGGTTCATGCTTGTTAGTACCGTCACTGCAATCAACAACGGGCTTTTTGCACCGCCGCTGACAACTGACTCCAACCCTTCTCGAGCCGCCGCCATCATCTGAATCCCACCGCTAGCATGGACATTAAACATGTCCACGCCAAGTGATGTGATACTGCGAGCCGCGCCTTTTACCGTGTTAGGGATATCGTGCAGTTTGAGATCAAGAAAGACTTTATAGCCAGCATTCTTCATCTCTTCGATGAGTTTCGGACCTGCTGCATAGTAAAGTTCCATGCCGACTTTCATATAACAAGGAATACCCTGTAGTTGTTTCAATAATGCCCGCGCCTGATCCGCATTCGGATAGTCTAAGGCCACCATAATGCGCTCTGCATTGTGACTCATGCACGTCTTGCTCCTCTCGGATTAGGCTTTAATTGCTGGCATCGAAGTGGAACTGAAGTGAATGGACTCCAACACTTTCAACAACGCTGCAACTGTATCCAAAGATGTCATTGCAACAATGCCGTTCTCAACCGCTTCACGACGAATGCGGAAGCCATCACGCTCAGGCGTGCGACCCTTCGTCAATGTATTCACAACGAATTGCGCTTCACCCGTGCGGATTAAATCAAGAATGTTCGGGGAACCTTCAGACAACTTGTTCACACGCTCAACACGCAAGCCTGCAGCTTCAAGTGCATCAGCCGTGCCACCAGTTGCCACCAATTTGTAGCCAAGACGGTGGAAGCCTTCCAAGATGCCGACTGCTTCTGCTTTGTCTTTATCTGCAACCGTTACGATGATTTTACCTGTTGGCGGAATCTTCATACCGGAACCAATTAAGCCCTTGTACAATGCTTTTTCGTAGCTCACATCACGGCCCATAACTTCGCCTGTGGATTTCATTTCAGGTCCAAGTGTTGTATCGACACGACGCAATTTCGCGAAGGAGAATACAGGCACTTTCACGGAAACGAACTCATCTTCAGGCCACAAGCCTTCTGTGTAACCAAGATCTGGCAATTTCTCACCCAAGATCATGCGTGTTGCCACGTTTGCCATTGGGATTGACGTTACTTTACTTAAGAATGGAACTGTACGGGAAGAACGAGGGTTAACCTCAATCACATATACGATTTCTTGGGAAACAACGAATTGAATGTTGATCATACCCAATACTTTCATCTTCTTCGCAATTTTCATCGTGATATCTACCACTTGGTTTTTCACGGATTCGCTCAATGTCTGTGGTGGATAAACTGCAATCGAGTCACCGGAGTGAACCCCTGCGCGCTCAACGTGCTCCATAATCCCTGGAATCAAAACGTTCACGCCATCACAAATCGCATCTACTTCTACCTCTTGACCTGTCATGTAACGGTCAATCAATACCGGATGTTCTGGATTGATTTGAACCGCATTTTCCATGTAGGACAACAATTCAGCATCGCTATAGACGATTTGCATCGCACGACCGCCAAGTACGTAAGACGGACGAACCAAGACCGGATAGCCCAATTTCGTTGCTACGCCAACAGCCTGGTCAACGGATGTAACCGTGCTACCTTCTGGTTGTGGAATGTTCAATTCACGAAGCATTGCTTCGAATTTCTTACGATCTTCCGCTGCATCGATGCTCTCAAGCGACGTACCCAAGATCTTCACACCTGCTGCTTCCAATGGTGCCGCTAAGTTGATTGCCGTCTGGCCACCGAACTGAACGATAACACCGATTGGTTGCTCTTGCTCGATGATGTTCATTACATCCTCGAAGAACAATGGCTCGAAGTATAGACGGTCAGACGTGGAGAAGTCCGTAGAAACTGTCTCTGGATTGTTGTTGACGATAACTGCTTCGTACCCTGCTTTTTGGATCGCCCAAACCGCATGTACCGTGGAGTAGTCAAACTCGATCCCTTGACCGATACGGATCGGGCCAGAACCAAGTACTACAACTTTTTGCTTATCGGATTTCGTTACTTCGTTCTCTTGCTCGTAAGAAGAGTAGTAGTAAGGCGTCGTTGCTTCGAACTCGGACGCACATGTATCAACCATCTTATAAACCGGTGTAAGACCGAGTTCTTTACGATGTGCACGGATATCGGACTCTTTCACAAGTGTCGTCAAACCAGCTGCCGTGCGGATTTCAGCAATCGCACGGTCCGTGAATCCTTTACGTTTCGCTTGGCGAAGTACTTCAGCAGACAACGTCGCTTCAATCAATTCTTGCTCGAATGCGATCATGCCCTCGATTTTGTGCAAGAACCACCAGTCGATTTTCGTAATTTCATTAATTTGTGGAACTGTCATGCCACGACGGAATGCTTCTGCTACTAAGAACATACGCTCATCATCTGGGCGCTCTAGACGGTGCTCCAATACTTCTTGGCTCAACTCGCTCGTACCTTTCAAGAACAAACGGTGTACACCAATTTCCAAAGAACGAATCGCTTTGTGCATGGACTCTTCGAATGTACGGCCAATCGCCATAACTTCGCCCGTTGCTTTCATTTGCGTACCTAGACGACGGTTCGCAGATTCAAACTTGTCGAACGGCCAACGCGGGATTTTGCTTACGATGTAGTCAAGTGCAGGCTCGAAACATGCATAGGTTTGACCTGTAACTGGGTTAACCAACTCGTCCAATGTATAACCAACTGCAATCTTTGCTGCCATCTTCGCGATTGGATAACCAGTCGCTTTCGATGCCAACGCGGAGGAACGGGATACACGTGGATTTACTTCGATTACATAGTATTGGTAGCTGTGCGGATCAAGTGCGTACTGTACGTTACAGCCACCTTCAATGTTCAACGCACGAATGATTTTCAAAGATGCAGAACGAAGCATTTGGTATTCGCGATCAGACAACGTCTGAGACGGAGCGACTACGATTGAATCCCCTGTATGAACACCTACTGGATCGAAGTTTTCCATGTTACAAACAACGATACAGTTGTCGTTTGCATCACGCATAACTTCGTATTCAACTTCCTTCATACCAGCAATCGATTTCTCAATTAAACATTGGTTTATCGGGCTGTAGCGAATCCCACTTGCCACGATTTCACGTAATTCTTCTTCATTATTTGTAATACCGCCACCTGTACCACCAAGTGTGTAAGCAGGACGAACGATGATTGGGTAACCAATTTCATTCGCGAAATCAACAGCCTCTTCAACTGTCGTTACGATAACGGATTCAGGAACCGGTTGCTCCAATTCGCGCATTAAGTCACGGAATAAGTCGCGATCTTCCGCTTTCTCGATGGCGCTTAATTGTGTACCCAAAAGTTGTACATTTTCCGCTTCCAACACGCCTGCGCGTGCCAATTCAACCGCCATGTTCAAACCAGTCTGACCACCCAAAGTTGGCAACAAACCGTCTGGACGCTCTTGACGAATGATTTGTGTTACGAAATCCAACGTGATTGGCTCGATGTAAACTTTATCAGCCATGTTTGTATCTGTCATGATTGTCGCTGGGTTGGAGTTGATCAAGACAACTTCATAGCCCTCTTCTTTTAACGCTTGGCAAGCCTGTGTGCCGGCATAGTCAAACTCTGCTGCTTGTCCGATTACGATTGGACCGGAGCCAATAACTAAGATTTTTTTAAGTTTCGTATTTTTCGGCATCTTATTTTGCTCCTTTCGCTGCTAAGAATGCATCTGCGATTTGTGCTTGGCGAGGTTTCAAACTGCGCTCTGCCTTCACTTTACGCACCATGTCTAGGAAATCATCGAACAAGTAGCTGGAATCCAATGGACCCGGAGCCGCTTCTGGATGGTATTGTACAGAGAAAGCTGGAAGCGTCTTATGGCGCAAGCCTTCTATGGATTTATCATTGTTATTAATGTGCGTTACTTCAAGTACGCTTGGGTCGATTGAATCTTCAAGAACCGTGTAGCCATGGTTCTGGGAAGTGATGTAGCAACGACCAGAAATCAAGTCTTTAACTGGATGGTTCCCACCACGGTGACCGAACTTCAAACGCGTGGAGTCAGCGCCACAAGCATGGGCGAACAATTGGTGACCTAGGCAAATCCCGAAGATTGGAATCTCACCAAGGATTTCTTTCACCATCGCTGCTGCATGCGGAACATCTTTCGGATCCCCAGGGCCGTTGGACAACAACACGCCATCTGGTTTCAAGCGGCGAATTTGATCCGCAGTTGTATCTTGAGGAACAACCACAACGTCACAGTTGCGCTTTGTTAATTCACGAAGAATACCAGTCTTGGAACCGAAGTCTACCAAAACAATTCGCTCACCATAACCAGGCGCACCGAACATCGTCTTCGTGGAAACACGAGCCACCTGATCGCGAAGCAATGCACTAGCGCTCATGCGCTCTTTCATTTCTTCCACAGAGATATCACCAGAAGCGATAATCCCTTTCATTGTCCCGTGGTTACGCAAGATGCGCGTTAACATACGTGTGTCAACGTCGGCGATACCTGGGATGTCATAATCTTTCAATAATGTATCTAATGTGTAGTCCGCTCTCCAGTTAGAAGGCACGATATCATGCGAACGTGTTACGAAACCATGGATGAATGGGCGAACAGACTCAAAGTCATCGCGGATAACGCCATAGTTTCCGATTAGTGGATACGTCATTGTTACGATCTGACCACAGTAAGAAGGATCGGATAGAACCTCTTGATATCCTGTCATCGATGTATTAAATACCACTTCACCCGTGGATACTGTCTCGCTACCGAAAGAAGTACCTACGAATAATGTGCCGTCTTCTAGCAATAATTTCGCTTGTTTCGTTGCCATTTTTACACGCTCCTCGTATTAGTTATTCTTCCAAACAATCTTGCCATCTACCATCGTCCATACGGTCCAGCCGTTCAATTCCCAACCTGTGAATGGTGTGTTGCGACCTTTCGTTGCGAACGTCGTTGGATCAACTACACGTGTTTCATTCAAATTAATTAATGTTAAGTCAGCTGGGCGACCGACTTCTAAGCGACCTGTATTCAAGTTGAACACGTCAGCTGGTTTGTTCGTCATGCGAGACAATAGGAATTCCAATGTCCATTTTCCTGTCTTCACAAACTTCGTATACATCAATGGGAAAGCAGTCTCTAGACCAACGATACCAAACGGCGCTTTCTCCATCCCTTTCGCTTTCTCTTCTTCACTATGAGGCGCATGGTCGGTTACCAAGATGTCAATCGTGCCATCTTCGATTCCTTCGATGACTGCTTGTACATCGCGCGGGGAACGAAGCGGTGGATTCATCTTCCAGTTCGCATCCATGCTCGGAATGTCTTCATCCGATAATAACAAATGATGCGGGCAAACTTCTGCGGTGATTTTTACACCAACCGATTTCGCTAAGCGAATCAAGCGCACGGATTGTTCTGTACTTACGTGACACACGTGGTAGTGAACACCCGTTGCTTCAGCTAGCAAAGCGTCGCGGCCGACATGAATCGACTCGGATTCATTTGGAATCCCGATTAAACCATGTTTCTTCGCGAATACACCGTCTGTTACTGCACCTGCAACCAATGTGTCTTCTTCACAGTGTGCGACAACTGGTGCACCGATGCTTGCTGCTTTCGTCATCGCCGCTTTCATCATTGCAGCGTTTTGAACCCCAACCCCATCGTCTGTAAAGGCAAATGCGCCAGCAGCGTGAAGGGCATCAAAATCAGTTAATTCACGACCTAGTTGGTTTAGCGTGATGCAACCGTATGGCAACACTTTCGCGTAACCCGCTTCTTTCGCTTTGTTCAAAACCAACTCAATCGTCTCGACTTTATCTAACACAGGACGTGTATTCGGCATGCAAGCGACTGTTGTAAAGCCACCCGCGACTGCTGATTTGGATCCTGTCTCAATCGTCTCTTTATGTTCGAAGCCCGGCTCACGGAAATGCACGTGCATATCGATGAATCCTGCGGATAGCAATTGGCCTTCCGCGTCGATGATTTCGTGACCCGCTAGTTGCTCGGAAGTCGGCTGTTGCACAAGTGCTGCAATTACACCGTTTTCGATGAATACCGCTTGTGCTTGTAATGCTTGTCCGTCCCAAACTTGTCCGTTCGTAATCCAAATGCCCATGTGTATCCTCCTAGTTCGTCAATGCGCGTTCAATGACTGCCATACGGATCGGCACGCCATTCGCCATTTGTTCAAATATTTTTGATTGCGGATGTTCGACTACACTGTCATCGATTTCTACATTTCGGTTCACTGGAGCCGGATGCATGATGATTTGATTCGGGCCAAGGTTAGCCACTCGCTCAGCGGTTAAGCCGTATTTCTCACGGTAATGTGCTGCGGAGTTAATCATGCCTGATTCATGGCGCTCGAGTTGTACACGGAGCATCATGACTACGTCTGATTGCAATGCTTCATCAAAGGTTTCATATGGTGCGTATTGTTCAAGTTCCGGCGCCGACATGTTGTCGGGAGCGACGAAGTTGACTTTCGCGCCTAGTGTTTGTAGGGCCCAAAGGTTTGAACGCGCCACGCGGCTGTGAAGAATGTCGCCTACGATGGATACGGTTAATCCTTTGATTGCTCCGAAGTGTTTGCGCATCGTGTATAGGTCAAGTAAAGCTTGCGTTGGATGTTCGTTGTTGCCATCGCCTGCGTTGATTAACGGTACGTTGATTTTCGTAGCTAGCTCAGCAAGTACGCCGATTGGCTTCAAGCGAATGACGCCTGCGTCAATGCCCATCGATTCGAGCGTCTTCACGGTGTCGTAGATCGACTCACCTTTCGCCACGCTGGATTCTGCTGCAGAGAAGTTCAACACTTGTGCGCCGAGACGCTTCTCTGCGACTTCGAATGAAGAGCGTGTGCGTGTGCTGTTCTCGAAGAACATATTCGCAACCATCTGGCCGTGCAACACGTCGTGCACTTTCGATGGATGCTCGTGCCAATAGTGTGCGCGGTCAAGGATGGCTGTGATTTCTTCTGCACTCATTCCTTTGAGGCCAAGTAAACTACGGCTAGACCATTTGCTGTTCGTCATTCTTTATGCCCCTTCTCATTATCGGATGGTTACTTTATCAACTTGATCGCGTTCTGTCAGTTGGACTTCGACGGATTCGCTTCGCGATGTTGGCACATTCTTGCCTACAAAGTCCGGTCGAATTGGTAATTCGCGATGGCCGCGATCGACGAGCACGGCGAGTTGAATCGCTTGCGGTCGACCATGGTCAATGAGCGCATCCATGGCTGCACGAATTGTGCGCCCTGTGTACAGCACGTCGTCGACAAGAACAACTTTCTTGTTCGAAATCGGCAAGGCATCACTCAGGTCTGCCTTAAATCCACGATGTTCTTTCGCTCGGTCATCGCGGTATGATGTCACATCGAGTTCGGCCACTGCGACTTCGTTATCTTCGATTTCCTGGATAATTTCTGCGATTCGGTTGGCCAAGTAAATGCCGCGCGTTCGAATCCCGATTAGCACCAAATCATCGACGCCCTTGTTCTTCTCAATAATTTCATGCGAAATACGAGTGAGTGCGCGACGCATTGCTGTCTCGTCCATTAAGATCACTTCATTGGTTTGCACAACAGTAACCTCCTTCATCGCCATAAAAAAATCCCTCATCCGTTAGCGGACAAGGGATTGGCATGTAATGTCACCACCGACAATTTCTGCAAAACGTCGATTTGTGTTCATTTCACTGCTATACCGTACCTTGTCAGCCTCACGGGACTGTTCTTAAAGGTTCATTTCAATTAAAAAAATTATGCCATTATCGACACCGATTGTCAAGAATTGTATGATAAATATTATAGTGTTAAAAAGTGCATTTCTCTGGAGGTTTCTCATGCGTTTAGAACATTTAGTCGTACCGACAATTCAAAATATTGAAGTATCTGGGATTCGCAAAATGGCCAACAAAGTCGCGCAATACGACAACGTCTTGTCGCTGACGATTGGACAGCCAGACTTCCCCACACCACAACACATCATGGATGCAGCTAAGCGTGCGATTGACGACGGACATACAGTCTATACACCTAATGCTGGATTGTTGCCACTGCGTGAAGCGGCAAGTGCGTTTGTGAAAAAGAAATATGATTTGGACTACAACCCTGCGGACGAAATCATCGTCACGAATGGCGCGAGCGAGGCGTTGGATGTGGCATTACGGACCATTTTGCATCCAGGGAATGAAGTGCTTTTGCCAGGTCCGATTTACCCCGGCTACGAGCCGATTATCCGCATGTGTGGCGCCAAACCGGTGCATATTGACACATCACATAATGGGTTCAAATGCACGGCTGATCTGATTAAAGCACATTTAACCGAAAACACGCGGTGTTTGATTTTGGCTTCCCCCTCTAATCCAACTGGAGTTGTGTTGACACATGATGAGTTGCAGGAAATTGCCCAATTGTTGCGCCATCGCGAAATTTTCGTGTTGAGTGATGAGATTTATAGCGAGTTGGTATTTGATGGTGAACATACGTCGATTGCGTCTTTTGCTGGCATGCGTGATCAGACAATTGTGATTAATGGGTTGTCCAAATCGCATTCGATGACAGGCTGGCGGATTGGCTTGTTGTTCGCACCCGCAGCCATTGCACAACATATCATCAAAGTTCACCAATATAACGCAACTTGCGCGTCGTCGATTAGTCAACATGCAGCGATTGAAGCCCTAACAGCGGGCATCGACGATGCCTTGCCAATGAGAGAACAGTACAAACTTCGCCGGGATTTTGTCTACAACGCACTTGTCGATGCTGGCTTTGAAGTTGCTCGACCGGATGGCGCCTTTTATATTTTACCGTCCATCAAGAAATTCGAGATGACCTCGACAGAATTTGCACACTTATTACTTGAAGAGCAACGCGTTGCTGTCGTTCCAGGAAATGCCTTCGCCCCATTTGGCGACGATTTCATCCGCATCTCCTACGCCTGCGCAATGGACGTACTAGAAGAAGCAATGAAACGCATTAAAATCTTCGTCGACTCCCTCTAATTCCGGCAATTTCACAAATTAAAAGCGGGAATCCGCCCTGAATTCGCATGTTCGCCAAAACATCGAAATTCAAGGCGGGTTTCCGCTTTTGATTTTATTTTGCAACATCCCCCTCGGCAAAATCGACTAAAAACAGTCGATTTTACGGTGGTTAGCGATTCAATCCAAATAAATCGACTAAAAACAGTCGATTTCACGGGGGGCGTCGATTCAATGCAAAAAAATCGACTGAAATCAGTCGATTTTAGAGGGTCGATTTTACGGAGTTGGCTTTAATTCCCCGAGCTCATATACCTGTTGATTGCGAAGCGCCAGACGGTCGACGCCAAGCCCAACAGCACGAGCGCCACGAATGGTGCTGCGAACAGGATCCAGGTGTAGTGGGGGTATTGGTCTGTTTTGCCAAGTAAGTAAATGGCAGGATAGAAATTCATGAAAGCGACCGGGATGATGCCCGTGACCAAGACGCGGAACCATTTGCCGAACAGGTCGATCGGGTATTGCTGCACCATCGTGCTCAGTTCCCAGATGACCCAGAAAGTCGACTGCGAGCGGCCGGTCCAGAAGGAAATGCAGGCGAACAGCCAGAAAATTGCAGTCTCGATCATCGCTGCCGAAATCACAATCAGGAACAAGTAGCCGAACTGCCAGACGTCCCAATGTAAATTTAACTTGTGATACGCGAGCGCCAAGCCTGTCACAGCGACAATCACGTCACCGAAGCCGAGGTACTGAATTTCCCGACCAAGTAGCTGTACCAGCGGGCTTAACGGTCGCACCAAAAATTGGTCGAACGTCCCCTTAATGATATAACTCTCCATCGATGTGAAATGCCAGAACAATAGACTAAATATACTGTGGCCGAGCAAATAGAGGTTGTATAAAAACACCATTTCCCATACATTCCAACCATTCAAATCGACAAACCGCGTCACGACGACACTGATCGAGCCAATCGAAATCGCGTTAATAAATATAATCGCAAGAATGCCGACAATAAAATCCGCCCGGTACTGCATCCGCGCTTTCATCGAAATTCGAATCAATTTGAGGTAAATACGCAACGTGTCCATATTAACCCCCTTGCACCATCATTTTGGAATAAATACGCGACCACACAAAGCGACCAAGGCCCATCAACACAACCACCCAAACAGCTTGAATGGCAATCGCACGTACCGCATCTACACCTTGAAGTTCCCCAATGTAGAGCGAAATCGGCACATAATAAATACTCTGAAACGGTAACACTGCAAGCACTCCCGCAATCGAAGCCGGGAACATCCACAGCGGCACAACTTGGCCCGACAAAAACCGTAAAACCCCCTGGTAGGCCCAAGAAATGCTCTCAATGTTAATTGTCACAATCGAAATCATGCCCATCAAGAAATTGAGTCCGAATAAAATCATGTATGCAAAAAATACGCTGACCAAAAAATACGCCCCATCGAGAAATGTCGCCGGTAGTTTGAAATCAAAGAAATAGGCGCTGACAAGCAACGTAGGAATGAACAACAAGAAAAATCGGAAGAACGTCTCCCCTGCATTTCGTGCGAATAAATGGAATTGAAAATCGACCGGTTTCATCAAATCCATTTCCAACAACCCGTGTTTCATCTGTTCAGAAATATACACCTGTGGCCCAATCCACGGTAGGAAAATCGTCTCCATGGCCATCCCAAGCACCGCATATGTCGTCATCTGCGCTAGACTAATTTCGAACGAGCCTGGACTTTGCGCAAACAGCGTATTCCAAATCCAATACACCGCATAAATCGAGAAAAACACACTAATTATTTCCATCCAAAAATCAAAACGATACATCGCCCGAGACTGGAACGATTGACGCGCGAACGACCAGAATAATCTCATCCCTCGCTCACCTCTTCACTCACCAACTCGCCATTGTATATATTGCGAACCATCTCTTCAATTTCTGGCTCAACTACCTCCAAATCGACAATACTATAGCGCGATGAAATCGCCGTGATGATTTCCGACGGTGTCGTCTGCAGGCGATGGAATTGGAACCATTTGCGCTTGCCCTCACTACGAATATGCTTTGTATTTGGCACTTCAAAGTCAGCCAACTCTTCTTCAAATTCAACGACCAACATGCGTTCCATCCCAAACGTCCGACGAATTTGATCCACATTGCCGTCATAGATCATTTTCCCGTGGTCGATGATCATCATGCGGTTGCACAGTTTTTCAATATCTCCCATGTCGTGCGTCGTTAAAATCACCGTGATTTTTTGATCCTGATTAATCTCCTTAATGAAATTACGCAACTTCTCTTTCGCTACAATATCAACGCCAATCGTTGGCTCATCGAGGTAAAGCATTCTCGGATTATGTAGAAGTGCCGCAGCCAAATCCGCACGCATCCGCTGGCCAAGACTAAGTTGGCGCACAGGCGTATTTTGGAATTCATGCAGCTCCAGTAAATCGTTAAATAAGTTTAAATTCTTCTTATATTGCGCATCGGAAATTTTGTAAATGTCCTTGAGTAAGACAAGGCTATCAATTACCGGGACGTCCCACCACAATTGGGTTTTTTGACCAAAAACAACACCGATATGTTGCGCATTCGCCTTGCGGTTTTTATAAGGCACAATCCCATTGACTTCAACCGTCCCGCTCGTCGGTGTCAGGATCCCCGTTAACATTTTAATCGATGTCGACTTACCCGCACCATTAGGCCCAATATACCCGACTAATTCGCCTTCTTTGATCTCAAAAGATAGATCATCAACCGCGCGCTTGACAGTGAAACTCGGATTGAACAAGTTCGCAATGGTGCCCTTTAGGCCTTCTTTGCGATTTTGTAATTTATATTCTTTTACGAGATTTTCAACTTTGATCATCATCGTGACTCCTCTACATTCAATTCCATACATTAGTTATACGGAATTACCTCCCCTTTCGTCTACTAATTATAAAAAAAGAGCCCCTGTATCACAGGGACTCTTCAGGATTAACTCCAAAGACTCAAGATAATGCCATATAATAAGAAATTCAATAAATGATTGCCAGTCTCTAATAACCACACATACGGTGGATAGCCAGCGAACAATTTGTTCGTAAGTGATGTCGTAGCGATAAACCCAAACCACAGAAGAAGTGCGATATGAATCCCCTCAGCAAGTGAAGCACCATATGGATAAAAGGCTTGCAACACGAATGCAAAGAATAAAGGTTGAACGAAAGCCGCGACAAAGGTTAACCCAAATACAACCTTCATATTGGAGCCTGCACCCGGAATATCTTTCTCCGTCTTCCCAATTCCTCGCCACCAAAGCGGGAAGAACGTTTTCGGCCCGAACCATATAGATCCACTAATCACCGTGACGATCATACTTACTAAAATTGCCCACCAGTTTAACGCAGCAAAATCAAACAATGAAATCCCCCCTGTAATTCAATATACATTTCTAAAACTAACTATATTGAAATGCAACTGAAGCTACAAGAGTTAAATATGCTTACACAACCAAATGCATTTTTACTGCATCTTCATCTAACGTATCAATCGAGCCTTGTGCAACAACTGTGCCTTTATCAATGACATAGTAGTAATCAGCTACACTTTTCACGAAATCAATACTTTGCTCAACGAGCAGAATTGCTGTATTCCCTTGGCTTTTAATGCCACGAATAACATCTTGAATGTCCTGAACGATCGAGGGTTGAATCCCTTCCGTAGGCTCATCCAAAATTAACAAATCTGGGCTCGACGCCAACGCCCGAGCAAACGCTAATTGTTGCTGCTGCCCACCACTCAAGTCACCGCCACGGCGTTCATAGAAGGTCGGCAAGATTGGGAACTTCGCAATCGCCTCCGCCGGCACTTCTTTACGGCCATCACGCGCTGCTTCAAGACCCAGAATCAAATTCTCGCGCACAGATAGCTGACCAAAAATGTCACGCCCCTGCGGTACATAGCCGATTCCTTTCTTCGCACGTTGATATGGTGCAAGTTTCGTGATCGTCTCATCATTATATTTAATTTCGCCTTCACGCGCCTTCAAGATGCCCATGATGCTCTTGCAAAGTGTAGTCTTTCCAACGCCATTTCGGCCCATCAAACAAACCACTTGACCAGGCTTCACTTCGATTGAAATATCACGCAAAACAACGCTCTCACCATATCCGCTCTCAAGCTGTTGAACTGACAACATCCAGATCTCTCCTTTGTCCGAGGTATACTTCGGCAACAACAGCGTCTTCTTGGACTTCTTTCATCGTGCCCTCTTTCAGCAATTTCCCTTCATGCATCACCGTGACTTTCGTCGCGAAAGCACGAACAAATTCCATATCATGTTCTACAACGACAACCGAGCGCTCTTTCGTAATTTCAGTGAGCAACTCACCTGTCTTTTCTGTCTCTTTATCTGTCATCCCAGCAACAGGTTCATCAAGCAACAATACTTTTGGGTCTTGCATCAACATCATGCCAATTTCCAACCATTGCTTTTCACCGTGCGACAACCCACCTGCACGCGTGTCTTTACGATGTGTTAAACCAATCAATTCAAGTTGATGTTCAATGCGCGCTTTGCATTCACTTGTCAATTTGGCACGTAACGTCGCAAACACGCTACGGTTTTGACTCATCGCTAGCTCTAAATTCTCCCAAACTGTCAAACGGTGGAAAATCGAAGGTGCCTGAAACTTACGACCGATGCCCATCTCGGCAATTTGATATTCTTTTTTGCGACTTACATCTACATCGCCTTGGAATAAAATCGAACCAGATGCCGGCTTCACTTTGCCACAAATGACATCTAGCATCGTCGTTTTGCCAGCCCCGTTCGGTCCGATTAGAAAACGTAATTCACCATGTTCCAAGTGAAAATCCATTTCATTTACGGCTTTAAAACCATCAAATGCTACTGTGACCTTCTCGCAAGACAGAATTGCTGGATTCTTTTTCATTGTCCTTCACGCTCCCTTGGAATTTTGCACGTATGGATTGACTCAAACCAACTAAACCTTTTGGCATAAACACTACAACGATAATGAATAATGCGCCGATGAAGTATAACCAACCATCTGGATAAGCTTCACTGAACCCAGACTTTGCTGCATTTACAACAACTGCTCCAATTGCAGCGCCAATAATGGAACCACGCCCACCAAGCGCGACCCACAAGACGATTTCAACCGATGGTACAATGCCCATCATTGTTGGTGAAATGATGCCAACTTGTAGGACAAACAACATCCCTGCTAAACCTGCTAAGCCTGCCGAGATACAGAAGATAAATAATTGATATTTGGATGGATCGTAACCAATAAAACGCGCACGGTTCTCAGCGTCATTCAAAGCACGCAATACTTTACCAGCACGCGTGTTGATTAACCACTTGGAGAACAAAATGACCAGTACTAGCATAATCAAAGTGACAAAATATAGGCCGATCTTAGTCGATTCAGCCTGATAAGGAAGACCGAAAATCGTCATAAAATCTGTAATCCCATTTGTTCCACCTGTATATTGTTGTTGGCCGATAAATAACGTCACAGCAATAATGACAAGCGCTTGCGTTAAAATTGTGAAGTATACCCCACGAATGCGGTTACGGAATGTAAATATCCCCAAAATAAATGCGACCAACATCGGAATCAGTATACCAGCTGGTATTGCAAAGAATGGTGATTTGAATGGTTCCCAGAACCAAGGAAGCTTCTCAAGGCCGGACCAACTCATAAAGTCGGGAAGCTGACCGCCTGATGCCTCCATCTTCAAATACATCGCCATTGCATATGCACCAAGTCCAAAGAACACACCATGACCTAAACTCAAAATACCGGTATAACCCCAGATTAAATCTAATCCAATCGCAAGAATGGCTAGTGCCAAAAACTTCGACAACAAACCAAGGCGGAAATCTGATAAAAATAACGGGGCAAGAGCTAAAGCAAGTAGTGCGATGCTGTAGGATACTTTTGTTACGAAACCTTTACTCATCTTTAGTCCCCCTTTAGTCTAGAGAACGCGACTTCAATGTCACGAACCCCATTGGTTTCCATTGCAAGAACGCAATAATACATAAGAACACGAATACTTTACCGATTGATGTTCCTTGCCAGAACTCAAACAAAACATTCGCAATCCCGATACCAGAAGCACCGATAATCGTGCCCACCAATTTCCCTACACCACCAAGTACAACAACCATAAAGGCATCAACGATGTAGTAGGTGCCGAGCGATGGTCCGATTGGGCCCATTAATGTCAACGCATACCCTGCGATGCCGGCAATCCCCGATCCAATCGCAAATGTAACAGCATCGACTCTTCGTGTAGAAATGCCAAGACAAGATGCCATTTGACGATTTTGCATTACGGCACGCATTTGTCTACCCGCATGGCTGCGATATATATAGAAATACATTACTGTCAAAGTCAAAATTACGAGTCCGATAATAAATAACCTTTTGTATGGGAAAATGGTGTCCATCACTTCCAACCCACCTTCTAACCATTGTGGGCTTGTCACTGCAACATTCGGCGCTCCGAAAATCGAACGTGCCAACTGCTGTAACATAAGTCCAACACCCCACGTTGCCAATAAACTATCCAAAGGGCGTCCATATAAAAAACGAATTAGCGATACTTCTAAGATAAATCCGAAAATGAAAGCGACAATAAACGAAATGAATATTGCGACTACAAAATAATAACCAAATGCTTCTTGCGGAAAATAATCCATGAAAATATTTTGTGTGACAAACGTTGCGTAAGCCCCGATCATGATGAATTCACCATGAGCCATGTTGATCACGTTCATCAATCCGAAGGTGATGGCCAAACCTAATGCGACTAGCAACAAGATTGAACTGACGCTCACCCCATTGAAGACCTGCTGCAGCATGACTTCCATTTCAACTTCCCCTTCCAGGTAGATTAGTAAAAAAAGGGGCACCCCCGCGGCTTAGGCCGAAGGAAGTGCCCCTACCTTAGTCCTATTAATTAAAGACCTTTAGCCCAAGTGTAGGATTTCAAGTAAGGATCTGGTTTAACCGGACCTTTTGTGCTCCATACCTCTTTGAACATACCATTGCTTTGAACTTCACCAATACGAACTGTCTTGTAGATATGTTGTGTTGCGCCATCAACTGTAACTTTACCTTCAGGTGCGTTGAATGTTAAACCTTTAGCTGCAGCTTTAACTTTAGCTACATCCGTAGATTTTGCTTTTTCAACAGCTTTTGCCCACAAGTAAACTGCAGTGTAACCAGCTTCCATCGGATCAGATGTTACTTTGTCTTTGCCATATTTCGCTTTATAAGCTGCTACGAACTTTTTGTTCTCTGGCGTATTTGTAGTTTGGTAGTAGTTCCAAGCTGCCAAATGACCTGTTAATACGGAAGTACCGATTGCACGGATTTCTTCTTCCGCTACGGATACGGACAATACTGTTACGTCTTTAGAGGAAAGACCAGCATCTTTTAATTGTTTGAAGAATGCAACGTTAGAGTCACCATTCAACGTATTGTAAACAACTTTAGCTTTGGAGGATTTGATTTTGCTGATGATTGTCGAGTAGTCTGTGTGACCCATTGGTGTATATTCTTCAGCAACCACTGTACCTTTTTTCGCTTTTAATTGTGCTTTGATGATTTTGTTTGCTGTGCGTGGGAATACATAGTCAGAACCTAACAAGAAGAATGTTTTCCCTTTGTTTTCCAACAAGTAGTCTACCGAAGGAATGATTTGTTGGTTTGTTGTAGCGCCCGTGTAGAAGATGTTAGGAGAAGACTCCAAACCTTCGTATTGTACTGGATACCATAGCAAACCTTTGTATTGTTCAAATACAGGCTTCATTGCTTTACGGCTAGAAGAAGTCCAACCGCCAAATACTGTTGCTACTTTGTCTTTCGTGATTAGTTTCTTAGCTTTTTCTGCGAAGATTGCTGGGTCAGATGCGCCGTCTTCTTTAACAGGTACGATTTTCTTACCAAGAACACCGCCTGCTTTGTTGATCTCTTCAATGGCCATTAACTCTGCGTTAACAACTGTTGTTTCTGAGATCGCCATCGTTCCACTCAACGAATGAAGAATACCTACTTTGATTGTGCCGCTTGTTGCTGCCTGTGCACCAACTGCCGACCAAACCAAGCTTACTGCTAGTGTTGCTACTGCTGCTGTTTTGATAACATTCTTCTTCATTTTGACACTCCTCGTCCGAAAATTATTGTTAAACACGAATGTTTCTGTCTGTTTATGTATGATTGTTCGTGTTTACAAATGTTATTGTATTTTAAGGTTATTTTAATGTCAACTATTTTTACATAAAATTATTGATTTTTTTCTAAAATCACCAAAATACCTAACATATACATTACATAAAGATAAAATTCGGATAATTCCGAACATTAAAGATGTCAATTTCACTTTAAATTCGTGTTTTAATATGTTATAAATAGTAACATGTTATTTTATATTACATTTGGAGGTGACAATATGCATTTAACCGATCGTGAGAAAGAGAAATTGATGATCAGCTATGCCGCAGATGTTGCAAGACGCCGTTTGGCACGTGGGGTGAAGTTGAATTACCCGGAAGCGATGGCAATTATCATCTCTGAAATTATGGAAGGTGCCAGAGATGGCCGATCTGTTGCAGATCTGATGGCGTACGGTGCCACTATATTGAAGAAACACGATTGCATGCCTGGTGTTCCAGAAATGATTGCCGAAGTACAAGTTGAAGCAACATTCCCAGACGGAACCAAACTTGTAACCGTTCACCAACCTATTACGCAATAATCAGGAAAGGATGTTAACTATGATTCCAGGGGAATATCGTGTGGCGAATGGATCGATCATAATTAATGCCGATCGCGCTACCGTTGATTTAATTGTTATCAATAAAGGTGACCGCCCTGTTCAGGTTGGTTCACACTATCACTTCTATGAAGTAAATTCGGGATTGTTCTTTGACCGCGAACTCGCCTATGGCAAAAGATTAAACATCGCTGCAGGCACTGCCGTTCGCTTCGAACCGGGCGAAGAAAAACCCGTACAACTCGTCCAAATTGGTGGCACCCAGGAAGTTTATGGGTTGAACAACAAGACAAATGGACCGATAAAAGGAGGTCCGAATCAATGACGATTATGAGCAGAAAACAATATGCTTCTATCTTCGGACCAACCGTTGACGATGCTGTCCGCTTAGCTGATACAAATCTTTGGGCAACGATTGAGAATGACTACACCGTTTATGGCGATGAGTGCAAATTCGGTGGCGGTAAAGTCATTCGTGATGGAATGGGCCAATCGAGTCGAGCGACTCGTAAGTCTGGCGCACTCGATACCGTTATTACAAATGCAGTCATCATTGATCACTGGGGCATCGTAAAAGCCGATATTGGTTTACGTGATGGGCGGATTGTCGGAATCGGTAAAGCTGGTAATCCAGATACGATGGACGGCGTTCATCCGAATCTAATCGTCGGCGCTTCTACAGAAGTTATTGCAGCAGAAGGTCGCATCGTGACAGCAGGTGGCATCGATACACACATTCACTATATTTGCCCACAACAAATTGAAACTGCTCTTGCATCTGGTGTCACTACAATGATTGGCGGAGGCACAGGCCCCGCAACCGGGACAAATGCAACGACCTGCACACCTGGCGAATGGCATATTCACCGCATGCTCGAAGCTGCAGAAGCATTTCCAATGAACATCGGTTTCCTTGGTAAAGGCAACTGCGCAACCGAGGAACCATTAATTGAGCAAATTGAAGCAGGTGTCATCGGCCTCAAACTTCATGAAGACTGGGGTACGACGCCAGCAACGATCGACACTTGCTTAACTGTCGCAGATAAATTCGATGTGCAAGTGGCGATTCATACGGATACCTTAAACGAAGCTGGTTTTGTCGAAGATACAATCGGAGCAATCAAGGGGCGCACGATTCACACCTATCATACAGAAGGCGCTGGCGGCGGACATGCTCCAGATATCATTAGCATCGCTGGTGAAACAAATGTCATTCCATCTTCTACGAACCCTACTCGCCCGTTCACGGTGAATACAATCGAAGAGCATCTCGATATGTTAATGGTTTGTCATCACCTAGATAGTTCAATCCCGGAAGATGTTGCTTTCGCCGATTCACGCATACGACCAGAGACGATTGCAGCGGAAGACATTTTGCACGATAAAGGCGTATTCAGTATCATCAGCTCCGATTCGCAAGCAATGGGACGCGTTGGTGAGGTTGTGATGCGCACATGGCAAACGGCCGACAAAATGAAACAACAACGTGGATACTTGCCAGAAGACGAAGCAAGCCAACGCGATAACTTCCGCATTAAGCGCTATGTCGCGAAATACACAATCAACCCAGCCATTGCACACGGCATCTCTCATATTGTCGGATCAATCGAAGCAGGCAAGTGGGCTGATCTGGTCATTTGGCATCCTGCCTTCTTCGGCGTGAAGCCTGAGTTAATTCTCAAAGGCGGTATGATTGCATACGCGCAAATGGGCGATCCGAACGCATCGATTCCAACACCGGAACCGGTGTATGGCCGTCCAATGTTTGGCGCTTTCGGCAAAGCCGTGCAACGCACTTCCTTAACTTTTATTTCTCAAGCCGCTTACGAAGCGAAGGTGCACGAGAAACTTGGTTTGGAAAAAACAATCACACCAATCAAAGGTACGCGTAACATCGGCAAGAAAGATATGATTCATAACGACCAAACACCAACAATTGAAGTGAACCCTGAAACGTACGAAGTAAAAGTAGACGGTGAAATTGCAACGTGCGAACCAGCTACCGTTGTTCCGATGGCGCAGCGTTACTTCATGTTCTAGGAGGATATCCGTATGGCGAACGCCGTGAATTTCTTAGCCTATGTGCAATTGCTCGACTCTGCCCTACCCATTGGCGGCTTCTCCCATTCATTTGGACTTGAATCTTATGTACAAGACAACACAATCGTCACAACCCAGCAACTCGAACAATACATAGTCGGCCAACTCCACAGTTCTTTAACAAGAATGGACGGTTTGGTCATCAAAGGGGTATATGAGGCGATTGCCGCGAACGATGAAAGTCGTATCGCACAACTCGATCAAATCTTGCATGTGCAACGATTACCTAGAGAATCTCGCGATGGACAGGCCAAGATGGGTAAACGACTGATCAAGCTAGCCAAATCGCTGGACCCCATCTTACAGCTCGATGAACTCGAGCGAATTCTTATTACGCATGGCGGAACGGGCACACTTCCAGTCGTCCATGCTTGGATATGCGAGCGACTCGGCCTTAGTCTAGACGAAGCTGTCCAAGGTTTTCTCTACTCTAGCGTACAAACGATGGTCAACAGTGCACTCCGACTGATGGCGATGGGCCAGACCGAAGGGCAAATCATCGTTCGACGTATGCTCCCGATCATTAATCGCGAATGGAACGCTGTAAAAGACTTACCCACTACACAATTACACACCTTTACCTTTGCTCACGATATCCGAGCGATGCAACACGAAACGTTATATTCACGACTATTTATGTCCTAGGAGGAATTTATTATGTGTCAAGGCGCAGATCACTCACATGACCAATGGCAAGCACCTGCAGTTCAATTAGATCGACCGATTCGAATCGGCATCGGAGGGCCAGTTGGTTCTGGCAAAACGGCGCTCGTCGAGAAACTTTCCAAAGCGATGCGCGACCACTATAGCATCGGCGTTATCACGAACGATATTTACACAGCTGAAGATGCTCGTATTCTGATTCGCCAATCTGCCTTACCCGAAGATCGCATTATCGGTGTTGAGACAGGCGGATGTCCGCATACTGCGATTCGCGAAGATGCTTCGATGAATTTCGAAGCAGTCGAAGAATTAGAAGACCGTTTTCCAGACTTAGAAGTCATCTTCATCGAGAGTGGTGGCGATAACTTGGCGGCGGCATTCAGTCCCGAGTTAGTCGACCGTTTCATCTACATCATCGACGTTGCGCAAGGGGAAAAAATCCCGCGTAAAGGCGGCCCTGGTATCATGCGTTCCGACTTACTTATTATTAACAAAATTGATTTAGCTCCTTATGTCGGCGCTAGCCTAGATGTAATGCGAGCAGATACGGAAACGATGCGCGGCACTCGTCCTTACGTGATGTCTAACTTGATGAGTGGTGAGGGTTTGGATGAAATCATTCATTGGTTAGAGCACCAAATCCCAACGAGCAAACATACGCATGACCTTATTACAACCATCCAACGTCAAGCTTAATGCAGCCGAGCTCCGGGCCACTTGCCGCAAGTTGGACGGAGTGACGCAATTGACGGACAAGTACAGCAAGGCGCCGTTAAAGGTGTCGAAGGCTTTTCGCGATGGGGACTCAGGGCGATTGTGTTTGTACATGGTCGACGTCTCACCTGGGATGCTGGATGGCGACACGTATGAGCTGGATTTCACGTTGGAACGTGACACGCACCTTGTATTAACAACGCAATCGTTCGCGAAAATTCACCCGTCTACACACGCAGAGTCGTCCTTGCACGCGCATTTCAAATTGGCTGAAGATTCGATTCTTGAGTATTTCCCAGAACCGACGATCCCCTATGCAGACAGCCGTTTTCATGGGGTAAATCGGTTTGACTTAGCAGACAATGCAACCCTGCTCTATGCCGATGTTGTGACGCCGGGTCGGACGCATCGCGATGAGAAGTTTGCCTTCAACCGTTTTTCCACTGATTTAGAGGTTTATCGCAAAGGGAAATTGGTCGTATGGGATCATTTCTTGTTGCAGCCGAACATTCATCAGTTCGATGCCATCGGGGCGATGGAGCAATTCACACACTGTGGCTCATTTTGGATAATTACCGAACAACCGACAGATAGTTTGTTACAGCTGATTCGTGAAGCTATCTCTAAAGTCGATTCGAGCAATTTGTTAGCAGCAGCTAGTTTAACGACAGACAAGGGAATTAGCGTGCGCATGCTGGGGCACAATGTCTGGCAGTTGCAGCAACTGATTCAAGCGATTTGGGACTTGACCCGTGAACACTTGCTGAACTTGCCCGCATGTCATTTGCGAAAATAAAAAAACACCCTTGCTCACATCTGTGAACGAGGGTGTTTTTGCGTTTCCGTATTTTGTTCAATTTTACTTTCATTCGAGCGCACCATCAATTTCCAAATGGCCTGTGCTGCTTCACGGATTGTTCGAGGCGACTGTGTCTCTATTCCTTCGAGCATCCGGAAAGGACGTGCCAAGCGTGGGATATGTAAGCCGGCATCGCGCACGACTTGCTCATCGAAGAGCAGCTCCGTCCCACCCTCCGCGTAAATCCGTCCTTCTTTTAGGATGATGACCTGATCGGCCCACTCTGCCGCAAAATCAACATCATGCGTCGCAACGACAATTGTCATGCCCATGAAATGCAAACTTTCTAGTAACGCCTGCAACTCATCGCGGCCTCTTGGGTCCAAGAATGCCATCGGCTCATCCATAATAATGACTTCCGGTTGCATCGCAAGTACACCGGCAATGGCAACACGTCTCTTTTGCCCATAACTTAGTTCAAAGGGGGAACGATCTGCGAAAGGACGCATCCCCACTGAACCTAACGCGGTCTGCACCCGTTGCTCAATTTCCGTCTCACTCAGACCCATGTTTCGCGGGCCAAATGCCACATCTTCTTTCACCGTCGGTGAAAAAATCTGATCATCCGGATCCTGATACACCACGCCTACTTGTCTGCGAATATGGGCCATTTGGTTGGACGCAATCTTTTCACCAAACAAGCGAACCTCACCCGAAGATGGAGACTCCAAGCCATTCATTAATGAAATTAACGTCGATTTCCCCGCCCCATTATGTCCCATTAAGGCAATTTTCGAACCACGCGGAACATTTAGACTCACCTCATGCAACGCCTGAATATCGCCATAATGATAACTAACTTTATCTAATTCCAATGCCATGCGATTCGACTTCCTTCCATTGATTTCCTCCGAGCCAGACACATCCAGCGAACGCCAACCGCCCCTTGCTGTCATCGACATATACACCCGATTGCTTCGACTCAACGCACGGATAAACAAACTTCCAAGCATTTCACCAAAACGGCGATACATCAATCTCGACCACAGGAATCCACGCAACTCCAACCCTCTCGATCGCTGTGCCTTTAGTATACTTTTCACTTCATCAACCAAGAGGTGGAAGTAGCGCCACATCATACTCATGATTTCAACGAGCATTGCTGGCATCCCTAAATCACGGAATGCTTCAAAAAGTTGGAATGCCGAATATTTGCGCAGCAAAAAAGTTAACCACATCCCCGCGATCACCATTTTCAAAATAACCGCTCCAGCCAATAACATCCCTTCCATCCGGTCTGCATGGTGGAGTGGGAGCAAAATCGCGGCGCCAAGTCCGAATGGGATGAGCAACATGAATCGCTTAGCCATTTCTGGAAGCGTCACTTTGTTCCACAACACAAATAAAAATGTGCAACCTGCAATAGCGGCTAACCAGCGTAAGTCTTGAAACAAGGTCGAAGTCGCAATCATTGCAAGCACTGCAGCAACAGAATATTTGCGAAAGGCAATCGTATTTTTCCGATTCACGATCAACTGTAGGATTAAAAAAATCACCGCAGCTATCACACCTGCACCAACGAGGCTAGTCAAAATGCCATATTCACCAAATAAACTCTTTATTATCGGTTGACGTTCCGCCGCCGCAAAACCATAGTCCTCAGCAACGCGATTCAACCCATCTGGATGAGAGGAAGCAAATGGCGATATAACTACGACTAGAACGATTGTTACAATCACTAAGACCCAAAGTTTTTTCCGTTCCATGCTTCCTCACCCCTGTATTCGAATTACTTTACGCTGACCTAAATAACGCAATACAAATGCGGTAATCAACCCTTCGCCAACGCCGATTAAACTGTGCCAGCCGACCATCGCATATATCGCCGTTTTGATATCTAAAGTGCCAGAAAGTGCTAGGAGAATTGCAACACCAAATGCCGCAACAAGGATGGAACTCCAAGCAGCAAAGAAAGTAATTATAGCAATATACTTGCCTGCGAATAAGCGCTGTCCGATCCAATATATCCCATAACCTGTAAATGAGCCTAATACGCCGGTACATAAAATGTTAGCGCCAAGCACTGTAATGCCCCCATCCTGGAACAAAAACGCTTGAACAATTAACACCGCCGCCATCACAAGTATACTTATCCAAGGACCAAACAAAATCGCAGCCATCGCTCCACCAAGAAAATGGCCAGACGTCGCACCTGAGATAGGAAAGTTAATCATTTGAGCCGCAAAAATAAATGCACCGATTAAGGAAACAAGGGGCACTTGCTTTCCATCTAAAGAGCGATTGGCCTTCTTCAAGGCGTAAGAAACAACAGCAGCCCCAGCGATTGTCGCTGGAGCCCATACTTTCACATCTAAAAACCCATCCGGAATATGCACGGATTATTTCCCTCCAATTTTACCTGCATCCACCATCGTTGCTAATACATCAATGACGGAACGCGCAGCCAATAATGCTGTTGTGTCAGAAATGTCATAGGATGGTGCAACTTCGACAACTTCCATTGCTGCAATCCCTTCCTTGGCAACCAATTGCATTAATTTCAAAGCTTCACGCGGTAAGAATCCACCCGGTTCCGGCCAGCCTGTACCTGGTACAAACCCGCAGTCAATCGAGTCAATATCGAAACTTAAGTATACGGCTTTGGCACCCTTCCAAGCAACTTCGAGTGCCATTTCAGCTACCTTATCAATACCCAAGGATTCAACATCATTAATTGTCATAATTGTAGATCCACGTTCACGTCCTACTTTTACACCTGCACGCGGAACTTGCCAGCCACCAATACCAATCTGTACCAGATTGACTGCAGGCGCATTCGGAATGTTCGTTGCATGGAACCAAGGTGTGGTATGCATACGCTCGTCCATGTCTTTTTCCTGAATATCGATATGGCGGTCAAGGTGAATGATCCCGATGTTACCTTCAACGTTTTCTGCTACACCACGCACACACGGGAATCCAATCGAATGGTCCCCACCAAGAATAATAGGCATTGTACCTGCACTCATTACATGGGATACTGCTTTCGTAATTTGGTCGAAGCTTTTCTCGATGTTTGCAATTGTAAAGACGTCACCAAGGTCACAAATTTTCAATTGTTCACGCAGATCAACACCAAGCTCATAATTGTAGGTTTGGTATAGCGCGGAAATGCGGCGAATGGCTTGTGGGCCAAAACGTGTACCGGAGCGATACGTCGTACCAATATCAAAAGGAACACCCATTACAGCAACGTCATAGTCGCCAACTTTATTCACATCTTCCAAGTAAGGCATTTTCATAAATGTATTAATTCCTGCGTAGTGAGGAAGTTCGCCACGGCTAAATGTCGAAATCGTACGATCCCCAATGCTATCCGCTGCTTCCAAACCTAACGCCAAGTTGCGCTTAATTTCCTCATCATGTCGCGTAGAAGATAATGTCGCTTCTTTGTGTGCAGCTTGAATCCCGTGCAAATCTTCTTTATTAAACCCAACATCGGAAGTGATATTGCGATATGTTTGGCCATGATTATCAAAGAAACCCATAATTATTCACTCTCTCTCGATTAATGATATTGCTTTAATTGATTTGTAAGTTCACGTTTCAGACTTAAGAATTGTGGTAAATCCCTTACTTCACTCGTGCGCTCATCCGGTAAATCTACGTTATATTCACCAATAATACGACCCGGTTGTGCAGCCATCATGACTACTCGCTGAGACAAGTAAACCGCTTCTTCAATGTCATGCGTGATAAAGATTACTGTCGTCTTTTCTTGCGCCCATATTTCTAATAATAGTTCCTGCATTTCCAATTTCGTCTGTGCATCAAGCGCACCAAACGGCTCATCCATCAACAATACTTTCGGCTTATTCGCCAACGCACGGGCGATTGCTACACGTTGCTTCATACCGCCTGAAAGCTGCTTGGGATATGCATTCGCAAACTTTTCAAGTTTAATTACATTAAGCAAGTAACTGGATACTGCGCGGCGGTCCATAATCGGAATGTTGCGCAATTTCATCCCGTATTCAATATTTTCACGAACCGTCAACCACGGAAATAAGGTGTAGCCTTGGAACACCATGCCACGTTCCATTCCCGGACCGACAATTTCGACGTCGTCTAATTTCAATTCACCTTCGGTGGCATCTTCAAGCCCAGCAACAATCCGTAATATGGTCGACTTCCCACAACCAGAAGGTCCAAGGATCGTGACAAACTCGTTGTCTTTAATGGTTAAGTTGATATCGTGAAGTGCTTGAAAAGATTGCTTACCCGTCTTGAACGTCTTGTTTAAGGATTGTATGGATATCATAACTTTTAGCCTCCTTCACCTATAACCATGGGAAAAATCGTTTATTTGCAAATGAGAATAATCGATCACTGATCAGACCTAGTAAACCAATTATGATAATTCCGACGAATATTTGATCTGTATTCAAAAACCGCTGTGCTTTCATGATGGCATAGCCTAAGCCACTATTGACAGCAACTAACTCAGCTACGACTAAATACGTCCACGCCCAACCAAGCGTTAATCGTAATGTTGTCATCAAATGCGGACCTAGTGCAGGTATTAAGATCGTATCAATCACTCTGCGACGGTTTGCACCTAATGTATAGGCTGCATGTACTAAATCAATCGGTACTTTGCGTGTATCGGAAGCAACCATCAAGACTAGCTGGAAGAAACAACCGATGAAGATGACTAGGATCTTCGCCCATTCACCAATCCCAGCCCAAATCATAATCAAAGGAATAAATGCTACTGCAGGCATATATCGGATGAATTCAGACATTGGCTCGATAAATGCTTCGGCCGCTTTAAACGTTCCAGCAAAAATGCCTAGTGGAATACCAATTAAGCAAGCCAATAGGAATCCCGACATTACGCGAAATACACTAATTCCAATGTGATTCCAATATACTTCCTGATTCAACAAATCAAAAAACTGTGAAAAAACCAAATCAGGCTTTGGAAGGAAGGTCGGATTGACCATCCCTCCATAGCTTGCAATGGACCATACCGCAATAACGAGGAGAAAAGAACCAATCGCAATGCCGGCATATAACCCAGGTGCAATGTCACTAAATATATTCCAAACATGTCGACGGTTCTTACTCATCGCATTCACCTCTACCTTTTCGCAGCTTCTTTAACAAATTTAGATTCTAATAATGGCTCCAAGTCTGGAATTTCAGAAATCATATCAAGTTTCTTTAAGAACTTTGCAGTCTTTGCCCCTGTGTAGGATAAAGATTCCAGTGTATCGCCGTTCTCGAATGCTTTGATGTTGTCTTCTTCATTAAACAATTTAATACTATCTAACCCCAACTTATACTCTTCAGGTGTTTGTTCTGCGTATTTCGCCATAATCTCAATCCCTTTTGTAGGGTCCTTTTGGAAGTCCGCCAATGCATCGAACCATGCGTTTACAATCTTTTGAACATCTTCAGATCTGTTCTTTACAACATCCGCTTTAAACACAAGCAAATCTGGAATCAACCCTGGTGTTTCTTTAGAGGAGAATAATACTTTACCTTTTCCTTCTTTAACAGCTGTTGTTTGGAACGGTTCCCACAATACGGATGCATCCACTTTACCTGTAATGAACGCTGGTGCCGCATCGTTAACCGTCATGTTCACATAATTAATATCCGTTTCAGTTAATCCAGCTTGGTCAAGTGCAGTAAGGAGTAATAAGTGATCAACTGTTCCAAGTTCAGTAGCGACCGTTTTACCTTTTAAATCTTTGATTGAAGAGATGTCTGGTTTCGATACAATCGCATCGCCACCATTCGAGTTATCGTTTACAAGAACTGCTTTTAGATCGATTCCCTTAGATAAAGGTGCAATCGTATCACTCAACGTCTGACTATTCGCATCTACTTGACCAGTCGATAAAGCTTGTAAGGAATCACTGTATACAGGGAACCATTTTAATTCAACATCGACATCATTTTTTTCGAAGTAGCCGCCATCTTGTACGTAGTACCAGAAGAACCAGCCTGGCCATGGACTTAGTGCGATTTCAATTGGACCCTCTGACTTACTGCCAGAGCTTTTTTCTTCTTCGGAACTACCACAACCTACTAATGCTGACATCGCTAACACTACAACCAGTAATAAAGTTAACCAACGTTTCATTTCGACCACTCCTTTGAATTAAAAAGCTATTAAAAATATAAAAAAAAGCTGAGAGATATCTCCCAGGCTTTTCTCCTTCCGTGTGATATGAATAGTCGAGCGATTATTCATACGCAGTCTCTCGGACCAGCTTCAGCTATCCTGAACGGAACCCTAGACTACTATTTAAATGCAATTGTTAGATAATTTCACATAATCAAATGAAATGCAGGGGGATTACGAACATTTCATTTGATTATGTGATGTTTGTTCGTGTTTTCATTATAAAACGTGGATTCATTAATGTCAATATTCGTTACATAACTTTAATATGTCGAAAATTATGTTATATTTCTTAACATAAATACATAAAAAAAGTGATTATACCCCTAGCATTCACTAAGGATATAATCACTTTCATTTGAGTTAGTTATTTAACCCTTCACGCAAGTACTTCTCCACGACGCGAACCGCAACCTCAATTGCATTCTCATGTGGTTCAATCTTCGCATGGTGCAAACCGTATGGTGTATCAACACCAAGCCAGAACATGAATCCTGGTACTTGTTCTAAGAAATACCCAAAGTCTTCGCCTGTCATTGCAGCAGGACTAACAACTAAGTTAGCCTCACCACTTTCGGCAAGCCAGTTCATGAATTTCTCTGTCTCAGCAGGCGCATTAAATACTTGATGATACATCGAACCATAGTCCAATGAAGTCCTACAATCGAATGAGGCTGCAACGCCAGCTAACACAGCTTCAATCCGAGCTTTCACTTTCTCCATTGCTGCCGGTGACATTGTTCGTATGGTACCTTCCATGCGGACTTTGTCAGCGATGATATTTTGACGAATCCCACCTTCAAAGCGACCAATCGTAATCACTGCCGAATCCATCGGATCGACATTACGTGAAATGATCGTCTGCAGCTGACTCACCAAATTCGCCCCAGCGATGATCATATCGTTCGACTTATGCGGGAATGCCGCATGCCCACCGGTACCCTGTAATTCAATAAACAGCTCAGATGTATTTGCAAACAAGATGCCCGGCTTCGTTGCAATTGTACCCACCGGATATTCCGGGGCAATGTGCAAACCAATCATCAAATCAGGACGCCATTGCTTGAACTCTTCCGTTGCCATCATCGGCTCAGCCCCACCCGGACCTTCCTCTGCTGGTTGGAAGATGAACAACATATGATCTGCAAGTGGCTGTTCAACAACTGCCTTTAACAATCCAAATCCGATTGTCATATGCATGTCATGCCCACATGCGTGCATGAACCCAGGATGTGTCGATCGGAACGGATACGAAGTATCTTCCTCAATTGGTAGTCCATCCATATCCGCACGATAGCCGATACGTCGTTCACCAACTGTGCCCTTCACGTGAACAAAAATACCAGTACGCCAAGTACGCACTTCAATCCGGTCTTGCGGAAGCTGGGCGATTCGCTCGAGCAAGAGCGCTTGCGTCTTGAACTCTTCAAAGCCCGGTTCTGGAATTTGATGCAATTGTCTACGCATTTCTACCAATGTTTGCAAGTCGATTGCCATCGCGTTTCACCCCGTCTATGAATTACTTATTCAAATCACGTAAACCATCGATAATAACAGTCTTCGATTTTGTCTTTTCATCTACCATCTTAATGATGCGTGCAGGAACCCCAGCTACTACCGCGTTCGCTGGAACGTTCTCGATAACAACTGCACCCGCAGCGATTACCGCACCTTTACCAACGTGAACGCCTTCCAGTACAACTACGTTCGCACCAATCATAACGTCATCTTCAATCACAACTGGTAAAGCTGAAGGTGGTTCAATTACGCCCGCCAAAACGGAGCCAGCACCCACGTGGCACATCTTCCCAACTTGTACGCGTCCACCTAATGTTGCATTCATGTCGATCATTGTACCGTCACCAATTTTAGCACCGATGTTGATCACTGCACCCATCATGATTACTGCGTTGTCGCCGATTTCAACCATGTCACGAATAATCGCGCCTGGCTCAATACGTGCATTAATGCCTTTCAAATCCAACATCGGAATCGCAGAATTACGGCGATCGCTCTCTACTTCATAGTGATTGATAGAATCTTTATGTTCATCCAGTACTTTTTGGACTTCTGCCCAGTCGCCAAATAGTACGCCACCGTTACCGAAATCATATACTTTTACATCGTATTTCGTCGATGCAATGTTGCCGGAGAAGTAAACTTTAACTGGCGTAACTTTTGTGCTGTTCTTGATGTAATTGATAACTTCCATTGTTTGATCCATGTTTGACATTGTAAATTCGCTCCTTTGATTCTGTTCGTAATTTATAGGGATTTTAAAATTTCTAACACATGATTCATATCTTCTGGCATCGGGCGCTCAAATTCGAGATACTCGCCAGTTGTTGGGTGATTAAACCCAAGGACTGCCGCATGTAGCGCTTGCCCTTCCATTTTAATGCCTTTGCTGCGACCATAAGCCGGATCTCCAACAAGTGGATGTCCGATAAACTTCATATGTACACGAATCTGATGCGTGCGACCCGTCTCTAATTTCAACTCAACGAAGGTGTACGAATCAAATGATTCAATGACTTTAAAGTGTGTTACGGCATGCTTACTGTTCTTATCAGTAACCACATAGAGCTTTCGATCATGCGTCGCTCGACCAATCGGGGCGTTAACCGTACCCTCTAGGTGTTCCATACGATCATGCACGATAGCTACATACTTACGAGTAACGGTATGTGCTTTCAATTGCTCCGTCAAGGACGCATGCGCTTTGTCATTCTTCGCAATCACGAGCAATCCAGATGTATCTTTATCGATACGATGTACAATTCCCGGACGTTGAACGCCATTAATACCGGATAAATCTTTGCAATGATACAACAACGCGTGTACCAAAGTCCCTGTCATATGACCGAGTGCAGGATGGACAACCATGCCTCGAGGTTTATTCACCACAATCAAGTCACTGTCCTCATACACCACATCCAACGGAATGTCTTCGGCAATCAGCTCCATCGATTCCGCTTCAGGAACAGACAATGCAATTTGCTCCCCAGCAATCAATTTATGATTGGCTTTCGCGGGTTGACCATTTACCAACACCACGCCATCTTTAATCCAATGTTGCACCTGCGAACGAGAGGCATCATCCCCTAATTCATGCGTCAGCCATTTATCAATACGCTCACCCGCATGCTCGGCAGCAATCTGCCATTCAAATGTTTCACCTTGTATGCTCATTTGGTTTCCTCCACTCTTTCAACGTATCCAGCAAAACCATCGCAACTCCGACGCATATCGCTGAATCAGCCACATTGAAGTTCGGGAAGTGATAATCTGCAAA
>JBEGSW010000010.1:0-8962 GCA_041179705.1 Bacillota bacterium | reverse complement strand
CCATTCAGATTCGCTCCGATTGTCTTTGCCACTTCACTTACGTAGCGCATATCTGCCGCACCCGTAATACTCATCGGTGTTCCAACTGCAATATATATAATGTCGCATTCACGAATCGCAGAAGCCACATCTGTCGTAAACCTTAAACGTCCCGCTTCCACATTCTGATCAACCAATGCTTCTAAACCGGGTTCATAAATAGGAATAATGCCTTGATTCAGCTTATCAATCTTGGTCTGATCTACGTCACAACAAATAACAGAATTACCTATTTCAGCGAAACATGTACCAGAAACCAATCCGACATATCCTGTGCCCATTACTGCAATCTTCTGCATATCGAACCTCGCTTAAACCTTATAATTGTGATCGTTTAACTTTTGTAAATAAGCGATAACATCTTCTCTTAAATCTTCGCGACGCAATGAAAAATCGATTGTAGCCTGTATAAAGCCAAACTTATCTCCAACATCATAACGTTGCCCTTCGAAATCAATCGCTACAACCGGTTTCGTTTGATTTAATGTGTTAATCGCATCGGTAAGCTGAATTTCGCCACCCGCTCCAGGGTTCTGATGTTCTAATATATCAAATATTTCCGGATGTAAAATATATCTGCCCATAATTGCATAGTTCGAAGGTGCCACTTCTCGCTTCGGCTTTTCTACTAACATATCAACTTCGATAATATTGCTTGTTGCATGTTCTGAATCTGCCTTCGGATGAATGATGCCATAGCGATGCACTTCTTCATCTGGTACTTGTTGAACACCTACAACGGCAGTACCATAAGTTTCATATGTGTCGATCAACTGTCCCAGACAAGGTTGCTCAGATACAACAATATCATCACCAAGCAAAACAGCGAACGGCTCATTCCCGATAAACTTGCGCGCACACCAAATGGCATGACCCAAACCGAGTGGCTCACGTTGACGGATGTAGTGAATGTTAGCCATGTTGGTGATTTGTCTAATCAACTCTAACTCTTCTGTCTTGCCTTTCGCCTGTAAGTTGGCCTCAAGTTCGAACGACTTATCAAAGTGATCCTCAATCGCACGCTTCCATCGACCGCTCACGATAATGATATCTTCGATGCCCGACGCAACAGCTTCTTCGATAATATATTGAATCGTCGGTTTATCCACAATTGGTAGCATTTCTTTCGGTTGCGCTTTTGTAGCAGGTAAGAAGCGAGTACCTAACCCTGCTGCTGGAATAATCGCCTTCTTAATCATTGATTTCCCCCCGTCTTCCAATGTCTCTACGCTATCAAGCAAGCATTAACGATATGTGAACCCTATATGAAATATACATTATTTTTTTATAATCTTTTTTAGACCATAGAAAAGAGCGGATGTGAACGTCGCTACAATCAATATACTGCCGCCGATAAAACCAATCGCATTCCCGACCTTTTTCCCCATTTGCATTCTCCTGTTTACTAAATCTTTACAATTATCATAACAGACGCCCTTAGGAATTAAAACAATTGTCCAAATCGATGGAGATGCACTTGTATTTGCACATTTGTATCCGCATTTGTGAAATATTCATCCCATTCTGATGATTGGAAATGATTGGGTTTATTCATCCGTGCACATTCAGATACCCATAACGGATCAAATCCAGCTTCTTTTTGTAATTTCGTTAGCAACTTTTTTCCTTCTCGTTCTAATTTTTTCGTTACTTTTTGTTCGAATTGTGCCCGTTCTGCAGATGTCATCGGTCTCGTCTTCCATACATTTGACTCAACGACTTCACGATTAAAGGCGGCACGGAATGTGAGATGCCATTTGCCATTGCGATATTTACACGATACAGATGACGATTTTTCATAGAGTCGGTAGGTAATCGTGTGACGATTGTTCATCTTGATTGTATAGGCCATACGGTTCGTCGCTCGACGCAAAATGAGGAAGAGCTTGGCTTCATCCATTGACAAAGTATCAATCATTTTGCCTGATTTAATCAAGGCGATGCCATTAAAACTTGCTACTTTTTTCTTTTTGTTTAATTTTAAAACAGGCAGTGTGAAGTTGTTGTTACGATACATCATTTCAACCGTAATGTTATGTAGTTTATATAATGTATCATCGAATTTCGTCTCGGATGATTGGATCATTTGCGAATACGTACGACCACTTATGCTATAAGTCAAATTTTTAGGGTTGAATAGTGAAAGTGCTCGTCCTTTGACGATTACAAAACTCGCTTCGTTACTAATCTGCATATTGCGTACAAACACATCAAAATAGGGCAGAACGCTTTTTTGGGCAATCGTCTCGGAAATCAAGATGATTTTGACATGACTGAGCACAACAATTTTACTAGTCTGGTCTTGGATACGATCTAGTGCTTCTGAGATTGTTCGGCCTTCTGCAGAGAGTGCCCGTTTCTTTCTTTTAAAATCGACATCAATAATCGAAATTTCAAGTTTTTCTGGATCACGCTTACTTTCATCAATGGAAATTCCTTCTACTAAAAATGCTCGTTCGATTGGTGAATAATCCCAGCACCCGGCAAGAATACCGAGCAATGTAATGAGGCAAAGCAGTTTCAGCCAACGATTCATCCGAGGCTCACTCCTTTTTTTCGCCACTTACTTAGAAGAAAGGCAGTGATTGGCAAGCATAGATAAGTAAATGCCGTTGCATGCATCGTGTAAATCATCCATCTTTCCATGGTCTGCAATTCATACTGGAAAAATACGATAGACGTTAGCAAACATGCGAAGAATAGGATTAGCCCTTTCTCTGAACGCAGTTTAAATAAACGCTGTGTTTCGATTAATGTGCGATAAAAATATACGGTGTGGGCTTTATAAAAGACAAAAAACCAAAATAAAATAAAGACGAGATCTGTTCGTTCCAATATAGGTAATGACACGAGCGAAACGTACTGGATCGCGGGCAACCAAATCCGTTCCAAATAGTTCATTGGGAAGACGATTTGTTGTGTGAATACCGCTACGACAGCAATGACCCAAACATAAACCATGTTCAACGTCATGTGTTTAGCCATTTTGTGCCGCTCCGTTTTTTTTACAAAGGGATAAAAAGATAGAATTAATTCATAGCCTGAGTAACAATACAGCAGGAATGGAAGTCCACTCAAAAATTGCCAACTGGGTACCTCAAGAATCGGACGCACAAAGCTCAATCGTCCATACTCAATGATCGGTGGGATGAAGAATATGGCAAATCCGAAAGAGATAACAAAGATGATTTCATTCATTCTTCCAACGGCACTCATCCCGGCGAAAGCAGTATAAACCGTTAGTAACATGAGCCCAAGCATGACGACAATGGAGGGGGTAGCGAACAAGATGAATGTTGTAATAATTTGACCGGTAAACCATAACGTAAATACGGTCATCACTAAGCTTAAACCGATGAGATATAGACCTAAACAACGTCCTAGCCACTTCCCGAAAATTTCTTGCACATATTCAACGATTGTCTGGTCGGGGAAACGTTCACCCAATTTAATCATGATCCAACCATTTAAAATGACAACCAGGCCAGCTAGCAATACAGCTATCCAGGCTCCACGCCCAACATAGTTGACGGAAATACGGCTGACAAAAAGCAGCCCGATTCCAACCATGATGCCGACTAAAGTCGATGTTGCTTGATACGACGTCATCTGCATTTTGCCACTCGATTTATCCATTCTGTCCACCTTCCTTCGAGCGACCTCGCGTCGCCACCCACGGTGCCTTGTAATGAATAATTGAATTCCACAATTCTTTCCAATTAAACGGACTAAGCGGCTTTAAATACGGGGTATGGTACGGGTTGAGTTGGACAAGATGGATCATCCAGAACAACAAGGAGACGAATACACCAAATACGCCCAATACAGCGGCAAACAGTAAATTAAAATACCGTAATCCGGCGATGGAGAACGAGGTGGAGATCAAGGGCTGTCCATAGCCAGCGACGGTAGATAAGGCGACAACGATAATCACTGCAGGGGAAATCAGATTGACCGAGATGACGGCTTGGCCAAGTACGATTGCGCCCGCAACACCAACAATTTGACCCAAGCGTTGTGGGAGCCGCATGATCGCTTCGAAGATTAAATCAATCACGATTTGCATGATGAAAATTTCAAACCAAGCCGGGAATGGTACCTGCAGTCGCTTATAGACTAAAATTTGAACCAGCTTAACAGGGATTAAATGAGGATGGAAACATACGAGGCTTAGGTAGATAGATGATGCATATGCAGAAACAAAAAGACCCGAAATCCGTAACCCTTTACGCATGATTCCGACAATACTTCGTTCGTATTGTTCACCGGGGGAACTCATCAGGTCAAGCAGTGTCGTTGGTAAGATCAGTGCCGTTGGACTGCCATCAACAAGAATGGCCATTCGCCCTCTGAGTATTTCTGTGGCAATAATGTCTGGACGTTCGGTATTTTTTAGTTGTTCAAAGGGAGTGTAGTGATTGTCCTCAAGAACCATTTCAAGTTGACCGCTATCAATTAAGGCATCCAATTTGATATTCGCCATCCGTTGTAACACATCATCGACAAGGTCATCTGGTGCGATTCCAGCGACATACATGATTACACACGTCGTTTGCGTGTAGGTGCCGATTGTGAATTGTCTTGTCTGAAAAGCAGTTGATTTCATCCGACGACGAACTAAACCTAAATTCACCTGCCAATTTTCTGTGAAACTGTCCCGCGGCCCTCGCTCGACATATTCATTCGTAGACTCTTGAACCGGTCTACTATTTGAATTACTTATCTGCATCGCAATCGCTTGATCTTGATGATCAAACAGGACAATCGTATATCCTGAGACAAGATGCTGCAGTAAGACATCATTATCTGCTGAAATTCGCATTGGATTAACGGATAACGGAATCTGTAGGACCTTATCCATCTGTGGAAGGCCCTTTAATTCACTGAGTGGGATGATACATTCATCTCGAATCCGTTGCGAATCCACCAAGCTGGAGAAACTTAGTGCTACGGCATGGTACTGGTTGACAACAAAGGGATAGATTTGCAAATCCGCTTCTTTGGCAAATTGCTTCTGAAAATAGCCGAGTCGAGCGATGAATGCAGGTGATTTAGTAGGTATGGGATCTTCCTTTTTCCATATCATTTGCAATTTCCTCCCTCATCAACCAGACAACGAATAGGAAAAATCCACCTTTTGTTAATCCATCAAGAAGCGTGAATGTTGCAATCGCTTGCTCGTTCGAAATCCATTGCAAGCCATGTTTACCACCCAACCATACGAGCGGAAACAGACTCCACATGACTAGATTAAATCGCATTAAAGGGGCATAACTCCGATGTATAGCTTCTTTTTGTAGCATCCAGAGCCGCCAAAAAATAACGCCCATACTCCCTGCAGCAAGTCCAAACCACAGCCATTTCAACTGCCCGACTTGCCACTCGGCAAATACGCCACCAACAGCCATTACCGTACACCAAACCAAGGGGAACCACATCAAACTACGTCTCATTCTTTGAGGATGATTGGCGATGACGAACAGAATATAAACCGTTATTGGCGTGGTTAGGAGCCAATCTATTTCGAGGATGAGCCATTTCGTTGTCAGGCCAATCGCACTAAGCGCTGCTACTGCTTTAACCGCTAACCATAAGAAAACAGTCCTACGTAACCCATAGGTGTACCAGCTCAAATAGATGGCTGTCACTAGAATTAAGCCATTAATAAGACCATAAGAAAACCGGAAATATTCGAGTTGCATGCATGCTTGCTCCTTCAGTGGAATAGATACTCTAGTGTGTCTCCGATTTCGGTATTTCATTCTTGTTTTGGAGGAGTAATGATGGAGGAATCTTTGGTTGGTCAATTAAGCGGATATCTATATGGCGAGTTTGGGAGTTCCCACTATGTGCCAATCTGGCAGAGTTTTGTTGGTCCGGTCATGATTAGTTGCTGCATCTATGTAAACCCCATTAATGATTTGAAACCATTTTCATTGCGCATACTCGTCAATCATGAACCGCTCGCTTCCGTTCATGCGAATCAATCGTTCTCCTTCACGATCAGCGATGTCCATGGCATTGGTGTGATTGGCGTCGGTCAAGAGGCTGGTTTCTACTCAGGTAAATATTGCCTCGTCCTACACGGCCTAAATGGTGAGCATGAATAATTGAATAATATAAGGTGCCAGGCTCCGCTAATGGGGCCAGGCACCTTCAGTGGGGCCTGGCCCCTACTAGTGTTTATGGTGTAAGTTCTGAGGTTTCTAGTACGTCGTAGTGCAGGCTGATGCAGTATTTCCCTTGACATCGTTCCGTAGATGGCGTTTCTTTCTTTTCTCCGCATTCGATTTCTGCTCTAATAATGTTAAGGAAAGTATATGAGCGTGTATTCCATTTTGGAATTTCTATCTCATGCTTTGTATTTGAGGCGGAAGTTAATATTAATTTCATCGCATCGGAACATCCTTTGTCATAATAGATGCTCACAGATGCCGCCGACTGCGCCCCATTCCCAAAGACAACTGCGGTGTCCAACTCCCAAACCGTTGCTTTTTCCCCACAAGGTATATTAAAAACGCCACAAACCTCGTCAGTTACGATATCCCCTTTATTCGGATTTGGATCCGGACCACAACAACACATTTTTACCCCTCCTTCTTTATATAGATATGATCAATTTATGTATCTACCAAAAAAATGTTCGACGAGTTACCTAAATCACCATGAAATTCGGTTAAAATGTGTATATGGGGGGATTGTATATGAAAATCATGCCGTTACAACAACGTGGCATATCCGATAGTCGCATCATCTATGGCTGCATGGGATTAGGTGGAGGCTGGAATCGAGATCCGATTACGAAGGAGCATGTCCGTTTGGCAGAATCCTGTATCGATGCTGCACTAGCTTCCGGAATGACGATGTTTGATCATGCCGACATTTACGCTTTTGGTAAAGCCGAGTCTGTCTTTGGACAAGTCCTACATGCCACGCCTGGTTTACGCGAACAAATGGTCATTCAATCGAAATGTGGCATCCGCTTCCCTGATCAATCTGGCGGACAACGTTTTGATTTTTCGAAAGACTATATATTGAAATCTGTTGACGGCATCTTGGGGCGATTGGGCATCGACTACTTAGATACCTTATTGCTGCATCGTCCAGATGCATTAATGGAACCCGATGAGATTGGCGAGGCATTCACGACACTACAGACGCAAGGAAAAGTGCGTCATTTCGGCGTTTCAAACATGAACGTAGGTCAAATGAAATTTATTCAACAAGCTTTGGATATGCCTCTTGTGATTAATCAGTTAGAGTTAAATCTCTCTCACCTACATTGGCTGGAAGAAGGGATTCATGTCAATCAAGATGCTGGGCTGCATGTTCACTTCGGCGAAGGCTTACTCGAACATTGCCAGATGGAAACTATTCAAATCCAGTCGTGGAGTCCGCTATCACGCGGCCTGTTTACAAGTTCGTTAACAGGTTCTGAACCTGACAATATACGCGAAACGGCGTTGCTCATCCAAAAATTAGCGGAAGAAAATGAAACCACGCCTGAATCGATTGTCTTAGCATGGCTCATGCGCCATCCCGCTAAGATTCAACCCGTCATTGGCACAGCGAACCCATCACGTATCCGTGCATGTGCTGATGGAGCTCGTCAAGCAGACTTGATGACACGGGAACAGTGGTATGCACTCTTCATCGCCTCACGCGGGAACCCACTTCCGTAAATTTTGTCGAAAAAGATATTTTAATATTCGATTATCTGCTACACTTAATCTGTTGTTAGCACGTCATTTTACATTTGATAAGGGGACTTACAAGATGAAGAAAATTGTACTCGTGTTACTTGCATTTGTTTTAGTATTCTCATTAGCAGCTTGTGGAAAATCTGACGATAGCGCAGCAGGAAAGACGTACACAGTAGGTACGGATGCAACATACGCACCGATGGAATTTATGGATAAAGATAAGATCGTTGGGTTCGATATCGACTTCTTAAAAGCAGTAATGAAAGAAGCAGGATTGAACTACAAAGTGAAAAACGTCGGTTGGGACGCTTTATTTGCAAGTGTGAAACAGGCAACTGAAATCGACTTTGGGATTTCCTCCGTTACCATTAACGATGAGCGTAAACAAACATATGATTTCTCGGCACCATACTTCGAGTCTACGAACTTAATTATGGTGAAAGAAGGAAGCTCCGTTAAATCTGCTGCTGACTTGAAGAACTTGAAAGTTGCAGTACAAGGTGCAACCACAGCAGATGATATTATCTCTGACCTGAAAGGCAAGACAAGCTCTGACTTGAAACGATTTGAAAGCAATGCACTTGCGTTCCTTGAAATGGACAAAGGTGGTGTAGATGCTGTCGTTGCTGATAACATGATCATCAATGAATATGTGAAGAACAACCCGGACAAGAAATATGTTGCGATTTCCGATTCAAGTTTCGCATCTGAATACTATGGCCTATTATTACCTAAAGATAGTGATTTAAAAGCGAAATTAGATCCAGCAATTAAGACTGTTCTTGAGAATGGTGAATACGCAAAAATCTACAAGAAATGGTTCGGTGCTGAGCCAGACCTAACAAACTTAAACGCGCAACAATAATTAACGTTTAATGCCAAGGGGCTTGCCTGCTAGAGGCAGGCTCCTTTTTTTATGATTGAGGGGGAGTTTGGATGGATTTCCGTTTTGATATTATCGTCGAATATTTACCTTTCCTACTAAAAGGTGCACTGCTGACAATTGGTATTTCTTTGTTGTCGATTGCACTAGGATCGATTTTCGGGCTTGGGGTTGGCTTGGCACGTATGTCGAACAGTCGAATCTTGCGACTTTCCTTTAGTGGTTACATTAACTTTTTCCGAGGAACGCCACTCTACGTACAAATTTTGATGGTTCACTTCGGACTTGTTCCACTCTTTTATGGCGAGACAAATGCAATAATGGCTGCAGTAGTTGC
>JBEGSW010000009.1:0-7303 GCA_041179705.1 Bacillota bacterium | reverse complement strand
AATGTGCTAAAATCGCATAAGGGATTGTGAGCGTAGGGCCAGTTAGGTCCGAAAATATCTAGGAAAGAATGATGAAGATGTCTTCAGCACTAAACCCCGTTACAGACGGGACAGTTTTCTTTATATTTGGAGCAACAGGTGATCTTGCAAAGCGCAAGTTATACCCTGCTATTTATAGCATGTACCGCGAAGGAAAATTGAAAGATAAATTTGCGGTCATTGGGATTGCAAGACGACCAAAGACACAGGATGAATTCCGTGCCGATGTGCATGAATCGATCCGTTCTTTCGCGCGTCATAAAGACATTCCGGATGAAGAATGGGCAGCATTTGCCAATCATTTTGAGTATATGTCTTTAGATACGAAAGATACTGCCGGATTTGCTAAGTTACTTGAATTAGCGACACAGTTAGAAAGTAAATTTAATATTCCAGGCAACCGCCTCTTCTATTTAGCGTTAGCCCCTGAATTGTTCGGGCCAGTGGCGCAGAACTTGAAAGAAGGCGGCCTTCTTAACAACACAGGTTGGAAGCGTCTTGTGATCGAAAAGCCTTTCGGATATAACCGTGTTACAGCTGAAAGCTTGAATCAATCGATCACGGGTGTATTCGATGAATCCGAAGTGTATCGGATTGACCACTACTTAGGTAAAGAGATGGTTCAGAATATTGAAGCGATGCGTTTCGCCAACATGTTCTTCGAACCACTTTGGAACAATAAATACATTGCGAATATTCAAATTACCTCGAGCGAGACGGTCGGAGTAGAAGATCGCGGAGGGTATTACGATAAGTCCGGCGCATTGCGTGACATGGCACAGAACCATTTGTTACAAATGGTCGCAATGATGGCAATGGAACCACCTAGCCGCCTGCAACCGGAAGCAATTCGCGATGAGAAAGTAAAAGCATTGCGTTCGCTACGTCGCTATGAATCGGTTGAAGAAGTGCAAGCGCATGTTGTCCGCGCGCAATACGCAGAAGGCGAGACGAATGGCAAACCTGCGAAAGCGTATCGTGCTGAAGAATCCGTTAACCCGGAATCGACAACGGAGACATTTCTTGCTGCGAAAGTGATGATTGATAACTTCCGTTGGGCTGGCGTACCGTTTTATATTCGTACAGGAAAGAAGATGGCTGCTAAGTCGACGGAGATTGTGGTTGAGTTTAAGAACTTGCCAGATCGCGTGCATTTCGCACGTAAGACAAATCTTGAACCGAACTTGTTGGTGTTTCGGGTGAACCCACTTGAGGGCATCTATATTAAAGTGAATGTGAAACAACCAGGTGCAGAATGGATGATTCAACCAGTCGCGTTGGACTTCTGTAATAGTTGCCAAATTGGTTGGAACACGCCAGAAGCCTATGAGCGTCTAATCTCTGATGCAATGCGTGGCGATTCAACGTACTTTACGCGTTGGGATGAAGTGGCCGTGGCCTGGAAGTTTATCGATCGTATTCAAGATGCATGGGCAACAACGAAGACGGATTTGGTTCAATACCCTGCAGGGTCGATGGGGCCGAAAGAATCCGATGAATTATTAGCACGTGATGGCTTTAAATGGTGGCCGATTCAAGGTCAAACAGAAGATGATGTCATTTGGGAGACGGGCCGTTCGTAACGGCTCGTTTTTACTACGAAAGGGGCATGAACGATGAAGGTTTATGATATTTCGATGTTGATCAATGCGGATATGCAAGTGTATAAGAATAAGCCTGAGAAGAAGCCAGCGGTTACGACTGCCTGTGATTTTTCGAATGCGACGGTACATGAATCTAATCTATTTATGAATGTGCATACAGGCACACACTTGGATGCGAATTTACATATGTTCCCGGATGGTTCAACGATTGAGTCGATTCCATTGGAGCGACTTGTTGGGCCTGCACGTGTATTTGATTTAAGCCATGTGGAAGATGGCATCACGAAAGCGGATTTGCTGCCGTTTAACATTCAAAACGATGAGTGGATTATTTTAAAGACGAAGAATTCGTTCAGTGAGGAATTTGATTTTGATTTTGTGTATGTGAAACAAGATGCGGCTGAATACTTGGCTGAAATTGGTATTCGCGGAGTAGCGATTGATGGCTTAGGCATCGAACGCGCGCAACCGGGCTACCCAACGCACAAGTCGTTGATGAATAAAGATATTTATATTGTTGAAGGTGTGCGCTTGAAAGACATTGAAGCGGGCTCATACTTTATGGTTATTGCACCACTTAAATTAGAAGGCATCGATGCAGCGCCTGCGCGCGCTTTGCTGATTGGAGATTGGAAATAATGAGTAAATTAGCACCAGAAATTGATAAGCGTCGTACGTTCGCCATCATTTCTCACCCGGATGCGGGTAAGACGACATTGACGGAGAAACTCCTTTTATACGGGGGTGCAATCCGTGAGGCGGGTAGCGTTAAGGCTCGTAAAGCTTCCAAACATGCCACTTCGGACTGGATGGAAATTGAGAAGCAGCGTGGGATCTCGGTTACGTCTTCGGTGATGCAGTTTGACTATGAAGGACATCGCGTGAATATTTTGGATACACCAGGTCACCAAGATTTCTCTGAGGATACATATCGCACATTAACGGCTGCGGATAGCGCAGTGATGTTGATCGATGCCGCTAAAGGGGTCGAGGCACAGACGAAGAAATTATTCCAAGTTTGTCGCAAGCGTGGGATTCCGATCTTTACGTTCATCAATAAGTTGGACCGTGAATGTCGCGATCCGTTTGATTTGATGGAAGAGTTGGAAAATGTCCTTGGTATTCGTTCTTGCCCGATGAACTGGCCGATTGGCATGGGGAAACAATTGTGTGGGATTTATGACCGCACGAAGTCCCAGGTTGAGTTGTTCCAAGGTGATAATAGTCGTGATATTAAAGTAACTGCTGTAACAGGCTATGAAGATCCAGTGATTAAAGAGATGGCTGGTGATTTCTTATACAAACAATTGGGCGATGAATTAGAGTTGCTTGATGTGGCGGGCGATCCGTTTGATATCGAGAAAGTTCGTAAAGGCGAATTAACACCATTGTTCTTCGGTAGTGCGATTAATGATTTTGGTGTGCAGACGTTCCTTGAGCATTTCTTGGAATTAGCGCCGAAACCAGAGACGCGCCGCACGAACGAAGGGATTGTTGAGCCGACAGAAGAATCATTCTCTGGCTTCATCTTCAAAATTCAAGCGAACATGAATCCAGCGCACCGTGACCGCATTGCGTTCTTGCGTATTTGTTCCGGTAAGTTTGAGCGTGGGATGAGTGTGAAGCACGTGCGTGCAGGGAAAGACATTAAGTTGTCCCAGCCGCAGCAGTTTTTGGCGCAAGATCGTGATATCGTGGATGAGGCTTTTGCCGGCGATATTATTGGTTTGTTCGATCCAGGTATTTTCCGAATTGGAGATACGTTAACGCAGAAGGGCAATTTTGAATTTGAAGAGTTGCCGACGTTCTCGCCGGAAATGTTCGCGAAAGTAACAGCGAAGAATGCGTTGAAATACAAGCAATATCAAAAAGGTCTATCCCAATTGGCCGAAGAAGGTACGATTCAGGTGTTCCAGACGGTGAGTTTCGATGATACGATTCTCGGCGTTGTGGGTCAGTTGCAGTTTGAAGTATTTGAGTATCGGATGAAAGTTGAGTATGGCGTGGACATTATGATGCAGCGTATGACGTATCAGTTTGCCCGCTGGGTCGTTGGCGATAACATCGATCCAAGTAAATTCCGCGTGAACTCTACTTTGGTGAAAGATCGCTTCGGTAACTACGTAGCTTTATTCGAGAACGAATACGCGATGGGTACCGCGCAAGACAAGATGCCAGATGTGAAATTCCTAGAAGTAGCACCTTAAAAAATCAAACCCCCTATAAATCGACTGAAACCAGTCAATTTTAGGGGGTTTATCTTTTGGACCTTTTAAAATCGCCTAATACCAGTCGATTTTAGGGGGGTGGTCTGTTTCAGTCGTAAAAATCGACTGAAACCAGTCTATTTTATTTGCGCGACAGTATCGGTTAGTGTCACATAGTCGGTTTTTCCACTTCCGAGGAACGGGATGGCGTCGACGTGAATGACCTGGCTTGGCACGAGTAGTGGCGATAAATGAGCGGCGGAAATAAAGTCGCGAATCTGCTTCACACTCACATCTGGCGCTGTGGTACATACAATAATTTGTTCGCCCTTCCGCTTGTCGCCCGTCGCGATTGCCGCAACTTCAGGCGTACCGAGACATTGCGCAACGACATTTTCAACTTGCTGCAAGGATATCATCTCGCCAGCGACTTTCGCGAATCGCTTCAACCTTGCTTTCATGTGAATCACACCTTCATCATTCACCGTGACAATATCCCCCGTGCGATACCACTCGCCAACTGGCTTGAACCCTTCCTCATAAAGCAAATACCCCTTCATCAAGTTAGGTCCTTGCAACCAGAGTTCACCACCATCAGCGATCCCTTCGACCGGTTCGACGTGATAGGTCATGCCTGGGAAAAACGGTCCAACCGATCCATCCAACGAACGCAACGGCGCATTACAAGAGACGAACGGAGAAGCTTCTGTCGTCCCATACCCCTCATAAATCCCGCGCTTAAACTTCTCCATATACAGTTCGCGAACTTCGGCTTTCACCTGCTCAGCCCCGGCAATAATGTAGCGGAGGGATTGAAAATCGTAGGGATGAGCGGCCTTCCCCCAGTTTTGTAAGAATGTAGAAGTTCCAAGTAAGATGGTGCAGTTATGGTCGTAAATCATTTCCGGGACAATGCGATAATGCAGTGGACTTGGGTATAAATACGTACATAGACCGTGCAAAATTGGTAATAGTGTGCCTGCAGATAAGCCGAACGAGTGGAACATTGGCAACGCATTGAAGAACTTGTCCTGTTGTGTGAGATCAATCATGATGCGCGCTTGTTTGACGTTTGCATATAAATTCGTATGTGTGAGTACAACGCCTTTTGGTTTGCTCTCGGATCCAGATGTGAATAAGACGACTTCATTTGTTGTTGCCGTCGATGGTTTTTTCGAGAGGAAAGCAAATAGTCCAGCAAGTTTATCCTTTAATGTAATAAATGCGCGTAAATCTTCGAGATAGATAATATCCACATGCTGTTCCAAATAGGTAATCTTGTCCTGCAATTTCCCTTTTTCGATAAAGGCACGTGAGGTGATGATTTGTCTAAGGTTTGCAGTCACACAGCAATCGTGAATTGTGCTTGCGCCCATCGAGAAATTCAATAAGGCTGGCGTGCGGTCATGTTTAAATAATCCAAATAGAAGAATCGCAAAGGCAGGTGTCGTCGGTAACATCACACCAACACGTTCGGCCGGAAGTAGTCGTTCGTGTAACTTTCCACCAAGCACGGAAGCTTTGACAATAATATCTTTAATTGTGTTTGTTGTGGCAAAGTCTTCGATGACCATTCGATTGAATCCATGCTCAGTACCAGCTGCAAGTAGTTCATTGTATAGATTCACATTCGACTTCGAAGCCACGCGGAATAGTTCGTCTTGGAACATTTGCAACGTTTGATCGGCCATCAATGCTTTTTGTTGTTTGCGCGTGACAGCGGGATTGTTCACGAACGTTCGAGATTGACCTACCGTTATTGAAACCTTGGGGAACCAGACGGTGTGATTTTTCTTGTTCAGATAAGAGAAGCGAGAGCGCTCTAAGCCACGGATAAGCACCGGATAGACGGTGGCGCCGGTCTTCGTGGCAATGAAACTTGGCGAGGAATACATCTTCATTAGCCCGCCAGTTACGCTAATTCGCCCTTCAGGAAAAATGACGAGCGGTTTACCCGACTCAACAACTTTAATCATATGCCGAATCGAAAACGGGTTCATTTGATCGACCGTGATGAAACTCGTAAAGCGCATGATAAATTTATATTTTTCAGCAATTTGGGTATTGGATACAAAAACCGTATCTTTCGGTAATAACGCGTATAAAAAAACCGCATCCAATAAAGAAACATGATTAGGCATAATAATAACCCGTTCCTTATAATTGATGCGGTCGAAACCGTTATAACTTGCGCGATGGAGGATACTTAGAACAACATGGACAAGCTTTTGGATGATCGTCATGACGTTCTCCTTTAATGTTTATTGATACATTTATCATATCAACAATATGCAAGGTTTGCTATGTGTTATAATAAATTCGAATTTGTCTCTTCGGGAGGACGTATAAATGAAAAAAAAGCACTTCGCTATTATCGGAATGGGCCGTTTTGGCTCGAGTGTAGCAAGAACTTTATATGATATGGGTTTTGAAGTATTAGCAGTTGACCGCAGTGAGCGACGCATTCAAGAAGTCTTAGGATTTGTTACACACGGGGTGAGTGCGGATACCACGGATGAGGATGCACTTCGTGATTTGAATCTTATGAAATACGATGTTGTGGTCGTGGCGATTGGTGAGGATATTCAGGCGAGTATTTTGACGACGTTGATTTTGAAACAAATTGGCGTGAAAATGACGGTCGTGAAGGCGACAAGTGAATTGCACGGCAAAGTGTTGAAAAAGACAGGCGCGGACAAAGTTGTCTATCCAGAGCGCGATATGGGGCAACGTGTTGCCCATCATTTGGTGTCCGCGAACATTTTGGACTACATCGAATTGTCGAGTGAACACAGTATTGTAGAGATTAAAGCGACTTCTTCGATGATTGGGAAAGACTTAATCACCTTAGATATTCGTGCGAAATATGGCTGTAACGTAATTGCCATTAAGTCTGGCAAGGGGATGAATATTTCTCCGGATCCCTATGAACCAATTAAAGATGGCGATGTACTGGTCGTTGTTGGCAGTAATACGGATTTAAAAACATTTGAGGTTATGAATGATGAGGCATAAAGAAATTACATCGATAACCAACCCGCGCGTCAAGACATGGGCGAGTTTGCTCGAACGCAAGGGGCGTGATCGTGAACAGCGCGTGTTGATTGAAGGGACTCATCTTGTCTATGAGGCTTTAAAGCATCATGTGCTAGCCGAGACGTTGATTTTTGATTTGGAGCGGGGCATCCCTGAAGAAGTAAAGGCGGTATTGCCGGCGCATTTAGAATGTGTGGGTGTTACGTCTCACATCCTGGCGAAATTATCGGATACACCATCGCCGCAAAGTACGTTGCTCGTGATTGAAAAAGCCAATCTGCGGCCTCGCACGGATGAATTTTTGTTCACTGAACGGGCATTGGTTGTTGCTGTTGATGGGGTGCAGGATCCTGGTAATTTGGGGACGATTATTCGTGCGGCGGATGCGGCTGGGGCGAGCGCTGTTTTGCTAGGGAA
>JBEGSW010000008.1:0-5794 GCA_041179705.1 Bacillota bacterium | reverse complement strand
CCGAACACGAATGATATGCGCGACGCGCCTTCTATTCCGATTATTCAGTCGTTGCTTGCTAAGGGTGCAAAAGTCCAGGCATTTGATCCAATTGCCGAGGAAGAAGCACAACTCGTGTTTGCAGACAAAATTACTTATGCCAAACAGGCGATGGATGCGTTATCGGATGTCGACGCCGTCCTTGTCTTAACGGAGTGGCAAGAAGTAACCGATTTGGATTGGGCAAAAGCACGTGAAGTGATGAAATCACCCGTGGTCATCGATGGGCGTAATTGCCTAGACCCAGCCACGATGCGTGAATTAGGTTTTGTATATCACTCGATTGGCCGACAATAACAAAAGAACATTCCCTACACAGAACAGCCCCCTAAAAGATAGATGTCGTGTCTATCATTTAAGGGGCTGTTCTATTACGTTTGCTTTTTGTAGTGTTCTTAAACGACCAGCTAGATCCATGGCACCTGTTCACTTGTAGGAAAAATAAGCAGAAAACTGTATATTTTCATGGTTGAAAATAGATGGATTTCCGCGTATTTTTCCTACGCTCCTTGATTAAGCATGGACCATTAGATCCCTGCATATGCTGGAACAAAAACGGAGCATTACTCCCGCATCGGAAGCCCCTCTAAGTATGCATCGTTGTACTTTTTGAGTTTCATGGCACGTTCATATTCCTGCTTCATTGCATTCGTCTTCTTGATTTTCTTACTTGTCTTTACGCTATAGACCGTTGCTTCTTCGAAAGCTTGGCGGACACCTGCGTAGAAGAAATAGTCATTTGTAATAAAACTACCCAGTGGCGCATAAGAAGGTTGGACGAGTAAATTTTCCTGTTGATTCAATAAGTCTTGTCCGATGATGGTGCGATTTGTTAATGAAATTCCCATCAAGTTCGCAATGGTTGGCATAATATCTGATTGACCGCCAACATGCTTTAATTCACCAGCCGGCATGCCTGGGATCTTAAGTATCAGGGGCAGTTTGTATGCATCATTAAAAGAATAAGGCTTCTTGGTAATCTTCTCCACCAACTTGGCTTCTTCCGCGCTAATCACAGTTGGATGTAATCCGAAATGATCGCCATATACAACAATTAACGTATCCTCATAAAGATCGTTTTCTTTCAATAAATTAATAAAGTAACCAACTTGTTCATCTGCATAATGTTGCGCTTGGATATAGTTGCCGACGATATTGTCCTTATAAACATCCGGTAAAGAGAGTGTCTTAATTTCCTCGGGCACATTGAAGGGCGTATGGGCCGTCAGAGAAACAACTTCACTAAAGAATCGTTGTCCATTTTGTTTGTATGTGAGCAATTGATCGACAGTCTTGCGATATAACGCTTGATCGGATGGGCCTAAACCAATTACATCTTGATTGCCAAAGTAATCTAATTCATAGTATTCCGCCCAACCTAGAGCAGGATAAAGCTGATCGCGACTCCAGAACGTGAGCTTATCTGCGTGGAACGTGCTCGTCACATATCCAAGTTCATTCGCCATCCGCACGATACTAGGAATTTCTCGATCACCATATTCTTTGGAAACCGCAGCTTGACTAATTGGCAACAATCCCGTAACCGACATGAATTCGGCATCCGATGTGTTCCCCCGACCGATTTGTTGATAGAAATTCGTAAAGGACGTACTTTCACGCATTAACTGATTGAGATGAGGGGTAATTTCTTGCCCATCTATCGATTGCCCGAGAAGGAAACTTTGAAAGGCCTCCAATTGCAAAACAATCACGTTCTTATTCGCAGCAACGCCGAAACCAATAGGGGAGAGCACCTGTTTTTCTTTTTTCAAAATCTGTAATTCACTAGGCGTACTAATTGCTGCGATTGCTTCTTTCTCAGGTAGAAAGTACAAAATCACCTCAGCAGTAAGGAAACTTGCAATCCCTTTGCTGTAGGCTTTTTGAAGATTAGAATCATCCGAATTCGTAACTTGCGCATAAACTTGCCACGTAAACGCGATGGCACAAAGCAAAGATAAGCTAGCTAGCGTCGTGAAACGTAATTTCAGGAATTTCCAATTGGGTGACTTATTATAGAAGAAAAGTGCAATAATGAGCGGTACATCAAAGAAGAACAAGAAATAGGTTGGATTCAAAATATCAAAAATACTATCTTTAATATGGCCAACCTGATTTAAATATTCGAAACTGTAGTGGCTAGCCAAGTCGCCGTAATAGCTGAAATACACACTTGATGCGAATAAAACCGTAGAGAGCAACAAATCGATGCTAATCCAAATGCTATTCCGTAGACGGCGAGGCATCGGGACAAGCTGGATAAATCCAAATAAAAAAACAATCGGTATCATTTCAATGAGTGCGCGAGCAACATTGAAGTCGCTGAAATAATCGATACGCACAAACACATATTTCATTAAAATCGCGATGAGAATGAGATAAGCCATTACTACCCACCTTTTTACCAAAGATAGAGTCAATTATACTTCAAAAAGAACGAAAGCGCTTACTTTTTTTGCATAGATTTGCTGTGTTTTTCATACATATCAGCACGAAGGAGTGTGTTGAAATGAGTGGAATGTGGAGAAGTATCGTTGTGATAGGCGTTATCCTTACACTTGTAGGTTGTAATGGTCAATCGGCGACTAAGGGGGATGTCCGATCAGCATTAGAGAAAAAAGTGGCACAAATGAAAGGCTATCAAGGAAAAGGAACAATGACATTCCATACTGGGCAATTTCCACTTGTCTATGAGGTAGAAGTAGCATATCAGAGACCGGATACGTTCCGGGTGGCGATGAAAAATCGCGATGAGAAAGTCGACCAAATTATTTTAAAAAATAAACAAGGTGTCTATGTGATAACACCTTCATTAAAGAAAAGTTTCCGCTTCCAGACCAATTGGCCGAAAAATCAAGGGCAAGTATATTTATATCAGACCATTGTTGAAAGTATCCTGCAAAAAAAGTCGACAATAAAGAAAGAAAAAAATATGTACCGAATCGACGGCGAATCGAATTATCCCAATGAGACGTTATCGCGCCAAACGATATGGTTAAATCAAAAAACATTAGCGCCCATTAAGGTTGAAGTCTATGATCGAAATGATCAGTTACGCGTGGCCATGAAGTTCAAGCAATTCCGATTCAACCCGAAATTCGACAGTGATTATTTTACGCAAAAACGCAGTCTAGAAGTGTATGAATGGAGTCAGCAGATTCGTTGACACCGCGGTCGCTTGCGCGTACCATAGAGGTAACATTTTGCAGAGTTGGTAAAGGAGCAGGTGACGCGTTTGGACGCATATTACCGCCCGACACGCGCAGAGATTTCATTAGATGCGTTGCGGCATAACATTCAACAATTCCGCCAAGCCCTTGGCGATCAAATTTCACTGATGGCTGTCGTGAAGAGCAATGCGTATGGACACGGTGCGGTTGGCATCGCCAGAGAAGCAGTTGCTTCTGGCATTGATGCACTGGGCGTTGCTTTATTAGAAGAAGCGTTGGAATTACGCCAAGCAGGTATTCAAGCGCCTATCTTGGTGATGGGTTATACGTCGCCGAATGGGTTTGATATCGCCCGTAAGTTTGATATTACGTTGACCGTTTATTCAGAGGAGTCGCTGCAAGCGATTCGAGCGATGGAGACTGATCTTCAACATCCACTGAAAGTTCATGTGAAAGTAGACACGGGGATGGGGCGTCTTGGTTTGCATGAAGAAGAAGACGCGATAGCTTATGTCGAGAAGTTAGTTGGTTTACCTGGTGTGGTGGTTGAAGGGCTATTCACTCACTATGCGAGTGCAGACGAGTCGGATAAGGCGCCGACGCTGAAGCAGTATGAGAAGTTCAAGACGATTGTCGAACACTTTGCAGAGCGAGGCATCCATTTCCCAGTGTTACATGCCGGGAATAGTGCGACAGGGATAGACACACCGCATTTGGCCTTTAATATGGTCCGTTTAGGGATTAGTCTTTATGGGTTATATCCTTCCGATGAAGTGAATAAGAAGAAAGTTACTTTGAAACCGGTTTTGCGTTTAGTAACAGGGGTATCGATGGTCAAGACATTGCCGCCTGGTTCGGGCGTCAGTTATGGCTCGATTTATATAACGACGGATGATGAGACGATTGCGACGTTGCCGATTGGGTATGCGGATGGGTACACGCGATTGTTAACGAAGAAGGCAGAAGTATTGTTACATGGTAAGCGCGTGCCGATTGTCGGACGCATTTGTATGGACCAGTGTATGGTGAGACTCGATGATGCGGATTCTCCGGTGAAGGTTGGGGACGAGGCTGTTTTGATCGGGGAGCAAGGGGATGAGCGGATTACAGCGGATGAGTTGGCTGGGCTGCTTGGCACGATTAATTATGAAATTGTGTGTATGCTTTCGAACCGGGTTCCACGGATTTATATTCGCGACGGTGAAGTGGTATTTGTTGAAAATGCGTTGCTTCATTCGTAGTTGGAGGGTTTGGGATGGATCAGAACAAGCGAATTATGGTGAGTTTGCCTGAATATCTGGTCGATGAGCTGGATGCGATTGGCAGTCGTGAGCAGCGGAGTCGCAGCGCGATGGTACGCGAGGCAATGGCGATGTATGTGCAAGAGCGAAAGCGCCACGATTTGGCGGAGCGGATGCAGCGCGGGTACATGGAGATGGGCGCGATCAATTTGAATATGGCTGTGGAAGCTTTCCTTGCTGAAGAAGAAGCCAGTTATACGTTACGTCACAAAGCAAGTGGGGTGTAGCGGTTGTCCATTAGACGCGGAGATGTGTACTTTGCGGATTTATCACCGGTGAAAGGCTCTGAGCAAGGTGGCGTGCGTCCGGTTCTAGTGATTCAGAATGATATAGGCAATCGCTATAGTCCAACGGTAATTGTGGCCGCGATTACGGCTCAGATTCAGAAGGCGAAGCTGCCGACACACGTGGAGATTGAAGCGAGCGAGCATGGGTTTGATCGCAAGTCAGTGGTGTTGTTGGAGCAATTGCGGACGTTGGATAAGCAGCGATTAACGGATAAGATTACACAGTTGGATATGGAGACGATGCGTCGGGTCAGTGATGCGTTGGTCGTGAGTTTGGGATTGATCGAAATTTGAAGCGGGAGAGGGGCGATGTCCCTCTTTTTTTGTGGGATTGTGCTGTAAGTTGATTTTGTCTAATTGGAATGGAGCGAATGAACGAATGAGTGAGATACAAGTGGAATTTAAGATGGAGCTCGGAGCGATTGTGAAGCTGATTGCAACGGAGTTGCAGTTGAAAGTGAGCGGCGTGGCGGCTGCAGTGGAATTGATGGATGCAGACAGCACAATTCCGTTCATTGCGCGCTATCGCAAAGAGATGACTGGCGAGTTGGACGAGCAGCAATTGCGCGACATTCAGGAGCGCTTGCAGTATTTGCGCCAGCTGGTGACAAGAAAAAACGAAGTGTTGCGACTGATCGATGAGCAGGGCAAACTGACCGAGGATTTACGCGGGGCGATCGTGGCTGCGCTGAAGCTGCAGGAGGTCGAGGATTTGTATCGACCGTACAAGCAGAAGCGTAAGACGCGGGCCAGCGTAGCCAAAGAGCGAGGCCTCGAGCCGCTCGCACAGTGGGTTTGGGCGCAGCCCGGGACGGGCGATGTGGGAGCGGAAGCGAGCAAGTATGTCGACGCCAAGCTTGGCGTGGCAACAGTCGACGAGGCGCTGCAAGGCGCGATGGATATCATCGCGGAGCAGGTCGCCGACGATGCGTCGGTTCGCGCATGGGTGCGTACATTCACGAGCGATCAAGCGATGCTTGTTGTCGAAGCGAGGCAA
>JBEGSW010000007.1:0-53469 GCA_041179705.1 Bacillota bacterium | reverse complement strand
ACGTTGATATCGTACAACAGCTTACCTCGTTTCCCGGCAACGACGCGCGATATGGCGGTTGCTGTAGCGATTGATGCGCCTGTTGGAGACATGGTTCGCGTGGCGCGTGTAGCTGCTGGTGAATTGCTGGAGTCCATCGAATTGTTCGATATTTACACAGGTGACAAAATCGAAGCGGGCTTGAAATCCGTAGCGATTTCATTCGTTTATCGTCATGCTGAGCGTACATTAACGGATGAAGAAGTGACAGAAGCGCACAATCGTGTGTTTGCTGAACTCGAAACGAAGTTTGCCGCTGTATTACGCAAATAATTCAACAGTTCTATGCAGGAAATTTCCCGTTTGTATCGAAAACATACGTCAACAAGGGAGTGAGCGACATGGCAGAACAAAATGAAAGTGTAGAAGTTGAAATTTACGGATCTACCTATAAGATTCGTAGCACGGAGACGACGCCACCTAAATATATTCAAAAGATAGCCGCTGAAGTGGACAAGCACATGCGTAAATTCGCTGAGGGCAATCCGCGCTTGGATTACAGCCGTTTAGCCGTATTAGCTGCGATTCATTTGGCGGATGAACGTCATAAGCAACAACGTGAAGTTGTGAAAGACAATATGGTCAATGAGTTCCAAGAAGCGAAATACAACAAAGCGATTGCAGATGCAGAAAAGCATGCACAGGCATTGGCTGATGCAGAAGCAAAAGTAGCTTTGTTACAAAAAGAGTTACTTGAGTTGGAAGAGCGCATGGCGCATACCCAACAACTAACCGTTCAAGTGGAGAAAGAAGACTTCGCCTTAGAACGAGAATACCAACAGTTGAAAGACGATTATGCGAAATTGCAGAACGAATTCAACGAATGGATCGAGTTTGCCGAAAAGAACGACTAAATAAAATTGCGGGTCAGACACCGTGAATATTTTGAATATTCACGGTGTCTGACCCGCTTTTGGGAGGATATATGGAACAGGTTAAATTGACTTCGTTATCGAGTAAAGGTGGATGTGGGTGTAAGATTGGTCCGGCCGATTTGGCACAGGTGTTAAGAAATTTGCCACCAGTTGAGCCGAATCCGAATTTATTAGTTGGCTTAGACACGAGTGATGATGCGGGTGTCTATAAGCTAACGGATGAGCTGGCGCTTGTACAGACGCTCGACTTCTTCACGCCAATCGTGGATGATCCGTATGATTTCGGACAAATTGCTGCAGCTAATGCAATCAGCGATATTTATGCAATGGGCGGCACGCCGCTGACTGTAATGAATATCGTGGCATTCCCCATCTCCACTTTGGACAAGTCGATCTTGGCGGACATCCTTCGCGGTGCAGCGGATAAGGTGAAAGAAGCCGGTGCGACGCTTGTGGGTGGACATTCCATTGATGATAAAGAACCGAAATTTGGCCTTGCCGTTACAGGACTAATACATCCAGATAAAGTGCGCGCAAATGCAAGCGCACAACCTGGTGATCAATTAATCCTAACGAAACCAATTGGTGTGGGTATTTTAACTACATCACTCAAAAACGGACAGCTGAACGAAGATGAGACGAAACGCCTGACGAAAGTCATGACGACATTGAACAAGACTGCAGCTGAAACAATGGCGCCATATAACGTTCATGCATGCACCGACGTAACTGGATTTGGTTTAATTGGACATGCGCTGGAGATGGCGAAAGGGAGTAATCTAGGCGTTACGATTCAAAAGGATCAGGTGCAGTTTTTACCACGAGTCCGTGAGTTGGCGGAAAAAGGCTTCGTTCCAGGTGGTACGAAAAATAACTTCAAACATGTGCTAGCCGATGTGACGTTCCCTGAATCATTGGACGAAGTCGGCCGTTGGATGTTATGCGATGCCGTTACTTCGGGGGGGCTACTCATTTCTGTAGCAGCTGAAGATGCAGCGACATTATTGCGAGCATTACTTGAAAACGGTGTAGAGGCAAGTCACATTGGTGAAGTAACATCAGCGCATCCAGGACATATCACAGTGAAGTAAGGTAGGAGGAGCAAGGATGTTTAAAGAGCTTTCAATCGAAGATTTGGCAACCTTGCGACTAGCGAACAAGGTGACGATTGTGGATGTTCGTTCGCCTTCCGAATATGCAGAAGCAACGATTCCAGGAAGTTTAAATATTCCCCTCTTTGATGATGCCGAGCGCGCAGAGATTGGGACACTGTATAAGCAAAAAAGCATCGCAGCAGCCAATGAGCGTGGCATCGAGATTGTCTCAGCGAAACTCCCTGCGTTCATCAAAGCCTTTGCAGAAATTCCCGGACCGAAAGTTGTTTTTTGCTGGCGTGGGGGTATGCGAAGTAAGACAGCGGCGACGCTCTTAGATTTAGTTGGCATGCGGATGTCCCGTCTAATGGGTGGATATCGGGCTTACCGACAATGGGTTGTCGCGCAACTCGACGAGCGTCCGATTATCCCAAACGCATACATCCTACATGGTCATACAGGGACGGGGAAGACGGAAATTTTGCGTAGACTAGCAGCGAAGAACTACCCGGTCATTGATCTTGAAGCCATGGCAGATCATCGTGGATCGGTCTTTGGTCAGATTGGTCGGAAGGGGCATAATCAGAAGACGTTTGATAGTTTACTGTTGGATGGATTAATACATGTGGCGGATTCACCATATTTGTTAATGGAAGCAGAGAGCAAACGGATTGGTAAAGTCGTGATGCCGGAGAAGCTGATTCGTGCAAAAGAAGCGGGGCATCAGATTTGGATCGAACTTCCAATCGAGGTTCGTGTCGCGAATATTATGGCTGACTACAAGCCGGAACTGTATGCAGATTATTGTATCGAAGCGTTCAAGCGAATTAAGATGCGGATTCATACGCCGATAGCGAATGAGATTGAGCAATGTCTAAAAAATGGACAATTCGAGCGAGCAATTGAATTACTCCTTATTCACTATTACGATGAACGCTACGATTTTACGTCGATGAGCTATGGCAAAACGGAGCGCAACCATATTCAAGCTACCTCGATAGAAGATGCCGTCGCACAAATTGAACAGTTGTTGAAATAAAAAAAGACGCTATCTGCTCCAGTATGGAGGATGTAGCGTCTTTTACCGTTATTAAATAAGTGCCAATAGTTGGTCAGCTAATTCCAATGGATCGCGACCCGTTGCATGCATTTCGGAATGAATCGTACCTGGATTGAATAGAACAGCTGAGATGTGATGCTTTGCTTCCTCTTCTGCAACGGTACGCGTTAACGTCTCAAGACCTGCTTTGCTAACCGAGTAAGCAGCGTATCCACCAGCACCATTATCTGCCATGCTTGTTGTTACGTTAATGAATTTACCACTGTTTTGCTTGCGCATGACGGCTAAAGATTCGCGCGTTAACAGGAATGGGCCAGTTAAGTTAACAGCAAGTTGTTTGTCCCAATCTGCAGTTGGTGTCTCAGCTACAGTGTTCGCTTCAAAAATCGCGGCATTATTCATAACAACATCAATCCGACCAAACTTCGCAACCGTCTCACGAACGACACGTTGCATGTCAGCTTCAATGCTTACATCTGCAGCTAACCCGAGAATCGAACCACCAGCAGCTTGAACCTCTGCAACAACCGTCTTTAACTTATCTGCGCGGCGACCAAACACCACAACATGCGCTCCTGCTCTCGCATACGTGATTGCGGCTGCGCGACCAAGCCCAGTGCCACCACCGCTTATGATAATTACTTTACCAGTTAAATTTGCCAAATGAAAAACCCCCACACCCGATTGATTTGTGCACTCATCGTAACACTTCCATTCGGATTCGTGAAGGCTTTTGGTTATAAGACTATTTGATGTGGAATCGTTGATTTACTTATAGCTAGCATTTCAACGATTGCTTTGGCACAATCATCGGGTTGGTAATACAAACTTCGTTCGCGAAGGTGAGCGTAGTGGCTCACAAATCCCTCATAATCATTCGCTAAATGCGCGAACCATTTATCAATCGTAGCGGTAGACTGCACCGAATCCGCAAACTGGCGATTGATGAAATACTGACAGTTGGCATCTTCTTGACCAGGAATCGGACTATAAAACAACATGGGGATTCCTTTCGCCATGCCCTCCGTGCAAGTCATCCCACCTGGTTTCGTGATTAAGATATCTGCAACATCCATCCATTTGGAAATCTCTTTCGTGAATCCAAGGACACGGACATTTTCGTGCTGAAAACGACCGTCATTCTCCAACTTCAACCGCACCTTCTCATTTGAACCACAGATAAAGATGAGTTGAACCTGCTCTCGCCAACGGATGATATGATCCATAATGGCAGGGTCTGACATTCCCCAGCCACCGCCCATGATGAGAACGGTAGGCAGCTCTCTCAATTTGAACGCGGACAACGTTGTCAGGCGATCGCCTTTCGTCCAGAACGTGGGGTGGACGGGAATACCCGTTGTTAAAATTCGATTGGCCGGGACACCTTTACTCATTAACTTATCTTTCACATCACGGCTAGACACTTGGTAGGTCGTGACCTCAGGTGCGATCCAAGTGCCATGTGCATCATAGTCGGTTATGACGGTGATAAGCGGTGTTTTTAGACCGTTTTGCTTTAAACGTGAAATGACAGCATTCGGCATCGGATGCGTGCAGACAATAAGGTCTGGCTTCAATTGCTTGATGACTGTAGCCGTTCGTGTATAGAGAATGTGATGGAGTGCCAGTGTTCCGAATTTATTAATCGATTTTTTGTAATGACTTTTGTAAAGAAGACCGACGAGTTTCGGCTGTTTAATGACCAAGTTACGGTACGTATCTGTAATCCAACTCATCACCCGCGGACGGATAAAACTGCCCAACTCAAAGATTCGACTTGACACCGACGGGGACAGTTGTTTAATCCCAGCAGCGATTGCTCGAGCAGCTTGCGTATGACCGGATCCAAATCCTTCAGATAAAAGAAGCACACGTTGTTTTCTCATGCCCTTATCTTGCCAAACATTTGTTAAATCGAGATTATCTAAAAAAATAATTATGTAAAAAAAGCACCTTCAAATGAAGGTGCGCTAGGCGATTTATTCTACAACGAACTTCGCTGTCATCTCTGCATGACCCGTTCCACAAATCACGCTGCATCGAATTTCATATGTGCCAACTTTATTGAACGTTACAGTCTGAGGTTTATCCATCATTACGGTTACGCCCGTGCCGACGATGTCAACACCGTGGTAGCCAGACTTATTGTCGAGCTCAAGTGTTACCGGTTCATTCGCTTTAACCGTGTACACTTCTTGATCCCATTCCCAATTTGTTGCGGTGAATCGAACAACTGGTGCATCTTTCGTATCCGCCGATTCAACAATTGACTTGTCCATCTTGGCATTCGATGCTTCTTCCTGTTCACTGCTACACGCGCTTAATGTGAGGGCAAAAAGTGCAATAATTGTTAGAATTAATAGACGTTTCATGTTAATGTATCACTCCCATATATCTGAATATCATTATTCTACATGGAATGTGGACAAAATAAAAATGAACCTTTTGTGAAAGACAAACAGCTGAGCAAAATCCTGTATGAGGATTTCGTTCAGCTGCTGCCTGCGCCTTGATTTATGATTCGTTAACGACGTTGAGCACTTGGCTCCTTGCTTGTACTGTCATACGGTGCAGCAAGTGGAATAAATAAGTCGATTAAACCGATAACAAGGGCAGCCAAGATTGCACCAAAAACGGTCATAGATACACCATCAACTAAGAACTGTGCTAACCATAAAATGACGACACTACTTAAAAAACCAATGATTCCTCGTCCAAATGGTGTAACTTTCGTGCCGAATGCCATTTCGATGATCCACCCCATCGCAGCAATCACCAAAGCGAAGACGAGTGCACTGCTGAAGCTGCCGACTGTAAAGTTAGGAAGCATCCAACCTACAACCAATAGCACAATCGCGGAAACGATAAATCGTACGATATGCCCAAGGATCCGCATGTTTGTTCCTCCTTTTGTGTGGCGCTTCCGTAGTGTATGTTGGAATGGACCGTTTTATCATTGTATAATGTAGGGAATGGAGGTGCGTGGGGCTTGAATGCAAAGGTCATGCAAACAATGGAATTCGCGAAAGTAACAGAGCGTTTAATGTCACATGCAGCGACTTCACTTGGTAAAAGACGCGCGGAAGCGTTGTTGCCGGACACGAATTATGAGTCGGTCGTGGAAGCGTTAGCGACAACGGATGAGGCGACACAAGTCGATCGATTAAAGGGGATGCCCCCATTTGGTGGGATTCGAGATGGTGAAGCGGCGATACGCCGTGCACGTATCGGCAGTATGCTGGCTGCGAATGAATTATTAGACATTGCAACGACGATGCAATCAGGACGTCGTTTGCGTCGATTTATACATACGGTTCATGAAGATTATTCAATTCCCAGATTGGTTACGCTAAGTGATGGTGTGGCTGATTTGAAGTCGGTTGAAGATGCCATTTTTGCATGCATTGATGATCATGCAGAAGTGATGGATAAAGCTTCTCCAGCGTTATCGAAAGTCCGTGCGGAAATTCGGATTGGTGAGGCGCGTGTACGTGAAAAATTAGAGCAGATGGTGCGTAATTCATCGGTGCAGAAGATGTTGCAGGAAGCGATTGTCACGTTACGTAATGATCGTTATTGTTTACCGGTCAAGCAAGAATATCGGGCGAGCGTTCCAGGTATTGTGCATGATCAATCTGCTTCAGGAGCGACCTTGTTCGTTGAGCCAGAGGCGGTTGTGCAGTCAAACAATAAGTTACGCGAACTGCGGTTAATGGAGACGCGTGAAGTCGAGAAAATTTTGGCTATGTTGACAGCTGAAATTGCCAATGTGGCCGATGTCTTACTGTACGGATTAGAAGCAATTGCGGAATTAGATTTCAGTTTTGCCAAGGCTGGATTAGCGCGTGAATGGAAGGCGACGATGCCGAAGTTGAACCAAGATGGCGTTTTGCGCTTGCGTAAGGCGCGTCATCCGTTGATCCCGGCGTCTGTTGTCGTGCCCATTGATATCGAGTTGGAGGCGCCTTATCGCGCGTTGATTGTGACTGGACCGAATACCGGTGGTAAGACGGTTACATTGAAGACAGTTGGTTTGTTGTCGCTGATGACCATGTCAGGGTTATTTATACCGGTTGAAGAAGATAGTGAAGTCTGTATGTTCGACGGTGTATATGCGGATATCGGTGATGAGCAATCGATTGAGCAAAGTTTAAGTACATTCTCGTCGCATATGACGAATTTAATTAAAATTTTGGATGATGTCACGAGCCAATCGTTGGTTCTATTGGATGAACTTGGCGCGGGAACGGATCCTGCAGAAGGCTCGGCATTGGCGATTGCGATTTTGGAACATTTGCATGCGGTTGGTTGCATGATGTTGGCAACAACGCATTATAGCGAGTTGAAGGCATATGCTTACGAGCGCGAGGGAATTCGCAATGCATCGATGGAATTTGATGTGCAAAGTTTGCGACCGACATATCGTTTGCTTGTCGGCATCCCAGGTCGCTCGAACGCATTTGCGATTGCCGAGCGCCTTGGTTTGCGCACCGACATTATTCGTCATGCAGAGACGTATATCGGTGATGATGAGCGACGCGTAGAGACGATGATTGCCTCCTTACAGGAGAATCGTCTCGGGGCTGAAGCGGAGCGAGCGACGGCTGCCGAATTGCGCAAGCAATTGGAGGCCGAGCGGGCAGAACTAGCGCGACAGCGCGAACGACTGGCGGAGCAGCGCGACAAGGTGTTGGCGAAAGCCGAACAGGACGGCCGCGATGCAGTCGCGAAAGCAAGAGCCGAGGCGGAGGCGATAATCGCCGAGCTGAGACAGGCCGCGATGGATGAGCGAGCGTCGATGAAAGAACATAAGTTGATCGATGCCAAGCGAAAATTGGATCAAGCAAATCCAAGTTTACTTGGCGGTGTAGATGATTTGCGTCCAGCGCGACAAGCAGCGAAAGTGCAAGTTGGCGATGACGTTACGGTTATTTCTTTGAAACAAAAGGGGATTGTCATCGAGAAAGTAAGTGAGACCGAGGCACTCGTTCAAATTGGCATTCTAAAGATGAAATTGCCGACGACTGATTTGGAAGTGTTGAAAGCAACGAAACAAGTGCAGAAGAAACAACCGCAACAGGCAGCAACAGCCGTTAAACGATCGCGAGATGATAACATCCGAATGGAGTTGGATTTACGCGGCGAGAATTTAGAGGATGCAATTGTTGAAGTTGACCGTTTCTTGGATGAAGCGATTATGTCGAACTTAGGCTCGGTCTATATTATTCACGGAAAAGGGACGGGCATACTGCGCGTAGGAATTGGTGAGTTCTTGCGTCGCCATAAACACGTGGGTACATATCGTCTAGGCAATTATGGTGAAGGCGGTATTGGTGTGACTGTAGTCGAGTTAAAGTAAGTGGGAGGTTCTTTTTCATGAAATATCTGTATAATAGTCTAATCGTCTTTACGATTTTGTTTTTTCTAGCTGGGGTTTATTATTTTATTAATTATGCATCTTAGTGCATGAAATTGATGGAGGTATTTGCATGAGTGTTCATATGTGTCCGTGGTGTGATACGGAAATTGTATGGGATCCAGAAATTGGACCAGAAGATTTTTGTCCACATTGTTTCAATGAATTAGGTAAAAGTTACCGTAGCATTAATGTGGATCTTCATGGAGAAGAATTGGAAGAAGATTCTGATGATTATGTTGACTATGAGGAGACGATGGACAATTTGCGTGCATTGCAGGCGAATTCACCAGAGTGTACGACTTGCGGCGAATTGATGCTGGAAGCGGGCGAGCAAGTGATTCAACCGAATGGCTTTCGTTCATTGGCTACGATTGGTGGCGAGCCTCTACTGAAAGCACCGTTCACTGTATTGACGTACGTATGTCCAGCGTGTTTTGAGGTCAAACAAGCGCTGTCCGAAGTCGACCGTGAGAAATGGAAATTACGAGTAAATACAAAAGAGTAAAAAAATTAAATGAAGTTGTTGCATAAATATAAACTAAGTTGTATATTAATACTAACAAAGAAACGCAAATCGAATCACCCGCCGTTAACTGCAATAGAGGTCAGTTAACACCGCAATTGGGAATCGAGCGCGTTAAGCATAACGAAGAAGGAAGCATGAGGTGGAAATGGAGTCTACCGGGGTGCTTCCTTCTTTTTTTTGTTTTGCGGAAATTGGCGATTTCTTGTAATATAGACAGTATGTTTATATGCAAATTTAGGGGGTATTGAAATGGTCGAGTTAAAGCTTAGAGTTTTGGAAATTTTGCATGAAGATGCCCGTCACAGTGCGGAAGTTCTGGCCACCATGTTGGATGCGTCCGTTGAGGAAATCAATGCGGTTATTCAAGAGTTAGAAGATGAGAAAATCATCGTTAAATATGCAACGATTGTGAACTGGAGCAAGGTTGATGAGAATTTAGTTACGGCCTTGATTGAAGTTCAAATTACGCCTGAGCGTGGCAAAGGCTTCGATGCCATTGCAGAGCGCATTTATTTGTATCCTGAAGTGAAATCGATGTATTTGATGTCTGGTGCTTATGATCTCCTTGTTGAGATTGAAGGGAAGAATTTAAAAGAAGTAGCGAACTTTGTATCCTCTCGACTTTCTGTCATTGAGAAGGTACTTTCCACGAAGACGCATTTCATTCTTAAGAAATATAAGCAAGATGGTTTTATTTTTGAACAAAAGCAAGAAGAACATCGCATGTTAATCTCACCGTAAAAGAAGGGTAGTTATGAACCGTTATTTAGCGCCGTTGGTGCGTGATATTCCGCCATCTGGGATTCGTAAATTTTTCGACCTTGTGGCTGGCAGTAAAGATATTATTTCCTTAGGTGTGGGCGAACCTGATTTCGTAACACCATGGCGTTTCCGTGAAGCGGCAATCCACTCTTTGGAGCAAGGGCGCACAACGTATACGCACAATGCCGGTTTACCGGAGTTGCGTGAAGCGATTGCGGAATACCTAGATACACAATTTAAAGTGAAATATGAACCGACCAATGAAGTGTTGGTTACAGTTGGTGGATCGGAAGCGATTGATTTAGCTTTGCGTGCACTTGTCGAGCCAGGTGATGAAATTCTTATTCCGGAACCTTCGTATATTTCCTATTCGCCGATTACGCGAATTACGGGTGGGGTTCCAGTTGGGATTGAGACGTTCGCGAAAGATCAATTTAAATTACAACCAGCGTCTTTAAAAGCGGCGATTACGCCACGTTCCAAAGTTCTTATTCTTTGTTATCCAAGCAACCCAACTGGCGGTATCATGACGCGTGAAGATTGGGAACCGATTGCAAAGATTGTGGAAGAGAATGACTTGATTGTAATTTCTGATGAGATTTATGCGGAATTGACGTATGGGAAGAAACACGTTAGTTTTGCTGCAATGCCTGGTATGAAAGATCGCACGATATTAGTAAGTGGTTTTTCCAAGGCGTTTGCAATGACGGGTTGGAGAATGGGTTACGCATGTGGCCACCGAGATCTCATTGGGGCAATGTTAAAGATTCACCAATATACAGTAATGTGTGCGCCAGTAACGGCACAGATCGCTTCGATTGAAGCATTGGTTAATGGACTTGAAGAGAAGGACAAGATGGTTGAATCTTATAACCAGCGTCGTCGTCTTGTTGTAAAGGGCTTCCGTGAGATTGGACTTGAATGTCACGAACCACAAGGTGCGTTCTATGCATTTCCATCGATTCAATCGACCGGGTTGAGTTCTGAAGCGTTTGCCCAAAAGTTGTTGCAAGATGGCAAAGTAGCAGCAGTACCGGGACATGTATTTGGTTTAGGTGGCGAAGGATTTATTCGTTGTTCCTATGCAACTTCCGTGGAAAAGCTTCAAGAAGCGATCGAGCGAATGGGCAAAGTCGTTCAAAGTTGTAAATAAGGTGATGAAGGAGCGAACTGCGGTTCAGCTCCTTTTGTTCTATCTATAAAGGAGGCAGAGGGTATGAAAATTTACACGAAGACTGGTGATCACGGAGAGACGTCACTGATTGGGGGGCGTGTTCGTAAAGATAATATGCGCGTGGAAGCGTATGGTACAGTTGATGAGTTAAATGGATTTGTTGGACAAGTTATTGCTTCGCTTGATGGCGAAACCTTTGCGGATATTCGTGCCGTTTTGCTAGCCGTTCAACATGAGTTGTTTGATTGTGGGGCGGATTTAGCGGTGTTGGGTGCCCCTGCTAGAGGATATAAAGTTACGGCGACGATGATTGAGCAACTTGAAACGTGGATTGATCATTATGAAGAGGAAAATGATCCGATCACGAAGTTTATTTTACCAGGCGGGACTTTAGGCTCGTCCCTCCTGCATGTTTGTCGTACGGTTTGTCGTCGTGCGGAACGTCGTGTTGTTACGTTAAGTGCATCAGAGAAAATTCATGAGGCGGTACGAATGTATTTGAATCGCTTGTCGGATTTATTCTTCTCATTGGCTCGGGTTGTAAATAAGCGCATGGGTGTCGAAGATGTTGCCTATGAGCGCAGTGCGGATGTGTTTGGAAAGTAATGGAGACTGAGACGTTGTATTATGAACCACTTGTCTGGGTAGTCACGGATAAAGAAGAAGGCTGGAAAGTACGTTCAGTGATGCATACGCGGATGGGAATTTCGCGCAAGTTGACTTCCGCCGTGAAGCAGACAGAGCGAGGTGTGCTACTGAATGGGGAGCGCGTCTACGTGGGTCGCTATGTGAAGGCTGGCGATGTGCTGGAAATTCGCATGGAGCAAGAGGAATCGACAGATATTATGCCGCAGCCGATTCCATTCGAAGTGCTGTATGAGGACGATGCGATTTTGGTCGTCAATAAACCAGCGGGATTAATCGTTCATCCGACACAAGGCCACTATTTGAATACATTAGCGAATGGCGTTGTTCATTATTGGAGGGAACGTGGTGATCGTCGGCGTTTTCGACCGATTCATCGTTTGGACCAAGATACGTCAGGTGTGATGGCAATTGCGAAGACTGCGCATGCGCAGGAAGTAGTATCGCAACAAATGCATCGGGACATTACGCGGAAGCAGTATTTGGCTTTTGTCTTTGGCACATTGCCAGAAGTTGCGGGTGTCGTAGATGGTCCGATTGATCGAGATCCACTTGATCCGCATCGACGCATTGTGACACCGACGGGTGCACGTGCACGCACGCACTATGAGGTGGTGGAGACGTTCGGTGGGGCATCGATGGTTCGATTGCGACTGGAAACCGGACGAACGCATCAAATTCGTGTCCATATGACTGCATTGGGATGTCCGCTGTTAGGTGATGCGTATTATGGAAATGAAGCGTCACAAAGTTTGCTTGCCATGGGTCGTCAAGCGTTACATGCTGAATTATTGGCGTTCCATCATCCGGTTAGTGGGGAATGGATGGAATTCAGGGCACCATGGCCAGCGGATTTTGTCGATTTACATGAGCGATTGAAAGGATTGAATTAAGATGAGTACATTGAAGGTATATCAATATGCAGCTTGTGGCACATGCCAAAAGGCTTTGAAATGGTTAAAGGCTAATGATGTTGTCTTCGAAGCGATTCCGATTGTTGAACAACCGCCAACTGTCGAAGTGTTGAAGCAAGTTCTTGTGCTGAGCGGGCTTGATGTTCGTAAATTATTCAACACGTCTGGTGTGGTCTATAAAGAGCAAAATATGAAGGACAAGCTTCCAGGAATGTCGGAAGAGGCCATGTTAGCGTTGTTGGCAAGTAACGGAAAATTAATTAAACGACCGATTGTGATTGACGGGGAGCGAGCTACGGTTGGCTTTAAAGAAGAAACTTTTGGTACGGTGTGGGGGTCGTAGTCGATGAAGTCGATTGGCTCGAATCGCGTGCATGGGTTGGGTGATGCGATTTTTGCGGAAATGGAAAATTGGAAGCAAGAGGCTGCAGCCAATGGATTATCGATTATTAATTTAGGAATCGGTAGTCCGGATCAACCGCCAAGTGTTGCTGTTCGCGAACTCTTTGCAACTGAAGTGCGCAAAGATGATGCTTTTCGCTATCCCTTGTCGGAAGGCAGTATGGCTTTTCGGGAAGCGGCGGCGGAGTGGTTGGTGCACCGTTTTGGCGTGGAAGTAGAATTGGATCCAGTGTCGCAAGTGACGGCGTTGATGGGTTCGCAGGACGGATTGTCGCATTTGCCGATTGCTTTAGGAGATATTGGCGATGTGGCGTTGGTTCCGGACCCAGGGTATCCGATATTTGCAGCTGCACCGATGTTCGCGGGATTGGAAGTCGTGAGGGTTCCGTTGCTGGCTTCGAATGGCTATTTGCCTGATTTGGAGGCGATTCCAGCTGATATCGTGCGTCGGGCACGGTATATGATCTTGAATTATCCAAATAATCCGCTGGCAGTTGTGGCTGATTTGGCTTTCTTTGCGCGTTGGGTCGAGTGGGGGCGTGAACATGGCATCGTGTTGGTTCATGATTTGGCTTACTCGGAGTTAGCGTTCGATGGCGTGCGACCGGTTAGTGTGTTGCAGGTGCCGGGTGCAGCGGATGTGGCGGTTGAATTCCATTCGCTATCGAAGTCGTTTAACTTGGGCGGCAGTCGGATTGGATTTTTAGCGGGCAACGCAGAGGTGATTCGTGCACTACGCATGGTAAAGTCGAATTTCGACTACGGCGTGTTTGAGCCGACGCAGTCGGCAGCCATTGCTGCGCTACGCGCGGACATGCAGGCCCCGTTCGGGGCGGCACGGGTTTACGAGCAGCGGCGTGACGCATTTTTGCGTCCGCTGCTCGCCGCAGGCTGGCCCATCGACGTCCCGCAGGCGACGATGTTTGTGTGGGCACCGGTGCCCACGGCGGCGGGCATGAGCGCGCGAGCTTTTACGCGCGAGGTGGTGCGGCGCACCGGTGTGGTTGTGACGCCAGGCGATGCTTTTGGCGCACAGGGCGCAGGGTTTATCCGCATCGCACTCGTGCAGGAGGAATCGATGTTGCTCGAGGCGGCAGGACGACTTGCCGAATACTATAAGGAGTTGAAGAAAGTCTAATGCGTATTCTAATTATTGATTCATTTGCATTACTGTTCCGTGGGTACTTTGCAATGGCTTTATCTGGGAATGATCGCGTGACTTCTTACGGACTTCCAACGAACGGTTTATATCAATTTACGAAATATATGCTACATGCGATTGAGACTTATCAACCGACGCATGTTGTCTGTGCATTTGATATGGGCGCAACAACATTTCGCAATGAATTGTATGCAAGTTATAAGGGGAATCGTCAAGCCCCACCGGATGCATTAGTGCCACAATTTGATAAATTATGGGAACTCGTTGCTGCTTTTGATATTCCTTGTATCGGTGTTCCAGGTTATGAAGCGGATGACTTAATTGGCACGTTATCCAAGCAATTTGGCACACACAGTTCAGAAATTACAATCCTTACGGGGGATGGAGACTCTTTACAACTGATTGATGACAATACACGTGTTAGTCTGATGAAAAGAGGATTCGGTAACTACGAGCTCGTCCATAAAGATAATTTAGCTGAACTCCGTGGGTTGTCACGTCCGGACCAAATTATCGACTTGAAGGCTTTGATGGGCGATGCATCTGATAACATTCCTGGTTGTCCAGGTGTAGGGGAAAAGACAGCACTGAAACTTCTTCAGCAATATGACTCGCTCGACAACGTATTCGCAAGCATTGATGAAATTAATGGTAAGTTGCAGCAACGTCTCGTTGACAATAAAGAACTCATTTATTTATCTCGTGATTTAGCGACAATTCGCACGGACGTTGAGCATGATTGCACACTTGAGGCTTGTCATTTTCGCATTGATTCAGAAAAAGTTAAAATTAAGTTTACAGAGCTCGAATTTACTAGTTTGTTAAAATCGATACCTGTTCATGATTAATAAAAGCGCTAGCGAACAATTCGCTAGCGCTTTCGTATTTATTCAATTAATGATCATCGAACGTAATCGCACCGACAATTTGCACTAAAAAATCTCGCAGGTCCTCGGCAGCTTCTTCCGAAATTCGGAAGACATGTTCCAAGTAACCTTCTTCGTCCAAGTCGTCAGGACCAATTATCGCAGTCACGTTGGATTGTAAATTCGTAACCATCTTCTTGCCATAAAATCGACTTGTACTCGTAACAGCTAAATCAAATCGGTGTAGATTAGGTGTGATGAATGTGATAAAACGAGTGGAGGTTTGCTCAGTCGTATCTGATAAATAATCAAAATCCATGGTAAGTTCCCCTTGTCTCAAAATGTATAAATCTTATTATACACATCTAAGCGGACACTTCGCAAAGCGACTAAGCAGCTTTCGCATCATTCAAAGACTGTCGATAATACAAGCGGATGATTCGTAACCATGCATACAATTCATCCTGGTTCTTACTCGTCAATTCTTTTTCCGTGAATTGTCGGAGTAGAACAGGCTTTAAGAAACGGTCGCTCAATTCCTCAAATCCCTCTAGCATCATTTGCTTATTTAGACTTTCATCCGGGATGATATCCCATTGTAAATCAATCCAACCTTTAAGTTCATATCCATCACGATCTAAATCTTCGATCATCTGTGCACCATCCCGCAGGTTCATTCCTATGGCTTCGCAAATTTCACGAAATGTCTTCTCAGCTGCCATTGCTGTTAAGATTTCTTTTCGTCGCTGATCCGTATCGAGTTCTCGCTTGGCACGTTCTTCTCTTTGTTTCAAGGTCCACGTGTGGAAAGCCTCTGAATCAATCTGTCCTGAAACCCAATCTAAAGGGAAACTTGTCGTGCGTTCGAGATTGACAGTAAGTGCACATATGTCTTGCCCAAGTTGCATGCTCCGTTGCTTCCCGAAACCAGGAATTTGCATTAATTCTTCACGAGTCTGAGGTATAAATGTGGACACAATCTTTAACATTCTGTTCGTAGCAATAAGATAGGGGGCTTTCTTTTCACTCTTCGAACGATTTAATCGCCATTCTTTGAGCGTCTTATAAAGTAGTTCATTCATGTGTGTATCACTGTAGTATTCCAGCATTAAGGCACGTTGTTGTAATTCTGTCTTTTCTGAATGAAACGAAAAATCCTGCACCATTGGCACAAAACCTTCTGTTAATCGTTGTGCAATCCCATACTTAAAACTGCCAAGTAAATCCGACCAAGAAGACCCTTCATACCAACAGTCAACGGATTGGGAACCATCTGGATTTGGCATCGTCCAAAGCACGGACCATTTGCCTTGCTCTTCATGGATTGATACTTTCGCTTGTTGCTTCCCGTTATTCATCTTTTTTTCTAAACTGTTCACAAAAATCAAATACATCTTAACCGCCTCCGATACGAAATTATGAAATATGTAGACAGCAAAAAGCACCACTCCCGCACATGCAGGAGTGGTGCTTCCACTTCGTGAAATTAGATTATCACAAGCACTTGAAAGAATACAAGCCTAATTTTAAATCCAATCTTTTCGCTTAAACAGGTACAACATCGTACCTGCTAAACCAATCATCGATCCGATAATAATAAATTCACTATACTGATAATGGGCACCAGGCAATTTATCCAAGTTCATCCCGTAAAGTCCCGTGATGAATGTCAATGGCATGAATATCGTAGTTAATGCAGTGAAAATACGCATGATATCATTTGCTCGTGTATTAACGGCTGACTGATAGGCTTCTCGTAAGTTTCCCATCAAATCGCGTAACGTATCAAATGTCTCATAAATCTTTACAGCATTCTCATAGACGTCACCGAAATATTTCTGAAGTTGCGGATCAATTAATTTTAATTCTTTACGGTTTAACGTTGCGATTAGATCTTTCTGTGGACTCAAGACCTTCTTAAGCCACAAAATCTCAGAACGCAAACCAACAATTTGGTTCAAATGTTCTTTGTTGTAATGAATTAAAATATCTTCTTCCAACAATTCAATCTTCGCTTCAATTCGATCACTTACTGTAAAGTAATTATCGATTACTAAATCCACTAAATAATATAAGAACTCATCTGCGGAATTAACACCCTCATCAAGCAATTTGGGTTTAAGTGAACGAATTTCATTAATTTTTTGAGTTGTTACCGTTATAATATAATGCTTCCCAAGGAAGATATTTAGAGCGCGTAAAAAGATTTCTTCATCATCGAAACGAATACTGTTCATCACGATAAAGTATTGGTCTTTTTCATAAATTTCAATCTTTGGACGTTGTTCTTCATCGCTGAGACAGTCTTCTACAGCGAGTTCATGGAGATGAAATATTGGTTGTAATAATTCTAGGTCTTCTACAGATGCATCAATCCAGTAAAACCCTTCAGCAGGAGTCTTTACCGCTAATTCAGGATGATCAAGTTCTGTGAAGATGCCGTCTTTAACTAATCGGATGCGCACAGCGTAATTCCTCCTCTAAGATAGAACGCTATGCCACAATTTCCGCACAAGAAGTTGATAGATGGCGTTCTTTTAAATTGATAATTACCAAGTATTCACTCGGGTCTTCGTCCATCTAACTCACCTCTTCTACAAATTTGGAAATTGTCCCTAAACAAGTATATACCGCACTTGACGGGCTTTCAATCTTAAATCGATAAAACCCTGCCTAGACTTGACTGGACAAGGTTTTTTCGATAAATTTAGAAGTAATATGTACACAGGACCTTTCTCTGCGGAAGGTTTTTTTTGTTTAAGAGTGAGACTGGCAGTAGGAGGTAACGAAATGCCAATTAAAGTACCAGATAATCTACCCGCTAAAGAGGTTTTGGCGCAGGAGAATATTTTCCTAATTGACGAATCGCGGGCGTATCATCAAGATATTCGACCATTAAAGATCGTGATTCTAAATTTGATGCCAACTAAGGAAACAACAGAGACGCAAATTTTACGTTTACTAGGTAATTCACCATTACAGGTTGAATTTACATTGTTGCATCCAGCTACGCATACTTCAAAAAACACTTCTGCCGAGCACTTAGCGACGTTTTATAAGACGTTTGAGGAGATTAAAAATCAGGCTTTTGATGGTATGATTATTACCGGAGCGCCAGTTGAAACTTTGAACTTTGAAGAAGTAAATTACTGGGATGAATTATGTGAAATAATGGATTGGTCGAAAGAGAATGTGACCTCAACCTTACATATTTGCTGGGGGGCCCAAGCAGGGCTTTACCATCATTATGGGGTACCCAAATATGACTTGAGTTGCAAGATGTTTGGCGTTTTCCCGCACACGATTAACACGCGCAATGTGAAGTTGTTGCGTGGCTTTGATGAAATGTTTTTTGTTCCACAATCCAGACATACAGAAGTAAAGCATGACGACATTGCAAAAGTTGATGATTTGATCATTTTATCGGAATCAGAAGAAGCAGGCGTTTATCTCGTTGCATCTAAAGATGGCAAATTTATTTTTGCTACGGGACACTCCGAATATGATCCTGAGACACTTAAATTAGAATATGACCGAGATATAAATAAGGGACTTGAAATCGCTGTTCCCAAAAATTACTTCCCAAATGATGATCCTAAGAGACAACCACTTAGCACATGGCGAGCACATGCAAGTTTATTGTTCGCAAATTGGTTGAACTATTACGTATACCAAGAAACACCTTATGATTTATCAGACAAAGTAAACCACGCGTGGAGGTTTGACATATGAGGATTGAAAGTAAGTTAGCACAAATTGGTTCATTATCGGAACCTGGGACGGGTGCTGTAAACTTCCCTATTTATCAATCTACTGCATTTAGACATCCGAAATTAGGTCAGAGTACCGGGTTTGATTATATTCGGACTGCGAGTCCAACTCGCAAAGTACTTGAGGAAGCGATTGCGCAGATTGAAAGTGGGGATCGTGGATTTGCTTGTGCGTCAGGGATGGCGGCATTGCAGACGGTCTTCTCGTTGTTTTCACAAGGTGACCACATGTTGGTCTCGATTGATCTTTATGGCGGTACGTATCGCTTGTTAGAACAAATTATGAGTAGATTTGGTGTAAGTGCTGATTATGTAGATACGAATGATTTGGATGCGATGGAAAAGTTATACAAGCCAGGACAAACAAAATCTGTATTAATCGAGACACCCACAAATCCGCTAATGATGATTACAGATATTGCAGCTGTAAGCACTTGGGCAAAGCAAAAAGGACTGCTTACAATTGTTGATAACACATTGTTGACCCCGTTCTTCCAACGTCCAATTGAGCTTGGCGCAGATGTTGTTGTCCATAGTGCAACGAAATATTTAGGTGGACACAACGATGTGCTCGCTGGATTGATTGTCACAAAAGGCGCTGAATTGTCTGATAAAATGGCGTTCTTACACAATTCAATTGGAGCAGTATTAGCTCCACAAGACTCGTTTTTGTTAATGCGTGGTATGAAGACCCTGGCGATTCGTATGGAACGTCATGAATATAATGCGACACGTATTGCGACACATTTAAAATCACATGAGATGATTGATCAAGTTTACTATCCGGCACTTGCTGATCATCCAGGGCATGAATTACAGAACAAGCAAAGTTCAGGCAATACGGGGATTTTCTCGTTTACAGTAAAAGATGCACGTTGGATTGAACCAATTTTAAGACATATTGAAATCATTGCATTTGCAGAAAGCTTGGGTGGTGTTGAGTCATTAATGACTTATCCAACTGTTCAAACGCACGCCGATATCCCTAAAGAAATAAGAGAGGCGATTGGACTTAGTGATCGCTTGCTACGATTCTCTGTAGGTATTGAACATGTAGATGATTTGATTGCTGATTTAGAGCAAGCATTTGCTAAAGCGAAGGCAGAATTTCCTGCCTAAAGGAGATAGATAGGCATGTCCGGGATAGATCACATATTAAGTAAAGCCATTGCAGGTGAAAGATTAACGTATGAAGATGGTGTAGCGTTATTTCAATCTGACGAGGTCGAAAAGATTGGCGAAGCTGCAAATAAAGTAATGGAGCGATTGCATCCAGAACCTTATGCGACATTTGTTATTGGGCGAAATATTAATTATACGAATGTATGTGATGTTTATTGCCGTTTTTGCGCATTCTATCGTCAGCCAGATGCTGAGGGTGGGTATGTCTTATCAACTGAAACCGTGCTTGAGAAGATTCAAGAGTTGGTTGATGTGGATGGGACCGAAGTGCTCATGCAAGGTGGCGTAAATCCGAATTTACCATTTGAATATTATTTGCAATTACTACGCGATATTAAAGCTGCGTTCCCTAATATTCATATGCATTCATTCTCAACTATCGAAGTTCGAAAAATGTTAGAATTATCTGGATTAAGTTCCTATGAAGAAGTCTTTGCCAAGTTGAAAGAAGCTGGACTAGACTCATTGCCCGGAGCTGGAGCAGAAATGCTTGTTAATCGCATTCGAAACAAGATTAGTCGGTTGAAAGGGTCAGCAGAAGACTGGATTAATACCATGAAAGCTGCCCAACGCTCTGGATTACACACGACGGCAACGATGGTGATCGGATTTGGTGAGACAGACGAAGAACGGATTGAACACCTCCTCCGTATTCGCGATGCTCAAGATGAGTGTATCCATTCTGCGTGGCCTTCAAGAGGGCATCTTGCATTTATTGTGTGGACGTTCCAACCAGACAACACAAATATGAAAGCAGAGCGTATTCAACCGCGTGAATATTTGAAGACATTAGCGATTGCTCGTCTGATGCTAGATAATATTCCAAACTTCCAATCTTCTTGGGTGACAATGGGTGCTGAAGTAGGCAAGCAATCATTACGTTATGGTTGCAACGACTTTGGAAGTACGATGATGGAAGAAAACGTTGTTTCAGCTGCTGCTTGTACACATAAGGTAAACACTAATTTAATTTTACAAATGATCCGTGAAGCTGGAAAAATACCAGCTCAGCGAAATACGCGATACGAAATTTTACGCGTATTCGAAGAAGGCGAATTAGTCGACAAAGACTTTGTTCTTCAGAATGATTAGCACAGATAAAGTGAGGAGTTTGCAGAAGATGAGTCAAATACAAGTTACATTTCCGGATGGTGCCGTACGACCATACGACAAAGGAATAACAATCGATGGGATTGCTGCTGCAATTAGCCCAGGCCTACGCAAAAATGCAGTAGGAGGTAAAGTTAATGGCAAAGTCGTCGATACGAGTTACGCATTGAACGAAGATGCTGCAATCGAAATCGTAACTTATGATAGTGAAGCGGGATTAGAAATTTTGCGTCATAGTACGGCCCATTTGATGGCACAAGCGATTAAGCGTGTGTTCGGCACAGAAAAGATTTACCTTGGGATTGGTCCAGTTATTGAAGATGGATTCTACTATGATATCGATATCGAAACATCAATTACGCCTGAACACCTTGGCGCAATTGAAAAAGAAATGGAAAAAATTGTGAACGAGAATCATGCCATTTCTCGTAAAGAGGTTTCTCGTGAAGAGGCACTGGCGACATACGAGCAATTAGGAGATCCATTAAAAGTTGAATTACTAAGTGCAATCCCAGCTGGCGAGACCATTTCCATCTATGAACAAGGTGAATTTTTTGATCTTTGTCGTGGACCTCATTTGCCATCGACCGGTAAAATTAAGTCCTTTAAGTTATTAAGTGTTGCAGGCGCTTATTGGCGTGGTGATTCTAAAAATAAGATGTTACAACGTATTTACGGAACAGCGTTCGCTAAAAAAGCGGAACTCGATGAACACCTTAACTTATTGGAAGAAGCGAAAAAGCGTGATCATCGCCGACTTGGCAAAGACCTTAAAATTTTCGCTTTCTCCCGTGAAGTGGGACAGGGCTTACCAATGTGGTTACCGAAAGGCGCGAAACTTCGTCGGATCATGGAACGTTATATCGTTGATCTTGAAGAACGCCTAGGCTATAACCATGTTTATACACCTGTTCTAGCAAACGTAGAACTATATAAGACTTCGGGTCACTGGGAACATTATTCCGAAGATATGTTTCCAAAGATGATTATGGATAATGAAGAGTTGGTTCTTCGTCCAATGAACTGCCCTCATCATATGATGGTATATAAATCCGATATGCGTTCTTATCGTGAACTACCAGTTCGAATTGCAGAATTAGGTACGATGCATCGTTATGAAATGTCTGGTGCATTGACGGGGTTACATCGTGTACGTGCTATGACATTGAACGATGCACATATTTTCTGCCGTCCTGACCAAATCAAAGAAGAATTTGCTCGTGTTGTTCAGTTGATTCAACAGGTATATAAAGATTTCGGAATTGAAGATTATCGTTTCCGTTTGTCCTACCGTGACCCAGCTGACAAAGAGAAATATTTCAACGACGATAAGATGTGGGAAATGTCTCAACGCATGTTGAAAGAAGTTGTAGAAGAGTTAGGCTTACCTTACTTCGAAGCTGAGGGCGAAGCAGCATTCTATGGTCCGAAATTAGATGTGCAGATTCGCACAGCATTAAAGAAAGAAGAGACACTTTCCACAGCACAATTAGATTTTTTGTTGCCTGAGCGTTTCCAATTGGAATACATTGGTGAGGATGGTAACAAACATCGTCCAGTCGTTATTCATCGCGGAATTATCAGTACAATGGAACGAATGACGGCATTCTTGTTAGAAAATTTTGCAGGGGCATTGCCAACATGGTTATCACCTGTCCAAGCCAAAATCATTCCCGTCTCTACTGCTTTTGACGATTATGCGATTGACGTACAAGAACAACTTCAAGCTGCAGGCATCCGCGTGGAATCTGATCTTCGTAACGAGAAATTGGGTTACAAGATTCGCGAAGGACAATTGGAGAAAATCCCATATTTACTTGTTATTGGTGAACAAGAGAAACAAGCAGGGGCTGTATCTATTCGTAAACGTGGCGAAGGTGATCTAGGCGCGAAATCAATCGCTGAGTTTATTTCAATTGTTCATGCTGAGACTGGAAATAAACGTTTCTAATCATATTTCGTACGATTTAAAATACCCTATGTTGTCGATACTCGATGACACAGGGTATTTTTTTACTTTTTTTTAAACATAAGTTAAGGTTAGATTAAGGTAAGTCATGCATCATCGAATCATATATTTTTTTCATTTGTGGAGGGTTTAAGATGACAGACCAGAAAAACAATGATCAAGAATATGTTTACTACAACTACCGTGAAGATGCAGGTTCAGACGTGAAGTCTGAAAAATCAGGGAATGAAATTGATCCAATTGACGTTTGGTCTTATCCTAGAAAGCCGAAAGGTGGATTAAATCGCAAGTGGACAGTAATCTTAGTTGCAACTGTTGCATTAGGCAGTCTTTTATACGCTGCAGATACGAATAACTGGTTCACCAACCATTTGCCTCAAGCAGTGTCGTTAAATGCACCGTCTGCAACAGATGGCGCTGATGCAGGTGTGGCTTCGCAGGTTGTCCGTCCAGGCAATATTTCAAGTATTGTTAAGGCTACTAGTGGTGCAATAGTCAAGATTGAGACATACCAAACAGCCGATAATCGAACAAATAATAGTTATGGAAACTCGTTCTTTGATCAATTTTTTGGAGATCAACAGCAGGATACCAATGAACAAGGAATGATTGCTTCAGGAATCGGATCAGGCTTTATTTTTGATAAAGAAGGGTATATATTAACGAACCAGCATGTGATCGAAGGTGCTGATGAAATTCAAGTAACGCTGGAAGGATACGATAAACCTTTCGTAGCGAAGTTGCTCGGCAGCACGTTTGATTTGGACTTAGCAGTTTTGAAAATAGAAGGTACAAAAGCTTTTCCTTATTTAGCGCTTGGTGATGACGCGAAAGTAAGCGTCGGTGATTGGTTAGTTGCAGTTGGTAATCCATATGGGTTTGATCATACTGTGACGGTTGGGGTGCTAAGTGCCAAAGAAAGACCAATTGATATCACCGAGAACAATGCAACGCGTAAATACAGGAACTTATTACAGACAGATGCATCGATTAATCCTGGGAATTCAGGTGGGCCATTGTTGAATTTGAATGGTGAAGTCGTCGGTATTAATACAGCTGTAAGTTCACAAGCGCAAGGTATTGGTTTTGCAATTCCAATGTCTACAGTCAACACAGTGCTAGACAATCTGAAGAAAGATGTGAAAATCCCGAAACCGTATATTGGAATTTATATGAGCAACATTGATCAATCTTGGTTAACTGAATTGAATTTAGCTGATACAAATGGTGTTCTTGTCCAATCCATTGTGGATGGAAGTCCTGCTGCGAAAGCAGGGATGAAAGCATATGATGTTATATTGAAATATAATAGCAAGTTGGTTAAAGATACAGATGAGTTAAGCGAATTGATTTCCCAATCGAAAGTAGGCTCGAACGTACAACTAACGGTTATGAGAGATGGAAAAAAAATCACTTTGCGTGTTACGATTGGGAATCAGAACAAGTAGCGTGTATTCGGAGGTATTGTGATGAAAGAACGAATTTTGGTAGTAGATGATGACGATAAAATCATTGCGATGCTTAGGAGAAATTTAGCTTTTGAAGGGTACCAAGTGGATACGGCATCGAATGGTTCAGAAGCGCTCAAATTCCTAGCAAACAATGAAGAACCGAATCTCGTTATATTAGATGTGATGATGCCTCAGATTGACGGCTGGGAAGTATGTCGTCGGTTAAGAGAGGCTGGAAGTCAATTGCCAATTTTGATGTTGACTGCAAAGGATGAAATAGCTGATCGCGTATTTGGATTAGATAATGGTGCTGACGATTACTTAATTAAGCCGTTTGCACTTGATGAGTTACTCGCTCGAATTCGTGTCCTCTTGCGTCGTAAACCAGCAGATGGCAGCATCAATGATCCGGTATTATTGTTTGACGATATCAAATTACTTCCAGCGGCTAGAGAAGTTTATCGTGGGGAACGAAAGATTGACCTAACGACGAAAGAGTTTGATGTCTTGTACTTGTTCATCCAAAATCCAAAGCGAGTACTGTCAAGAGATATGTTGATGGAAAAAATATGGGGCATCGATTTTAGCGGTGAATCCAATGTGTTAGAAGTTTATATTGCGATGTTGAGACAGAAACTTGAAGAACAAGGAGAGTACCGATGTATCCAGACCGTTCGTGGTGCTGGCTATGTACTTAGAAAGGACTGACCTGCTTTGACAATTAGACTGAAATTAACATTGTTATATGCAGGTGTTTTGGCATTGACGTTGCTTGTTTTTGGTGTGTCTCTTTATAGTTTCCTATCTATTAATTCTATGAACTCCAATAAGGATGCTTTAAATAGTGAATTAAATCGAGTCGGTGAACGTTTAGAATCGCAGCTTTTTACAAGTGGTGATGAGTTGGGATTTAGCTTTGATTTACGAGGTCGCAATCCGTTATTTAGCGAAAGTGTCTATTTGCAGATTAATAACTTGATGACAGATGAAATCACACAATCTGAAAATGCACAGCAAGTTGACTTAACCATTCCGTTAACGAGTAGTGAAATCATAAATCTTGAGAAAAAAGTACAACTTGAAAAAATCAAACAAATCAATGGGTACCCGTTTTTGATCATTTATAAGCCGATCACACTTGATGGCGTAACTATCGGAGTATTGTCTGGTGCACAGTTGATGAAAGCGCATTATGATTTTTTAGATGCAGTGCGTAACTTGTTGTTGATAATGTCTTTGATTGTTATCGCTGGTGCAGCTACTACAGGATGGTTATTAGCACGTAAGGCACTTCGACCGATTGATTTAATTACAGCTGCTGCGAACCAAATTCAGAAAGGCGATGACCTAAATAATCGCATAGAATATGATGGACCGAAAGATGAAATCGGACGACTGACGCTCACGATTAACGGGATGCTGGGTCGAATTGAAAGTTCGTATAACGAGTTGCAAAATTTACTTCGTACACAACGTCGATTTGTTTCAGATGCCTCTCACGAATTACGCACACCGTTAACGACCATCAGAGGGAATGTCGAATTGTTGCAAAAAGTATTACAACGCGATCTTTCGAATCATGAATCCAGCGAGTTAGCAATTGAATCAGTCGCAGATATTTCTGCTGAGGCTGAGCGAATGAGCCGTCTCGTTGGTGATTTGTTATCTTTAGCACGAGCCGACGCTGGGGTAACGATGGAAAAGAAAATAATTTTATTAAAAGATGTTATTGATACAGCGATTAAACGAGCAGTCTTTTTGCCGCGTACCGCAGAATGGAAAGTAAATCAGCTTGATGAACTCGATGATGTATATGTGGAAGGTCACGAAGATTATCTGCTTCAGATGGTTTTAATATTTATAGAAAATGCTTTTAAGTACACTGTAGAAGGCTCGGTTTATTTCGCATTCCAAAAGGACAATGGACGCATTGGAATAACGATTGAAGATACAGGGATTGGCATTTCTAACGAGGATGTTCCATTTATCTTTGATCGCTTTTATCGTGCTGATTTGTCGCGTGGGCAGACAAGTGGGACAGGCCTTGGGTTGTCCATTGCGAAATGGATTGTCGATGAACACGGCGGGAGCGTAGAGGTGCGTACCGCACTCGGTAAAGGGACACGATTCACAATTTGGCTACCAACTGTTATATCGGTATAATAATAGGTAACCGATAGAATTAGGGAGGTTACACATGTTAGAAGTCGTTAAGATTTCACCCCGCGGATACTGTTATGGCGTTGTTGACGCGATGGTACTCGCTATGCAAACCGCTAAAAATTTGGATTTGCCACGTCCTGTCTATATCCTCGGGATGATTGTTCACAATAAACATGTCACGGATGCTTTTGAACTTGAAGGGGTAATCACCCTTGAAGGAGAGAATCGACTAGAAATTCTCGAGCAAATTACTGAAGGTACGGTAATATTAACCGCGCATGGCGTTTCACCTGAAGTTCGTGAACGTGCTAGAGCCAAGGGTTTAACGATTGTAGATGCAACGTGTCCTGATGTTACTAAGACGCATGATTTAATTCGTTCCAAGGTGAAAGAAGGGTACCATATAATCTATATCGGCAAAAAAGGCCACCCTGAACCGGAAGGTGCGATTGGTGTTGCGCCTGATTATGTCCACTTAATCGAACGTGAAGAGGAAATTGATCGATTGTTCATGCCGACCGATCGGATCATTATCACAAATCAGACTACAATGAGCCAATGGGATATTAAACACGTGATGAATAAGTTGATTGCAAAGTTTCCAACAGCTGAAATTCACAATGAAATTTGTTTAGCTACTCAAGTGCGTCAAGAAGCCGTTGCTGAACAAGCAAAGGGCACCGATTTAGTCATCGTTGTGGGCGATCCAAAAAGTAACAACTCAAATCGATTGGCACAAGTATCCGAAGATATCGCAGGTGTAAGAGCCTTTCGTGTTGGAGATGTCTCGGAGATTGATCCACAGTGGTTGTTGTCATGTAAAGTGGTTGGAGTCACTTCTGGCGCTTCAACACCTACGCCAATTACACGTGAAGTGATTAGCTACTTGGAACAATTTAATCCGTTGGATGAAAGCACTTGGAAGGCAGAACGTAAGGTAGATATGTCACGTTTGTTGCCTCGAGCGAAAGAAAAGAACAGCTAAGCATCAATTTTTGACCTAGAAAAATGCGCTTCTTTGGATATTCCAAAGGAGCCTTTTTTGTTCATGATAATTGAATTGTAAGCATTTGTAACATGAGCAAAAAAAATACCTTACATAGCACTTGACTTGGTATATTCGACAAAATTATAATATCCACTATGTAAGACAAAAAAATTGAACGATTAACGCATAACCAGCTGTTAATGTTCGGAAATTTAGGAGGAATTTTATTCATGTCAGTTCAAAAAGTGTTAGACCTAATCAAAGAACAAAACATCGAGTTCGTAGACTTCCGTTTCATCGGCTTGGATGGCAAGGCGCACCACATTTCTCTTCCTGCAAGTGCAGTAGAAGCAGAAACATTTGAGAACGGCGTAGCGTTCGACGGTTCTTCTATCCCAGGTTTCCGTGGAATTGAAGAGTCCGACATGGTTATGTTGCCAGACACTGAGTCTGTATACGTAGACCCTTTCACAGCGCACAACACACTAATCGTAATCTGTAACATTCATACACCAGACGGCGATCGCTATGAGCGTGACCCACGTTCTATCGCTCAAAAAGCGGAAGAGTATTTGCAAACAACTGGTATTGGTACAAAAGCATTCTTCGCACCTGAATCCGAATTCTTCATCTTTGATGATGTTCGTTATTCCAGTGGCATGAACTCTTCTTTCTTCCACGTTGATTCCGAGGAAGCTGCTTGGAACACTGGTCGCGTTGAAGAGGGCGGCAACCTTGCATATAAAGTACCTGTAAAAGGTGGCTATGTGCCAGTTGCTCCAGTTGATACACAACAAGATCTTCGTTCTGAAATTTGCCGTTTGCTAGAAGAGTCCGGTCTAGTTGTTGAGCGTCATCACCATGAAGTTGCAACTGCAGGTCAAGGTGAAATCAACTTCAAGTTCGATACACTAGTTAAGACTGCTGATAACTTGATGAAGTACAAGTACATCGTAAACAACACTGCTCGTTCTTATGGTAAAGTTGCTACTTTCATGCCGAAGCCACTATTTGGTGACAACGGTAGCGGTATGCACGTTCATCAGTCCATCTTCGATGGCGGTAACCCATTGTTCTACGAAAAAGGTGGCTATGCTAACCTTTCTCAACTTGCTTTGTACTACATCGGTGGTATCTTGAAGCATGCTCCAGCATTGCTTGCATTCACTAACCCATCCACAAACTCTTACAAGCGTTTGGTACCGGGTTATGAAGCACCAGTTAACTTGGTATTCTCCAAAGGTAACCGTTCTGCTGCAGTTCGTATTCCAGTTGCTGCAGTTACACCTAAAGGTTGCCGTATCGAATTCCGTACACCAGATACAACAGCTAACCCATACTTGGCGTTTGCTGCAATGTTGCTTGCTGGTTTGGACGGTATTCAAAACAAAATCGATCCAGTTGCTGAAGGTTTCGGTCCTTACGACAAAAACATCTACCATCTTTCTGATGAAGATAAAGCGAAGATCCAATCCGTTCCTTCTACACTTGAAGGTTCTATCGAAGCACTTAAAGCAGATCATGACTTCTTGCTTAAAGGCGATGTATTTAGCAAAGACTTCATCGAAAACTACATCAACTTCAAATCCGAAGAAGCGAAACAAGTTGCAATCCGAATTCATCCACATGAATACTCCTTGTACTTCGATTGCTAATTTGCACTCATTTAAATCCCCAGCCATGCTTGGCTGGGGATTTTTTCACGTAATCGTCATTTTTAATTCGCTTCCTAAAGGGTTGAAGCAATGGGTTAATATTGCTATGATTAGAAGAAAATCGGAGAAAGTAGGAGTACAATGAGTAATCGTGCTTATAATTTCAATGCAGGTCCTGCAGCACTTCCACTTGAAGTGTTGCAACAAGCGCAAGAACAGTTCGTGGATTATAAAGGAATTGGAATGTCCATTATGGAGATTTCCCATCGTAGCAAAGAATACGAGCAAGTGAATGATGAGACGCAACAATTGTTCCGTGAACTATTGAACATTCCAGCTAACTACAAGATTCTATTCTTGCAGGGTGGTGCATCATCGCAATTCGCAATGATTCCGATGAACTTTGCCCGTGAAGGCAAAGTGATGAGTTATATTCACACTGGTGCTTGGGCTTCTAAGGCGATTTCAGAAGCGAAATTGTTCGGTGAAGTACAAGTTGCTTATAATGGCAAAGAACATAACTTCTCCCGCGTACCGACACAATCGGAAATTCAAATCGCAGAAAATGCGAATTATGTACATATTACGTCCAATGAAACCATTGGAGGAATCCAGTTCAAGGAATTCCCTAACGTGGGGAACGTTCCTTTAATTGGTGATATGTCCAGTGACATTTTGTGCAAACCTTTTGATATCACACCTTTCGGTATGATTTATGCAGGAGCTCAAAAAAATCTAGGTCCATCTGGAGTAACATTAGCCATTGTTCGTGAAGATTTATTAGTTGGTGAGCCTGCGAATATTCCTACAATGATGAAGTATTCTACCCATGTAGAAAATAACTCATTATACAACACGCCACCGGCTTTCTCTGTTTACATGGTTAATCTAGTCTTGAAATGGTTAAAAGGCCAAGGTGGTCTTGCTGCGATTGAGCAGAAGAATATTGCAAAGACAAACTTGATTTACGATACGATTGATGCAAGTGGTGGTTTCTATAAAGGAGTTGCTGATCAAGCAAGCCGTTCCACAATGAATATCACTTTCCGTATGGCGAATGAAGAACTTGAAGGATTATTCGCCAAAGAAGCACAAGCTGCTGGTTTCGTTGGTCTTAAAGGTCACCGAAGTGTAGGTGGATTACGTGCATCAACATACAATGCAGTTCCACATGAAGCACTTGTTGCATTGCAACAATTCATGATCGAATTCCAAAAGAAGAACGGTTAATAAAGGCATTCATAGAAAGAGGGAGGTTGCGTGCTTACACGTAACCTCCCTCTTATGATTCAACCTACAAATGTATGCTCACTTAGTAAACGAAATGGATCTACAAGTTTGTACCCAACGCTCCGTATCGTTATAATATATTCTGGATCACGAGGGTTTTTCTCGATTTTATCTCTTAAATGACTAATATGAACATCTACGATTCGCGTATCGCCTTGAAACTCATAATCCCATACTTGGGATAAAAGTTCCTGCCTGGACATTACCTTACCTGGCGTTCGACTTAAAAATAATAGGAGTTCATATTCTTTCGGGGTGACTTCAATTAAATTATTATTCAATCTGACCTCGTGTTGAGCAGGTAATATAGCAATTTTCCCAATACGAATAATTTCATCCTGTGGAGGGGAAGAAACACGTACTTCCATCCGTCTAAATTGCGCATGAATACGCGCAATTAATTCCTGTGGACTAAAAGGCTTCGTCATAAAGTCATCTGCACCATAATCAAAACAGACGATTCGTTCAGAAATATCTTGTAGGGCCGTGAGCATAATGACTGGGATTTGATTGTTTTGTTCACGTAATCGTCTTATAACCTCAATGCCATCCATTTTAGGCATCATGTAATCAAGTACAATCAGATCAGGTTGGAATGAAGAGATTGCTTCAAATACAGCTTCTCCATCAAACACACAACTTACTTCATAACCAGCACGTTTGAGATTGAATTCCACAAGCATGGAAATAGAGGGTTCATCGTCGACGATTAAGATTTTTTTAGTCATGCTCGTACCCCTTTTACTTACAATTTGTTAGATTAATTATTTGAAAATTTAATCATCACACGATTATGCTGAAGTTAAATATTTGTAAACAACAGGAGGAATATCGAAGTGGCTTTTCATATCGTCTTAGTAGAACCAGAAATTCCAGCTAACACTGGAAACATTTCGAGAACATGCGCTGCAACTGGGACGCATCTGCATCTTGTTCGTCCGCTCGGATTTTCAACAGATGATAAATTATTGAAACGAGCAGGTCTCGATTATTGGCACGCGGTGAAATTGGAGTATCATGATTCTTTTGATGAACTTGTAGCGAAATACCCCGATGCACGATTCTTTTTTGCAACAACGAAGGCATCCAAGGTATACACTGAAATTGCTTATAATGATGGTGATTTCCTTGTGTTCGGAAAAGAGACGAAAGGGTTGTCTATGGATATTTTGAATCGTTATCCAGATTCTTGGATTCGCATGCCTATGGGGGAAGAAGTTCGTTCATTAAATTTATCAAATGCGGCTGCAGTAATCTTATATGAGGGACTACGTCAAGTTGGATTTCCTGGTCTTAAATAAGTTTTAAAAAACAGATATTTTTATATTTATTAATGCAAAAACGGTTCTTTTAAGGTATGATGGACGAAGAAATGACGAATTTTGTCGAATCAGATATTGGTAGATATATTGAAAGCGGGGAAATTAACGTGAGACCGATTGGTGTCGTAAGAAAAGTCGATCAATTAGGTAGAATCGTATTACCTAAATCACTACGCAAAAAATTCTCGATGAATGAAGGCGACCCTATTGAAATTGTTGTTACGGGTGAGCAAATTATTCTCGAAAAGTATAAGCCAAGATGTTCATTCTGCAATTCGCAAGAAAACGTTCATGATTTCAAAGACAAACACATTTGTGTCGGTTGTTTGGCGGAATTGAAACAATACAGTAAATAAGTAAAAAGGCTGCTTAGGAATGGGGTATCTCCACTTCCTAAGCAGCCTTTGTTGTTGTGAGAGTTGTTTATAGTCCGTGCGTTTGATCTTCATTATTTGCTGCAGTTAAGATTGCCCCTAGAAATAGAGCGAAAATCACCATTGATAATACGAATGCTGCACTCATTGTACGTTCCTCCTGTCGATTCTGTTACTAGTATTATAACGTATAAGTTTACGAAATGAAAATACGATTTATGGCAATAGTTGCTCAACAAGCTTCGCATATTCGATCAAAGCTTTTTTCCCCTCATTATTAACTTGATAAACCCCGCGATTGACGCGTTCAAACCACCCATAGACATTATTATGCAATAGCGGTTGGATTTTCCCAGCGATCATTCCTGGTTGTGTGCGTAGTTGCTTCGGCTCAAGTGGGCCACATTGATTTAGCCAATAGGCACACAAAAGCGCCTGTTCGCGATACGATGTGATTAATTTCTGACGTGTACTTCCGCCAGTATTATGGTCACCACTGCGCGCAGCGAATTCCTTGAGTAATGCCGTCTGCTGGCGTGCCATCCGCTTTGAGTTTTTCAAGGAAGGAAGGAGCAGTTCATCAGGGATGACTGGGTCCATGATAACTTGAACAATGGAAGTACCATTTGAACGAAAACGGACTGTTATAAGACCGATTTGCAAGCGACGACATAATTGTTCCATTAACTTTTGATTTTTTTGAATTGTCTTCGTTACTTGCTCAGGTGTTTCTATTGCAACGTACACATAAGGAGTCAATGCAAGTCGATCGACAGCTTGATAGAGAAGGGACAAATTGAAAGACTTCTTCATTTCCACGATAATGGGCTGTGTATCGCTCTCATTTCGCAATGCCACGACATCACATCCGCGCACTTCACTTCGAACGGTATAACCAAGTTTCTCTAACCATTCTTTAATCGGTGGGTATAATTCAATCTCTTTCGCAATAGCCATCTCACGACCTCCTGTTCTGCGATTTTTCAGTATTATAACATACCGGATTAACACCCGCATAAGATGTAGCAAGGAGGGGTGGGCATGGACATTTTTCGACGAATTCAAGAACATCGAGATGAGCAACAACAACTTGCTTGGCGTGGATCGTTTAAGGAATATATAGATCTTGTTCGGTTGCAACCTCGTATCGCCCGCACGGCACACGCGCGTGTGTTCGACATGATTGTTGAAAAGGGTTTTGGATATACCGGGGAACATCGTCTCATTAACTTTTTCGGTGAAGACCTGTTTGGCATGGATGAAACACTAGAGCGGTTAACAGAGGAATATTTTCATTCTGCAGCACGTCGGTTAGATGTGAGAAAGCGAATATTGCTCTTGATGGGGCCCGTAAGTGGGGGCAAATCGAGCATTGTTACTTTATTAAAAAAAGGATTAGAAGCATATACACGCACTGACTCGGGAGCCCTATATGGAATAGCGAATTGTCCGATGCACGAAGAACCATTGAAACTGATTCCTGAGGCGTTACGGCCAGAGGTTGAAAAAGAACTTGGAGTACGTATCGAGGGGCATTTATGTCCCGTATGCCAACACCGCCTTCAACATGAATTTAACGGTCAGATTGAGCAAGTCCCTGTCGAACGAATTTTCTTAAGTGAAGACAATCGGATTGGGATTGGGACGTTTAGTCCGTCTGATCCGAAGTCACAAGATATTGCTGATTTAACGGGCAGTATTGATTTCTCTACGATTATGGAGTTTGGATCTGAATCAGATCCACGTGCTTATCGCTTTGACGGTGAATTAAATATCGCGAATCGAGGAATCATGGAGTTTCAAGAAATACTGAAATGTGACGAGAAATTCCTATGGCATTTGTTGTCATTAACGCAGGAAGGTAATTTTAAAGCGGGCCGTTTTGCGCTCATCAGTGCTGATTTATTGGTTGTTGCGCATACAAATGAGACGGAATATCGTTCTTTTATTGCGAACAAGAAAAATGAGGCGTTACAGTCAAGGATGATTGTGCTGCCTGTTCCCTATAATTTGCGCGTTTCAGAAGAGGAAAAAATCTATTTGAAATTAATTAATGATAGTGAAATGAAACATGTTCATCTTGCACCACATGCGTTGCGGACAACGGCGATGTTCTCGATTTTGACACGCTTGAAAGAAAGTGCGAAATCGGGCCTCGATATATTGAAGAAACTTCGTGTTTATAACGGCGAGGTGATTGAGGGAATTAAACCAACGGATGTCGCTGATTTACACAATGAGTTTTTGGATGAAGGGATGAGTGGTATTGATCCCCGTTATGTTGTAAATCGAATTTCTGGCGCTCTAATTGAACAGGGTAGGAGCTGTATACAACCACTTGATATTTTACGTGCGCTGAAAGAGGGCATCGATCAACATCCTTCTTTAAGCAAAGAGGATCGTGAGCGCTATTTGTCACTTATTTCACTCGCGAGGAAAGAATATGATGAACAAAGTAAGCAGGAAGTTCAAAAAGCCTTTGTCTACGCATTCGACGATTCAGCAGCAACGCTATTCGAAAATTACATCGACAACATAGAAATTGCCTGTCAAATGCGTCTGCAAAGAGATCCGATAACAGGTGAAGAATTAGCCCCAGACGAACGGTTGATGCGCGCAATTGAAGAACAAATTGGCGTATCTGAAAATGCGAAGCAAGCTTTTAGAGAAGAGATATTGATTCGAATATCAACCTTTGCCAGACAAGGAAAAACATTCGATTACCGTAATCATGAACGGCTCAAGGAAGCCATTGAAAAGAAGCTATTTGCAGACTTGAAAGATATCGTCAAAATTACAACATCAAGCAAGACGCCAAATGCCAAACAACTGAAACGGATGAATGATGTCACGGACCGCTTAATTGAGCAACATGGTTATTGCACGGTATGTGCGAATGAATTGTTACGCTACGTGGGGAGTTTGTTAAATCGATAAAAAAAGAGCGAGGCCGCTCTCTACTGTGTAATCGTAGCAGGAGCAGCATCGCCCAAATATTGTTCTAACGTTAAACCTTTGGACATAATCTCAGAAGCCATTGCTGTGCCAACGTAGCGAATGTGCCATGGTTCGTAGGCGTAACCAGTAATGGTTTCTTTGCCATCTGGATAGCGAATGATAAAACCAAACGCAGCACAGTGTGCTGCCAACCATTTGCCTTCCACTGTTGCCCCAAAGGACTGTTCTAATGCATTGCCAACACTTGCAGCGGAAACATCAATGGACAAGCCTGTTTGGTGTTCACTTGTACCTGGAACTGCGCTAAATCTTCTAGCTTGCTCATACCCTTGTCGATTGACGTTCGCTTTGAAAATAGCCGCCTGGGTGGAATACGAACGATAGGCACTAACCCCATTTAAGTGAATTCCTTCAGCTTTTGCTTGTGCAAATAAATCTTCAATTGCTTTGGCTGCTTTTGCCCGTAATAATTTCTTTTCACTTACACCTGAGAATGAGAAAGAGATGTTCGGTTGCACTAAATCAGCAGGCACATAATTCGCAGGTAATGCACGTTGTTTGTTGACCATAACCTCTAAAGAAGTGTGGTTACTAACAACGGGAATGGCTTGGTTGCTAGTTGGTTGCGTTGTTGGTGTTGGCGTCGCAACCGTTGGACTAGTCTGTGGCGACTGTTCAGTTGGTGTTGAAGTTGGGGCGACACTGGCTTTTGATTTTGTGACTGGTGTTGCTGTTGGTTTTTTCTTTGTTGGTTCCTCTTCACAGCCACTGGCTAAGATTGTTAATGATACAAATGCTATAATTAAAACGGGTCGTTTCATCGCTCTGAACATAAGGGCCTCCGATGCCAAAATACTATAGATTATTCACAACTTTAAGTATAACAAATTTTTATAAAAGCGTTTATACTAAGATTTAGTAATTGATTATGGGGGGAATCTGTTTTGGCACAGTTAAAAGCCTGTTTGTTTGATCTTGATGGCGTTATCGTTGACACTGCGAAATATCATTATTTAGCCTGGAAGCGATTGGCAGATGAATTGGGATTTGTGTTCACTGAACATGACAATGAACGACTTAAAGGTGTTAGTCGTGTGCGTTCATTGGAAATCTTACTTGAAATTGGTGGCATTTCACGTTCAGAAGAAGAAAAAGCAATGATGGCTACTCGAAAAAATGAATGGTACGTTGACTATATTAAGTCGATGGACGAATCTGAAATATTACCTGGCGTAACAGAATTTTTGGCATCATTAAAAGCAAATGGAATTAAAATTGCGCTAGGATCAGCAAGTAAGAATGCAGGAATGATTTTAACGAATATCGGGATGATGGACACGTTCGATGCCATTATTGATGGCAACAAGACAAGCGAAGCGAAACCAGATCCTGAAGTGTTCTTATTAGGTGCAGAAGCACTTGGTGTAGCAGCTGAAGAGTGTGTTGTCTTTGAAGATGCGGAAGCCGGTGTTGAGGCAGCGATTCGAGCACATATGCATGTTATTGGCATTGGCTCGCCAGAACAATTAGCTGCAGCTGATTTTACGATTAAGCAATTTACTGAATTAACGTTGAAACAGGTACAAGATTTATTCAACTAACGAAGGAGTGGAGCGAGTTGTTTACACCTTACATTAAAGTAGATCCATGGAAAATTATTGAAGAAGGCTTCAAACCGGAGTTGCATGAAATTAGTGAGAGTCTATGTAGCATTGGTAATGGACATATGGGGCAACGTGCAATGTTCGAAGAGACTTACTCTGGTCATACGTTGCAAGGTAGTTATATGGCGGGCGTTTATTATCCAGATAAGACACGCGTCGGTTGGTGGAAGAACGGTTATCCAGAGTACTTTGCTAAAGTGTTGAATTCGACAAACTGGATTGGTCTTAAGGTTGTAATTGATGGCATAGAACTTGATTTAGCTCATGTTCCGGTTCGCGAGTTTGTCCGTGAATTGAATATGAAAGAAGGTTATTTATATCGCACCTTTGTTGCAACATTGCCAGGCGGCAAAGAAGTAAAGATTGAAGCAACTCGTTTTGTCAGTATTGTGGAGAAAGAAGCTGGACTTGTTCGTTATGCCATCACGCCATTGAACTTTAGTGGTGTTGTTGAAGTTGTTGCTTTCTTAGATGCAGATGTAAAGAACAAAGATTCCAACTATGATGAGAAATTTTGGGACGCTGTAGCCGAAGATGCTGGCGAACAGTACGGAAGCGTTCAAGTGAAGACGAAGAAACTAGATTTCCAAATTTGCTCGCACATGGTTGTTGATGTACAAGTAAATGGCCAGACGGTAAATGCGTTTAAAGGTGCTGAGAAATCGCCGAAGAAATCTCATAATACATTCGAAGTCTCCGTTGGACAAGGTCAGACCGCGACGATTTATAAGTATGTGGGGAATGTAACAAATCGCGATCATGAGGTAGCTAAGTTGGCCGAAATCGCAAAGCAAGTGGCTGAAGCAGCAAAAGCCAAAGGTTTCGAAAGAATGCTTGCAGATCAAGCAACGGCTTGGGCGAACAAATGGAAAGATAGTGATATTGTGATTGAGGGCGACGATGCAGCGCAACAAGGCATTCGCTTCAACATCTACCACATGAACCAGACATACACAGGGGAAGACGCTCGTCTTAACATTGGGCCTAAAGGCTTCACAGGTGAAAAGTATGGCGGAAGTACATATTGGGATACAGAGGCATATTGCTTACCGTTTTATTTAGGAACTGCAGATGAAGCCATCTCCCGTCAATTGCTCGTATATCGACATAATCACTTGGAACGGGCAAAAGAAAATGCGCGCAAGTTAGGATTCACGAAGGGTGCTTTGTACCCAATGGTAACCATGAATGGTGAAGAGTGTCACAATGAATGGGAAATTACATTTGAAGAGATTCACCGTAACGGCGCGATTGCTTATGGCATTTACAACTATGTAAATTACACAGGGGACTATAGCTATTTGGGTCAATTGGGATTAGACGTCTTAGTTGAAATTTCCCGTTTCTGGGAATTGCGTGTGCATCACGTTCCTGCAAAGAATGTCTACATGATGCATGGTGTAACAGGTCCGAATGAGTACGAAAATAACGTAAACAACAACTGGTATACAAACCGTATTGCCTCTTGGACACTTGAGTACACGTTGGATGTCATCGCTTATTTGAAAGAAAATGAAGCGGAACGTTATGCCGAACTTGCGAAGAACTTAGGAATTACAGAAGAAGAAACGGTGAAATGGCAAGATATCATCGACAACATGTACTACCCAGTCGATGAGAAGATGGGTATTTTCTTACAACAAGATAACTTCTTAGATAAAGAAATTATTAAGGTTGCAGATTTGGATCGTGCAAATCTACCACTCAACCAGAAATGGTCATGGGACCGTATTCTTCGTTCTTGCTATATTAAGCAAGCCGATGTATTGCAGGGACTATATTTCTTCGGTGATCAATATGATACGGCAACACTTCGACGCAATTTTGATTTCTATGAGCCATTGACGGTTCATGAATCCTCGTTGTCGCCTTGTGTCCATTCCATCTTGGCGTGTGAACTTGGGTATCAAGAGAAGGCATATGAAATGTACTTGCGTACTTCACGCCTAGACTTAGATAACTACAATAACGATACTGAAGATGGCTTGCATATCACGTCCATGGCGGGTACTTGGATGTCTGTTATTCAAGGATTTGGTGGAATGAAAGTCGTCGACGGTGTGCTTCAATTGAAACCATTTATTCCTGGTCAGTGGAAATCCTTCGGATTCAAGATCGTGTTCCGTGGTGCACGTCTACAAGTCAATGTTACCAGCGCTCAGACCATATTAACGAATGAATCTGATGTATCTGTCCTTGTTCGTGTTGGCAATAAAGAGTTTGAAGTTGCAGGTGGAGCGACAATTTCCGCATAATTTTTTGGAATATTTGGCTGTGTGTTAGCATATATATGACTATAGCCGAATATGCGCGCGATTCGAACACCAAGAAGTTCATTCAACTAGAATCGAATCTGTCGTATAGCTGCTATATAATGGAACGGCCCCTTCGCATTGAAGGGGCCGTTCTTTCAATTAACCGAATTGCTTATGCAATGTAGTTCCATCATAAGAAAAAGTAGCCGGTCGGCCTTCAATTTGCGTATAGAATTTCACCGGGAAACGCCACAAATGATAGACATAGGGAAGTGTCCGTTCTAGTTCCTTGACATCCAGTTCAACGCCTTCAAAGGCATGAATCAACTTCAGACTTCGATCTTGTGACACTTCCGCTGAAATCATCGGAAAACCGCCATTTATTTTGCTAGCGACCAATTGATCTCGGACATCCTGCCAATGCGATGAAGACACTTTAAATTCGCTACCACGCTTAATATAAGCATGCAGTTGAAGGTCGTCAACGATTTTCGATGTTAACTCATTTCGCAATAATGATACATCTGATTCCAATGTCCTAGCCTGAAATAGTCCTGCTCGACCTGACTTTTTCTCGATACTTTCAAGTAAGGCCAAACCAAGTTGATAGGGATTGGGGCTGTATGCGGAAGGTTGAATGACCGCAGCATGCATGCGCGCATAGGCAATCAATTCTTCATCAGATAAAGGCAACTCACGCATAATTGTCCGGTGCCAATAAGTTGCCCAGCCTTCATTGCAAATTTTCGTCTCCATCTGAGGCCAAAAATACGCCATTTCTTCCATGCCAATCATGATCAAATCTTTCGTCCACTCCTCTAAGTGGAACCCTTGCTCAATCATTACTTTCAAAACGCTGCTATGTACACTCAGGGCATGAACGGCATCTAACGTTTGCTCCACTGCTGCAATGCCTAATTTTTTTTCATAAGCTCGGATTTGTCTTGCTGAGCTAGACATTGATTCAATCATTTGTCGATTTGTCGTGCTGAAGTACACGTTATTTTTAAAAAAATCACTGTGAGCAATCACATGCGCGATAATCAGCTTGTTTTGAAGGAGTGAATTGCTGTCTAGCAGAAACGCATAACAAGGGTTGTGGTTGATAACAAGTTCATATATTTTCCCTAGTCCAAGTTGCTCGTTCAATTTGAGTCGATGATAAGCTTTGCCAAATGACCAATGGGTGTAACGTGCAGGCATGCCGTAGGATGCAAAGGTATGAATAATCGAAGCGGGACAAATTTCATAACGCATTGGAAATGGATCTAAGCCATAAGATAGCGCAATTTCGTTGATTTGTTCAATTGCATCATTTAGGTGCATGTCATCAACCCCTTTTTTGGAAAGTATATGGCTAAGGTGTTGACATGATGTATATGGATGGGTATCATAGCAATATACCCCATAGGGTATATATACAATAACAAAAGGTGGATAAAACATGGAACGCACGTGGAAGAATATTTTACCTGAAGAAGTTGAGAAGTTAGTTGGAAATCCGAACTACGAATTTATTGATGTACGCTCTGTTGGTGAATATATGTCCGGTCACATTAAAGGAACGAAATTGATATCTTTAGATCAATTAGATCTTCGTTATAGTGAAATTGACAAGTCCAAAGAAGTAATCGTGATTTGCCAAGCTGGTGGACGTAGTGCAATGGCATGTGATTATTTGCAAAGTCGCGGTTTTGAGAAATTGTTGAACATGGCGGGTGGCATGGGCTACTGGGAAGGCGAAGTTGAGTAAATGAGTACGTCATTTGCTTATCATGATGATTTGAAGAAACGATTGCGTCGAATTGAAGGTCAAATCCGCGGCGTTTTGAGATTGATGGAAGAAGATGCGAATTGCAAAGATGTCATCACCCAGCTCAGCGCAGTTCGCAGTGCAGCAGATAAAGCAATTGCACATATTGTGGCGGAAAATTTGCAACATTGCTTGTTGTCCGAAGCAGGAACTTCTGATGGACAGGAAAAGAAAGTCAAAGAGGCAATTGCATTGTTAGTGAAAAGCAGATAAGTGTAGGAGGAAATCAGATGAGTGCATCAACAATCGTCAATATACTACTAGGTGCTTTTCTTCTTTGGTCCATTTACCGTATGGTTGCTCCGATTAAAGGGATGACCACGTTGAATGCTAGCCAATTTAAAGATCGGTTGCATGCAAATAAAGGAGCGCTTCTTGTTGATGTCCGTGAAGTGAATGAGTTTAAGAGCGGATCGATTCCGAAAGCGGTGAACATTCCGTTGTCGCAGTTGAAGTCCCGTATGAACGAAATTCCGAAGGATAAGGAAGTTTTCGTGTTTTGTAAGAGTGGTATGCGTAGTAAAAAGGCTGCAGCCATGATGAGCGCCAAAGGTCATCGTCAAATTGTAAATTTACAAGGTGGCATTATGTCTTGGAAAGGCTAATTACTCAGTTGTAATAAAGGGAACTCGTTATGCGACTCGAAAGAGTGTGTAGCGAGTTTTTTTGTTAAGGGGGACAGCGTGATGAAGGTGAATCGAAGTTGGCAGGAAATGCAAGATGGTACGCGTGTTTTTTTGTATACATGGATACCAACAGAAGAGATAAAAGGGATTGTGCAAATTGTTCATGGCATGGCTGAACATGCGCTTCGCTATGAACGTTTGGCCTGGGAAATGGTCGAACAGGGCTACGCCGTATATGCACATGATCAACGTGGCCATGGACAGACGGCTCGATCGATAGAAAATCTAGGTAATACATCTGGTGCGGATTTCCACGTTTGGGTCGATGATGTGCATCAAATTCAGAAGCAAATATGCTCTGAACATGATCACGGAATACCCAGATATTTATTTGGTCACAGTATGGGTTCGTTTATCGCGTTGCGTTATAGTCAGCTTCATGGGCATCACATAAATGGTTTAATTTTATCTGGTTCCAATGGTAAACCTTCGAAGCTTCTCACAATTGCCACTATGATTGCGAATATGCAAATCAATTATTACGGACCTGAACATCCAAGTCGATTGCTGGACAAGTTGTTGTTTGGGCGCTTTAATTCTACATTTGAACCTTCCCGAACACGGTTTGATTGGCTGAGTCGAGATTCGCAAGAAGTTGATGCTTATATAGCCGATCCATATTGCGGGTTTGTATGTAGCGCATTGTTTTATAGAGATTTTTTTGAGGGGCTTCATCAAACTTATCGAACGCGTGAGATGAAGAAACTACCCCGAAGTTTACCTGTCTATATTTTATCTGGCGATCATGATCCGGTTGGTGAATGCGGGAAAGGTGTAGCGAGATTAATCAAAGGATTTAATCAACTCGGATTAAAAAATGTAAGATTTATGATTTATAAAAATGCAAGACACGAATTAATCAATGATTTACAACGAAAACAAGTCTCGGTTGATTTACTTTCTTGGTTAGGTGAAATTTAAATAAAAAATAATTGGAAACGATTTCAAATTTAAATATTACGTGATATCATATAATGAGTGCGTTTCATAGGAACGTAATTTTTAAAAAAAGAAGTAAAACATATAGATAAGGGGTAGTTAAGACAACATGCCGATACATTTCACTGCAAATACACAGCAGTTTCATCTCCAAGGCAAACAAATTAGTTATATCTTTCAAGTTGTTGAAGGATATTTGGTTCATGTCTATTGGGGGAAAAAATTACGTCATCAGGAATTGTCGGAATTAGATATTGTGCAATGGAAACATGGTGTTCATAACGGACTTCATGCAAATCAATTGGGTCTTATTCAATTAAGAGAACGTTGTTCATTCCATCCAAATCCTGTGAAGGGTAGAAAAGAAATATCTTTAGATACACTTGCACAAGAATTCCCCCAGTACGGAACGAGTGATCTACGTCATCCTGTTTATCAAGTGCAATTGGAAGATGGTACACGCATTACAGAATTGAAATATGAAAGTCATCAAATAATTGCTGGGAAACCGGCTTTGGAAGGATTGCCAAGTGTCTACACGGAAGCTGATCACGAAGCTGAGACATTAATTGTGACAGTAGTTGATGAATATTCTGGTTTAAAAGTTCACCTTTCATACACAGTATTTACGAATTCCGATGCGATTATTCGTTCTGCTCGTTATGAAAATACTGGGAACACGGTTATTCAATTAGAGCGAGCAGGAAGTTCATCGATTGATTTTGCTGATTCTAATTTTGAAATCATTTCCTTATCCGGTGCGCATGAACGCGAAAGACATATGAACCGCAATAAGTTGACGCCTGGTAATTTCCGACTTGAGAGTCGCCGCGGTTCGAGTTCGCACCAAATGAATCCATTTGCAGCTTTGGTAAGACCAACGACGAACGAGCAACAAGGTGATGTTTATGGTTTTAGTTTTGTGTATAGTGGAAACTTTGCGATTGAGACGGAAGTTGAATCGTATGGAATGACGCGCGTGTCGGTAGGACTTAACGATTTCGATTTTGGATGGGAACTTTTACCGACTGCTTCATTCCAAGCGCCTGAAGTTGTCATGGTGTATTCTTCGGAAGGTCTTGGCGGCATGTCTCGTACTTATCATGAGTTGTATCGCACACGTTTGTGTCGTGGTGAACATCGTGACGCAGCTCGTCCAATTTTGGTCAATAACTGGGAAGCCACTTACTTTAACTTTAATGCAGAAAAGATTGAAGCAATTGCCAAAGCTGGTTCTGAATTAGGCATCGAATTATTTGTATTGGATGATGGTTGGTTCGGTAAACGAGACAGTGACAATAGTTCTTTAGGGGATTGGGTTGTTGACCATGCGAAATTACCAAATGGTCTTGAAGACTTGGCGAATCGCGTGAATCAAATGGGCATGCAATTTGGTCTTTGGTTTGAACCAGAAATGGTCTCTCCGGATAGCGATTTGTATCGTGCTCACCCTGACTGGTGCCTACACGTTCCTGGACGACGTCGCACAGAAGGTCGCGATCAATTAGTCCTTGATTTATCCAGACAGGATGTCGTTGATTATCTATATGAATCAATCGCTGCCATTTTAAGTTCAGCTCCAATTTCCTATGTGAAATGGGATATGAATCGTAACTTTAGTGAGGTAGGTTCGGCGTTGCTTGAACCAAATCGTCAAAAAGAGACGGCACATCGCTATATGCTTGGCCTATATGATTTATTAGAGCGTCTCGTAACGAAATTCCCACATATTCTATTTGAAAGTTGTTCAGGTGGCGGTGGACGTTTCGACCCAGGGATGTTGTACTATATGCCTCAGACGTGGACAAGTGATAATACGGATGCGATTGAGCGCTTGAAGATTCAATATGGCACAAGTCTTGTATATCCGATTAGCACGATGGGTGCGCACGTTTCGGCTGTTCCTAACCATCAGGTTGGACGAAACACTTCGTTGAAAATGCGTGGCGATGTAGCAATGAGTGGTAACTTTGGCTATGAGTTGGATTTGACGAAGTTTACAGAGGAAGAGCGTGAAATCGTTAAAGATCAAACGAAAGCGTATAAGGGCATTCGCGAATTGGTACAACAAGGTCAACTTTATCGTTTGCTTAGTCCTTTTGAAGGAAATGCTACTTCTTGGATGGTCGTTTCTCAGGACAAGCGCGAAGCGGTTGTGTTCTATTTCCGTACATTGGCTGAGCCGAATCCACGACTCACGCGTTTGAAGTTACAAGGTTTGGATGCGAATCTGGATTATCAGTTTGCTGGTAATGAGGCATCTTATGGCGGCGACATTCTGATGCAACACGGTTGGGCAGTCCCTCTCTTACATGGTGACTATGCAAGTACTTGGTTTAAGTTAACTGCGAAATAATTGAAAGCGTGCGGAGAATGCTCCGCACGCTTTTTATTTTTTGCCAAATATGTGGGTTAATGCTTTGTACACTTCATTGCGATCACGGATCACAATGGGGAGGAATCGCGCATCGTTGACTGATCTGAAAGCCTGCATCATCGTACTTGTGCGACTATATGGATTAATTTCGGCATAACCGATAATGGCAGCGCGATTCAATAATAACTTTAATTCTGTTACGCATTTTGGGTTGTCGCTTAATAAATTATCTCCATCTGAAAAATGCACGGGGTAAATATTGTATTGCTCTGGGGGATAGATCTTCTCAACAAGCGAATTCGCAAGTTCATAAGCAGAAGAACAAATCGTTCCGCCACTTTCTCCGCGCGAGAAAAACTGTTCTTCCGTTACGACCATGGCCTTTGTGTGATGTGCGATAAATACAATTTCGACCTGCTCATACTTTGACCGTAGAAATCGTGTCATCCAGAAGAAAAAACTGCGCGCGCAATACTTCTCCAACTGTCCCATGGAGCCACTCGTATCCATCATCGCCAAAATGACTGCATTACTATGTGGTTTGTAGATGTCATTCCACGTTTTGAATCGCAGATCATCTGGTTTGATTTGAAGTTTAGGCTGATTTGATTTCGCGTGTCTACGGATTGTCTCAAGTAATGTCCGTTTGAGATCCAAGTTGCTTTGAATGCCAGATTTTCGAATATCAGTAAATATGATATCGGATTGGTTGAGTTGTTCGAGTGGCTTGGGAAGTAAATGAGGTAATTCGAGCGAAGCAAAAAGTAGGGGTTCAATGTCTTCGATCGCAATCTCAGCATCTGTCCAATCCTCGCCGGGCGCATCGCCGACCTTCTCACCTGGTTTGCTGGTTGGCTGCCCGGAACCGATGTGTTGTTGTTTGTTGAAATTGTAACGAAAACGGTACTCCTCTAAACTTCGAATGGGAATATGCACTTTGCTTTTCCCATTGGATAAGATTAGACTTTCATTGCTAATTAACTCGGGTAATTTGTTTAAGATTGCTTCACGAATTTTTTGTTGATGACGCCGTTGGTCGTCTTCACCCTTGCGATGTAACGACCAGTCTTCCTTAGATATGAAATAGGAATTCTCCATTCCGCACCCCATCAGTGATAAGTCATTGTATATGAATTATATGACCTGGTTCGGAGATAATGCGCACCCTATTCTTTACGAAAGTGTTTGAGTGCTTCTCGCCTAGAGAGTGAATGTAAGTTGTGCGATTCTACAAATTTATGTACGTAGTCTGCATCAGTCTTTGCGTATTCGCGGAGCGCCCAGCCAATTGCTTTGTTTAAGAAAAATTCTTTCGTATCTTTATTCGCTAAAATGACTTCCTCAAGCATGTGTGTATCTGTTGCTTGTTTGTAGCGGAGTTGGCTTAAAATGGCTGTTCGACGAAGCCATATTGAATCATCTTTGCCGTGTGCCCATGGGATGACAGTGGATTCCTTTACATCAGGGAATTGCATCATTAGTTCACCAATGACATGTGCTGCAAGTAGATCAATTGAATCCCACCAAGGTTTCGTGGTTAATATATATTTCATCATCGGGATATACGAGGGTTTGATTTTCGTTTTCATCGCAAGGAGTAAATCTACAGCAAGGTACTGAAACTCCCGCTCTGGCATATCCCAGAGTTGTGTAATCAGGTTCGCATCGATTTCTGCAGCTCTCGCAGTTTGTTTCATCCAGTCTTTCTGTAAGCGGTGGCGCATCGGTTTCGGAATACCCAAAAATGGAAATTGATTTTTCTGATACGCTTCCATTGGAATTGCAAGTTCGGGGTTGGCATTTGCTTTAAAAAGTTCGATAATAGATTGTGACACAATTAAACGCCTCCTTATTCGAACATTATAGAACGCATTCTATTTAGGAGACAACTTGAGAGGAAGACAAATTCATGTTCAAACGTTTAACGACTATCGTTATCTCTTCGACGTTACTAGTTGGTCTTGCAGCATGTGGTGGAAGTGGTGCTGATCAACCGGAAGTCAGTGCAGTTCCTTCGATTCAACCGACGCCTAAATCCGCGGCTGAATTGACTCCGGAAGCGGGTGCCAAGTTAATTGTATGGGATTCCTATGAAGAGAAAGCATTTATAGAAGCTGTGGCCTTGAAATTCAAGGAACAATATGGGGTGAAAGTTCGCTTTGGGGAGCTTAATCCGAATAAAGCGATGGAACAAATGGCAACTGAAGGGCCAGCTGGTGTTGGTGCCGATGTGTTTGCATCCACACAGGATCATATGGAAACAGCAATCAAGCAGAAATTACTTCGTCCTGTTGATCTTCACAAAGAAATAATTAATCGAGATAACGATTCGCAAGCCATTAAAGGTGCGAGTTATAGTGGCAAGCTTTACGGATTTCCAGCATCGTTTAATGTTGCGGCGGTCTATTACAACAAAGATTTGATCGAAAGTGTACCTGCAACGTGGTCGGGTATGATTGAATTTGCACAAGGCTATAACAATCCAGCTACCAGCAAATATGCAATCATGTGGAATGTGGGAAGTTCATTTTGGAACTATGGCTTCTTTGGCGGATACGACGTCACGTTATTTGGAAACAAGGGAACGAATACATCCAACATTGCATTAAATAATGCAGGTGCCGTGCAAGCTGGTAATTATTATCGATCCTTGCGTGACGCATTATTACCACTTCGTACGGAGCAGCTAACAGAACCGATTAAACAAGAAGCATTTGTGAATAAGAAAATCGCGATGGCGATTGGTGATACAACGAACACGTCATACTTTAAGGCAAATGTGCCCAATCTAGCGACCGCACCTTTACCGAAATTACCGAATGGCCAAGCGATGAAGCCGTTCTCAACGGTGAAGTCCTATTACATTAATGCAAATTCGAAATTTCCGAATGCTGCGCGGATGTTTGCAGCATACTTAACTAATGCAGAACATCAAAAACTAAATTTCACAATGACTGGTGCAATTCCGACAAATGAATCAGTGTTTAGTGATGCAATCGTCAAAAATGATCCGGTTGCATATGGATTCTTGAAGCAATTAAAGGATGCGCAAGCGACACCAGGGATTGATGAATTCGATGCCTATTTGGATACCATGCACGTAGCACTTGCTTCGATGTGGAACGACCAATTAGATGCAAATGTTGCGCTAAAGAAAGCTGTAGAAGATATGAAGCAATTGATCGCAAGAAAGAAATAGGAGTGCTTTTAGGATGCTCGTTCAATTGGGCATCCTTTTTATTTAAAATAATTCTAAAATAGAGTCCGTTTTGACTTTTATTTTGCATGTTAATTTGCTATTATTGTCATTGAGAATCATTGAGAATCAAATGAAACACATGACCAATACTAATTTTCGGAGGTACTATGCAATGAGTAAAGTGCAATTCACAATCGACAATCTTCAAGCCTCTATCGCGAATAAAGAGATCTTGAAAGGTGTTAATATTACAATTAATGGTGGCGAAGTTCATGCAATCATGGGACCTAACGGTACTGGTAAGAGTACACTAGCATCCGTTATCATGGGTCACCCCTCTTATGAAGTTACTGGTGGCGCAATTCAATTAGATGGAGAGGATGTGCTTGATATGGAAGTAGATGAGCGCGCACGTGCTGGTCTATTCCTTGCGATGCAATATCCATCTGAAATCACAGGCGTTACAAATGCAGACTTCTTGCGCAGCGCATTAAATGCACGTCGTGAAGAGGGTAACGATATTTCTCTTATTAAGTTTATTCGCCAAATGGAATCCAAGATGAAATCCTTGGAGATGGACCCGCAATTCATGCACCGTTATTTGAACGAAGGTTTCTCCGGTGGGGAAAAGAAACGTAACGAAATTTTGCAGATGGCTATGCTTGAGCCTCGCCTTTGCATTTTGGATGAGATTGACTCCGGTTTAGATATCGACGCATTGCGCATCGTTTCTGAAGGTGTAAATGCAATGAAATCCGAAGATCGTGGTTTCTTAATTATTACGCATTACCAACGTCTATTGAACTATATCCAACCAGATTTCGTTCACGTAATGATGCAAGGTCGCATTGTGAAGTCCGGTGGTCCTGAATTGGCAGAGCGTCTTGAAAATGAAGGGTACGATTGGATTAAAGAAGAACTAGGGATTGTTGACGAGCGCGTAGGCGTTGAAGAAGAATTCCAAGTGCCAATGAATACAGTAGCGCCAAAATACTAATCGACTAGGAGGTCATTCGTTATGACAACAACAACGATCCTACCGGTCGGCGCTGCCTATATTGAAGCAGTTTCCGCAGCAACTAAAGAGCCAGCATGGTTAACTAACGTGCGTCTTGAAGCTTTGGAATTAGCTGGACGGTTGGAATTACCGAAATATGAAAAGACTCGTGTTGATAAATGGAACATTTCGCAATACGGGCAATATAATACTGAAGCAGCAGTAGCATCTTTCGATCAATTACCTGAATCTGTAAAGGGTTTAATTAAGACTGAAGATGCAAGTAACCTTATCGTGCAGCGAAATGCATCAGTTGTATTTAGCCAATTAAGTGAAGAGCTGGCACAGCAAGGCGTAATTTTTAAAGATTTACATGTTGCAGCAACAGAGCATGCTGAATTGGTGCAGAAGCATTTGTTTAGCGTGATTAAGAAAGATGAGAACCTTGTAACGGCGTTGCATGCAGCTGCATTCACGGGCGGTATTTTCTTATATGTTCCTAAGAACGTACAAGTTGAAGTTCCGCTTCAAGCGTTATTTATGCATGATCAAGAAGATGCAGCATTTAGCCCGCACGTTCTAATCGTTGCTGAAGCGAACAGTTCGGTTACTTACGTTGATCACAGTGCAAATACAACTTCCACTAGCGCGATTGTTCGCAATATTGCTATTGAAGTAGTTGTACAAGCTGGTGCTAAAGTAACGGTCGCATCCGTCAATGATCTTGCAGCGAATGTAACAGAATTAACGTTCCGTCGTGCAGAAGTTGCTCAGGATGGACAAGTGAACTGGATTATTGGTGAAATGAACGCTGGAAACAGTGCGACAGATACAACTTCGATTCTTCGTGGAAACGGATCTGAGTCAGATGCGAAAGTCATCTGTGTAGGTTCCAATGATCAGAAGTTAAGCATTACAACACAAGCGATTCACTGGGGCAAAAACACAAATAGTGACATGGTAACACGTGCAGCTATGCGTGATGAAGCAACAGCAATCATTAACGGGGTTACAAAAATCGAAAAAGGTGCAACTTATGCGAATGGGGAGCAGACAGAACGCGTCTTGATGCTTAGCCCGAAAGCACGTGGAGATGCAAACCCAATGCTACTTATCGATGAAGATGAAGTAAAAGCGGGTCACGCAGCATCTGTTGGTCAAGTGAATGAGAACCAATTGTACTACTTGATGTCCCGTGGGATTAGCCGTGAGCAAGCGCAAAAGCTAATCATTTATGGGTTCTTAGCACCAATCGTAACAGCAATTCCAATTGCTGCTTTAGAAGCACAATTATCCGAAGTTGTTGAAAGGAAGTTGGGCCAATGATTTCCCCCGACATTCGCAAGTTATTCCCCATTCTTCATCAAGAAGTAAATGGGCATCCACTTGTATACCTAGATAGTGCAGCGACTTCACAGAAGCCAATTCAAGTAATTGAAGCGATGAAACACTATTACGAATGCGATAATTCGAATGTGCACCGCGGTGTTCATACACTCGGTTCAAGAGCGACTGATGCATACGAAGGCGCGCGCGAGAAAGTTGCCAATTTCATTGGTGCAGCATCTGCTGAACAAATCGTCTTTACACGAGGGACGACAACAGCAATCAATTTAGTAGCGTTAGGCTATGCGATGCATGTGTGTAAGCCAGGCGATGAAATCGTCATCACACCCATGGAACATCATTCTAACTTGATTCCTTGGCAACAAGTAGCGAAGCGTACAGGTGCAACTTTGAAATATATTCCGCTACAACCTGACGGAAACATCGCATTAGCAGATGTGGAAGCAACCGTTACAGCGAACACAAAGATTGTGGCTTGTACGTATGTATCGAACGTACTGGGTGTTAGAAACCCGGTAAAAGAGATTGCAAAGATTGCTCATAAACATGGTGCAAAATTGGTAGTTGATGGTGCACAAAGCACGCCACACTTAAAGGTAGACGTGAGAGAGATCGATTGTGATTTCTATGCGTTGTCTGGACATAAGATGTGTGGTCCAACTGGAATTGGTGCCCTTTATGGAAAACCAGAATTATTGGCTGAAATGGAACCAATTGAATTCGGTGGCGAAATGATTGACTTTGTTGAGTTGCAAGATTCAACGTTCAAAGATGCGCCATGGCGATTCGAAGGTGGCACGCCAATTATCGCAGGAGCTGTGGGTTTAGGTGCTGCAATCGATTTCCTTCAGGAAGTTGGACTAGACAACATCGAAGCACACGAGCACAAACTTACCGATTATGCGATTGAGCGACTTTCCACGATAGATGGCATTACGATTTACGGTCCGAAGAAAGATCGTGCTGGTCTCGTAACGTTCAATCTGGATGATGTTCATCCGCATGATGTCGCGACTGTTTTGGATTCCAAGGGGATTGCGGTTCGTGCAGGTCATCATTGTTGCCAACCGTTGATGAAATGGTTAAAGGCATCTTCCACAGCGCGTGCAAGTTTCTATTTATATAACACGGAGGAAGAGATCGATCGCTTAGTCGAAGGTCTTATCCAGACGAAGGAGTATTTCAACTATGCAATTGGATGATTTGTACCGCAGAGTCATCATGGACCACTATAAATCACCGCGTAACTCGGGCACATTAGATGGTGGTGTGACAATTGAGATGAATAACCCGACATGTGGCGATAAAATTTCGTTGCAGTTGGAAGTCGTTGATGGCATTGTCAAAAATGCGAAATTCGTTGGCGATGGTTGCTCAATCAGTATGTCATCCGCATCGATGATGACGGTTGCGGTTAAAGGGAAGACAGTCGACGAAGTAATTGCCTTGGCTGATCAATTCTCTGGGCTGATGAAAGGTGAAGATGTTGAATTTGAATATGAAGACATTGATGCATTATCTGGTGTGAATAAATTTCCAGCCCGTATCAAATGTGCAACATTAGCTTGGAATGCGGTTCGCAAAGGTGCGATTCAGAGTAAACATCAACAATAATAATTGACGGGAGGGTATTACAATGGCGAAACAAATGCCTGAAATGAGCGAGTATCAATATGGGTTCCGCGATGAACATAAATCCATTTTCCAGACAGGTAAAGGTTTAACGGAAGAAATCGTACGTGAAATTTCACGTATGAAAGAAGAACCAGAATGGATGTTAGATTTCCGTTTGAAGTCCTTGCGACAGTTCTTCAAGATGGAAAATCCAAACTGGGGTGGCGACCTTAGTGATTTGGATTTCGATGACATTCAATACTATGTAAAACCTTCTGAAAAGCAAGGGAAGACATGGGAAGAAGTGCCTTCTGAAATCAAGGCAACGTTTGATAAATTAGGGATTCCGGAAGCAGAACAAAAATTCTTAGCGGGTGTATCGGCTCAGTACGAATCTGAGGTTGTTTACCACTCGATGCAAAAAGAATTAGAAGACTTAGGTGTTATCTTCATGGATACAGATTCCGCGTTGAAACAATACCCTGAGTTGTTCAAAAAGTACTTCGGTACAGTAATTCCACCAACGGACAACAAATTCGCGGCATTGAACTCTGCGGTTTGGTCAGGCGGTAGTTTCATTTACATCCCGAAAGGGGTAAAATGCGAAACGCCTTTGCAGGCTTACTTCCGCATTAACTCCGAGAACATGGGTCAGTTTGAGCGTACATTAATTATCACAGATGAAGATAGCTTTGTTCACTATGTAGAAGGTTGTACAGCCCCTGTGTACAGCACAAACTCCTTGCATAGTGCGGTTGTTGAAATCATCTGTTTGAAGAACTCCCGTGCGCGTTATACAACGATCCAGAACTGGGCTCCGAATATTTACAACCTCGTAACTAAGCGTGCGGTTTGTGAAGAAAACGCGACGATGGAATGGGTTGATGGTAACATCGGTTCCAAGTTGACGATGAAATACCCAGCAGTTGTCTTAAAAGGTCGCGGCGCGAAAGGTTCCGTACTTTCCATCGCAGTTGCAGGTAAAGGGCAACACCAAGATGCAGGTGCGAAGATGATTCACCTTGCACCAGACACAACTTCAACTATCGTGTCGAAGTCGATTTCTAAACATGGTGGTAAAGTAACATACCGCGGTCTTGCATCGTTCGGTCGTAACTCTCAAGGTTCGAAATCGAACATTCAATGTGATACGTTGATTATGGATAACCAATCCACGTCGGATACAATTCCATACAACGAAATCTTGAATGACAACATTCAATTGGAGCATGAAGCGACGGTATCGAAAGTGTCCGAAGAGCAACTGTTCTACTTGATGAGCCGTGGTTTATCCGCATCGGAAGCAACACAAATGATCGTAATGGGCTTCATCGAGCCATTCACGAAAGAGTTGCCGATGGAATATGCGGTTGAAATGAACCGTTTGATCAAGTTCGAAATGGAAGGT
>JBEGSW010000006.1:0-7565 GCA_041179705.1 Bacillota bacterium | reverse complement strand
TCCAACTTGTCGTACCACGCACGATCCAAGCGGAACAAAAATCCGGATAAACTAAACAGCAAGTAAGTAATTACAAAACTGCTCGTTATCCCCATCCTAATTCACCACTGCATTAATATGTGCAACTGTGATGGACCAGTGGGACGTGTTCCAGTAGGAAGCGCCGTCTTTGACTAAGATGACTTGTGGCGATTCGTGTTTAACGCCGAGGTCTGCAGCAATTTGGTTAGACACCGGGCGGGACTCGATAACCTTCACTAATGCATAGTCCAATTCAACATCTGGATACTTCGCGATGAAGGCTTCATATTCTTCTAAGCCGTTCGCGCTAACCGGGCAAGTCGTGCTGTGTTTCAACACCAAAACCGGTTTGTTGTTACTGCCTTGCAACGTCTCTGACCATTGTTCTAGCGTCGTAAGTTCTCTCCAAGCCATCTGCATTTCCTCCTAAGTTGTGTGTAATTTTTTCTGTCCCCATTGTAACGAAAAACAGCCGTGGTTGCAAAATGTTCGCTTGAATTTAGGAACAAATGTTCGTATAATTGGTGTACGAGAGGTGGGGTGAGCGATGCGGATCGATCCGATTGTCGAGCGTTTAATAGGTGAATATGTGATTACGATGTTGGTGATGAAGACACTCGACCATGATCGCAAGCAGGCGTCTCAGCTCAAGTTGGGGAAAGTGTGGGATGAATTGCTGGAACGTTTTAGCGAGATGGCAGAGAAGGAACATATTGAGGTCAAGCGTTCGCTGCGCTTTCGGCAGTGTCGGATTGTGTTGCAGCAGTATGAGCCGGGGCCTGTTTTGCATGTGATGTATGTGCACCGGGGGTATGAATATCATTGCAAGTGGATGATTCCGGTGTTGAAGGCGCGCTGTGAGACGAAGATGCGGCTGTGGTTGAAGTTACTGTCTTAAGTTTTTTTAATCTTTTTTGTGAAACTGCCGAAACTTTCCTGGAAACACCGCGTATAAGATTGCAAGAGAATGAACAGGAAGATGGAGGTTTCAACATGCGTAAGTTAATAGTTGCCGTTCTTGCAGTAAGCTTAATCTGGTCCGCGTCGGCGGTTGCAGAAGATGCTTTCAGCAAAGTAAAGGTATTTGTTGAAGGAAAAGAAGTGAAGGATGCTGGTTTCATTCGTGAAGGTAGCAAATCCCCTGTGGTTTCCTTGAACGCGTTGGATGATGAATTACAAGCATTCGTATCCTATGATGATGATAAGCAAGTGGTTTCGATTTCGAAGCCGAATGTACATGTGTTCCCGATTCAAGTGTCCAAAGGCCAAGTGTTGCCGTTCGGTTCTGTAACGGAAGGCCCGAATCAATTCAAGATTCAAGCACAAGTGGATAGCTTGCAAGTGAAGATTAACGGGTTGCGTTTCTCGCTACAAGATCCAACGGGCAAAGTGGTGTATAGCACGACTTATGATGAGAATCAGGTAGAGGATTTGGGTAGAGAGTTCTGGTTAACTTCCCCAACAATCAAGCATGATTTCAAGTTTGTTGGTAAGTACACGGTTCGTGTTTGGATGACACAGGCTGACACGAAAGCATGGACATTGGTTGCGGAGAAAGTCATCCGTTCCCAAGCTGAATAATTACTTTTCAATTTGACCTCATTTCTATGAAATGTTACGATGGCGTAGTAAATACATCTAACATAAGTAGAAGTGAGGTTTTTTCAATGAGTGAACACAATCACGAGCATGGCGCAGATTGCGGCTGTGGCGATGAGGAAATTGCATTCAGCTACGTCGACGAAGCAGGCGTAGAGCATGAGATGATTTTAATCGAGACTTTCGAGAATGAAGGTCAATCTTATGCGGTATTGATTGAGAAGAATGATCCTGACGCTGAAGGCGTTATCGTACGTTTAGAAGAGCAAGGCCAAGAAGTTGTTCTTAGTTCCATCGACGACAATGACGAGTGGGACAAGGTCATCAAAGCTTACGAGAAATTGGTAGCGGAACAAGAATAGTAGAGAAGAGCATGCGCACAGCCACATCCCGTGGTTGCACGCATGCTTTTTTTTGCCACTCACACACTAATTTGCCAAAACCACCGCCATCCACGACACCATCGAGACACACACGAAAATAACGTCCAAAACGACCACTAATTTCTCAACATCATCGCCATTCACGAAAATAACGTCCAAAACGACCACTAATTTCACTTTTTTTGTTTAAAGTAGCTATTTTTGAAAAATTAACGGTCGATTTGGACGCTATTTCGACCAAATGACCGATTGTGTCTGAAATAACGGTCGATTTGGACGTTATTTTTCGAGGACGTTAAAATCGCCTGAAACCAGTCGATTTGCGGGGGTCTGCAGGAGATACAGGCGAAAATCGCCTGAAACCAGTCGATTTCGCGCTCGCGCACAAAAAGAGGCTGCCCCCAGTGGGACAGCCTCATAAACCTATTTACGTGGATTGTAGTAGATCACACGACCGTTGAATAAGTGTAATTCTGCTTTTAAGCGACTCCCGATGAATTTGCAGAACTCATTGGCTTTGCCTTTGTCGCCATGCGTCGCGCCGTCCGGTAACACCACTTGCACTTGGTTGTCACTCACACCGAACATGATGTAGGCGTAGCCTTCTGAACGACCCTTCAGGTAGAAGAACTGATCGGCTTGACCGGCTTTCGTCTCGAACGTATACGGGAACGAAGCATCCGCATAATCCCAGCCCAGCTGTTGCGCCGTCTTACTAGATAGCTCTTGATAATCCGCGAGCTGTTGTTTCACTTCGTCTAAGGTAAGCGATGGAACGGTAGAACCTTCAACAAACTTGATGTACGCACTTTGAGCCAACGAAATGCACCTCTTTATAGACAATTATTAAAACAATCATAGCATGCGAACTAAGCTGAAACAATCAACTTCCACACTAGCTAATCGCAGATTCCTCAACAATGACTTTGACGTTCTGAATCGACTTATCTTCAGGCCCCTGAATCGGCAACCCAACCGCCAAATGTTCATTAATATAATCGATATTATCTTGCGTCACGACTTCACCTGGGAGCAAAATCGGAATCCCCGGCGGATACACCATCACGAACTCAGCAATGATGCGGTCGACCGACTCGGCAAGCGGAACCACTTCTGTCTGCGAATAGAACGCCTCACGCGGAGAAAGCATCAAATGTGGAATCTCTGGGTTGTGAATCGAGATGAACGTCTGACCTTCCACCTGTGGATGCAACGCAGCCAACTCTTTCAGCGCCGAAATCAACGCACCAATCGACTCCTCATCATCACCCGGCGTAACGAGACAAAGGATATTATACATATCACTCATCTCAACCTCGATGTTGTGATTCTTGCGCAACCAGTTCTCTACTTCAAAACCGTTCATTTGCAGCTTACGAATATGAATGCACAACTTCGTCGGATCCGAGTTATAGGTTGCTTCTTCTCCCAAAATCTCTTTCCCGAACGAGTAGAGACCCGGAATCGCATTGATTTGTTCACGCGCATAATTAGCTAATCGAATCGCACGTTCCGCACGTTCGCGGCCATGCAACGCCAAGTGTTTACGCGTTACATCTAGCGAAGCTAGTAATAAGTAAGAAGTAGACGTAGTCGTTAACATACTTAAGATAGACTGCACGTGTTTCGGATCAACGCGGTGACCCTGCACATTCAGTACAGAACTTTGTGTCAAAGAACCACCTAATTTATGAACCGAAGTAGCCGCCATATCTGCACCAGCCTGCATCGCAGACATCGGAAGATCTTCATGGAAATGAATGTGAACGCCATGCGCTTCGTCAACGAGAACAGGGACGTTGCGGCTATGGGCCAACTCTACGATTTCTTTCAAGTGTGTACACACACCATAATAAGTAGGATTAATAACGAGAACCGCTTTCGCATCCGGATGACGGTCTAGCGCTTTACGAACCGCGCGCGTCGTAATCCCGTGGGCAATCCCCAAGTTCGCGTCCATTTGTGGGGAAATAAAGACAGGGCGAGCACCTGCAAAAATAATCCCGCTCATAACCGACTTATGTACGTTGCGGGGCACGATAATCTTGTCGCCTGGGTTACAGACGGACATAATCATCGCTTGAATCGCACCGCTTGTCCCTTGTACAGAGAAGAAGGTGTAATCTGCGCCAAAAGCTTCCGCGGCAAGTTCTTGTGCATCGCGAATAATCCCATGCGGCGAGTGTAAATCATCAAGTGGAGCAATGTTAATCAGGTCAATCGACAAGGCATTCTCACCGATGAATGAACGAAATTCGTCGTCCATCCCGGCACCTTTCTTGTGACCTGGAATGTGAAATTGAATCGGTTGTTTCTCAGCGTGCTCACGCAAAGCTGTGAATAAGGGTGTGCGGTGTTGATCTAACGACATAATACTTCCTCCTTCTAAAAAGCCAGAAACAGAAAAAGTATAGCAAAAAAAGAATCGCACTTCCACTTGTTTTCGTTAACCCAAAAAATGTGATACGATAATTGGGCATATTTAGAGGAGGCATCCGTTCAAAATGAAAAAACAATTCGCCATGATCATGGCACTCGTCATCATTACATTCATCGGATTTGGGATTATCATTCCTGTTTTGCCTGAGGTTGTGGATTCCCATTTTCATTTAAATATGATGTTGGTTGTATATTCCTTAGTAGCATTTATCATGTCGCCAATCTGGGGCAAGTTGTCTGATCGCTATGGTCGTAAACCGATTATATTAATTGGAACGATTGGATTCGGCTTGAGTTTCTTGTTGCTTGCGATTTCGAATGCAGATTTGGTCGTGATGTATGCATCTCGCGTGTTGGGCGGGTTGTTCTCCGGTGCGGTTGCAGCAGTTGCTGTTGCATACATTGCCGATATTACAACGGAAGACACACGGACGAAGGGCATGGGCTTGATTGGCATGTCGATTGGGCTTGGTTTCATTATCGGACCCGGTGTCGGCGCGTTGTTGAGCATTGGTAGTTTGTATACACCGTTTTATGTATCTGCGTTGTTGGCTTTCATCACTTGTGGGATTATGGCGTGGCAGTTACCGGAGTCGTTGACGGCTGAGCAGCGCTTGGCGCAACCGAAGTTGACGGGCTCACGTTGGCAAGCTTTCGAAGGAAAGTTGAAGTATTTATATGTGCTGAGTTTCTTCGTATCGTTCTCGTTAGCGGGCTTGGAAGGGACATTGCAGTATTATAATAAGTATAAGTTCGATGCAACGCCGACCGATGTGGGCTTGATGTTCCTGATTAGTGGGATTGTCGGTGCGCTGATTCAAGGTGGCGTGGTGCGACGTTATATTAAGAAAGGTGACGAACCGCGATTCATGGCGTATGGCTTGGTGCTGTCGGCGGTTGGTTTCGGTTTATTAATTTTCACCACGAATTTCTGGACGGGCGCCATTTACCTGACGATTTTCTCGGCGGGCAACTCGCTCATTCGTCCTTGTGTCACATCCTTAATTTCTCAAAAAACGACGGTCGCACAAGGTCTAGCATCTGGCCTCGGGTCGTCGATGGATAATTTAGGTCGCATCGGAGGCCCGTTGTTCGGCGCATTGCTGTATGGCCTATCGAAAGAATTACCTTATGCGATTGGCGTTGTTTTGTCGCTCGCGGCAGTCGCGTTACTCGCACGCTTCGTCCTCTTGGACCGCAAGACGACTGTTTCGGAATAGTCGGCCTCAACTCGAGCGTTTCGCCGAATTAACGTCCAAAACGACCACTAATTTCTCAAAATCATCGCCTTACACGAAAATAACGTCCAAAACGACCACTAATTCCTCACATTTAGCCAAATGCCGGCCAAATCGGGAAAATAAGAGTCACTTTGGACGTTATTTTTATGTTTGTAGTCAAAACGAAAAAAATAGTGGTCGATTTGGCCACTATTTTGTATTTTGGTGCCAGGCCCCAAAGTGCCAGGCTCCTGCATGCCATAGACCTGGCACTTTCGTTAAAAGCTGAGGCGGTAGAGGGGAAGAAGTGTGTTGTACACGTCTTCGATATAGGCCGTTAGTTTGGTACTATCTTGCAAGATGGGGTCGTCGCGCTCGATGCGGACGCCGCAGGTGACTTCGGATGCTTTGACGTTGCGCAATTTGTGGATCAGTGTTGCGAAGTCGTCGGCAGTCATTTCGCTGTGCTTCGTGCCGGTTGGTTTCATGTGATCCATCGACCATTCGAAGTTTCCAGGAATTTTGGCTTGCACGACTTTTAGGTTACGCTCGAGTTTTTCAGCAAATGTCGCTTTGTTCGGGCACTCATAGATGACCGCGAATTGTACGAAAATGTGTGTACCCCACATGCCGAATTGGAAATGGGGCAGTGCTTTGTATCCGCGCTTCGCCGACGCCCAAGCTACCCATGTGTCATTCGGTGGATGCACCGTTCTACGCAAATGCTTGGCCACGTGCGGGAACATTTCTTGCCCACATAGTTGTGAAAAGAACGGCTGCATGTCAGCGCCGAGCGTCGTCAAATTCGGACGAACATGTGCAATCAACGCTTCCATTCGCGCTTCCAATCCAGGTACTTCAAAGACATCAAAAGCAGTCTGATTCCAAGTTACAGATGACATAATAATTACTCGCCTTCTTTCATTAAATTCGATTGCCAATATAATATCACTTTTCAAGTTGCAACTCATAATTCGACATAATAAAATATACATATAGGTCGTTTACTAGAGGAGGAGAACCTGTGGTAAGTCGTCATTTTGAAGTGGAATATTCGGATTTGGACTTGCAATTTGATCGTCGTCTCGTCCGTGATTTTATTGGGGAACTGATTCAGGCGGGCTATTCCATCTATTGGAACGAGAACATCACCCAATTTATTATCGCGATTCGTTCTGGCCGGAAGTTAGTGAAGCTGCGTTTTGATCGTTTGACAGAAGGATATAAGTTGGTTGGCAATTATATGTTGAATGATCCGAAACTAGCAGAATTACTAGAGAAGATGATCGGCGACACGAAAGGCAATGCAATTGTCAAACGGTTCCATGACCCTCACATCCTCATTGATTCGATTGTCAGCGGCGAGTTAATTCAGCGTGTGGAAGTCGACGGCGATGAGCGCAGAACGATTTTTTCCAAAGAACCTAAACTGCTCATTACCGAAAATGACTTGGAGAAAGTGTATCAGCTAGATAGCGTGGAACGACGCATTCCGGTGCTTCGCCAAGCGTTAGATGAAGCCTTGGATGAACTGATTGATTTGATTGAGCAAGATGCACCTTTGGAAGCGCGGGAACAAGTGACAACCCGTCTGCAGCAATTGCGACAAGAATTAATCTTAACGGAATCTTTATAATAATTTTCAACCCGTTCTAAATGGTCAATCCGGCCATTGGCAACGGGTTTTTTATGGGAAAATTCGTGTTTGAGATTCTATTCAAAAAAAGATACAATAGAGGGTATGTAAATTACTAACAGAAAGAGGAATGAATAATGTCGAAACAACAGATTGGCGTTGTCGGATTAGCAGTTATGGGTAAGAACCTTGCCCTGAATATGGAAAGCAAAGGATTTAGCGTAGCGGTATTCAACCGTTCCCCAGAAAAGACGAAGGAATTGGTTG
>JBEGSW010000005.1:0-5447 GCA_041179705.1 Bacillota bacterium | reverse complement strand
TTATTTTATTGCAACCAGACATTGGTTCACTTGTGATTTTCTTAGTAGGAACGGTTGCTGTTATTTTTGCTGGCGGTACGCCTTGGAAATTTATTGGCACCATAGCTGGGATTATCTCCGTCCTTGGTTTGTTGATATCCCTTTTCATCTTGGTTTTTTCAGGTCCTGACCGATTCGGTTATTTGGCCAATCGATTTTCGATGGACCCATGGTCCGATCCGCTCAATTCCGGTTACCATCTGGTCAATTCACTTTATGCATTAGGTCATGGTGGACTGACTGGTGTCGGATTAGGAGACAGTATTCAGAAGTTGCTCTATTTGCCAGAAGCACACAACGACTTTATTTTCCCGATTATTGCTGAAGAGCTTGGATTTATCGGTGTACTCATCTATTTCATCGTGTTTGGTGCATTTCTCTTCCGCGGTCTGACCGTTTCACTTAGAAGCAATGATACTTTTGGGATGCTAGCTGGCACTGGCATCGTCTGTATGATTGCATTCCAAGCTTTCGTTAACATTGGTGGTGTAACAAACTCTATTCCTCTAACTGGGGTTACACTCCCATTCATTAGTTATGGCGGCTCCTCAATGTGGGTACTACTCATGTCTGTAGGCGTCCTGCTTAATATTTCAAGACAATCTACGAAATAACAAAAAGCGCGAGCATCTCCATGAGAGACGGTCGCGCTTTCTTTATGTATCTTAGTCTAAACTTGGTAACAAACGCGTTTCTTCACGCATGTTTGTCTGACAAATGGGACATTGTGGCGTAGCTTCGAACGTATAATTCTTTCGCATCCAACAAACACAATTATCATTTTCACACGACCAAATCACCGTATCAACCTTCACAACAGGTTCCGCATTTTGTCTTGAAAAATAAGCCATCGATAGACCCTCCTTCCGTACAGATAGTTTGGGACATTTGATGGCGTCTTAAACCTTATTTAAGTCGAGTTTGTGCTTCTTCTTGTTCTTCTTCTTTGAATGCTACACCTTCGACCTTTACATTCACTTCCACAACCGTCAATCCTGTCATGTTCTCAACAGCTTCTTTCACATTCAATTGCAGCTCATGGCACACTTCTTGAATTTGGAAGCCATACTGCAGAATAACACGTAAATGAATCGCTGTCTCTACTTGGCCAACTTCTACAGTAACGCCACGTTGCGCATTCTTCCCGCTTAAACGCTTCGCCAACCCTTCAGATATGCCACCAGACATTGCCGCAATCCCATTCGTCTCTAGTGCCGCTAAACCAGCAATCGTTGCAACTACATCATCTGAAATCAGAATGGCACCTTGTTCCACTTCACTCATCTTCGCACACGTCCTTCTTTATAAAGACTGTTTAATCTCCATTGCTTCATACAACTGAGCTAGATTACGTTCTAATTCAACCAGGAGATCTTTCCCATCCTGCTCGGCAACAAGCCCAAGACGAACGGCATAATCGACTTCGCGGGATAAACCATACATTTGCGTATCCAAAACTTCCTCATACAACGGACATTTGCGCGTGGCTAAGTTCTCCATCTGTACTTCAATCAATTGACGAATCTTTGCGGCGTCTTCAGCTAATAACTGAGAGGCGTTGCGAGATATTTCAATTAATGTCTGATCGTTCATTGTTATGCTCCTCCCAACCAAAGGTCGTCGCTTCTTTAATGATTATATTAGTCGAAATCGATTTAATGCACAAGTTAAGGCCAATAAAAAAGCACCGTCAATATGACGATGCTTATGGTATGTCAATTGATGATTACGCAGAAACTGTAACTTTCAAACCATGTTTCTCAAAAGCCGCTGCAACCGCTGTCGCCGCTGCTGTTGCGTCAGGTCCATGCACGTGTAACACGAAGGAACCATCATCCACTAATGTCGTAAACAAACCAAGGATGCTCTTTACATCAATGTATTTGTTGTCGTACTGAAGCACGATGGATGAAGTGAATTTGCTAGCCGTCTGTGAAATTTCCAAAATTGCAGCATTTTTATCTGACATGGTGAATCTCCCCTTTATGTGGATTTCCTTCTAACAATAATCTTACCGATTGGCTTGGAATTGTGCAACATAATCTTAATCTTTCAAATTTTCTGGATTTAAGCATTCCAATTCTGCAACAACGAAACGACCATCTTTACGAATCAAAACGTCGTCGAAATACACTTCCCCGCCACCATACTCAGGTCTTTGGATTAACACCAAATCCCAGTGGATGGAAGAACGATTCCCATTGTCTGCTTCTTCATACGCCTGGCCAGGTGTGAAGTGCAAACTACCGTCTATCTTCTCATCAAATAAGATATCTTTCATAGGATGTTGGATAAATGGATTGAATCCAAGACTGAATTCACCAATGTAGCGAGCGCCTTCGTCTGTATCCAAAATCTCGTTTAATTTAGCCGAATTGTTGGATGTTGCCTCGACAATCTTGCCGTTCTCGAATCGGAAAGAAATATTCTCGAACGTTGTTCCGGAATAAACAGATGGTGTGTTGTAAGTCAGCATTCCGTTGATGGAATCGCGAACCGGTGCTGCGAATACTTCCCCATCCGGAATATTGAGCTTCCCATCACATTTAATTGCTGGGATATCTTTAATGGAGAAAGATAAGTCCGTGCCTGGTGCAACAATGCGCACGCGATCGGTACGGTTCATATAAGATACGAGTGCATCCATCGCTTTAGACATCTTTGCGTAATCTAAATTGCAGACATTGAAGTAGAAATCTTCAAATGCCGCTGTGCTCATGTTCGCTGCTTGGGCCATTGAACCGTTTGGATAACGCATCACAACCCAACGTGTATGTTTCACACGGCGTTCGGAGTGGATAGGATGACGATACAATTTCTCATACAGACGCATACGGTCACTTGGCACGTCGGAAAGTTCGTTGATATTCGACCCAGAACGAATCGCAATGTAACCTTGCATCATTTCCATGCGTTTCAAGTCGTACTCGGTCCATACGTTCATTTGGGCTTCTGTTGCACCCATTAATAAGGTACGTGTTACGGTAGGATCATCAATTTCAACGAATGGCAAACCACCTACAGCATGAATCTCTTCGATTACCGCATTTAATAGTTCTCTTTCGTCACCAATCATGTGGACTAAAATACGCTCGCCGGCCTGAACCGCAATCGCGTAATGTACGATATTTTGAGCAAGTTTCGTGATTCGTTGATCTCTCATCAGATGTCCCTCCATTATGTATATTTGTACTAGTATAATTCATATTTTTAGTTCCATACAAGCCAAGAAAAACGTTGACAACGCCTAGCCAAATGAGATAAAGTATTAAATTGGTAAGTCTATATTTGCTATTGAGGAACTCGAATTTGTGTCACCCCTCGCGGATGGGGCACCGATAGGCAGCGGCTGAACTTCTTATCGGAACGAACAACCTTCGTTATTGCACCCGAAGCACCACAACGGTCCTCCACATAAATCTAACAAACAAGATTAAAGGAGAAATGAACACACATGGCACGTTACACAGGTCCTAAGTTTAAATTAAGCCGTCGCGTAGGTATTTCCTTGAGCGGCACTGGTAAAGAATTGAAGCGTCCTTTCCCTCCGGGTCAGCACGGTCCAACACAACGTAAGAAATTGTCTGGTTATGGTATGCAATTACAAGAGAAGCAAAAGCTTCGTCACATGTACGGCTTGGGCGAGAAGCAATTCCGCAACTTGTTCGACAAAGCAGCTAAGATGAAAGGTATTGCCGGCGAGAACTTCATGTTCTTGTTGGAATCCCGTCTTGATAACTTAGTTTACCGTTTGGGTTGGTCCAACTCCCGTGCAGGCGCACGTCAATTGGTTTCCCATGGTCACGTTACTGTGAACGGTAAGAAAGTTGATATCGCTTCTTACCTTGTTTCCATCAACGATGTAATCGGTCTTCGTGAGCGCAGCCGCAACCTTTCCACAATTAAGGAAGCTATGGCTGGCCGTAACCACATTCCTGGTTTCGTTGAATTGAACGAGAAAACAATGGAAGGTAAATTTGTACGTTTACCTGACCGTGGCGAGCTTTCCCAAGATATCGATGAGAAACAAATCGTCGAGTTCTACAGCCGCTAATCGTTAGCACACATTTGAAAGGAGTCCCTCGGGATTCCTTTTTTTGTTGCCCCACCTCCCTTAATTCCCTCACTTGCTGCAATTAACGTCCATTTCGACCACTATTTACACACACTTCTGCCTGAAAGTAAAAATAACGTCCAAATCAACCGTTAATTTACAGAATTCTCGACATTTTCGCCGAATCCTGAAAATTAGTGGTCGTTTTGGACGTTAATTTACATATTTCCAATCATTCACCCAAATTAGTGGTCGTTTCGGACGTTATTTCGAAAACTAGCATTGCCATCAAAAAAAGCCTCCCCGAAGGAAGGCTTATTTCATTACCCTAATACAATCTTAGCAAACTTACGCTTACCGACTTGGATAATATCCCCGTCCGCTAATGTAATATCCGCATTCACGTCATCCACTTTAACCTGGTTGATTTTTACCGCACCCTGTTGGATGCTGCGACGTGCTTCGCCGTTGGATGCTTGAAGTTCAAGATCCACAAGCAACTTGATCAAGCGAATTTGACCATTCTCCAAGGAAGCCGCTGCAACGACCTTCTCTTCGATTTCGTCCGGTAAAGCATTTTGTTGGAAGACTGTCTTAAAACGGTTCTCCGCTTCATCAGCCGCCTCCACACCATGGTACATGCGAACGAATGTGTAACCAAGCTTCATTTTCGCATCACGTGGATGAATGCTACCGTCTTTCAAACCTTCCGCTAACGCCGTCAACTCATCGTTGCTCATGTCTGTCGCAAGCTCATAGTACTTCACCATCAGCTCATCTGGGACAGACATCGTCTTGCCGTAAATTTCGTTCGGCTCTTCGTTGATCCCGATGTAGTTGCCCAGGCTCTTACTCATCTTTTGAACGCCATCAAGACCTTCAATAATTGGAGTCATAATTGCGATTTGTTGGCTCACGCCATATTCCTTCTGCAACGTACGACCCATCAACAAGTTAAACTTCTGATCCGTACCACCAAGCTCGATATCACTCTTCAATGCAACAGAATCATAGCCTTGCATCAAAGGATAGAAGAACTCATGAATGCTGATTGGCTGACCCGATTGGTAACGCTTCGTGAAGTCATCGCGTTCCAACATACGAGCAACCGTTACTTTCGCAGACAAACCAACGACATCCGCAAAGTTCATCTTGCCCAACCATTCGGAGTTGAAATAAATCGTCGTCTTCGCTGGATCTAACAACTTGTAGATCTGATCGCGATACGTCTCTGCATTGCGAAGCACGTCTTCTTCCGTCAACTGTTTGCGCGTCTCGGATTTCCCTGTTGGATCGCCGATGCGGCCGGTGAAATCACCGATGATTAATTGGACTTGGTGGCCAAGCATTTGGA
>JBEGSW010000004.1:0-6384 GCA_041179705.1 Bacillota bacterium | reverse complement strand
CACCGCGATACGGTAGACGACTTGAAACGCATTGGTCGACACATCGAGCGCACCGTTCTTGCACGCGCTGTGCAATGGCATGTGGAAGATCGCATTCTCGTTCATCAGAACAAAACGATCGTATTTAATTAGTCTTTTGCGTACCGATAAGGCCATAAAGACATAAGATAAGCCCGTAACCTACATGACCTACCATCCACCATGTGAAGGCTGTCATATCTGTGATTTCTGGTGTCCGCTCAGAGATGAGTGTAAGCGGTACAAATAGTCCAATTGGCAAGATTCCGTAAAGGAGACCGGCTGGTATTGGGTTAAACCACATCTTCGGAATTGGTACGAACTTGGCACCATATGCCATCCAAAAAAAGTAAGTGACACCAATCAGGAGTGAGACGAATAAATGAATGCCGAATTCAATTGGCTCAGCTAATTTATCTTTGACACCTGGGAAAAAATCAATGTTGAGTAACAGGGTATAGACTTTGCTGCCAGTGGATTGCTCAATCCATTTAAAGAAGAGGCCAAGTAATACACCTCCCACAAAACCGGATTGAATCCCTCTGTAAATTAGTTGTTTCATGATAAAGCACCTCCGAGAATGGTAATAGGCAAATTGATTTGAAAACAAGCAAGTTTGTTTGATGGAAAAGCAAAGATTGTAATGATACAATGTTAGCATTGAATTTGAGGAGGACGAACATAAATGTCTATTACGAATAACGTCGATCAATTAGCAGTTAATACGATAAGAACATTATCTATTGACGCGATCGAGAAAGCAAACTCAGGTCACCCAGGTATGCCAATGGGTGCAGCGCCAATGGCTTACGAGCTTTGGACAAATTTCATGAAGATTAACCCAGCTGAACCAAATTGGATTGACCGCGACCGTTTTGTATTATCTGCGGGTCATGGTTCGATGTTGTTATATAGCTTGTTGCACCTTTGTGGCTATTCCGATGTGAGCATGGATGAGTTGAAGAACTTCCGTCAATGGGGTTCCAAGACGCCAGGTCACCCGGAGTTCGGTCACACGGCAGGTGTTGATGCAACGACTGGTCCATTGGGTCAAGGGATTGCAATGGCTGTAGGGATGGCGATGGCGGAGACGCATCTAGCTGCTACATACAATCAGCCAGGTTTCGATTTAATCAACCACTTTACATACGCAATCGTAGGTGATGGTTGTCTAATGGAAGGGATTTCCAACGAGGCAGCTTCCCTTGCAGGTCACTTGCAGTTAGGTAAATTAATTACACTTTATGATTCCAACGATATCTCCTTGGATGGCGAACTTGGATTGTCATTCTCTGAGAGCGTGAAGAGCCGTTTTGAAGGGTATGGTTGGCAGTACATTCTTGTGAAAGATGGCAATGATTTGGCGGAAATTAACGCTGCGATTGCTGCTGCTAAGCAAGAGACGAGCAAACCTACATTGATCGAAGTGAAGACGGTTATCGGTTTCGGTAGCCCGAACAAAGCGGGTAAAGGTGGTCATGTTGGTCCACACGGTTCCCCACTTGGCAAAGATGAGACAGTATTGACGAAGCAAGCGTACGGCTGGCCTTCCGAGGAGCCATTCCATGTACCTGCAGAAGTGCGTGCACGTTTTGCAGACGTACAAGCAGCGGGTGCGCGAGCATTCGATGCTTGGACAGCATTATTTGCAGCATATAAAGCAGCTAATCCTACGTTGGCGCAACAGTTCGAGGATGCTTTGGCGAATAAGTTGCCGGCTGACTGGACAGCAGATCTTCCTGCATACACAACTGAAGACAAGCCACTTGCTACACGCGCAACTTCCGGTGCAGCTCTGAATGCATTGGCAGGTCGTGTACCAACAATTATCGGTGGTAGCGCTGACTTAGAATCTTCGACAAATACGCACCTTAAAGGGTTACCGATGTACGAGCCAAGCAACTATGCAGGCCGCAACGTATACTTTGGTGTTCGTGAATTCGCGATGGGTGCAGCTGCTAATGGCATGATGCTTCATGGTGGGGTTCGTCCGTATGTTGGTACGTTCTTCGTATTCTCCGATTACTTGAAACCAGCAATTCGCTTAGCTGCTTTGATGGAATTGCCAGTAACGTATGTATTTACGCATGATTCTATTGGTGTTGGTGAAGATGGACCAACGCATGAGCCAATCGAACAATTGCCAGCGCTTCGCATCATTCCTAATTTGACTGTGATTCGTCCAGCAGATGGGAACGAGACTTCGCAAGCATGGCGCTATGCAGTTGCGAATACAGCGGGTCCTGTAGCGTTAGTACTTACACGCCAGAACTTGCCTGTGTTACCTGGTACAGTTACAGGCGCTGCAGAAGGCATCAATCGTGGTGCTTACGTCGTACATGACGCAACAAATGGTAAACCGCAAGCACAAATCCTTGCTACTGGTTCTGAGGTACAATTGGCAGTTGCTGCGGCAACGAAATTGGCCGAAGAAGGCATTCAAGTTCGCGTAGTGAGTATGCCGAGCTGGGAATTATTTGATAAGCAAGATAAAGCATACAAAGATAGCGTGATTTTACCAGAAGTCAAAGCACGTCTTGGTATCGAAATGGCTTACCCATTGGGTTGGGAGAAGTATGTAGGCGACGCTGGGGATATTCTTGGTATTTCCACTTATGGCCACTCCGCTCCAGGTCCATTGGTAATCGAGCGTTACGGCTTTAATGTCGACAACGTTGTAGCGAGAGTAAAAGCATTAATCTAATTGCTCAAAGACGTTATCCTTCGGGATAACGTCTTTTTTTAACCAGGGCTTTGTGGTAAAATATTCGAATATATAAATTATGGATGGAGCGTGTAGGGATGGGTAAATTGCAGTTTGATTACAAGAAAGCACTTGGGTTTTTTGGGCAACATGAGATTGATTATTTCGCACCGATGATTGAAGTTGCACATGGCCATTTGCACAATGGTACGGGAGCGGGTAACGATTTCTTAGGTTGGGTTGATTTGCCTAATTCATATGACAAAGAAGAGTTTGCACGCATTCAAGCGGCAGCAAAGAAAATTCAATCTGACTCTGAAGTATTAATCGTAATTGGTATCGGTGGTTCGTATTTAGGTGCGAAAGCAGCGATCTCCATGTTGACGAACTCTTTCTATAACGAACAATCTGCTGCAGATCGTAAGACGCCACAAATTTTCTTTGCCGGTCAGAACATCAGCGGTACATATATTAAACATTTGTTGAAGTTGATTGAAGGCAAAGACTTCTCCATCAACGTGATTTCCAAGTCGGGTACAACAACTGAACCGGCAATCGCATTCCGTATTTTCCGTGATGTGCTTGAGAAGAAATATGGCAAAGAGGAAGCGCGCAAGCGTATTTATGCAACAACAGACAAAGCACGCGGTGCGTTGAAACAATTATCTGATGCTGAAGGGTATGAGACTTTCGTCATTGCAGATGATATCGGTGGACGTTACTCTGTCCTTACTGCAGTAGGTTTATTGCCAATTGCAGTTGCAGGCGTGAACATCGACGAAATCATGCAAGGTGCAGCAGATGCATCGAAAGAATATGCGAATCCGAACGTTGCTGAAAATGCAGCTTACCAATACGCGGCAGTGCGCAATGCGTTGTACCGTAAAGGAAAAGCAATTGAAATCCTAGTAAACTATGAGCCACAGTTACACTATGTATCTGAATGGTGGAAACAATTGTTTGGTGAGAGCGAAGGCAAAGACCAGAAGGGTATTTTCCCAGCGGCTGTTGATTTTTCGACTGATTTGCACTCCATGGGTCAGTTCGTGCAAGAAGGTACACGTAACTTGTTCGAGACGGTTATCCAAGTGGCTAACCCTGTGGAAGACATTACGATTGAGCCGGATGCTGACAACTTAGATGGCCTTAATTTCTTGGCGGGTAAGACAATGAGCTTTGTTAACCGCAAAGCATTCGAAGGCACAATGCTGGCACACACTGACGGAGAAGTTCCGAACTTAATCGTGACACTTCCAGAAGCGAATGCATACTGGTTCGGTTACATGGTCTACTTCTTCGAAAAAGCGTGTGGCATAAGCTGCTACTTGATGGGTGTAAATCCATTCGACCAACCAGGCGTTGAAGCATATAAGAAGAACATGTTTGCATTGCTTGGCAAGCCAGGTTTCGAAAAAGAAAAAGCTGAGCTTGAAGCAAGATTATAATGGTTACTGGATATCGGACGTTTAAAGAAGCCGGAGTCAAAGAAATTGTGATTAAGAAATCACGTTTCATTGGCTACGGCTTTGCCGTGTCCTCGGAAGAAGAGGCCAATCAATATATTGAGCGTATTCGCAAGGAACATTGGAATGCGACACATAATTGCTTTGCCTATGTTATTGGTGATCGTGATCAAATTCAGAAGCAATCGGATGATGGGGAGCCAAGTGGAACAGCGGGGAAACCAATCCTTGAAGTGATTAAGGCGAAAGAACTTCACAACGTGTTAATCATCGTCACACGATATTTCGGTGGGATTATGCTCGGTGCAGGTGGTTTGATTCGCGCTTACTCCGATGGGGCTGTTGCAGCGATTGAGGCATCTTCGGCTGTTTTGAAGCAATTGCACAGTGTCGTAGAGGTTGAAGTTGATTATACGTGGTTAGGTAAGTTGGAGAATGAGTTGCGTAACCGTCATGTGCTGACAGGAGAGACACAATTCGCAGATAACGTGAAGCTAAGTTGCTTGCCTGTTGTTGCGGAGACGGATGCATTTGTCGCCTGGATGACGGATGTGACGCAGGGACAAGGGAAAATTGAAGTCGTCGAGACCAAATGGATCGAACATAAAATAGAAGGAGCCTCCCAATAGGGAAGCTCCTTTTGCATTATACGCCCATGCGTTTTCTTTGGTTGTTAATTTTCTTCGTGCTTTGTGTCTTCAGCGCTTTCGGTTGATTGCTATTGAACCCGCCGCCTTTATTACCTTGATTCTGCGCTTGTTTCTGTTGTGCTAATTTTTGTTTAACTGCATCAGCAAGTGATACTTTTTTGATTTCTTCAGACATGTTCAGTTCTCCATTTCGTGATAATTATTCAAAGAAACTTTTAAATAGCATGACATTCAAAATGGTTAAAATCAAGGCAATTGCCCATAACACGACATTTTCGTGCCATTTATTTTTGTATTTCCCCATAACTTTCTCGGATGAGGTTAAATATACCTGCAAAAAGACGGTGATTGGTAATTGAATACTCAAAATCATTTGTGAATAGATGAGTCCTTTAAATGAATCTTGTAGCACGAAAATAATTAGTGTCGCGATAATTAATATGGCAGTAACGCCGTAGCGCGAATGCTTATCTTTGATATCATACGGTTTTTTGAAGAAACCAGCTACGACCGATCCTCCGGCCATGCCGGCTGTTGTCGTTGAGGCAATCCCGGAAAACAGAAGGGCAAGCCCGAATACGATTCCTGCACCGTTTCCAATCAAAGGTTCAAGTAATTTTTGCGCCTGACCAAGTTCGGTGATTTTGATGTTATTTGTGAAGAATGTTGTGGCCGCTAAAATAATCATTGAACTATTGATTGCCCAGCCGATAATCATCGAAAACAGTGTATCCGCGAACTCATATTTCAATTGCATCTTGATGATTTGATCATTTTCTTTATTCCACTGGCGACTCTGGATAATTTCAGAGTGAAGGAATAAGTTGTGTGGCATGACGACCGCACCTAGAACGGCCATAATGATTGGCATTGCCCCAGGTGGGAAGGAGACAGTTGCCCAACTATTTACCGCTTGCCCCCAATCGACATTTACGATGCTCAGCTCATAGACAAAAGAAATCCCAATTAAAGATACAAATCCAATAATTAATTTCTCGAGTTTCCGATACGAGTTCGTGAATAAAAGAAATAGGACAAGTCCAAGTGTTAAAATCGCACCTAGTTTGATTGGAAGTCCAGTGAGTAGATTCAAAGCGATGGCACCGCCCAAGACTTCTGCTAATGCGGTTGAAATGGAGGCCATAACTGCGGTCGATAGAACGCCTCGTGACAACCACGGAGGCAAGTGCTTTGTTGCAGCTTCGGCTAGACAATCGCCTGTTACGATGCCTAAATGGGCTACATTATGTTGTAAGATGATAAGCATGATGGTTGAAAGTGTGACCATCCAAAGTAAGGTATATCCATAATCTGCGCCGGCTGAAATATTTGATGCCCAGTTGCCCGGATCGATAAATCCAACAGTAACGAGTAAACCTGGCCCGATATACCTTAAAAAGTCGCGCGCTGATGATCGGTGTGTATGCATAGACGACCTCCCAAGTAATTTAATTAGAGTTATTTTATTTATGCGGTAATTATCATTATAATAACATTATTGCATAGGACATTAAAATGAGGTGCTGAAAATGACGACGATTAAAATAAC
>JBEGSW010000003.1:0-10991 GCA_041179705.1 Bacillota bacterium | reverse complement strand
GAAAAATCATGTAACATTGCTGCTATTATTCGTGTGGTCAGCAAGTTTATTGCTTATTCTCGCCGATGGCAAACTAACAAAGACCTACTGGATAAGCACGACCCCATCAAATATGCTCTATGGCATGCTTAGTTTTTTAATATTTTACACAGTCGTGTATCGCACTAAATTGCCTGCAAGTAGATTGAAAGACATCATTCGTAACCTTATTCTCAGGTTAGCTAAGCATTCCTTCTTAATTTATCTTGTACATCCGATGAGCATGGGGTTCCTCACTCAGTTAAGCATCTTATTTCAAAAACCGAACTTTTTCCTCTATCCAAAGGGTGTCGCGATGTTGTTTGTCGGCACCATCATCTTGACTGTGGGATTTATCGCAATGATTCAAAAAACACCATTTGCCGGTTTATTAGGAGGCACTCGAAAGAAAAATTAATTATCGAATGTCGATATCCTTTCACTCGAATCCATCTTTATGATAGAATGATTAAACAAATTCAAATTTTGCACAACCGGAGGAGCCTGTCATTGACAGGCTCTTTCTGTCTAATTTAGGAGGTCACTATGGAATTTATCATGCAACTAGCAATTATTATCGTAAGTACAAAGATTGCCGGCGATTTATCTGTTCGTCTGGGCCAACCCTCCGTACTAGGAAAATTAATTGTCGGGGTCATTATTGGTCCTGCATTACTTGGCTGGATTGACGAATCTGCTACACTTGAGACGTTCAGTTATATTGGGGTACTCCTTTTAATGTTCTTTGCTGGCTTGGAGACGGACTTAAATGAACTTAATCGAAATCGCAATGCTTCGATTGCTGTAGCCATTGGTGGGATTATCGTTCCATTCGCAACAGGCTTTTTTATCGGTGAGTATTTCGGGATGAGCAATAGCCATGCTCTGTTCCTCGGGTTGTTATTATCCGCTACGTCTGTGAGTATTTCTGTGCAGACATTCAAAGAATTAGGGAAATTTAAAAGTAAAGAGAGTGCAACTGTACTAGGTGCCGCTTTAGTCGATGATATTTTGGTAGTAATCTTTTTAGCTATATTAATGAGTCTACTGACAGCCAGCGATATAAGCCTGACAATGGTGATTGGAAAGAAAGTTCTCTTCTTCTTCATTGCTGGACTCATCGCTTGGAAAGTGATTCCTTGGTTATTGAAGGGATTTGCTCGTCTGAAAATCAATGAACCCATTATCAGTGGAGGAATCCTCATTTGTTTGGGGCTTTCCATCTTTGCTGAAGGATTAGGTGTTGCAGGCATTATCGGCGCATTCCTAGCGGGCGTCGGGATTTCACAAACATCGTTCAAACATGAAATCGAACATAAATTAGAGCCGATTGCCTACGCCATTTTCGTCCCTGTATTTTTCGTGAGTATTGGACTATCCATCCGTTTTGACGGTATACAAGAAAATCTAATGTTTACAATTTTATTGTCGCTATTGGCCATCGCTTCGAAATTAATCGGCTCTGGTTTAGGGGCTCGCCTGACAGGATTCAATAACAGATCTTCACTGATTATTGGTGCTGGTATGGTTTCTCGTGGTGAGGTTGCATTGATTATTGCCAGCATCGGATTAAGTGCAGGCTTGCTTACAGATGCCTATTTCACTTCTGTTATTATTGCTGTTATTGTTTCAACCATTGCATCACCGCCATTGTTAAAATTATTATTCAAATAAGTAACCAAAAAGGGCTGTTTCACGATTTACACACGTGAAACAGCCCTTTTACTTATATTTTCAATTCACCATACTTAATAAGTTCAACGACTGCTTGCGAACGGCCTTTCACACCTAATTTCTGCATCACATTACTGATGTGGTTTCGCACCGTTTTTTCGCTGATAAAAAGTTGTTCGGCAATGTCTTTCGTCGTCTGATCTTGCACCAACAATTCGAATACTTGGCGTTCGCGAGCCGTCAACAAATGGTTGTGATGATGGTCGCTATCATTCAATGTCCTTCTCCCTCCCACTCGGGTCGCATCGTCTTAACGGAGGATACTAGTCACTATAAGGTATGCTCGCGGGAGAGTGCAGGTGAAGCATTATAACGAAGTTCTTTGCAAACGCAGGGCATTGAGTACGACCGAAACGGAGCTTAGCGCCATCGCAGCACCCGCCAACCAAGGAGCCAATAGTCCAATCGCGGCAATCGGAATCCCGATACTGTTATAAGCCAGGGCCCAAAATAAATTTTGTCTGATATTTTTCATTGTCAACCGACTAATGGTGATTGCCTGGACGATACTGAGCAAGTCGCCACGCAGTAATGTCACATCAGCCACTTCGATGGCCACGTCAGTCCCAGTCCCCATCGCTATCCCAATGTCGGCCATTGCGAGCGCAGGAGCATCATTGATGCCATCACCGACCATTGCTACTTTGCGCCCTTGCGCCTGAAGACGTTGGACAATCTTCAACTTTTGTTCCGGTAGCATTTCCGCCTCTACATGAGCGATGCCAAGGTCACTCGCAATCGCTTGCGCCACAATCTGATTGTCCCCTGTGACCATGTGAATCTCGATGTGTAGGTTTCTTAATTGTGCAATCGCTGCTTTCGATGTTTCCTTGATTGTATCCGCCACGGCAACCAATCCTGCATAGTTTCCATCGATCGCAACAAGCATCACCGTCTTGCCTTGTGATTCTAACGATTCGAGTTGCGCAATCGCCCCATCAAAAACTACCATATTATCCGAGAGCAAACGGCGTGTTCCAATCAACACGGATTGCCCTTCGACCATCGCGGAAATACCAAACCCAGGTTTCGCTTCAAAGCTATCGACTTTCGCGAGCGTAATGCCCCGCTCTTCAATGCCTTTGACAATCGCCACTGCGAGAGGATGTTCCGAACATTTCTCGGCCGCACCGACGAGCTTCATAAATTCATCTTCTGATGCAACTTGGCATGCGATGTCCGTTAACTTCGGCTTTCCCTCTGTAATTGTACCTGTCTTATCTAAGACAATTGTATCGATTTGATGTGTCGCTTCGAGGTGCTCGCCACCTTTAAACAAGATTCCCGCTTCCGCCGCACGACCAGAACCTGCCATAATGGATGTCGGTGTCGCCAACCCGAGTGCACATGGACAGGCGATAACCAATACAGCAATTGCATTCTCTAGACTTCGTGTAATAAGCAAGGTCACTAAGGCAATTCCGACGACGACGGGAACAAAGATACCTGAGATACGATCGGATACCCGTTGAATCGGTGCTTTTGATCCTTGCGCTTCTTGAACGATGCGGATAATTTGAGCTAAGATCGTATGCTTTCCAACTTGTTCTGCTCGAATATGTAGAAGCCCATGCGCGTTCACAGTTGCTCCAATGACCGAATCACCCACTTGTTTCGCAACAGGATTACTTTCCCCCGTTAGCATAGACTCATCCACGGAAGAAATGCCTGCTAGCACTTGACCATCCACCGGAATTTTCGCCCCGGGTTTCACAACAAGCACATCACCAACGACTACTTGTTCAATCGGAATTGCAACTGTTTCATTGCCACGAATCACTTCTGCTGTCTTCGCTTGCAACCCGATTAATTTCTTAATCGCATCGGAAGTCCGTCCAACGGCACGTGCCTCAAACCATTTACCTAAAATAATTAATGTAATCAAAATCGCTGACGTCTCAAAATACATCTCCGCCATATGATGTCCACCGACACGAAGCCACTCATAAAGCGCAAACACACTATAGAAATATGCAGCCGAAGTTCCCAGTGCAACGAGCACATCCATATTGGCACTTTTGTTGCGCAAAGCTTTAAATGCACCCACATAGAATGGTTTACCTACAATGAACTGAACCGGTGTTGCCAATGCAAGCTGTACCCAAGGATTCATTAGGATTTCAAACGGCCCTATCATCGCAACAAGCAACGGTAACGAAAACGCCGCGGATACAAGAAGTCTATTCCGATAATGTTTAATTGCTTCTACGCGAGGATCTGCCTGGTTGTCTGCTTTGACTTCTGCGTGAAAGCCAAGTTGCTCTACTTTTTCTATCATCGCAGCAATTTCGACTTCCTTATCTGCAAACGCCACTTTCGCAATTTCCATCGCAAAGTTCACATTCACCGTCTCTACGCCCGGTAATCGCGATAGACCTTTTTCAATTCGCGTTGCACAGGCCGCACATGTCATGCCACTAATTTGTAAAGTTGTTTCGGCCTTTTTCATGTGCTGAACCTCCCCTTATTTTGTATAAATTTCATATGCCCATGGTTTTAAGGAAACTGTCTGTGATTTGGCTAAAGTAATTGGTTTTGTTGAAGGCATTTTGGTAGCTGTAAATACTTTGTATTTCCCTGCACTCGCCCCAAAGGTCACTTTCGCTTTTTGGGCTTTACTTGATAGGTTCATTACAACAACTACGCGATTTGTACCCTTATTACGTTCAAACGTTAGCACCTTTGCATTGGATGATGGAATTGCTTTATACGGGCCTCCAGCACTGCCATTCCATAACGCTTTATTATTTCTTTTCAGTTCAGTTAATTTCGCGAATAAAACAGATTGTGAGTAGTTACCCCAATCGATTTGATCTTTTTCAAAGAAAGCAAGACGTCTTTTAAAGGCTGATTCTTGCCCAGAGTAGATCAAAGGCATGCCAGGAATGGTAAAGGAAAGGGCAGTAAGTGGAACTACCGCATCACCTAAACGCTCATATTCTGTACCATTCCAGGAATTCTCATCATGGTTGGTAATAAACTGCATTGGATACTTTCCTGCAGGATAATTGTCGGCTTGATTCGCCATCGCCTGTTCAACATCATACGAATCGGCAAGTTCCAGGCCAATCTTATTCATAACCCCTAACATTTCCCAGCCATAATCGGCGTTAAACCCAGTCTGTAATAACGCTTTATTGTTATTTGCTTCTGCAAGCATGAAGACCGGTTTAATTGTACGTAATTGTTTGATTGCAGTTTGCCAAAAATCATTTGGAACATTTCCCGCAACGTCACAGCGATACCCATCAATGCCAAAATCTTTCACCCAATATTTCATTGCATCAATCATTGCTGCACGCATGTCTGGATTGTCGTAGTTCAATTCTGCTACATCTGTCCAATCCGTACCTGTTGGAGGCATTAGCTCCCCATTAGGACCTAAGCTATACCAGGATTTGTTAACGGTCCAGACATTGTCCATACCTGTATGATTCGCTACCCAGTCGAGCACAACTTTAAAGCCCAATGAATGTGCATAATCCACTAAAGCTTTGAAATCTTCCTTTGTCCCAAATTCTGGATTCACACTCTTATAATCTGCGACTGCATAATAAGAACCTAAACTACCTTTGCGATTTGCAACCGAAATCTTATGAATCGGCATAAACCAAAGAACTTTGATACCCATTCTACTCAAACGCGTGAGGTGTTTCGAAAATGCATTGAACGTTCCTTCTTTCGTATATTGACGCACGTTAACCTCATAAATCGTAGCCGTATCCATCCAACTCGTACTTGTATTTGAGGTTGGTGTTGCTGCAAAAGAAATTTGAGGAAGGACCAACGCCATACCCAAAATGACAGCGAGTAAACCGTGAAGCATTTTTTTATTATTCATTATGCATCCCCCTTACTTTGATACCTTAAGTATTGCATAATCCAATTTTAAATTGAACAAAATAAAAAGTCCCCTCCCGCAAAGGAAGGGACTTCATGATTATTTATTATTGTTGTTCAAATCCAAAGGGAACATATCGCGCATGTTATCGTTAAATTGGCTAATAAATCCATCTGCGGATTCACCCCGATTCAACTGATTGGAATACCCTTCAAAACGTTTATTCATATCAGGGCTTGCAGAAATGTAGACGGAGTTAATCGTCGGATTCATTTGTTTCACACGCTTCGTGATTTTCGCACGCAATTGATCATTCACTGCATCCATCCCATTCAAGTTTCGATTGGGCGTACCCATGTAACTTTGACCGCCATAGCGCGGAACATTCAATTTCACACCGACGTATGCGTTATTTTCAGATAGCAAAACGGTCGCGGAACTAATTTCGTTCATTTTTGTTAATCGTTGCGCCGTTTTCTGACTCTGTGTTAATCGCTTATTGTTGTGTGTAATGCCATTATTGTCTGGTCGAATACTTGGGAGCAAGGAAGGTGGTGTGACCCCCATTCGGTTAGCTCCAAATGGTTTAACCGTACCATCTGTTCGTGACTTCGTCGTTACATTGTTATCATCATTCCAGGTACAACCACTTAAAATAAGCACAAATGCAATTGCCAAAAGCGATGCTTTCACTGCGCCAAATTTACGCATGCCATTCCCTCCATTCCATCAATTGTGGTTCGCTTATAGAATGGCGGAATTCAGGAATGACTATCCCGGTAAATGTTGCATCTTTAGAAGTACTGATAAAAGGCATCTCGCCTGCGCATTTTATCGGTATGAATCCCTCGACCGTCTGTTACACGAATCAGTTCAGCCAATGCCTCCATGTGATCACCAACAATCATTTCACCCACTTTATTACTGATGCCGACATTATCCACGCGAAGGCGATTTCGCTTAATGACATCGACTGTCGCAGGTGCAGTAATTTTCATCTGTGGCTGCATCATAAGTTTCACTTGCATCAATGGAGGAACCACAAGTGATTGAACGCCTCCGACTTCTAGGGCTCTGCGGGACAGGGCATGTGGTACGGCTGTCATCGAATTGGCCAGGAGATCATCACGCCCAGCAGCAGCATTTAAAAAGGCTTTCACCGTAGTTACCCAATCCCAGTTCACAAAAGGAGGTAATAACGGCATTAAATTATTCAAAGCCAAGTCAACTCCTGTAGCGATCGCGCATACAAATGGATATAACTCTTCTGTCGGAACGACCATGTCACCATCGACGAACAGCAGGATATCTCCTGTCGCTCGCATTGCGCCAAGCGCCCGGCCCACGTCATGACCGAGTGGCTCTGGTTCACAGATGACCGTCGTCCCAGCTACCGATTGCGCTGCTTGTAACGTGCCATCGGTGGAACCATTGACCATGACAATGGTCTCTTTCCATTGTGGAATAGCGGCAATTTCTCTGAGCACGCCAGCAATTGTTTGCTCCTCATTTTGCGCACAAACAATCACACTCACCCTCGCATAATCGGGATTCATGATGAATCCACCTTCTCCCGACGTCGCACACCATCACCAAATCCTCCGCGATCGCCACGATTGGCAATCCATTTCTGCAACGCTTCTAAGTGATCGCCAATGATGAGTGACTCCAATGGATCTTTGCCGTTCACTTTGGCTCGTTTCTTCGGATTTAACTGTCCCACTGGAATGTGATGTACCGCCTCCACACGCAACCCAAGCATATAGGCAATCGCCAATGCTAGAGGTGGCACCATGAATGATTCATATCCGATTTTCTCCACTGCCTGACGACTGCAAGCATGCGGAATTGTTGTCATTGAGTACCCCTTCATCCCGGCTCGATTTAGGAATATGTTGAATGCATGTTTGGTCAAAACGACATTGTGCACTGGATTCTTTTCTACTTTACCGAGATGCGCGTTGAGTGCGATGTCGACGCCGTTTTGGATCGCAGTGATAAAAGGTTTCAATGCTTTTTCTTCAATGAACATGTCCCCATCGATGAACAACAAAATACGACCGGTCGAAGCGGCCGCCCCAATCGCACGTCCAACATCGTGGCCAAGCGGCTGTTTCATACGAACGACTTTGGCATGAAGAGCTTTAGCAATGCTAGACGTACCATCCGTGGAGCCATTGTCGACAACCACGACTTCCGTCGATGGATGGACTTTACGCACCTCGCCAATAATGCGTCCAATCCGTTTGGACTCATTCATAGTAGGAATAATAATTGAAACTTCTGGCATACTTCTCCTCCTCTCATTTGTCGTGCTATTAGTAGATGCTACGGAAGGCTTGCCCGTTCGGGAACGAGCCTTCCTACATACGCTATAGCAAAACGAACAGAGAGGAGTTCCTTATGGACATAGGTATTTTATTGAACCCCAAAGCAAAACACGAGCAAATTGCTTTTTATGAAGAAGCCACTGCAACATTTGGGCTCACACCCGTACTGTTAACGTTTAATGAGGTGGAACAACGAACACGATTACCAGCCGTGATTCACAACCGAACTTATGCGAGAACTGCACGCGACCGACAACTTCTCCTCGACATAAGCAAACACAGTTATGTGTATAATGGTGGCAATCAATTTTCAAAACTATATATACACAAGACACTTATGCATAACGTCTATTTACGACCCAACTTGCCAGGTACGACACTTGCAACTGCGACCACTTTACAAACCTGGATGAAAAAATATCCTTCTCTCATCCTGAAACCAGATCGTGGCTCTGTTGGACGCGGCGTCATGTTGCTGCACAAAATCGGTGGAATCTGGCATTGGACGCACCAATTCGAGACGACCCCATTCCGCAAACTACCTTCACAATTACTCCGAATTTTGGCTAAACGGCGCTACATTGTACAACAACGACTACCACTTGCCACATTTGACGGACGGCCATTCGATGTGCGCGTTAGTGTGCAACGAAATCCGATGGGCGTCTGGCAGGTAACTGGAATGGTTGGAAAAGTTGCTGGCGTCAATCAAATCGTCACCAATGTAGCAAGAGGGGGACGCGTGGTTCGGGTAGAGGAATTACTCGGGGAAGCGCACCGATTTGCATTAAAACAATTCGCTCTCGCGGTTGCCCTGCAGTTGAGTTTGTCCTTGCCCAACCTTGCCGATATCGGTCTAGACTTAGGGGTAACACCTGAAGGATTTCCGATGTTCATTGAATGTAATTTCCGTGATTTGCGTTATAGTTTCGGCGAAGTCGGCCTTAACGAGATATGGAAAGCGAGTTATTTCAACCCAATCGGCTATGGGAAATTAATCTTAAAAAAGCTACATGAATAAATTGTGGAATCCTGCTTAAAGAAAATCCATTCCCTGTAGTTGGATCTATGGCACCTGTTCGCCTGTTAGGAAAAATATGCGGAAAACCGCATATTTTCATGCTTGAAATTAGATTGATTTCCGCATATTTTTTCTACGCTCCACATCACACACTGAACATAGAAAAACTGCAGCATGCTCCCTCTCTGGCACACCACCTAATTTCTTAACTATTTATTCGGGTTCATTTTGTTTTTCACTACATGAAACGTTCACATCTAGTTCATACAATCTTTATATTAATTTGCTATATAATTAAATAAATCAGTTTATTCTAGATATCAGGAGGCCGATAAGATGGCTCATAATTGCTCACCAGTACCATTAACTAGCGAGGCGAATCAAATTAATCGGTTCCTTTCCAAAGAAAGTTTCGCAATCCTCGAACAAGCAATGAAACGTTCGAAATATGAAGCAGGGAGTCACCTGTTCTGGGAGGGCGATGCGGCACACTATTTGTATTTTATTTATAAGGGACAAGTGAAAATTTCGAAGACAACAGAAGAAGGCAAAGAACTTATTTTTTACCTTTTACAGAAAGAAGATTTTTTCGGTGAATTAGGTGGATTCGATGAGGTCCAGCATAGTTTCACTGCCGAGGCTATCAAAGATACGGAAGTAGGGGTTATTTCACTCGCTGACTTAGAGGCAACGATTGCCAAAGATGGCCGTCTGGCCGTAGAATTCATCAAGTGGATGGGAATTTTGCAACGAACGACAGAATCCAAGTTCCGCGATTTGTTGTTATATGGAAAAACCGGCGCACTTGCCTCCACACTCATTCGTCTTACGAACTCGTATGGAAAGCTAACGCCGGAGGGGATTCAGATTACGATTAAATTAACAAACACAGAATTAGCCAACATGATTGGTACCGCACGCGAAAGCGTGAACCGCATGCTGAGTGAATATAAATCGGCTGGTGTGCTGAGTTTTGACCAAGGTGTGCTGACGATTCATAAATTGCAAGATTTGAAGGACGTTGTTTCCTGTCCGGATTGCCCGGCGGAGATTTGCCGCATTTAATAGGTTGCATTTATTAATTTATATGCTCTTTCTATATCATCCGCTGTTGGTGTTCTTACGCCTTCTAGCGGATATTTTTTGCCGATTTGCAGCCATTTGTATACACCCATGCGGTGATAAGGTAGAATCTCCACCTTTTCCACGTTGTTTAACGTTCGAATAAATTCACCAAGTGCAAGCAAGTCTTGACAATCATCGGTTATCCCTGGAACGAGCACATGGCGAATCCACATCTTCATACCTCGATTAGACAAATGCGCAGCGAATCGCAACGTGCGATCGTTAGGTTGGCTGGTCAATGCAACGTGTTTCTCCCGATCCATCAATTTCAAATCCAATAAAACGAGATCGGTATATTTTAACAATTCCTCAGCATGGACTGGATCACAGAAGCCCGAAGAATCTAATGCTGTATGCAAATGCCATCTTCGCTTACATTGTTTAAATAATTCAGCAACAAATGGCGCCTGCAAACTCGGTTCGCCACCTGTCACCGTAATGCCACCTCCGGACCGCCGGTAATAATCCAAATAAGGTTCGATTTCAGCAAGCACTTGCTCCACCGTCATCTTCTTCCCAATTGAGGTGTCCCACGTATCCGGATTGTGACAATACTGACACTGCAACGCACAGCCTTGGGTAAAGAGGACGAATCGAATGCCGGGGCCATCTAACGTGCCGAATGTTTCCAGCGAATGTATCCTGCCATCCATACCCAGGACTCCTTTCAATTTACATACTTCCATGGAACGTACGTTGAATAACGTCGAGTTGTTGCTCGCGTGTTAATTTAATAAAGTTAACGGCATACCCCGAAACACGAATCGTTAATTGCGGGTACTGCTCCGGATGCTCCATCGCATCCATCAAATGCTCACGGTCGAAAACGTTGACGTTTAAATGATGCGCATTGCTTCCAAAGTAACCATCCATCAAAGCTACAAGGTTACCTATACGTGATTTTTCATCGCGACCTAATGCT
>JBEGSW010000002.1:0-59903 GCA_041179705.1 Bacillota bacterium | reverse complement strand
ACAATACCTGCTAGAATGAGGAAAATGGGCGTGCCAAAGCGAAAAAGTTGATTAATCAAATAAATGCGTGAGTCAGTTAATACTTGCCCCGCAGTCACATGAATTATAACAATCGATAATGCTGCTAAGAGACGAAGTGCTTGCAATTGAATGATCATGTTATTTTCTACTTTCAGCCATTTTATAAATAGAATAGCATACCAGTATTAATTGATTATTAAATTAATGATAAAAAAGCGAAAGGATGGAATTGGGGATTCATCCTTTCGCTTTTTTAGTCTTCAATTAATTGCACATCGACAGTGACTTGCATCGATTGTCGTCCGGGCCCGTAATAGACTCCTTTGAAAGGGACGATATCTTTGTAGTCGCGGCCATGTCCAAGTTTCACATAACGCCAATCGACTTCAACGTTGTTCGTTGGATCAAAGCCAAGCCAACCGGTTCCAGGAATATTAACTTCAACCCAAGCATGGGAGGCTTGTTCAAAATCGGCGTTCCCACCTTGTAAATCGCCAACAAAGTGATAGCCACTAACATAACGAGCAGCTAGTCCCATGCTACGGCAAATCGCAATCATCAGATGCGCGTAGTCTTGGCAGACGCCACGTTTTAAGATAAGTGTTTCGCCTACAGTTGTGTGCACATGTGTTGCGCTTGGATCGTATGTGAGTGTTGTGTAGATGGCTTCGCAAATCATTTGCGTCCACGCGTAAAGACCGATGTTGCTGAATGGATAAGCCAGCTCGAATTCTTTGACTTCTTTTGCATTTTCCGTATATGGCGTATGCAATAAATACTCCACGTAACGCTCACGATAATTGTCCGATTGCATCCACGCTAGTTGTTCATCAAACGGTAAATAGCGGAGACGTTCTGGGTCAGGATCATGGGTTACAACGGTTGAGCGGGACTTGACAACCAATTCTTGGTGGGGCACATTCACGCTGAATGCATGCACGCGATTCCCAAAGTAATCTTCATATGTCATCAAGGAAGTGGTTGGCTCGACCGTTAATTCGTGATGGAAGCAAGCTTGACGATAGTTGGTTCTAGGTGTCAAGCGCACTTCGTTGATGCTGTCCGCAATCGCATCAGAATAATGATAGCGTGTGACATGGGAAATTTCGATTCTCATCCGCGAACCCCCTCAGAACGGAAGAAGGTGGACTCCATCATTTGACCGAGACGGTGAATACTATCCAATAGTTGTGTTAGCAATGGCGCAACATTCTCCGCGGTTAGATCGTCAGGCTCTAAGTAAGCAAGATCGGCACGAATTTTCCAAGCGAGTTTGACGTGTCTAATCTTACCTGAAGCTTCATTATTCTCCACATCTTCCAAATGCTCAAAACAATGCTTGATGCGATCGAAGGCGTATACCATGGAACGAGGGAAGTGAGGATTTGTTAATAGGAAACGCATCACTTGCTCCGCGGTTACCTCATCCGCATAATGTTTGCGATAGGTTTGGAAACCACTTACGGACTTTAAGACTGTCAACAAATACGTATATGGTTGGGCTTCATCCTCTTGGCATGCACGCACAATCGATTGCAAAATACGAACTGTGTTCTCTGCACGTTCCAGGTAACGACCACTTTCAATGAAGAACCATTCTTCTTCGCGTGCCATCACGGAATGTTGCATCCCATAAAATGCTGCTGCTTGTTCGCGAATCGTGTGTAAGAAGGCTTGTGGTCCATCGCCAAACAAGTCGTCCAAACATTGCTCGCTCAACCACAAGTAGAAGGCGTTCAATGTATCCCATAACTCCGTCGGTAATTTTTCACGCAACGTCCGTAAGTTGTCTCTCGCTTTACTCACGCAGGAGAGCAGGGAATTTTCGTAAAAGGGATCCATCGTAATGAATGAAAGCACTTCGTCGGCCCCGTAATTAATATGAGATTTCAAATAGGCATCGCGTGCACTTAATGAATCAATGAGACGCATCCAATGTACGTGTTCCTCTACTTCTTCGCCATCATGGCGAATGTGGTAATGGACATTAATCAATCGGGCATGATTTTCTGCGCGTTCCATATAGCGTCCTACCCAAAACAGTGACTCCGCATTTCGAAACAACATCGCTTTCCCCACCTATCTTTAATAGTTTTTATGCCAATACCCAAGTATCTTTCACGCCGCCACCTTGTGAGGAGTTTACGACTAATGATCCTTCCGTCATCGCTACACGTGTTAAACCACCCGGAATAACGTGGATATCTTCATTTGCGCCCATGATCGTAAAGGCACGTAAATCAATGTGACGCGGGGTGAACCCTTGTTTGCCCAATATCGGTGCGCGAGAAAGTTGCAACGTCGGCTGTGCAATATATTTCTCAGGATAAAGTTGAATCAGCTCGCGGAATCGCTCGATTTCTTCTTTGTCTGCGCTAGGTCCGATTAACATTCCATAACCACCAGATAGTGAGGTCTCTTTCACGACCATCTCTTCCAAATGATCGAGTACATATTGACGCTCGTCCGGTTTCGTCATGATATAAGTCGGTACGTTACGCAACATTGGCTCTTCTTTCAAATAGTAGCGAATCATATCAGGGACGAACGTATACATCGCTTTATCATCGGCAACGCCAGTACCGGGTGCATTTACAATTGTTATATTCCCTGCGCGATAGGCATTCATAATGCCAGCACAACCCAATACAGAATTTGGATTAAAACTGAGCGGGTCTAAGAAATCATCGTCAACACGACGGTACAACACGTCCAGCTGCACAAGGCCTTTTGTATCTTTAATGTAGACTTTGTGGTCTTTGTAAATCAGGTCATAGCCCTCGACTAAACGTATCCCCATCTGTTGGGCAAGAAAGGCGTGCTCGTAATAAGCTGAATTATATTTCCCTGGCGTTAGCAGCGCGATCACGGGTTCTGTGTTTGTTGTCGAAGGACTTAGGCTTCGCAAAGCGGACAAGAATCGATTCAAACTCGGTTCTAAATCTCTCAGTCGGTGAGAGAATGTTAAGTCTGGAAGAATCGCATTCATGATATTCCGACTTTTAAACAAATAGGAAAATCCAGAAGGTGAACGCAAGTTATCTTCTAACACATAGTAGTGGCCATCACTGTTACGTATTAAGTCTATGCCACCAGTCGTAATATATGTGTTACCAGGTACATCTACGCCTTTCATTTCTGGTCGGAAATATTCATTCGCAACGACCATGCTGCGCGGGATAATACCATCTTTAATAATGTTCTGATCATGGTAGATATCGTGAACAAAGCGATTCAATGCTTTAATTCGCTGTGCAATCCCTGCTCGCAATTCCTTCCATTCTTCTGCATCGATGACACGAGGAATGAGGTCGAATGGAATTGTCCGCTCTAACGGTTGGTCTTGTCCTTCCTTATAAACCGTAAAGGTAATCCCTTCCTCAATCATCCTGCGTTTCATTGCGCTTTGTTTCGCTGCTGCTTGTTTATCCTTCCACTTGGAAATCACATTATATACTTGCTCGTAATGAGGGCGAATATGATCTTCGTCGGTGAACATTTCGTCAAAGAAAGGTTTTGTATCGTATTTTGTGTTAATCATAAAACGCACCTCTACTTTAATGTTAATTAATATGACATAAAAATGAACGAAAAAGGTGTTTTTCTCCCAAAACGTTCGTGTTTTCAATTACTTTATAGCGATTATACTACAATTTTCCAAAAGATAAAGCTTAAATTTATGAATATGTAAGTAAAGATAACATAGAAATAACACGAATCGTGTCGAATGGATGTCTTCTTTAATTTCGTAGGTTGTCCTGCTACACTATTACAAGAAGATAAGGGGTGTTTACGTAGATGGACAATTGGTATGATCGCAGTTTTGGCGATGACTATTTAATTGTGTATAAGCATCGCAATATGGAAAAAGCAAAGATGGAAGCGCAAGCGATGGCGGGATGGTTACAACTACCCGCTCGTGCTGAAGTATTAGATTTATGCTGTGGCATGGGTAGACATGCCTTAGCTTTGCAGGAGATGGGCTATGGTGTGACGGGCATTGATTTGTCCGCTTCTTTATTGCGCGTGGCGCGGGAGAAAGATCAGCAACAGTTGGTGACGTGGGTGCAGGGGGACATGCGGGAATTGCCGTTTGAGAACCGTTTTGACGCTGTTGTAAATATGTTTACTTCATTTGGTTACTTTATGGCGGATTCGGAAAATGCAGAAGTTCTCCATCAGATACGTAAAGTACTGAAGCCAGGTGGGGTATGGTTGATTGATTTCTTGAATCCGGCGCATGTGAGGGCGAATTTAGTACCGCAAAGTGATCGTGTGATTAATGGGCATCATATTCAGGAGTCGCGCGTGTTGGTCGAAGATCGGGTAGAAAAGACGATTGATTTGATCCGTCCAGACGGGGAACATGTCACGTATCATGAGCGCGTGAAATTATATGAACTTGCATGGTTTGAACGTCATTTGCGAGCGGCGGGACTTGATTTGCAGGTTGTGTATGGCGATTATGACAAGGTCCTATATGATGCGAATAGCCCTCGGATGATTATGGTTGGAAAGGTGAGTGCGACATGATTGCGTTTCATCGATTGAAAGTGCCTTTGCCGTTCGCATTGCGCTATGTGAATAGTTATATATTTGAAGAGACAGGTGGATTGACGATCGTTGATCCGGGTATTCATACGGAAGAGACGGTGCAAGTGTGGCAGGCGTGGTTGGCGGAGCATGGTTGGACGTGGGCGTCGATTCATCGCATTGTGCTGACCCACCATCATCCGGATCATTATGGCTTTGCCGGTCGGATGCAACAGTTGAGTGGTGGTGCACCTGTGTGGATGGCTCGAAAGAGTTACGAGCAGACACAGCGTTTGTGGGTAGGTGAGCGTGATTTGGGACGTTCGCAATTTGCTGGATTTAAGCAGCATGGCTTGCCTGAAGAAATGTGGCAACCGATGAGTGATCACATGGATAATTATTTAGTTCAAGTTTCGCCGCATCCTGAAGTGCAGTTTGTTGAACCGGGTGAGCGGATTCGACTGGGTGAGGGTGAATGGTTGGCGGTTGAATTGAGTGGACATGCGTTCGGGCAACTTGGCTTTTATGAAGAGATGACTAAGCAATTTATCGTCGGTGATCATGTGTTGCCTCAAATCACGCCGAATGTTGCCTATTTACCGGATGTCGATACCGACCCATTGGCTACGTTTATTACAGCGTTGCAGCACATTCAAACCTATGAGGTGTCGATGGCCTACCCAGGTCACCGCGATCCGTTCGAAGGATTGCGTGAGCGTGCTGAACATATTATTGAACACCATGAGGAACGATTACAGAAGATGATTACGATTTTACGTGAGCAAGGTGCGATGACGGCATATGAAGTATGTATCGCGACGTTTGGGGACAAATTAGGCGTTCATCAAATGCGGTTTGCCTTATCCGAAACAATCGCCCATCTGTATCATCTAGTCAATCGCGGATTACTTGTGGAACAGCAAGTAGATTCGGTGAGAAAATTTTCGAAACTTTAAAATCGACTGTTTTCAGTCGAATTTGGTGGGTCGACTGCAATACAATTGGAAAGTCGACTGTTTTCAGTCGATTTTTTTGTTGGCTGTGCCCAGGCATAGATTCCTTGCCAAGCTCGTATACATGTACCACTGACGAGCATAGGGAGGAACTTGCGATGGGCAACAAGGGGGCAAAAGTTGCAGTAGCAACATTGCTAATTACAGCTGTAGCGGCAGGGTGTCAAGCATGGGATGGTAGCAGTGATCCAATCGATCCACCTCAAGCAATAAGTACGAAGAAAGAAAAGACAACAACTTCAACAGCGATAAAAACGGAGCAACCACTCCAATCGACGCTATACTTCAAAGACCGCAATGGCTATGTTGCACCTGTAGTCGTTCGCACCGAGACGACGGATACGCCAGCGAAAGCGGTATTAGCTGCAATGGTGGAAGGTGCAACCACACCTTCTGGATTTACCGGTTTGCTACCGAAGGGAACAGAAGTCAAAGGGATTAACATCGTCAAAGACGAGAAGTTGGCCGTTGTTGATTTCTCCAAGCCATTTCTTTCCTATAAAAAGGAAGACGAGCGAAAAATGTTAGAAGCGGTGACGTGGGCATTGACCAGTTTTCCGACGATTGACAAAGTGCAGTTGCGCGTAGAAGGGAAATTGTTAGAGCAAATGCCTGCGATGGGTACGCCGCTCGACCAACCGTTGTCCCGCAAGATGGGGATCAATGTGGAGAGTGTGAATGGGGTAACATGGAGCCAGGCGATGCCAGTGACGTTGTATTTCCAGGCAAAAGGGAAAGACAAGGAAACGTACTTGGTACCTGTGACCCGGATGATTGCGCAGACGGAAAAGCCATTAGAGGCGGCAATGAAACAATTGAGTGTGAAACCGAAGAGCAAAGGGCTTGTTCCAGTGATTTCTTCAGATGTCCAACTTGTCTCGATGCAATTGCAAAATCAAGTTGTGACGGTGAACTTAAAAGATGAGTTGTTGAAAAAAGCAGCGGATATGGAAGAAGAGTCATTGCGGGCGGTTATCATGTCGCTCCTGGACAATTCGGCAGCGACGCACGTTCAAGTTATGGTCAATGATCATGCGGTAGAAGATAAACCAGTAAGTCGTCTTCAAGCAATGGATGCTTTTGAACAATAAGGGGTACGTTGAGAGGAGCCTTCGCGGGCTCTTCTTTTATGGTACAATGAAACACAGATTACGGCACTGGCCGATGAAGGAGCGTTTATATTAATGAAAAGACATGATGAACGAACACCGGAGCAACTTCGCCAAGTTCGAATTACTCCGGATTATAATAAATATGCAGAAGGTTCTGTCTTAATTGAAGTGGGCGACACGAAAGTCATTTGTACGGCGACGATTGAGGAGAAGGTACCTCACTTTTTGAAAGGCCAAGGCAAAGGTTGGATTACTGCAGAATATTCGATGTTGCCTCGCGCAACACAGACACGTAACCAACGTGAAGCGAACAAAGGGAAATTGGGCGGACGTACGATGGAAATTCAACGTTTGATCGGTCGTGCATTGCGTTCGGTTGTAGATTTACAAGCGTTAGGTGAGCGTACGATTACACTTGACTGTGATGTCATTCAAGCAGATGGCGGTACGCGAACAACTTCGATTACAGGTTCATTTGTTGCATTGGCGATCGCGTTGAATAAGATGTCAGATAAATTCGCAAAATTCCCGTTAACGGACTATTTAGCTTCTGTTAGTGTTGGTGTTGTTGAAGGGCAAGCGGTAACGGATTTGGATTATGTGGAAGATTCAACGGCGAAAGTTGATATGAATGTGGTCATGACTGGTCGTGGTGCATTTGTTGAAGTGCAAGGCACAGGCGAAGAAGCGCCATTTACAAGAGATGAGTTGAATGCCTTGTTGGCGCGAGCGGAAGCAGGTATCGCAGGTTTGATAGCTTTGCAGAAGGATGTATTAGGCACACAGGGTGCACGAATCGGAGAAGGGGTTCGCTAATGAGTAAAGTCGTTGTTGTTGCGACACGTAATAAAGGGAAATTGAAGGAGTTTCGGGCGATGCTTGAGCCAAATGGCTACGAGGTAAAGGGCATTGATGATATTGATGCGACATTACCGGATGTTGTGGAGGACGCAGATACATTTGAAGGGAATGCCCTTAAGAAGGCGCGTGAATTTTCGAAAGCATTGGGCGTAGCTGTCGTATCGGATGATTCAGGATTATGCGTCGATGCATTGGGTGGTGCACCTGGTGTGTACTCTGCTCGCTATGCAGGGGAGAACGCAGGGGACGAAGCCAATCTAGCGAAGGTACTAGCGGAGCTAAAAGGCGATACTAGTCCAGGGCAATATGTCTGCGTGTTGGCGTATGTCGATGGTGAGCAAGAAGTTGTTGTGCGTGGTGAATGTGAAGGTGAACTGATTACGGAGCGACGCGGTACCGGTGGCTTTGGCTATGATCCAATCTTCTATGTGGAACAATACGGCCACACAATGGCGGAATTGACCATGGAAGAGAAGAATGCCATCAGTCATCGCGCGCTTGCACTTAAGCGTTTAATCAGCCAGTTAACTTTATAAATACGAAAGAGATTGTGCGGACGACAAGTCGTCTGCCCAATCTCTTTTTTTGTGGAAATAGCGTCCAAAACGACCACTAAATTAGTTGAAAAGTAACTTTTCCGTGGAATAGCGTCCAAAACGACCATTAAATTCTGATTTATAGGGGAATTCGTCCAAAATGATAAAAATAGTGGTCGATTTGGCCGTTATTTTCGTGTGTGGCGGTAAATCCGTAAAAATAGTGGTCGATTTGGCCGTTATTCTCCGAAGTCTGCTCCGTTTGGCCTACACCTACACAATGCTCACTTTGTATGTCCGTAGCCAATCGTCGATTTGGTATAAGTAGGCGAACAATTGCGGGCCAGCCATCAGTTGTCCGAACCACGGGAGCGGATCATCCGACTTCGCAAGTTCGTGCAGACGGGTCACGTCCAGGAAAGGTGCAATCGGCGAGTTGGCATCAGCCAGACGCTCGAACAAAAGACTTTGCACCGCCGCCGTATAACTTGGATTATGTGTCTTCGGATACGGACTCTTCTTTCGGTTGCGAATCGCTTCCGGCAAATAGGGTTCAACTGCCAAACGGAGTAGACCTTTTTCCCGATCGCCGACCGTTTTGAATTCCCATGGCACATTAAAGACATATTCAATCAGACGATGATCGCAAAACGGTACACGCACCTCTAACCCCGACCGCATACTCATCCTGTCTTTTCGATCAAGCAACGTCGGCATAAATCGCGTGATATTCAAATACGACATTATCCGCATGCGAGCAGCTTGCTCCGACTCCCCGTACAAAGTTGGCACTTCTGCCAACGCCTCTTCATAGCGACGAGCCACATACCGTTCGGGCTCCAGCCAATCGACCGTTTGCTTAGATAAATAGCTAATCCGATCTTTCAATTTCAGCGACCACGGGAACGTATTGGCCTGCAAACTTTCCTCCCGATGAAACCAGGGGTACCCACCAAATACCTCATCTGCCGCTTCACCAGAGATGGCCACAGTGATGTTCTTTTTAATTTCCCGACAAAACAGCATCAACGAGCTATCCACATCGACCAACCCAGGCAAATCGCGTGCAACCATACTTTCGTGCAGGGCAGTTACTAAGTCGGGGGTATCGAATTCGATGAAATGATGATCGGTTTGGAGATGATTGGTCATGATTTCAATCCATGGGCGGTCTGCGTTCGGTTGATATAGATTTGCTTTGAAGTGTTCTGCTTGATCAATGTAGTCAACAGAGTAGGTTTGCAAGGCGGGTCCACCGTTGTGTGCGATGTGCTGATGGGCGATGGCTGTGAGCGCACTTGAATCGAGCCCACCGGAAAGTAACGTACCAAGTGGAACGTCTGAGATGAGTTGGCGCTCGACCGTGTCGAGCAAGAGTTCGCGTACGGCGCGGACGGTTTGATCGAGATCATCGCTATGCTGTTTCGCTTCTAGCTTCCAATAGGGCCACTGCTTCACCCCATTGCGCGAATAAAGCATCGCCCAACCAGGTCGTAATTCATGCATCCCAACAAAAATGCCATGGCCAGGCGTTCGAGCGGGACCAATCGCAAAAAGTTCGGCAAGTCCTTCTGCATTAACGGAGGCCTGGAACTCAGGGTGTGCCAAGATTGCTTTTGGTTCTGAACCGAAGAGGAGTCGGCCAGCGTATTCACTGTAAAACAGCGGCTTCACACCGACGCGATCGCGAATGAGCAACACTGTTTGTTCATTGTGATTCCACACAGCAAATGCAAATATGCCATTCAATTTTTCTGGCACATCAGGTCCCCATTCAATGGTTGCAAAAAGGACAACCTCGGTATCACAGGAAGTGCTAAACGAATACCCGCGACATTTTAATTCTTTGCGAAGTTCCGTAGCATTATAGATCTCGCCATTATAGACGATTACGTAGGTGTTTCCGGCGTGGATGCGAATCATTGGTTGCGCCCCATTTGCCGGATCCATCACACTTAATCGACGATGGGCTAAGGCGCAGTTGGTGGTTAACCATGTGCCTTTTGCATCGGGTCCACGGGGGGCTAATGTCTCGCCCATTGCCTCAATGAGGGAGGGGTCTTTTGTTAAATCGCGTTTCCAGTCGACCCAACCTGCAATTCCACACATCGCAATCCCTCCTTTCAAATTTGTAAGGATGGCACTAGTTTATGCGCGCCGTTTTTTCATCATGTCAGAGGGGGCCAAACGGTGTGAAATCGTATTGATTTTGCCAATATGCTGTGATAGTATAAACAATGCTTGTTATGTCCCAGTAGCTCAGCAGGATAGAGCAACGGCCTTCTAAGCCGTCGGTCAGGGGTTCGAATCCCTTCTGGGACGCTCTAATATTTTCGCAACTTAGGTCCTCTCTCGAATGGAAGGGGACTTTTTTTATACCTTTAGTTAGGGGGGCGCAACGCGTGTCACAATCGGAAAAATTGTTTTTATTACCCATCATGGTTGAGCAGTATCGCAATCAGCTGAGTGACTGTTTGAAAGAAGAACAGTTCGGTGAAGCGATTGCTTTGTTACGCTTTTTGCAGAATTGTGAACTGAAAGATACACAGTTGAAGCAAGAGTGGGAGCAACTGCGAGTCGTATTGGAGACTGAATTCCCTGAGTTAGTGGATGAGCCGGCATTGACCGAACGTGATGTGATGCGACAGATTGCCTTGCAAAAAGCGGACAAAGATGAAGATTATATCGATAAATTGGTTGAGATGTTTATTGAAGGCGATGACTTACGTCCTTACGCCTTAGAACAACTGGGCTTGTTGGAGTACCCGTTATTGCAGCCAATGTTACTGAAGTGGTTGGAGAAGGTTGAACGCGAACCGTTCGTGCAATGGATGGCGCTCCAGGAACTTCGACGTCTTGGACACAGTGAGCCGATTCGAATGATTAAGTATGGGAATGCCGTGACGGTTGACCCCGAGGCGATTGCCATTGATGAATCTGGTTATCCAGCAATCTGGGCGGAAGTCGGTGGGCTTGCGTTTCAAGTGGCGGAACAACAAGATCCAAGCGTGATGGAGATGATTCCAAGTTGGTGGATGTCCTATTATGTCTTGCAATTTGGCTCTCCGGAATTCCAAGAATGGTTGGAACGTATGAATGAAGAACCGGCATTATGGGCGTTCTTGCTTCACACACGTGTAGCAGAGTTAGTGCATGGTGAATTTGATATTGAATCGCTAGCTGGTTTCTATGAGCTTCAGGACATCGAACCCGAACGATTACTTGGTGCAATTGAATTTATGAAAACCTTGAAATAAGAAGGCAATCTCGCTATTATAGGAAGGGTGGACTTTTGGGTCCATTCACGTAGTTTTGGTATACCGATGCATTTCTTGCATTTAAATAATTTTTAATGACGTTCGCAGACAAGCGGAAAGTTCAGAAAGGAAGTATAAGATGAAAGCAAGTTGGGAAAAGTTAGAAAAGAATGAAGGCGTATTAACAGTAGAAGTTGGGGCGGATAAAGTTGCTGAAGCACTAGATCGCGCATTCAAAAAAGTTGTAAACCAAGTTAACGTACCAGGTTTCCGCAAAGGGAAAATGCCTCGTGGTATGTTCGAAGCGAAATTTGGTGTAGAAAGCTTATACCAAGAAGCAATCGACATTATCTTGCCTGAAGCATATATGGCTGCATTAGTTGAGACTGGCATTGAGCCGATTGACCGTCCTGAAGTAGATGTTGAGACATTTGCGAAAGGCGAAGTGATGAAGTTCACAGCGAAAGTACAAGTGAAACCAGAAGTTGAGCTTGGTAAGTACAAAGGCCTTAAAGTAGAAAAGAAAGATTTCACAGTATCCGATGCAGATGTTGAGCAAGAATTGAGCAACATGCAAGCGCGTCATGCTGAGTTAATCGTTGTTGAAGAAGGCACAGCAGCTGAGGGTGATACAGTTGTAATTGATTTCGAAGGCTTCGTTGATGGCGTAGCATTTGATGGTGGTAAAGCTGAGCGTTACAACCTTGAGTTGGGTAGCGGTTCTTTCATCCCAGGTTTCGAAGATCAATTAGTTGGACTTGCGAAAGGCGAAAGCAAAGATGTTAATGTTACTTTCCCTGAAGCTTACCAATCCGAAGAGTTAAAAGGCAAAGACGCAACATTCAAAGTACAATTGCATGATATCAAGCGCAAGCAATTGCCAGCACTTGACGATGAGTTCGCGAAAGATGTAAGTGAATTCGACACATTAGAAGAGTACAAGAAAGATATCGCTGCGAAATTGCAATCCCGTAAAGATCAAGAAGCGAAAGCTTACAAAGAAAATGCGGTAGTTGAACAAGCAGCAGCTAATGCGAAAGTTGAAATTCCAGCTGTCATGATCGAAGATGAAATCGAGAACATGATTAAAGATTTCGGTAACCGTCTTGGCATGCAAGGAATGAACCTTGAAATGTACTATCAGTTCTCCGGTCAATCCGAAGAATCTTTGAAAGAACAAATGAAAGACGATGCTGCAAAGCGCGTTTTGAACACATTGGTATTGGAAGCAATCGGTAAAGCTGAGAACATCGAAGTGACTGATGCAGACGTTGAAGCTGAATTGGTAAGTCTTGCAGCAGCTTACAACCGTACTGTAGAAGAGTTGAAGCAAATCTTCTCCGCTAACGGTAACTTGGCACAATTGAAATCCGATATCGCAACGAAAAAGACAGTTGAACTATTAGTTGGTAATAACTAATTTAACCGTTGAATAGAGTGTACTAACCAGTAAGGCACGTCGTTGTACGTGCCTTATTTTTTTCTCTCTAAAGGTTTCGCGTGTTCGCTTGTGTAACCTAAACAAAATGATAAAATAGTAATACATCAAGGTGAGAAAAGGAGTGTATCACATGAGTTTAATTCCTATGGTTGTTGAACAGACGAGTCGCGGTGAGCGATCCTATGATATTTATTCCCGTCTGTTGAAAGATCGCATCATTTTTCTCGGCAGTGCAATTGATGATGATGTTGCCAATGTTGTGATTGCACAATTATTATTTTTAGCAGCGGAAGATCCTGAGAAGGATATTTATTTGTACATTAACTCCCCGGGCGGATCTGTAACGGCTGGCCTTGGGATTTATGATACGATGCAATTCATTAAGCCGGACGTATCTACAATTTGCGTGGGTATGGCAGCAAGCATGGGCTCCATCTTGTTGACAGCTGGTGCGAAGGGCAAGCGTTTTGCATTACCTAACAGTGAAGTGATGATTCATCAGCCACTTGGTGGTGCACGCGGACAGGCTTCAGACATTAAGATTCAAGCGGATTGGATTTTGAAGACGAAGGCGAAGTTATATGATATTTACGTGAAACATGCTGGTCAAGATTATGACAAGATTGAGAAAGATGCGGACCGCGACTTCTTTATGAGTGCGGAAGAAGCGAAGGCATACGGCTTAATTGATGCTGTAATTACAGGCAACGAATTGAAATAGCAGAGAAAAGGAGTGAGAATCGCGTGAAATTCAATGAAGATAAAGGTCAGTTGAAATGCTCGTTCTGTGGCAAAGCCCAAGAACAAGTAAAGAAATTAGTAGCTGGACCTGGCGTATATATTTGCGATGAGTGTATTGAATTGTGCACAGAAATCGTGGAAGAAGAACTTGGTCATGAAGAAGAGTTCGAATTGAAAGAAATTCCGAAGCCGCAACAAATTCGCGACATTCTTGATTCCTATGTCATTGGACAAGATCATGCGAAGAAGTCTTTAGCGGTTGCGGTCTATAACCACTACAAACGCATCAACGGCAACAACAAATCCGAAGATGTAGAATTGTCGAAGAGTAATATTATGCTTGTTGGACCAACAGGGTCTGGTAAGACATTGTTAGCACAGACATTAGCGAAGATTATTAATGTTCCATTTGCAATTGCTGATGCCACTTCTTTAACAGAAGCGGGTTACGTTGGTGAAGACGTTGAGAACATTTTATTGAAATTAATTCAAGCAGCAGATTACGATGTAGAGAAAGCCGAGCGCGGGATTATTTACATTGATGAAATTGATAAGGTAGCGCGTAAATCCGAGAATCCATCAATCACGCGTGACGTTTCTGGTGAAGGTGTTCAACAAGCACTGTTGAAGATTCTTGAAGGTACGGTTGCCTCCGTTCCTCCGCAAGGTGGTCGAAAGCATCCGCATCAGGAGTTCATTCAGATTGATACGTCCAATGTTCTGTTCATTTGCGGCGGTGCATTTGATGGGTTAGAGCAAATCATCAAGCGTCGTATTGGCAAGAAAGTGATTGGGTTTAATAGTGATACGGTTTCGAAAGACTTGAAACCGGGTGAATATCTATCCCTTGCATTACCGGAAGATTTATTGAAGTTCGGATTAATTCCGGAATTCGTAGGTCGTCTACCGGTTATTTCAACACTAGAGCCACTTGATGAAGCTGCGCTTGTACGCATTTTGACTGAACCAAAGAATGCGCTAGTGAAGCAATATCAGAAGTTGCTTGAGTTGGATGATGTAGAATTACAATTTGAACCTGCTGCACTTGAGGCAATTGCGAAAGAAGCAATCAAGCGAAATACAGGTGCGCGTGGACTTCGTGCCATCTTAGAGAGTATTATGCTTGATGTGATGTTCGACGTTCCATCCCGTTCAGATGTGGATAGCTGTCTCATTACTGAGCAATCGGTGAAAGAGAAATTACCACCAGAATTAACGCTTCGTGAAGAGACGCCAGCGAAGAAAGAAGAAAGTGCATAATTGCAGATTAAATCCGAAACCATCGTCTACTTGAACGGTGGCTTTCGGCGTTTATTGAACTTAAGGGAGGCACGCTAGTTATGTATCATCGATCACAGACAGTTCCCGTTCGCGTCGGTAATTTGACGATTGGCGGTAGTAACGAAATCATTCTCCAAAGTATGTGTACGACAAAGACGGCAGATGTTGAAGCGACTGTAGCTGAAATTTTGCGTCTAGAAGAAGCGGGTTGTCAGGTAGTACGTGTCACGGTAAATAACCAAGAAGCAGCTGCTGCAATCAAGGAAATCAAGAAGCGAATTCATATTCCGCTTGTGGCTGATATTCATTTTGATTACCGCCTTGCGCTTGCTGCGATTGAGAATGGCGTTGATAAAGTTCGCATCAATCCAGGAAATATTGGGAAGCGCGATCGGATCGAAGCAGTAGTTAACGCATGTAAAGCGAAGGGAATCCCAATTCGAATTGGTGTTAATGCAGGTTCTTTGGAGAGTCATTTGCTTGAGAAATATGGCTATCCAACTCCGGAAGCGATGGTTGAAAGTGCGTTGTTCCACATCGGAATTTTAGAAGAATTGGACTTCCATGACATCATTGTTTCGTTAAAAGCTTCGGATGTACCGATGGCCATTGCAGCTTACACGAAAGCTGCTGAAGTGATTAAGTACCCTCTGCATTTGGGGATTACAGAAGCCGGTACATTATTCTCAGGCACAGTGAAAAGTGCTGCTGGTCTGGGCGCATTGGTTGCGATGGGAATCGGGAATACGATTCGCATTTCATTAAGTGCTGACCCTGTGGAAGAAATCAAAGTTGGTCGCGAGTTATTGAAATCATTCGGTCTTATTTCTAATGCGGCGACGTTAGTTTCTTGTCCAACATGTGGGCGACTTGATATTGATTTATTCTCTGTTGCCAATGAGGTGGAAGCTTATTTGGAGAAAGTCAAAGTGCCGATAAAAGTTTCTGTACTAGGTTGTGCGGTTAATGGTCCGGGCGAAGCGCGCGAAGCAGACATTGGGATTGCCGGTGCACGCGGTGAGGGAATGTTATTCCGTTACGGGGAAATGATCCGCAAAGTGCCTGAAGCCGAACTGGTGGACGAGCTTAAGAAAGAAATTGACATTATTGTAGCTGAATACGAACGTACGGGTAAGATTCCTGGACGTGAGCATTAATTATGCAAGAGGTTGCCGATATGAATTGGCAGCCTCTTTTTTGTTGAGCAATTTGATTTTCTGAGTAGGTGGTTATCGAATAGGGGATACTCTGCCTAGTGTGATTGGTTTTTTGATTTTCGTTTCGTTATAATGAAGAAATATAGAAAAATGAAATTGTGTTGGAGGGGTAACGCATGGGAACGAATGAAGCGAATCAACGCCGCATTCCCTTATTACCATTGCGCGGGTTGCTTGTTTATCCAAGCATGGTATTGCATTTAGACGTAGGTCGAGAAAAGTCTGTGAAAGCATTGGAGAAAGCAATGATCGATGATCAGTTGCTGTTTTTGAGTTCGCAGTCTGAGATAAATGTAGAAGAACCACAACAAGAAGATATTTATAATGTCGGTACGTTGACGAAAGTCCGTCAAATGTTGAAATTACCGAATGGAACAATCCGCGTTTTGGTCGAAGGACTGGCACGTGCTGAGATTTTGGAATATACAGATGAAGAAGAGTTTTATGAAGTGATCATTCAAGAATGGCCGGAATCGACAGAGTCGAATGCCGAGCTCGATGCGTTGATGCGCACGGCGCTAGGTCTTTTCGAGAACTACATCAACTTATCGAAAAAAATCACGCCGGAAACATTTACGGCGGTTTCTGATATGACCGATGCTGGTCGACTTGCGGATGTGATTACAAGTCATTTGTCATTAAAAATCAAGGACAAGCAAACCATCTTAGAGACGCAGGACGTGCAACAACGTCTCTTGAAATTGATTGATTACCTTGGTAACGAGCGCGAAGTACTTGAGTTAGAACGTAAAATTGGTCATCGCGTAAAGAAGCAAATGGAAAAGACGCAGAAAGAATACTACTTGCGCGAACAAATGAAAGCGATCCAAAAAGAACTTGGTGATCGTGAAGGTCGTTCGGGTGAGGTCGAAGAACTTCGTGAACAATTAGAAGCGGCTGATCTACCGGATCACGTTCGTGAGAAAATCGCCAAAGAAATCGATCGCCTTGAAAAGATGCCAGCATCCTCGGCCGAGGGTGGCGTTGTTCGCACCTATGTCGATACATTGTTAGCATTGCCTTGGAATAAGATGTCTGAGGATGACTTAGATATCGCCAAAGCGGAACAAATTCTTAACGAAGATCATTATGGACTGGAGAAGCCGAAAGAGCGCATCCTTGAATATTTAGCCGTGCAACAATTAGCGGGTGAATTAAAGGGTCCAATCTTATGTTTCGTAGGGCCCCCTGGTGTTGGTAAGACATCTATCGGGCGTTCCATTGCGCGCTCCTTGAATCGCGAATTCATTCGCATTTCCCTTGGTGGCGTTCGAGACGAAGCGGAAATTCGTGGTCACCGTCGCACGTACATTGGCGCAATGCCAGGACGCATCATGCAAGGGTTGAAGCAAGCCGGTACGCGCAACCCAGTTGTGCTCCTTGATGAAATTGATAAGATGGCAAATGATTTCCGTGGTGACCCAGCGTCTGCATTACTCGAGGTCCTTGATCCGAATCAAAACAACACGTTCAGCGATCATTACGTAGAAATCCCATTCGACTTGTCTAAAGTATTATTTATTACGACAGCAAATGCCGTACACAACATTCCACGTCCGTTACTGGATCGTATGGAAATGCAATATATTCCGGGCTACACGGAAATGGAGAAACAACAAATCGCGAAAAAATATTTATTGCCGAAACAAACGAAAGATCACGGCTTAACAAATGAGCAAATCGAAATTTCGGATGACTTACTATTGCCATTGATTCGATATTACACACGTGAAGCGGGCGTACGTCAGTTGGAGCAACAACTCGCAGCGATTTGCCGCAAGACGGCCAAAGAAGTCGTTGCAGACCCAACAACAACCGTCGTGCTGGATGACGAGAAACTAAAAGCCTACCTAGGGAAACCGAAGTATCACTTCGGATTAGCGGAGACAGAAGACCAAATTGGTTCGGTAACTGGACTCGCATGGACAGAAGTCGGTGGCGATACGTTAAACATTGAAGTGACAGTCCTTCCAGGTTCGGGTAAACTTACCCTTACAGGTAAACTTGGCGATGTTATGAAAGAATCAGCACAAGCTGCATTCAGTTATACTCGTTCTCGTGCAGAACAGTTCAACTTACCCGAAGGCTTCCACGAGAAATTCGATATCCACATCCACGTGCCAGAAGGTGCTATTCCAAAAGATGGTCCATCCGCTGGAATCACGATGGCAACGGCGATTATCTCTGCTTTATCGAACACGAAAGTGTCGCATGAAGTAGCAATGACAGGCGAAATCACGTTACGTGGTCGCGTCTTGCCGATTGGTGGATTAAAGGAAAAGTCGTTGGCAGCACATCGGGCGGGGATTAAGACTGTTTTGTTACCGAAAGAAAATGAAAAAGACTTGGATGATATTCCAGAAAGTATTCGTGAAGCGATGCAATTTATCGCCGTGAGTCATATGGATGAAGTTATTCAACATGCTTTTGTGAAACCTTTGGGGGATTTATGATTATTCATAATGCAGAATTTATTATTAGTGCGGTTGGTCCAGACCAATTTCCAGAAGACGGCTTGCCAGAGATAGCGCTGGCGGGTCGCTCTAACGTAGGGAAATCGTCATTGATCAATCGCATGATTAATCGCAAGAACTTGGCACGTACGAGTTCACAGCCAGGTAAGACGCAGACGCTGAACTACTATCGCGTTAACGATGCGCTTTATATGGTTGACTTCCCGGGCTATGGGTATGCGAAAGTATCCAAGACACGTCGTGAAGCGTGGGGGAAGATGGTTGAATCGTACATCTTGAATCGTGTCCAATTGAAATTGGTGCTCTGTGTGATCGACATGCGTCATCCGCCATCGAAAGATGATCAGATGATGTATGAGTGGTTAACCCATCATGATATTCCGCGTGTTGTTGTGACGACGAAGGCAGATAAGTTGCCAAAAAGCCAATGGCAAAAGCACTTTAAAGTGATTAAACAGGTATTAAACATGCGTCCTGAGGATAAGATAATTATGTTCTCTTCTGAGTTGGGATTAGGGCGTGATGAGCTTTGGGAAGTGTTTAATGAAGTTACAGCAGGTAATGAAGAAACGTTTCTTGGCATCGAACAAACAATAGAAGAATAACCCTTTACAAAGGTTATACAAGAGATGTACAATGATGATACGCATCAGACATCTCTTTTTTTATTTCAAATATGACTGGTTAGTCAGTCACTAACCAAAAGGAGCGAAAAAAGCATGCAATTTCTAACACGATTTAGTTTGAAAAACCCAGCTGCGATTATCATCATCTGTCTATTGTTAATGGCGGGTGGCGGATATTCGTTTAGTGTGCTGAAATCCGATTTATTGCCTGACATTGAGTTTCCACAGCTGTCCATCACAGCAGTCTATCCAGGGGCTTCTGCACCGGACATCGATGAGCAAGTGACAAAACCGCTTGAGGCTCAACTTAGTGGAGTGACGGGTGTTACAGACTTAACGAGCCAATCACTTGAGAATGTCGGACGAATCCAAATGACATTCCCGATTGGGACTGACATGGACAAAGTCGTTCAACAAGCGAATGACTTGGCTAACAAAGCGACATTACCAGATAATGTGGAGGTAAAAGTAGATCGCTTCTCCTTCGGGGCATTCCCAATTATCATCGCTGCTGTATTTGGTGAGGATGGCAAGAATATTGATGAACTTGCCTTGAAAGAGATAAAACCTGCCTTACAAAAAGTTGAAGGGGTACAAAGTGTAGCACTTTCGGGCACGCCTACTTCTTACTTGCAAATTACGTTAAATAAAGCGGCATCTTCACCGCTTGGTATTTCCACTGCTGCTGTGAAACAAGCACTAACTGATGCGAAGTTTTCGTTCCCTGCGGGAACTGTTCAAACAGACGACGTAATTGTGCCTGTTCGTGTAGAGCAGACGCTAACAACTAAAGAACAATTAAAGAATGTGATGGTTACTTCGCCAATTACACAACAAATGGTGCCATTATCCCAAGTGGCTACATTAGAAGAAATCAGTGATCGTAAAGAACTAAGTCGATTTAACTTAAACAATTCTCTTTCTTTATTAATCAATAAGAAACAAACTGCAAACACGGTTGAAGTATCTGACCGCGTATTTGAAGTCTTAAATAAATATGATGATCAGATTAACTATGAACTGAGCTTCGACCAGTCTGCTGGTATTAAAGCTTCAGTTAGTGGTTTAATCAAGGATGGTCTATTGGGTGCGTTGTTTGCATCTTTAGCTGTTTTGATTTTCCTTCGTAACTTCCGAGCAACATTGATTGCCGTTGTTTCGATTCCTTTGTCGATCTTGATTGCAGCGATCTTTATCCGTTGGTACGGCATTACACTTAACATTATGAGTTTAGCAGGGATGGCAGTTGCCGTTGGTCGTGTTGTCGACGATAGTATTATCGTCATTGAGAACATCTATCGTAAGATGCGTTTACAACCAAATGCCGATCGTACATTAATGACGATTGAAGGAACGAAAGAAATGATCAACCCAATCATTTCATCAACATTAGTGTCTATCGTTGTATTCATGCCACTCGCTTTAGTTGGCGGGATTACGGGTGCATTCTTCTACCCATTTGCAATCACGATTGTCGTTGCATTACTTGCATCCTTAATCGTTGCCGTGACATTGATTCCGGTACTTGCACGTTTTTCCTTTAAGAAGTTGAAAGATGAAGCGGAGAAAGAACCGTTTTATGTTGGATGGTATGAAAAGGTTGCTCGATTTGCCCTTCGTAAGAAATGGGTTGTAATTGTCATTGCAATCACGCTATTTTTCGGTTCGATTGCGGCAACAAGTGGATTAGGGTTCGTCTTCCTACCAAATGAAAAGCAAAAAATCGTTCAAGCTGAAATTGTCTTGCCAACTGCAACGGTAATCGAAGCGACAGATGAGGTTACGAAGCAAGTTGAAAAGAAATTAATTGCCGAAAAAGACAAGTACAAGAAAGTATTTGCCTCCATTGGTAACTATGATTTTGCAACAGGAACGACACTATCTAACCGTGCTCAGTTCTTCGTCGAATTAGACAAAGATAAGATTGATCCGGAAGATGCAATCAAAGAAATGAACAAAATGATGACCGGAATTGTATCTGCGAAATTCCCTACTGGTGTTGTCACGGTAGCTGAATTACAAGGTGGCGGACCACCATCGAACAATAATATCGATATCGATTTGTTCTCCAGTGATTTGTCGAAGTTAGAAAAGGCAGCAGCACAAGTGGAACAATTGATGTTGAAACGTGATGATTTGAAATATGTGAAGAACAACATGGCTGAGAAGCAAGACCAGTGGGTTGTTCGATTGAAATATGACCAAATCAAAGCATATGGCCTATCACCATTCATGGTGTTTGGTGTTGTGTCTGATGTGACGCGACCAGTACAAGCGGGTCGTATGACATTGGATGGTGTTGAGACAGAATTGCGTTTAACGTACGATCGCGCTATCCAAAACGCGGAAGAAATCAGCAACTTGATGCTCTTCTCTGCAAAAGGTCCTGTCTTATTGAGCCAGGTGGCCGATGTGAAAAAAGAAAAAGCAGTCACTTCGATTCAGAAATTAGATCAACGTGTTTATGCGCGTGTAACGGCACAAATTACGACGAACGATACAACAGGTACGTCGAAAGAGATTGAAGCAGCAGTTGCTAAATTGAAATTGCCTGCGGGCGTTTCGCTTGAAGCAGGTGGTGGCGGTGACGAGACGACACAAACGCTGAAAGATATTCTAGTCGCGATTGGCGCAGCAATTGGGCTAGTATTTATCGTCATGCTTGTCTTCTTCGGTAAAGCACGTGTGCCGTTGATTATTCTAACATCCTTGTTATTCGTACCGATCGGCTCATTGATTGGCTTATACATCTCGAAAGAGCCACTATCACTCAGTGCGATGATTGGCTTGTTGATGCTCGTTGGTATCGTAGTAACAAATGCCATCGTCTTCATCGACCGTGTGAATCAGAATCTTGCTGCAGGCAAGTTAATTGATGAATCCTTAATCGAAGCAGGAAAGACACGTTTGCGTCCAATTTTGATGACAGCATTTGCAACAATTGCAGCATTACTTCCATTAGCAGTTGCAACACCGGAAGGTGGTTTAATTTCCCGTGGCCTTGCATTAGTTGTAATTGGCGGTTTAACAACATCGACAATCTTGACACTTGTCTTCATCCCTGCGATATATGAATTATTCTTCTATCGCAGAGTGAAAGCTGAGCGTCAAGCGAACGCAGCGAAATAATGCCGAAAGCGCAAGCAAAGCGGCACCATCTGATGGATGCCGCTCTGCAACACTTTGGCACGACTGGATTCCATGAAAGTAAGATGGATGAAATTGCGGCCGCGGCAGGCGTAGCCAAAGGAACAATCTACTTATACTTTCCTAATAAAGAGACGCTTTATCGCAGTGTTATGGCACGCGAATTCGAGCGATTTATTTCCGAAGTACAAGTAAAATTAATTGGTGTTACAGGTATGGTTGAACAACTAAGAACAATCGCTGAATATCAGTTGATGTATTATTATCATCAAGTAAAGTACAAACAACTTTTTTTCCAAAGTCCACATAATGATCCGTTAATGTGGGTTGAGCTGGAATCGTTCATGAAGCAATTTGTCTCGATTATTGGCGATGTGTTGGTGAGTGGCGATGTAAAGGATGTGCCCATTAAGGCACTCGCATTTATGGGTATGGTTGATCAATTCAAGATGATGATTTTTGCAGGACAAATGAATGATGAAATTGTTATTCGAGATACTGCGGATAAGGTTTCGTACTTGTTTGTAAATGGCTGTTAATGATGAAAGGCATGGGGATTTTCCCATGCCTTTTATTTATCGCAAAATGTTCACGATTTGCCAGTTGATTGAAATGATTCTAAATAAGAGATGTGATATAATTCATATAATTGACTTTGGAGAGGTGGTGACACGATGCATATTGTTGCAGTTGGCTTAAATTATAAGACGACGCCAGTGGAATTGCGCGAATGTTTCGCAATGGAAGAAGAACGTTTGCCTGAAGCGTTAAAGATGATGAAGCAATCTTGCAGCATTCTTGAAGGCGTCGTTGTCGCTACCTGTAATCGAACGGAAATTTATGCTGTTGTTGATCAACATCAAGTCTGCACGAACGATATTCAATCGTTTATGGCAGACTGGTTCCGTGTACCTGTGGACAAGTTTAAAGAACACCTATATATGCATACCGATATGAATGCAGTAGAACATTTATTCCGTGTCACGACTGGTCTCGATTCTATGGTGCTGGGCGAGACGCAAATTCTTGGACAAGTTAAAGATGCTTTCCTTACTGCGCAACAACATGGCGCTACAGGTACGATGTTTAATGAATTGTTCAAAGAAGCAGTCACGCTGGCGAAGCGTGCCCAGTCGGAGACGGCGATTAGTGAAAATGCCGTATCTGTTAGTTATGCTGCGGTAGAGTTAGGGAAGCGGATCTTTGGTAGTTTTGAGAATAAAAAGACGTTGATTGTAGGCGCAGGTAAAATGAGCGAATTAACGTTGAAACATATGCAAGCAAGCGGTTCGAGCTATATTTACGTGGCTAACCGCACGTTGGAACGCGCACAAACACTTGCTGCTTCTGTAAATGGGATTGCATTAACATTGGAACAAATGGATCAAGTGCTTTCCGATGTGGATATTGTGATTAGTTCAACAGGGTCCAATGGCTATGTTGTGATGAAAGAGCAAATTCAGGAAGCGATGAAAAAGCGCCGTACGCGTCCGATGTTCTTAATTGATATTGCTGTGCCCCGCGATTTGGATCCACATATCAATGAACTCGATAATGTGTTCTTATATGATATCGATGATTTACAAGGCATTGTGGCTGGCAATCTAGCACTTCGCCAACAAGAAGCACAGAAGATTGAGAGAATGATCGAGGAAGAAATGACCACCTTTGAGCATTGGTATCAGACGTTGGAAGTTGTACCGATTATTCGTGCTTTGCAACAGAAAGCGACGGATATTCATGCCGAGACGCTAGAAAGTTTATTTAATAAGTTGCCTGATTTGGATGAGCGTGAACGCAAGATTATTCACAAATTAACGAAAAGTATAGTTAATCAACTGTTACACGATCCGATTGCCCACGTGAAAGATATGGCTCAGGAACGTCGCGGCAAAGAAGCAATGGACTTATTTACATCCATGTTTGCTCTGGAAGAACCATTGGCGACGCTTGAACATGACAAAATAAAAGCACAAGATGCAGCAGCAGGACAATCCGCAGGGTCTAACGCGAGTAGCGCGTTAAATCGTCTTCGTGCAATCACACGTATTTAGCGAGGCAGGAGGCATACGATGAATCTATTAACGAATTTTGTACTCTATTTATATGCCCTGAGCTTACTGTTCTCGCTTTCAGATTTGCTACAACGCAATCAGAACGCAAGACGGATTGGCACGGGGCTGCTTAGTCTAGTCTGGATCTTGCAAGCTAGTTTCTTCATCGCGCGGATCTGGATGGACAACGATTTACCTGTGATCACAAGATATGAAACAACGTTCTTTTTCTCATGGGTACTCGTTACATTTGCACTTGTCCTTTATATGTTTTTCCGCGCTGAAGTGTTTCTTTACAGTTTAAGTGGCCTTGGATTTGGTATTTTCTTATTTAGTCTATCCGGACAAAGTGCCATCAACGCCGATCTTGCTGCATTCACAGCGTCCGGTGGCATTTGGCCGCTACACATCGCGCTTTCGATTGGCGCATATGCTTTATTCACCATCTCTGCTATCTTTGCGCTTGCGTATTTATATATGCATAACCGATTGAAGTCTAAACGGTGGTCCACTTTGCTTCATCGCCTACCTAGTTTGCAGTGGATTGAACAGATGAGTTACCGTTTTGCATTAATCGGGTGGGCTTCGTTAAGTATTGCCCTCTTGCTTGGCTGTGGTTGGATTATTGTGAGTGGCCATTTAGCCATGCTGAATGACCTGAAAGTGTATAGCTCGCTTGTCGTATTTGTAGCCTATGGCGTGTACTTATGGCGTGGTGTTCGACTTTCAACGTTTGGGACGCGACTGGCCCTTTGGAATTTAATTGTGTTTGCGCTCGTGATACTTAATTATTCAGCAATGAATATATTTTCTGGATTTCACAAATGGAGTTGGATGTAAGCATGGCAAATCATTATGCAATGATGGTCGACTTGGCGGATAAGCCTGTTTTGATGGTTGGGGCTGGGCCGGTAGCAGAATGGAAACTGAGTGCTTTACTAGAGACAGGTGCCATCCTGACCGTGGTCAGTCCGGAAGCTACAAAGCAAATCCAAGATTGGGCAGCAACAGGACAACTGACTTGGCAGTCGCGTACGTTTGAACCTGATGATCTTGAGGGTTGTTCGCTGGTGTTTGCTGCAACGAATGATACGCCAGTCAATCAATCCATTTGTGCATTGGCCCGCGAACGAGGGGTATGGGTAAACAATGTGGATGAATCTGGACGTGGGGATGTCATTGTGCCTGCACAGTTTCGTCGAGGTACTTTACACATCGCGATTACGACTGGTGGTGCGAGCCCTGTGCTGGCCTCTGAAATCAGTCGCGAGCTACAACAAAAATATGGACCGGAATATGAAGCATACACGGCATTCTTGTATAAATGCAGAATGTGGTTAAATGCCAACGTGGAAGATTTAAATGAACGACGTATTCGCACGAATATCGTTCTCTACAGTGGGTTACTGGAAAAAATACGCCTTGGCGAAGATGACATCGCCTTGCAAGACGAATTATGGGAACGAATCACGAGGGGGTAACACGAGCATGCGTAACATCATTGTCGGCTCGCGACAAAGTGCATTGGCATTAACGCAGACGGGGCAAGTCATCGCAGATTTACAGCGATTGGCCAAGGAACTCGGGATTGCTGCGACATTTGAAGTGAAGAAAATCGTCACCAAAGGCGATCAAATCCTAGATGTTACATTGAGCAAAGTTGGCGGTAAAGGGTTGTTCGTGAAAGAAATTGAGCAAGCCTTACTCGATGGCGCGATTGATTTGGCTGTGCATAGTATGAAGGATGTCCCGTCTGTTTTGCCAGAAGGCTTGACGTTGGGGGCGATTCCGAAGCGCGAGGATGCCCGTGATTGCGTGATTACGCGTGAGGGTGTGTCGTTCGAGCAGTTGCCACAAGGGGCAATCGTCGGGACAAGTTCGTTGCGTCGCAGTAGTCAGTTGCAGCACTTACGTCCGGATTTGAAGATTGTCTCGATACGTGGGAACATTGATACGCGGATTCAAAAGTTGCATAGCGAGGGAATGGATGCGATTGTCTTAGCGGCCGCAGGTTTACACCGGATGAGTTGGGCGGAACGGATTACGTCGTACGTCTCGGAGGAAGCATGTATTCCAGCTGTTGGGCAAGGTTCCTTGGGCATTGAGTGTCGGGAATCGGATGAAGAAATTATGAGATTACTTGCCGCTTATGACGATGCGCTAACGCGTCGAGCTGTTGAGGCAGAGCGCGCATTTTTATTGCAAATAAACGGTGGTTGCCAAGTGCCAATTGGTGCGTATGCAACGATTGGTGAAGATAACTTGATTCATATTACGGGTATTGTAGGTTCGCCAGATGGAGACATTTTGTTGAAAGCAACCATGCAAGGTTCAGAACCAAAGCAATTGGGTAAGCAATTGGCTGAACGACTACAGGCCGATGGAGCGGAACAAATTTTAAGTCAGTTAAGAGGGTAAATCATCATGCGTATTGGGAAAGTTTATTTAGTTGGTGCGGGTCCTGGTGATCCAGGCTTATTGACAGTGAAAGGGTTAGAAGCCATTCGTCGCAGTGACGCGATTGTCTATGACCGTCTAGCCAGTCCGCTTTTGTTGCATGCAGCGAAACCGGGTGTGGAGCGTATCTATGTTGGGAAGTTACCCGATCGTCATACGATGAAACAAGAAGAGATCAATCAGCTGCTGGTTGATTTGGCGTTGCAAGGAAAAGTGGTTACACGCCTTAAGGGTGGCGATCCGAGCGTCTTTGGTCGCGTAGGTGAAGAAGCTGCTTTGCTTGCAGAAAATAACGTTCACTTCGAAATTGTCCCGGGCATCACATCAGCGATTTCTGTACCAGCTTATGCCGGCATTCCAGTTACGCATCGTGACTTTAATACTTCTTTTACGATAATTACCGGACATGAGAAACCTGAAAAGTTAGAGTCAACTGTTCATTGGGACAAATTAGCGACGGGATCGGAAACGCTCATTTTCTTAATGGGTGTGGCCCGTCTCGCATTTATTACAAGTAAATTAATGGAACATGGTCGCGATCCGCAGACACCGGTTGCCTTAATTCGTTGGGGCACACGTCCAGAGCAAGAAACGTTAGTAGGTACGCTCGAAACGATCTCCGAAATTGTGGAGAAAGCGAACTTCCAACCACCGGCGATCATCATCATTGGTGAAGTCGTTAACCTACGCGAACAGCTGAATTGGTATGAGAAAATGCCGCTGTTCGGCAAACGCATTTTGATCACAAGAGCAACGACACAAGCTACAGGTCTTGGCGATTTAATTCGTGAGCAGGGTGGCGAAGCGCTTGAGCTACCGGTCATCCGCATCGCAGAACCGCAAGCAGAAGCGCTGGCAGCACTCGATCGTGCCTTGCACCAATTGCCGTCCTACAAATGGATTTTCTTTACATCTGTCAATGGCGTGGAATCTTTCTTTAATCGATTGAAAGCATTACGTATTGATATACGCGATTTAACTCAGAGCAAGATTGCAGCAGTTGGACCGAAGACAGCGGAAGCGCTAGAAGCGAAAGGCATCTACCCTGTAAGCCTGCCAAGCAAATTCGACCAAGCGAGTTTATTCGAACAGTTGCGTGACGAGTTGTATGCGGGTGACACTGTTTTGCTCCCACGTGCTGATATTGCTGCGGAGACGTTGCCGCAACTCCTTCTCGCGCATGGTGCAGAAGTAACCGAAGTGAGTGTTTATCAAACGGTCCCAGCAACCGAACATGCCGAAGAATTGGTAGCGTTGTTGCAAGAAGGGTCCTTGCATATGATTACCTTTACGAGCTCATCGACCGTAACTTACTTATGGCAGTTGATTGAACAGCAAGGTGCGAATCCAGAGGAATTGCTTGCGGGCGTGGAATTGGCATGTATTGGACCAATCACCGCACAATCGGTCGAGCAACTTGGTTTAACCGTAACGTATCAGGCAGAGCAAGCGACGATTGAATCGCTTGTCGCACGTATCACAGGAGGAGGCCAATCATGATGAATCCATTCCCAATTGTACGTAACCGACGTCTTCGTGGCAGTGCAGCGATGCGCAATATGGTTCGTGAAAATCAAGTCGCGGTGACTGACTTTATTTATCCTTTATTTTTTACGTCAGGCACAAATGTGAAGGAAGAAGTTCCTTCAATGCCCGGTGTTTACCATTTCTCGCTCGATTTATTGGAGGCGGAAATCAAAGAAATCCAACAACTTGGCATTCAGGCTGTGTTGGTATTTGGTGTCCCTGATGCGAAAGATGAGGTCGGGTCTTCCGCCTATGATGCGAATGGCATTGTGCAGGAAGCGACACGTCGCATTAAGGCGATTGCACCTGGGTTGTTGGTGGTTGCAGACACATGTCTCTGTCAGTACACAACGCATGGTCATTGTGGCGTGCTTTGTACCCATGGTGATGGCACAGTCAGTGTCGATAACGACGAGTCATTAGAATTATTAACACGTACGGCAATCTCCCAAGCGGAAGCGGGTGCCGACATCATCGCTCCATCGAACATGATGGACGGATTCGTGGCAGTGATTCGCGAAGGGTTGGATGAGGCTGGCTTTAGCCATGTGCCGATCATGTCGTATAGCGTGAAGTATGCCTCTGCTTACTACGGCCCGTTCCGTGATGCAGCACATTCTGCACCACAGTTCGGTGATCGAAAAACGTACCAAATGGATCCTGCCAACTCACGTGAAGCGATCCGTGAAGCGGATAGCGACGTTGCCGAAGGTGCAGATTTCTTGATGGTCAAACCAGGCCTCGCCTATTTAGACATCATCCGTATGTTACGCGACCGCTATGAACTTCCGATTGTGGCGTACAACGTCAGTGCAGAGTATTCAATGGTCAAAGCAGCTGCAGCGAACGGTTGGGTAGATGAGAAGGCAATCGTGCTTGAAACCTTACTTGGGTTCAAACGTGCGGGTGCCGACTTAATCATCACGTACCATGCGAAAGATGCAGCCAAATGGTTAGGAGGCGTGAATTAAATGACGCAACAACGTAATCACGAGAAGTCCAAAGCAGCATTCACAGAAGCAAAAAAAGTCATGCCTGGTGGCGTAAATAGCCCCGTTCGTGCATTCAAACAAGTCGGCTTAAACCCGGTTTACATGGATCATGGCATTGGCGCTACCATTTACGATATCGACGGCAACCAATACCTCGATTACATCGGTTCTTGGGGACCGTTAATTTTGGGCCATGCGCGTCCAGAAGTCATTCAAGCGATTCAACGTACGGCAGCAAAAGGGACGAGCTTCGGAGCACCAACTGAACTCGAAACGGAGATGGCCAAACTCGTTATCGCGCGCATGCCTTCTGTGGAAATTGTGCGAATGGTGAATTCTGGAACAGAGGCGACAATGAGCGCCTTGCGCCTTGCTCGTGGCTATACAAAGCGAAATAAAATTTTGAAATTCGAAGGTAGTTACCACGGACATGCCGATGCATTGCTGATTAAAGCAGGTTCCGGTGTGGCGACATTAGGCTTACCAGACAGCCCTGGTGTACCAGAGTCGGTTGCCGTAAATACAATTACTGTTCCCTATAATGATCTGGAATCGGCGAAAGTCGCGTTTGAGAACTATGGAGAAGAGTTGGCTTGTGTCATCGTTGAACCGGTTGCCGGCAACATGGGTGTTGTACCGCCCCAACCTGGTTTCTTGGAAGGCTTGCGAGCGCTCACAACCAAGTATGGTAGCTTGCTAATCTTCGACGAAGTGATGACTGGGTTCCGCGTCCATTTGAACAGTGCGCAAGGTCGATTCGGCGTAACGCCGGATTTAACGTGCATGGGCAAAGTCATCGGTGGTGGGTTGCCGGTTGGCGCCTATGGCGGAAAGAAAGAAATTATGGAACAAATCGCACCAAGCGGTCCGATTTATCAAGCGGGGACATTGTCGGGGAATCCACTGGCGATGGCCGCAGGACACATGACACTGCATATTCTTGGGCAGCCAGGTGTATACGAGCAATTGGAACAACGTGGCGCTCGACTTGAACAAGGCTTACGTGCGAATGCCGATGAATATGGTATTCCGTTAACAATTAATCGTGTCGGTTCAATGGTTTGTCCGTTCTTCACGAACGAAACCGTGATCAATTACGATACAGCAAAGACGTCAGATTTAGCCTTATTTAACCGTTACTTCGCGAAAATGTTGGACGAGGGAATTTCCTTGCCACCCTCACAATTCGAAGGCATGTTCATTTCTTTAGCCCACACGGAGGAGCAAATTGAACAAACGATCGAAGCAAACCGCAAGGTGTTCTCCCAACTTTAAGGAGGTTCTATTGTGACTTATAACGATACATTTATCCGCGCCTGTCGCAAGCAACCGGTTGAGCAATTACCGGTCTGGTATATGCGTCAAGCGGGTCGCTATGACCCTGAATACAGAAAAATTAAAGAGAAATATTCGCTGTTGGAAATTTGCCGTCAACCGGAGTTGGCTGCAGAAGTTACGTTGATGCCGGTAAAAAAACTTGGCGTGGATGCAGCGATTTTATATTCCGATATTATGAATCCAGTTGCTTCGATTGGTATCGATTTTGATATCGTGGCGAACATTGGACCGGTGATTGCGAATCCGATTCGTAACGCTGCGGATGTCGATCGATTAACACCGATTGATGTGGCGGGTGATTTAAATCACGTGATGGAGACGCTTCGTATTTTGGACCGTGAATTGCATGTGCCACTAATCGGCTTTGCCGGTGCACCATTCACAATTGCGAGTTACTTGATCGAAGGCCGCCCATCGAAAAACTACCTGCGTACGAAACAGATGATGTATAGCGCACCTGAAGTTTGGTTCAAATTGATGGACAAACTTGGCGATATGGTTGCAACGTATTTACGCGCACAGATGGATGCCGGTGCCAAAGCTGTACAATTATTCGATAGCTGGGTAGGGGCGTTGACGCGTGAAGATTATCGCATCTTTGTCTTACCAACGATTGAGCGGATCTTTGAACAGTTGGCTGATCGCACGGAACCAAAAATTTACTTCCCAGGTGTCGCCTCTGGCGAATTGTTGCCGGAGTTACACAACTTGAGAGTTGACGTTGTCGGCTTAGATTGGCGTGTAGGAATCAACGAAGGCCGCGCACGTTTAGGAAATAAATTTGCGGTGCAGGGTAACTTGGATCCAACTGTTTTGACCGCGCCACTCGATTATTTAACAAAAGAAGCAGCGAAGATTATCGATGCGGGCGTGCAACAACCGGGGTACATTTTCAACCTTGGTCATGGCCTGTTCCCGGAAGCTTCGTTGGAGCAATTAAAAGAGTTAACGGCTTTTGTACATGAATATTCCCGAATTCAATTAGCAAAGGAGAACGCGAAATGAGTGCTGAAAAAATTGGCGTATTAGTGATGTCCTATGGAACACCAGAAAGTTTGGATCAAGTCGAGGCGTACTACACGCACATTCGTCGTGGCAATCCACCAAGTCCTGAACAATTACAAGAATTGACGGACCGCTATGCAGCGATTGTGGGCGGTTTCTTCCCACTTCGTCAAAATACGGACAACCAATTCAAAGGCATTCAAGCGATGCTTGATGAATTGGCGCCAGGGAAGTATGTCTGCTATCAAGGCTTGAAGCATGCGTATCCATTCGTCGAAGATGGCGTGGAACAAATGGCGAAAGACGGGATCCAAAAAGCGGTGGGGATTGTTCTTGCCCCGCATTATTCCTCAATGAGCGTCGGGAGTTACACCAAACGTGCGGATGAAGCAGCAGCGAAGTTCGGCATTGCATTAACGAATATCAAAAACTACCACTTGAATCCACTTCTCATCGAAGCGTTAGTGAAACGCGTACAAGATGGCATCGCAAAGTTCACGTTAGAAGAGCGTGTTGGCTTGAAAGTGTTGTTCACGGCACACAGTCTTCCTACGCGTATTTTGGAGATTGGCGATCCATACCCAGAACAATTGTTAGAGACTTCTCGCGCGATTGCGAAAGATGCGGATATCTCCAACTGGCAGTTCGGCTGGCAATCTGCAGGGCAAACCGGCGTACCTTGGTTAGGCCCAGACATCATGGACGTTTTGCGTACATTGAAGGAAGAAGAGGGAGTAAACGCTGTTTTGGTATGTCCAATCGGGTTTGTCTCCGATCACTTGGAAGTGTTGTATGACTTAGATATTGAGGCGCAGGACGTGGCGAAAGAAATCGGCATGCACTTGGAGCGCACTGCAATGTTGAATACAGATCCGTTATATATGCGATTGCTCGCTGATGAGGTTATGGCGGTATGAGCAAGCGAATTGTCGTCATTGGTGGCGGGATGACGGGCTTAAGTGCAGCGTTTTGGGCAATGCATGAGGCGCGTCAAAACGGTGTCGATGCTGAAGTAACTGTCATAGAGCAGGCCGATACATTTGGCGGAAAAGTCCGTACCGTTGTGAAAGATGGCTTTGTGATGGAGCATGGCCCTGATTCTTTTTTGGGTCGCAAATTACCAATGTTAGAGTTGGTCCGTGCTTTAGGATTCGAAGACCAACTGGTCGCGACCAATCCGGCTGCGAAGAAGACGTATATTATTCATAAAGGTAAAGCACACTTAATGCCACAAGGATTAATGCTCGGCGTGCCTACACAAGTCGGTCCGTTCGCACGAACGGGCCTGATTTCGCTTATCGGCAAGATGCGCGCGGGTTTCGATCTTGTCTTACCTAGACGAGATGTCACGCTTGGCGATGAATCGCTCGGTTCATTTTTGCGTCGTCGCTTAGGCGATCAAGTGATGGAGCGCATTGCAGAACCATTGTTGGCTGGTATTTACGCAGGTGATTGCGATAAGTTGAGTCTACGAGCGACATTCCCACAGTTTGAAGCGATTGAACGCAAGCATCGCTCGTTGATTATTGGCATGACAAAGAGTCGTCAACAAGTTGCTTCCAGTGCTGAATTGCCAGCGATTGCGAAGCGTTCAATGTTTCTGTCGTTCCAAAATGGCTTAACCTCCTTGATCGCTAAACTAATTACACGACTCGAAAACGATGGCGTAAAATTACTTAATCAAACGACGGTCTCGGCCATCCGAAAATCAAATGAAACCTACACAATTACGTGTGAGAACGGAAAAGAATTAACAGCAGATCGTGTAATCGTGGCAACACCAGCGTTCTCTACGGCGGACCTGCTCGAGCCGATTGAGCCAACTGTTTCGAAATTGCGTGACATTGCCTATGTCTCAGTCGCGAATGTGATTTTGGTATATGATAAAGCACATGTCCAGGCTCCGCTTGATGGCTCGGGTTATGTCGTTCCGAAGCGTGAGGGTCGCTTGATTACAGCATGCACGTGGACGTCTTCGAAGTGGGGGCATACCGCACCTGATAATCGAGTCGTCCTACGTTGTTACGTCGGTCGCCAAGGGCATGAAGAGTGGCAGTCGTTGACGGATGAGCAAATGATAGAAGGTGTCAGAAAAGATCTTCGTGAACTATCAGATATCGATGCAGAACCGCTATTTGTAAAGGTTAATCGTTGGGCGAAATCAATGCCACAATACCCAGTCGGACATTTGGATGTGCTGGAGGATGTGCAATCGGCTCTAGCAAAGTCGGCGCCAGGCATCTTCCTTGCTGGTTCCGCCTATTATGGCGTCGGACTTCCTGATTGCATCAAGCAAGGGAAAGATGCAGCTGGCAAAGCATTGAACGATTAGGATGAAATTGATTTTGCAGCGTTGCTAGATAGGTATGAGATGAGTCGTGTTCAAGAAAATAGATTTTTATATACTGCAATGGTTAACGATATTTAAATTTCTTGAACAGACGTGTAGGGACATCGATATGCGATTTAAAGGAGATAAAACAGTTGAATTACAAACGAAAAGGCGAGTTTATCGAGTTACCTGACCGTACGCGGTTGCATATGTTTCCTGCAGAGGAACTTGGATTTGAGCCGAATTATTCGCGTGAATTAGAAGTGTTGTATGAAGATGATTTCTGTATGGTTGTTCATAAGCCCGCGGGACTCAAAGTACATCCAACAGATCGAAAGTCAGAGCAACCAGATACTGATACATTAGCGAATATCGTTGCAGCTTATTATCAATCGACGGGGCAACAAGTGGCCGTTCGCCATGTACATCGTTTGGATACAGATACAACTGGGCCCGTCCTTTATGCGAAATGTAAGACAGCTTTAATGAAGCTTGACGAAGCCATGCGCGAGAAAGCGATTGACCGCACGTATTTGGCGATTGCCGAGGGCGTATTCGCGAAGAAAAAAGGGTTCATCAAGCAACCGATTGGGAAAGACCGTCATCACAAACAGCGTCGACGTGTCTCTTCAACGGGACAATATGCGCTGACGAACTATGTGGTGCTTGATCAGTACGAGGATACAGCACTTATTGAACTTTCGTTGGAAACAGGTCGCACCCATCAAATTCGTGTCCACCTGAGTTTCCTTGGGCACCCTTTACTAGGCGATACGTTATACGGTGGCAAGACGCAAGAAGGTCTCGTGACTCGCCAAGCGTTGCATGGGGTTCAGTTGACATTCGCGCATCCGTTTTCGGGTGAACGCATCGTTGTGCAAGATCCGATTCCAGAAGATTTTCAAAGCTGGATGCATGGACCGATTCCTCCATCATATACATGACAAGAGACAATCTTGGAAATGAAGGAGGAGTCGACCGATGTCCAACCACCAACAAGAAGGCATCCGCCTTGACCTGTATGAACGCGTGCAATTACAAGCGACAGCTGCATCGATTGAGGCGCTAGAAGAAATCGAACTGATTCCGAATATTCATGTTGAAACACGGAACAACGAAGCGTCTTTGCATGGTGATTTGATCTTGCAGGGATCGTATATTGCCAAAAATGACCATCAAGGTGAATATGTGCAAGAAATTTATCAGACCATCCCCGTAGACATTACACTGCCAATGAGCCGTGTATCCAATCTGGACACGATTGACGTGCAGGTTGAACAGTTTGATGTCGAAGTCAGTCAACCCCGGACATTGGATGTAACCGGTGTGCTTTCGCTAAATGGCATTCAGCTGATTCATGCGACCACATCGTCAGAACCTTTAGAGCCGATTGAAACCGTCGAACTAGCAATGGAGAAAGCGAAGCCAATCGCCGAACCGATTCCAATACCCGTTCCAACCCCGGTTCCGGTTCCGGCTCCAATCCCAGTCCCTGAACCAACTCCAGCACCCGCACCCCCACAACCCCAACCCGAACCAGTTGAAATCGAGTTGAAACGCTCATTGATTCGCATCGAGACGGAGCAACGCCCGCATCATACGATTCGTTGTTGCATCGTTCAAAAGACGGATACATGGACCGATATCTGCAACCGCTATAACAAGACGCTACGCGAACTCCGCCTCATCAACCGTCTGCACGAAGACGACGAATTGTGCGATGGCCAAATCCTGATTATTCCTTAAATGAGATCAAACATAAATCCAGCGAATAACAAGAAAAATAGAAATAGAATAAGTACATCAAATGGGTTTGGAAAAAACAACGTGCGAACGAATTGCAGCGCAATCAAAGGTAAAATCAACATTTTTAACGAGTGGCGAATTTTATACCACCATCGAATCAAGGGGCAACACCATCCTTTTCCACATCGTATGAAATACCGCCCGAATGATTGACTCAAAAGGGGAAAATCGGTATATTTATTATGTTGAAAAGGAATAGGAACGTTGATGAGGAGTAGTACGAAAGTCACCTTGCAGAGAGTGAAGCCAGCTAGTTGCTGAAAGGCTTCATAAGGATACATGCTTTCAGAAGTCGCCTCGGAGTTGCTTGAGCGAACCGCTAAGGTGTAGTTCCAGCCGGCTAACCCCCGTTACAAGGTCCGAGCGCTGTCACTGCATTTGTGATGGAATCAAGGTGGTACCACGGAAGCTATAGTCTTTCGTCCTTATTGAGGACGGAAGGCTTTTTTTATTTCGCTACACACAGAGGAGAATGACAATGTCAGAGCAAAACACAAACCAACCAAACGTATCGACCACATATGATCCGAAACAAGCGGAAGCGAAATGGACGAAGCGTTGGGCAGATGGCCAATACTTTACACCGAAAGACCGCAAGGATGCACCAGCATTCTCAATCGTAATTCCACCACCGAACGTAACGGGGATGCTCCACATTGGACATGCCCTCGATTTCACATTGCAAGATATTCTTGTGCGCATGAAGCGCATGCAAGGCTATGATGCACTTTGGTTACCTGGTACAGACCATGCGGGGATCGCAACACAGACGCGCGTGGAATGGCAGTTGCGCTCACAGGGCCTTTCTCGTTATGACCTAGGTCGCGAGAAGTTTCTCGAAAAAGTATGGGAATGGAAAGAACATTATGCGTCTAACATTCGCACACAATGGGACAAAATGGGACTATCCCTCGATTACTCTCGCGAGCGTTTTACATTAGATGAGGGCCTTTCTCAAGCCGTGCGCGAAGTATTCGTGCGTTTATATGAGCAGGGTCTGATTTTCCGTGGCAAATACATCATCAACTGGGATCCCACAGCTCGTACAGCGTTGTCTGACATCGAGGTTGAATACAAAGAAGTCAACGGGAAATTGTACCACTTGCAATACCCACTCAGCGATGGCTCCGGTCACATTGTCGTAGCGACGACTCGTCCAGAGACGATGCTTGGTGATACAGCGGTAGCGGTGCATCCGGAAGATGATCGCTATAAACATTTAATTGGAAAGACCATTACACTTCCTATCGTCAACCGTGAAATCCCAATCATTGGGGATGAATACGTGGAGAAAGATTTCGGTAGCGGTGCGGTTAAGATTACACCTGCCCATGATCCGAATGACTTTGAAGTCGGTAAACGCCACGACTTGCCACAAATACTCGTCATGCGTGAAGACGGTCGTATGAATGAAAATGCGGGACCGTATGTAGATATGGACCGTTTTGAATGTCGCGATCAGTTAGTTACGTACTTAGAAGAAATCGGCGTATTGGTCAAAATCGAAGAACATGTCCATCAAGTCGGTCATTCCGAGCGTAGTGGCGCTGTAATCGAACCTTATTTGTCTACACAATGGTTCGTGAAGATGGGCCCGCTTGCTGATGCTGCAATTAAGCGTCAAAAGTCCGGAAATGGCGTGAACTTTGTGCCTGACCGTTTTGAGAAGACGTATTTGAATTGGATCGAGAACATTCACGACTGGTGTATTTCCCGTCAATTGTGGTGGGGACATCGCATTCCGGCGTGGTATTGCGAAGATTGTAATGAAGTAACAGTTGCGAAAGAAGATGCAACGTGTTGTTCGCATTGTGGCAGCGCGAAAGTGCGCCAAGACAATGATGTATTGGATACATGGTTCAGCTCAGCGTTATGGCCGTTCTCGACGATGGGTTGGCCAGAAATGACAGAAGATTTGGCGCGCTACTATCCAACCAATGTTTTGGTTACGGGCTATGACATCATCTACTTCTGGGTTGCTCGCATGATCTTTACCGCGTTGAATTTCACAGACGAAAATCCGTTTAAAGATGTGTTAATTCATGGACTAGTTCGTGATGCAGAAGGACGTAAAATGTCCAAGTCGCTTGGTAACGGGGTTGATCCGTTGGAAATCATTGAGCAATATGGCGCGGATGCGTTGCGATTCATGTTGTCAACGGGAAGCACGCCAGGTCAAGATTTGCGTTTCCGCCTCGAGCGCGTAGAGCAAGCACGTAACTTCGCGAACAAAATTTGGAATGCATCGCGTTTCGTCTTGATGAACGTAGAAGGATTGTCCGCTGAAGAAGTGGCAATCGATTGGAATGGTCCATTTACATCCGCAGACAAGTGGATCATGCATCGCTTGAACGAGACCGTTGCAGACGTAACACGCTTGATGGATGCGTATGATTTCGGTGAAACAGGCCGTAAATTGTATGACTTCATCTGGGATGATTTCTGTGACTGGTACATCGAGTTCTCCAAATTGACCTTGTATGGCCAAGATGCGGTCGCGAAGAAACAAACCCAAGCGGTTCTTGTCTATGTATTAGACCAGACGTTGCGTCTATTGCACCCATTCATGCCATTCATCTCCGAAGAAATTCGCGAACAATTGCCAGTTGAAGGCGAAACGACGGTACTTGCTGCATGGCCGGTATACGATGCGAAATTCGAAGCAGTAGAAGCGGTCAAAGAAATGAACTTGTTGATGGAAGCAATTCGCGCCGTTCGTAATATTCGTGCAGAAGTGAACGTGCCGATGAGCAAGAAGATCGAGTTGATGATTCGCCCGGCTACACCGGAGGCTTTGTCCGTATTTGAGCGCAACTTGATTTACATCGAACGTTTTGCTGCGGCATCGAAGTTGGAAGTTTCCAGCGATTTGGTTGCCCCGGATAAAGCGATGACATCGGTTATTGCTGATGCGGAATTGTACTTCCCGCTTGCAGGCTTGATCGACATCGAGCAAGAAATTGCCCGACTCAACAAAGAAGTAGATTTATTAAACGGTGAAGTCGCACGAATCGAAGGCAAATTAGGCAACGAAGGTTTCGTAGCTAAAGCGCCAGCGCGTGTCATCGACGAAGAGAAGGAAAAACTCAAAATGTACAGCGAGAAGCGTGAGAAAGTGATCGCGCGTATTGCGGAGTTGAGAGGGTAACCATGATGGCAACCTTTACGAACTATAATGAGGCGATTCACTGGATCAACGGTTTGATTCCATTCGGCATTCGTCCAGGACTTGAGCGCCTGGATGTGATGCTGGAACGTGTCGGTCATCCCGAGCGTCGCTTGAAATTCATTCACGTTGCAGGCACGAACGGCAAAGGTTCGGTCTGTGCATACATGACGAAATTGTTGACAACACAAGGCTATGTGGTTGGCACGTTCACGTCCCCTTACCTGGACAAGTTTACGAATCGCATTTGCACAAATGACGAGGGTATTTCCGAGGAGCAAGTGATTGGCTGGGCTAACGTGTTGAAACCGATGGTAGACGAACTCGCTGAAAGTGAACTTGGTTCGCCGACGATGTTCGAGGTTGTAACGATGATGGCCTTGCTGCATTTTGCGAAAGAATCTTATCCCGACTTTGTGGTATGGGAGACGGGGCTAGGCGGGCGCTTGGATTGCACGAATGTTGTTCATCCATTGCTTTCCATCATTACGAACATTGGGCATGATCATATGGACGTGCTTGGCGATACGCTTGAACAAATTGCTGCCGAAAAAGCGGGCATTATTAAAGCTGGCGTGCCTGTTATCAGTGCCGTGGAACAACCAGAAGTGATTCAAGTCATTCGTGAAACTGCGGCGGCCAAACGGAGCACATTATACTTACTTGGCGAACAATTTAATTACGACCTAATCGAGAGCACCGAAGCAGGACAACGGTTTGATTTTTCTGGACCGTTTCGCACGTTGGAGGAATTGCAACTTTCGATGGTTGGCGAGCACCAAGTAAAAAATGCGGCATGTGCAGTAATGGCTTTGGAAGTATTGCGCCAGTTTTATGCTGTGATTACGGAAGAAGGTTCAGAAGCGGAAGCGCTCCGTGCGACGAAATGGGCGGGACGCTTGGAGATGGTTTCCGAACATCCGCGTTTGTTGCTTGATGGGGCACACAACCCTGAGGGGGCGAAGGCGCTAGCGGCAGCGTTGGAAGATGTATATACCTATGATCGGTTACACGTTGCAATGGGCATGTTAGAGACAAAGGATCAACGTGGGTATTTGGCACATATTTTGCCTTTGGTGCATACATTAATTGTAACGGAACCGGATTTTCGTAAGAAACTTACTGCGGCGAAACTCGCTGCGATGGCTGAAGACGTACAAGCTGAGATCGGTTCGAAGGCAACAATTGTCGTTGAATCGGATTGGCGACTTGCATTAGCCAAACTTCGGGAAGTAACGAGTGATGGGGATTTAGGTGTGGTATCAGGCACATTATATTTGATTTCGGATGCAAGAGCGCATTTGCTCCAATTGGCGGATGCAGAGAAAGGATGGTGAACCCAAGATGAGCACAGCCAAACAACATATCCATTTTATCGGCATCGGTGGCTACGGAATGAGCGCAATCGCGCGTGTGCTGGTCGAGATGGGTCACAAAATTACGGGTTCCGATGTGGCTGCTTCAGAGCTATCAAATAAATTGGTAGCGAAGGGTGCTGAAGTCTACATTGGACATGTTGCTGAGCAAGTGAATGGTGCTGACCTTGTGGTTTATTCCACAGCTTGTTCGCAGGATAATGTAGAAATCGTCGAAGCGCGTCGGCAAGGGATTGAAGTGATTCATCGCGCAGAAATGTTAGCGATTTTATTGAATGAGAAGAAGGGGATTGCTGTTGCTGGCGCACACGGCAAGACGACAACTTCTTCGATGATTGCCTTAGTCCTTGAACTTTGCGGGACAGAGCCGTCGTTCATTATTGGCGGTGAGATTATGAATCTTGGTACGAATGCGAAAGCCGGTAAAGGAGACTTCGTTGTAGCCGAAGCGGACGAGAGTGATGGGTCATTCTTAAACTACTTCCCAGCGATGGGTGTTGTGACGAACATTGAGCCGGATCATTTGGAAAACTACGATGGAAGTTTTGAGCGTTTGAAAGAAGCTTACGTGACGTTTCTTGGTCAAATTCAACCGTCTGGTAAAGCGGTCGTTTGTCTCGATGACGAACATTTGCGCAGCATGTTACCGGCAGTTAAGTCGGATGTCATCACATATGGGATTGATGCGTTGGACGCTGATTATCGCGCTGAAAATATCGTGCTTGGTGACCGTTGTGTTTCTTTCGATGTTATCCAACAGGATGCAAAACTAGGCACGCTTCATTTGAATGTTCCCGGTTTACATAACGTGGCGAATGGACTTGCAACGTTGATCGTTGCTTTAGAAGCGGGTTGTTCCTTCGATGCTGTGGCAGCTGCGATTGTGCAGTTTAGTGGGGCGAAACGCCGTTTTCAGGTTATTGGAGACGTGGATGGTGTATTAGTCGTTGACGATTATGCGCATCACCCAACAGAAATTGAAGCGACGATTGCTGCTGCGAAAGCAACAGGCCGACGCATTGTGGCCGTGTTCCAACCGCAACGCTACACGCGTACGTTCTTCTTGTTTGATGCATTTTCTTTAGCTTTTGGGGGTGCGGACGAAGCCATCTTGTGCGACATTTACTCACCTGCAGGCGAGAAAGCTATCGAGGGTGTAAGCACGGCGAGCTTGGTTGAGCGTATTCGATCGAACAGCAATCCAAATGCGATGCATATTCCAACGAAGGACGAAGTCTTGGCTTATCTGAAGGAACATGTACGCACAGGTGATTTAGTTATTACGATGGGTGCGGGTGATATTTACAAAGTTGCCTACGCGCTGAGCGACTACCTCAAAACACGCGTCTAATTAGATTACAAACTGCCCCTCTTCGGAGGGGCAGTTTTTTTGTCTTCACCCCCCGAAAATCGACTGGTTTCAGGCGATTTTCGCCTGAGTGTGCAGGACAACCCACAAAATCGACTGGTTTCAGGCGATTTTCTATGGGGGGTGAATATTTCTATTAGAGTCACGCATAGAGTGTACGAAGATGGAAATAAGGAGTGCACGCGTGATGAGCAAAGCGACATTAAAGTTTAAATTAAACGAAGTTGAAGAAATGACCCAATTGGATCAACTGGAGCAGCTCATTCGGACAAGTTCCGTTACTACGATCGAAAAGGGGCCAGGCCCAATGGAAATAATGGAGATGGGGCCTGGCCCCTCTGTGACGCAGACTACGAAAACCAACCGGAAGTGGTATAAAGTCATTAGTTCCGTCTCCGCTGCGGTTGTCATTGGATTGCTATTGGGCCTAACCATAATCAGCATGTTTATTCCCTCTGCTGAGAAGTCGGTTATCAAGCCTATCCAGACGGCTGCACCGCAAACTACAGTTTCGGAAATCGCGTATGCGCTTGTCCAAGTTGGCGTGTTTTCGACGAGCCAGGGCGCTAATCAGACGTTACAACAACTGCGAACGCTCGGTTTCACAGCAGCAATTGATGCGACGAATCCAAATAAACAAAAGGTAATTGCCGGAATCGCAACAGATCGTGACAAAGCCATATTGTTAAGTCGCCTGCTTCAAGCCAAACAAGTGACGAGTTACGTCACGCCATTCACATTACTTGCTCGTCAAACGCCCAAAGGTGCAGCATTCTTTACAGCTAGCCAAGCCTTTGAACAAACCGTCATGACGCCGCTTGGACAACAGCTGACAACCCCTTCAAGTAAAAGCATCACGTCGAATTTAGTAACTACGCTGAAGAAAAAACACGCCGCATGGGTAACGACAGCACGTACCATTCAAGCGAATATGACCGAACCCGTTCGCCTGGGGATTAATACGATGAGCAATGAACAGTTACGCCTCATTTCCTCCCTAGAATCCTATGTCCAAAACGGTCAATCAGCACCATTATGGCAAGCGCAGACGGCCTTGATCCGGATCATTTTGGCCGAGCAACGTTTGCGTGAATTGTACTAGAAACTGGCCAGGGATTGACCTATAATGAATACAATGCGATTCAGAAATGGAGTGCAATCCAATGAAAAAGAACAATAAGATATTAATTGCATTTGCAGCAGTCGGAATCATCGTTGGAACGATTGCAACGAATGCTTTGGCAGATGTAACAGCCATTCAATTTCTGACCAAAGCAGTTGAATTCGGTTGGGCACCAAGCGCCGATTTAGGTGTGATTCGATACGACTTTGACATCCATTTTAAGTTGAACTTGATGAACATCGTTGGCTTGGCATTAGGTGTATGGGTGTATAAGAAGATATAAGGAGGCAATCAATGACGAGAGAATCGGAAAAAATCATATTTGGTTCGAATGGGGTCATTGAAAAGCTATCCGGGGAAGACACATACAAGAAACCTTTTTGCCCTCCAGTTTATCTTCAATATTATGAAGATAATGCACGTGGAATCAGTGAGACACATATCATTGTTGGCGGTTATCAGTATCCAGTTGATATCAACCAAATCGAAATAAATGATGAGCGAGGAACGGTTTCCTTTCGTGCATTTGATGGAACATACCTGATCAGAACTTTTCATGAAAGTGATTCTGAATGGTTTGCTGCGGGCATTCCGCTTACGTCTAATCTAATGGAGAAAATCATGGAAATTGATGGTCAAGTTGGCACGAGTCTTTCGGTTGAAGTGTTAGTAGAAGAAGCAGCACAAGAAGTTGTCGCGATTGTATTCAACGTTGAAAATTTAGGCGTGTTTTTCCGGATAAACCAAAGATGGGAACCCGCCACAGCTGAATTAGCTGCGCAGTTTGATGGTGCAGTCTGTTTTGATATTATTTATCAGAAAGCGAAAGACCTCGTAGGCATATGGGATGCTGGCAAGAAAATACGTATGATCGATTTAGTGGGTTATATTGACGCGAGTAACGATTGAGTAAGGAGTCAATTTATACATGACACAACTTATATTGGCCTCTGCTTCACCGCGACGCCAAGAACTGATTCAGACATTTGGGTTACCGGTTAACATTCGTCCAAGTGATGTCGATGAGTCGACTCCGGAAGAGTGGTCACCACCTCATATCGTAGAGCAACTTGCACTTCGTAAAGCATCGGCAATAAAAGAAACGTGTACGGTTGGCGACATTATTGTTGGATCCGACACGATTGTTGTATTGGACAAGCAAGTGTTGGGTAAACCAAGAGATCGTGCACATGCGATTGCGATGGTGACTGCGTTACAAGGTCGTGAACATGAGGTATTTTCTGGCATTGCTTGTATTGAAATAGAGAGTGGGAAGCAACTGGTTGGTCATCGTCGGACGAAAGTGCGAATGAAACCTCTTACTCCGATTCAAGTTGAGCAATATGTAGATACAGGCGAGCCGATGGATAAAGCTGGTGCTTACGCGATTCAAGGTATAGGTGCGATGTTTATTGAGGAAATTGAAGGTTGTTATTTCAACGTCGTGGGTTTACCCGTAGCTGCTTTGGCAGACATGCTGAAGGAACTCGGTGTAGATATAATTTAATTTAGAATGTGGAGGAAGAATAGCGATGACTGAGCAACGATCAGTCATGCGCGAAGTTCCTGTCGAAGAACGACCACGTGAGCGCATGCAAATCAACGGAGCGGAAGCTCTAAGTAATGCAGAATTATTGGCGATTTTATTACGTACTGGGACGAAGAACGTATCCGCTGTGCAATTGGCGCAACAACTGTTAATGAAGACAAATGGGATTCATGGATTAGTTGAGATGACGACTGGGGAATTAACCACTGTTCGTGGTTTGGGGACAGCGAAAGCATTACAAATTAAAGCAGGGATTGAACTTGGAAGACGACTCGCGAAGACATCGCGAGATGAACTGTTTGCGGTCAGGTCCCCTGAGGACGCGGCCGCCTTTTTAATGGAGGATCTGCGCTACTTAAAGAAAGAACAGTTCGTCTGTTTGTTTCTTGATACGAAGAACCAAATTGTATGTCAGGAGACGTTATCGATTGGCAGTTTAAATGCATCAATCGTCCATCCAAGAGAAGTGTTTCGTGCGGCGATTCGACATGGGAGTGCCTCCATTATTTGTGCACACAATCATCCCTCAGGAGACCCGACACCAAGCCCGGAAGATTTAAATATAACGAAAAGATTAAGAGAAGTGGGCGAACTCATCGGCATACCGGTCATTGATCATATTGTGATTGGTGATCGAAAATTTGTTAGTTTGAAGCAGCGCGGTTTGATGTAAGATATAATACATGGATATGGAGATTTGAGAGGAGATAAATAGAGATGTTTTTTGGATTATTTGGTAATTTCACGAAAGATTTAGGAATTGATTTAGGGACAGCGAACTGTCTCGTGTATGCACGTGGGAAAGGGATTGTTGTTCGTGAGCCATCCGTCGTTGCAATTCGTACAGATTCCAAGCAAATCGAGGCTGTAGGTGAAGAGGCTAAGCGTATGATTGGACGTACACCGGGCAATATCAAGGCAATTCGTCCGATGAAAGATGGTGTAATTGCTGATTTCGAAACGACAACAACAATGATTAAATATTTCATCAAGAAAGCACAGAAACCACGTTTGATTTTCCCGCACCATCCCAATGTTCTTGTCTGTGTACCATCTGGGATTACAGCCGTTGAACAACGTGCGGTTGAAGATGCTGCGAAGCAAGCAGGTGCGCGTGAGGCATATACAATTGAAGAGCCATTCGCTGCTGCAATTGGTGCCAATCTTCCTGTGTGGGAGCCGACAGGTTCGATGGTTGTCGATATCGGTGGTGGTACAACAGAAGTTGCTGTTATTTCTTTAGGTGGCGTTGTAACGAGTCGTTCCGTTCGCGTAGCGGGAGATGAAATGGATGAGGCGATCATTCAATACATCAAGCGTAAGTATAACTTGTTGATTGGGGAGCGCACTGCTGAGCAAATGAAGATTGAAATCGGTGGGGCAATCGCGCCGACGAAAGCAGCCACGATGGAAATTCGTGGTCGTGATTTGGTGAGTGGTTTGCCGAAGACGTTGACTGTTAATTCCACAGAAGTGGCTGAGGCGCTTAATGACACAGTGAATGCCATTGTAGATGCGGTAAAAGTCACATTGGAACAATGTCCGCCTGAATTATCTGCAGATATTATGGACCGTGGTATCGTGCTTACTGGTGGTGGCGGTATGCTTCGTCATTTGGATAAATTGTTATCTGATGACACGGGTATTCCGGTGATTGTGGCAGAGAATCCTTTGGATTGCGTTGCAATTGGTACGGGTAAGGCATTAGAGAACATTCATTTGTTCAAAGCCCATGCCCGCTCTCCACGTTTTAAATAATCCAAGCTGAAATTGAAGGTGTACGTGTGCTGAGACTGTTTAGTAACAAGAAGATTTTAATGTTAACCATTGCCCTTATTTTTTTCATTGCGCTAATTGGGTTAACCAGTGAAAAGCGTGAGGAAATAAAGGGTCCTGAAAAATTCATATCCGATACGATTGCATGGGCGCAAAGTTTGATATACAAACCAATCGGGGCGACCGGGCATTTTGTTGCCAGATTAGCGGATATGCGCGACATTTATCAGGAGAATGAGACACTAAAGAAAACACTCTCCACGTATGTCATGGATATCGCCAAGTTGAATGCACTCGAGAAAGAGAACATTCGCCTAAAGACATTACTTGATTACACAGAGAAGCAAAAAAAGAAAGTTGGATATCGTTATCACGTTGCAAGTGTGATTGGGTATGCAACGGATACGTATCGAAAGACATTAAAAATTGATCTCGGTAGCCGCGATGGGATGAAAGTAAATATGGCGGTAACGACGAATAAAGGCTTGCTTGGCCGAATTATTCGCGTATCTCCTTATTATTCAACTGTTGAGTTGATTACCGGACTAAATGAAAATGATGCATCATCCAAAGGGATTATCGTAACTGCGAATGGGAAAGATAATTCCTTTGGAACGGTTCTTACTTATGATCAAGCGAAGCGCGTATTGCTTGCAACGAAAATACGTCAAGATGATCAAATGGCAGTTGGCGATACAATTATCACATCGGCTTACAGTACGCTTTACCCACAAGGGCTTGTCATTGGCAAGGTTGTCTCACGCAAAGTGAGTAAAGAAGGGTTGACCCATGTCGCTGAAATTAAGCCAAGTGCTGATTTTGATCGTCTGCGTGAAGTGCTCGTGATCGATATAACAGGAGGCTAACCCAATGAGAAGTCTATTAGCCGCCTGTTTATTTGTCTTTTTCTTAGTTGAGACAGCTGTAGTTCCTTGGATGCTCCCACATGGTTGGTTGGATTTCATTTCCCTTCGATTCGTGTTAGTGGGTATTTTCATGATTGGTCTATTTTTAAATCGTTATTTTGCATTAGTATTAGGGCTCGTGTTCGGCTTCATCCTAGACATGACGCAATTTGTCTATATGTTTGGTTTGTATACGTCACTGTTCGGGCTTGCTGGTTATTTGACTGGGTTGTCTGCAAGACGATATGCCCTGCATTTCACGCCAACGATCGTGGCGGTTGCAAGTGGCTTGTTTTTATTTGAATCTACGTTGTATCTCGTATATACATTCTACGACCGCATTGATATCTCATATTTTTACGCACTTATTCGCAATATTCTGCCCTCGATTATCGTTAATACAGCATTTGCAGCACTCATTTATCGCCCGGCAGAACGGTTATTACTAGAAATGCAAACCTACGAAAAAGTAGAAGAATAGGACTGAAAGGGGTGGCTTTGAGATGGGTGAGGCAATTGTCATTACATCAGGTAAAGGTGGCGTTGGAAAGACAACGACTTCCGCTAATGTTGGGTCAGCTTTAGCGCTGAATGGTGCTAAGGTATGTATGGTTGATACCGATCTAGGATTACGTAATTTAGATGTTTTAATGGGGCTTGAAAGTCAGATCTATTATGACTTGGTTGATGTGATTGAAGGACGCTGCACGATTGAACAGGCGTTAGTGAAAGATATTCGCTTTGATAATTTATACATGTTACCCGCAACGCAAACCAAAGATAAAGATGCCGTCAACCCAGATCAAGTCAAACAACTGGTGGACGAGCTCAAGCAAGCCTACGATTATGTCATTATTGATTGTCCGGCTGGAATTGAACAAGGTTTCAAAAATGCGATTGCCGGTGCTGATCGTGCGATTGTGGTCACAAACCCAGAATTAGCAGCCGTACGTGATGCTGATCGCGTCATCGGACTATTAGCCAGTGCCCGTATCCATGATGCGCGATTGATTGTAAACCGAGTTCGTCCGAATCTCGTTCAGTCTGGTGCAATGCTAGACATCGATGAGATTTGCCAAATTCTTTCGATTGATCTGATTGGCGTTGTGCCTGATGATGAACTTGTGATTAAAGCGGCAAACTCCGGTCAACCGACTGTGTTGAATAAGCAATCTCGTGCGGCACAGGCTTATCACAATATTGCTCGTCGTATCGCAGGTGAAAGCGTTCCGTTAATGAAGTTGGAAGAGTCGAAGTCCGGTGTAATTGGCAAGATGAAAAAGATGTTTGGGTTAGGATGAGACGCCGATGATACACAAACTTAAAAAGCTAGACTGGGTCATTGTATCCATTATGTTGTTCATGATGGTAGCAAGTTTCTTCCTTGTACGAAGCGCCATCCAGAACCAAGGTGAGAACTATTATAATTACGAATATAAGCATTTGTTGTTCTTTGGTATTGGTTTTATCGTGCTTGGACTTGTCGCCTTCGCCCATTACCATATTTTACTGAAGTACACATTATACTTATATGGAATCGGCAATGCCTTGTTAATTGCCGTCTATTTATTTGCACCTGAGTTGAACGGTGCAAAGGGATGGTTTCAACTTCCAGGGTTTAACTTCCAACCCGCGGAATTTATGAAGTTAATCTTAATTTTAACATTGGCCTTTTTCTTAGCTCGGAAATATGGGAATGAACTCGATCTTCGCCACGATACGATTCGAATCGGTCTTATTGCATTTATTCCATTCGTTCTTGTGATGATTCAGCCTGATTTAGGCAATGCAATCATTTATCTAGTGATTCTACTGGGGATGTTGTGGATCGGAAACATACGCTACAACATTGTTATTGTCGGGACAGCCTCTGTTATTGTTGCAGGTGTCCTTGGTGTAATTTTGTATCAAGTCTTTCATCAAGAGTTAGCAACTTTCGTTCCGCCCCATTGGATGGCACGTATTGATACGTATCTCAACCCTGAAAATGCATCTGCAGATGCCATCTACCAGGTGTTAAATGCACAAGTTGCTATTGGTTCGGGTGGGCTATTCGGCTCGGGATACATGAATGGCGATTCGACCAAGAACGGCTTTGTGCCATTCCCTTATTCGGATTCGATTTTTGTTGTTGTCGGGGAAGAGTTTGGCTTTTTCGGGGCATCTGTTTTGCTACTCATGTATTTTTTATTGCTTTATCGGATGATTTTGATTGCGATGAAATGTCAGGATCTAGCAGGACGTTATATTGTGATTGGTGTTGTATCCATGTTTATTTTCCAAATTTTCGAGAACATCGGAATGATGATGGGCATTATGCCTTTAACCGGGATCACACTCCCATTCATCAGTTACGGAGGTTCGTCCTTACTGATTAATATGGCTGCCGTTGGACTTGTACTAAGTATTCATGCGAACCCTGATTTAGAAGAAGAACTTCCATATGCGTAATGACATAGAGTGCCCAAGTGGGCGCTCTTTTTTTTGCATGTTTATGATGCAACATTCATATCTATAGCGGTATTAGGGGGACGAGATATGAGTGACAAACGTAGACGCACATCCATACCAGCGATCCGCTATGTTGCTACACAAATCATGGGTGGCTGCTTATTTGTTGGCTTGGCCTGGCTGGCGATACAATTTGAACCAGGCGAAGCATACATCCGCTCACAATTGCATAGTGAGACCGTTACCAGCGCTTGGCTCAGCGACACACCGGTAACCAAATGGCTTTCAAATCGTGCCATGCACGTGTGGGCGAACGAGCCATCCCGATCGAGTTGGTTGCCAACATTTGGCGTCAAACAAACAAAAGAAGACCAATATGCTTCCGGTTGGTTTGCGCCACTTTCGCAAGCTACTGTGCAACAGACATTCAAACAAACAGGCAAAGGCATCGTCTTACAGGCCAAACAACCGACGGAAATCCAGGCGATTGGCGATGGTGAAGTGATTTTTTGTGCCCCTCCGGAAAAGAATGGCATCGGATGGACCGTCGTCATCGCCCATAAAGATGAAGCCAAAAGCATCTATGGCATGCTCGAACAAACATCCGTCCGCGTTGGCGACACCGTCATAGGTGGACAATCGATTGGGTGGATTAGCGAAGAGGAACGTGAGGCGCCGAGCACCCTTTATTTCGCCTTTAAACAAGGTGCGCTGTTTCTCGATCCGGAAGCGGTGATTGGCTTTGATTAGATTCCATCCACTTAGCGGAATCATCGTGCTAATCGCCCTCCTCGGTGGACAAGTCGTAGAATTACTAACGCTATTCGGACTCGCACTTTGGCATGAACTCGGGCATTTTCTCATGGCGAAAGCATTCCGCTGGCGTATTCGTGAAATTCTACTGTTGCCTTTCGGTGGTGTACTTGTCGTCGATGAAGCCGCATCAACACCAATCTACCAAGAAATCCTCGTTACGCTTGCCGGTCCCTGCCAACATATCTGGGCAATCCTCATCACCGTTGTGCTTTTCAAAAACGGCATCCTCTCACCACTAGCAGCAACCACGTTTATCGAAGCTAATGTATTCATGGCGCTATTTAACTTAATACCGGTGAATCCGCTAGACGGCGGCAAACTGTTCACAGCAATATGCAGTTACTGGTTGCGTTATTATCAATTGCTTCGTTGGTCTGCAGCATGGAGCGTTACAATCGGTATAATTGGCCTTGTCACTTCGATCATGGTTGTCCGCAACGGTGGTCTGGCGCTCAATCTTGCTACAATTAGCACATTTGTGATTTATAGCAACTGGCAAGCTTGGAAACATGTGCCCTACCAATTCCGACGATTTTTATTACATCGCAAGTCGGGCAATCGGCCTTTGTCCAAGATAGTGGTGAATCGAGAAGTAGGTGTAGAAAAGGTCGTTCGCCGTTTTGTGCGTGGAAAAAATCATGTGATTTATATCGGGAATCGCGTTGTCACAGAAGCTAGATTTCTCCAGTTGTATTGGCATGTGAAAAGTATTGCAACGCGGCATAAACTGTGATATGATTTTATCTCGAGTGTGTGCTTCGTCACATGCTGCAACCGCACTGTCTGGGTCGTGAAGAAAATGCTTCGTGCATTTCACCTGAGCATAGGCGAGTCTAAGAGTTGAGGAGGTGCAACAGAATGTACGCAATTATCGTAACTGGTGGCAAGCAATACAAAGTATCCGAAGGCGACGTGCTTTTCATTGAGAAATTAGAAGCAGCTGAAGGTGAAGTTGTAACGTTTGATCAAGTTTTACTAGTTTCTGGTGACAAAGGTTTAGTAGCGGGCGCTCCACTTGTTGAAGGTGCGAAAGTTACAGCTAAAGTTGAGAAGCAAGGTAAAGACAAGAAAATTATCGTTTACAAGTACAAAGCGAAGAAGAACTACCGTCGTAAGCAAGGTCATCGTCAACCTTACACTAAAGTTGTAATCGAAAAGATCAACGCGTAAGAGGGGCAACCGACATGATCAAGGTGACTATTCACAGAGATCCGACGAGTACCTTCATCACCGGCTTCGATATGACTGGTCATGCTAACTTCGGTGAGTATGGACAAGATATCGTGTGTGCAGGTGTATCGGCTGTAAGTTTCGGGAGTGTCAATTCCGTCGAAGCGCTAACGGGCATCAAGCTTGGGATTCAATCTGCCGGCGATGGTGACTTGCATGTTCAAGTTCCAGACATTACCGATAGACAGAAGAGCGAGCAGGTGCAATTATTGTTAGAGGCCATGCTTGTTAGTTTAGACACAATACGTGCTTCCTATGGGAAGTATTTGAAAATGAACGAAATCGTTAAATAAGGAGGGTTTCCCATGTTGCAATTGAATCTTCAGTTTTTCGCATCCAAGAAGGGTGTAGGTTCCACGAAGAACGGTCGTGATTCGCACTCCAAGCGTTTAGGCGCGAAGCGTGCAGACGGACAAGTCGTGAAAGCTGGTAATATTCTTTACCGTCAACGCGGTACTAAGATTCATCCTGGTACGAACGTAGGCATCGGTTCCGATGACACATTGTTCGCATTGGTTGAAGGTACTGTTAAGTTCGAGCGTTGGGGTCGTGACCGTAAGAAAGTCAGCGTTTACCCTGTAGCTGTAGAAGCGTAATGAGGAAGAGCGCGTGACATTCACGCGCTTTTTTTATTGCAGGAGAGTAGGGATATGATGGATGAGAAGATGATCATCAAGGCGTTACATCACCGTAAGCATGATTGGTTGAATGACCTTCAACTAATTCTCGGCTACATCCAACTCGGAAAGTTGGATAGACTAAAAGAAGTAGCACAACGCATGGTCGTAAAGACGGATAAAGCAGGTGCATATCTTCGTGGGAATACCCCGCGTCTCTCTATTTATTTATTTGTACTCGAAAGTGTTACAACTGACTATGAACTCAACATCGACTTGGAGCAGTCCTACGAATTCAAGGGTTCAGACTTGGCGCTTGATCGGATGCTTGACTGGTTAGATGTGAATATAAAAGAAATTACGGCTTCTGCAAAGACGTCGTATAATGAAGAGAACAGACTCTATGTGAAGTTCGAACAATTACCAGATAAGTGGTTGGTACGTTTGCGCTTCAATGATGGACAAGAAGTGGTTGGCCAAGGTCAACTGCAATGGAACGAGGTGGAATAGTCCGTGTTTGTAGACAAGGCGAAAGTATATGTGAAAGGCGGCGACGGTGGCGATGGATTAATCGCGTTTCGTCGTGAGAAGTATGTATCGGAAGGAGGTCCTTCCGGTGGCGATGGTGGCCGTGGGGGCGACGTGATCTTCCGTGTTGATGAAGGTTTACGAACGTTGATCGACTTCAAATATCAACGCCATTTCAAAGCCCAACGTGGTGAGAAAGGCAAAGTGAAATGTATGCATGGTGCTGGCGCAGACGATATGATCGTTCGCGTTCCACCAGGGACAATCGTGGTCGATGAAGATTCGCATCAAGTCATTGCGGACATGGTCGAGCATGGGCAAGAAGTCGTGATTGCTCGAGGTGGTAAAGGCGGACGTGGGAACACGCGCTTTGCTTCTGCAGCGAACCCAGCCCCTTACATTTCCGAAAACGGTGAGCCTGGCCAAGAACGTTACATTATCCTTGAGTTAAAGGTAATGGCTGACGTTGGTCTTGTAGGTTTCCCATCTGTTGGGAAATCGACGTTGTTGTCCGTTGTGACAGCAGCACAACCGAAGATTGGCGCTTATCACTTTACAACGATTACGCCTAACCTAGGTGTCGTTGATGTGGGCGATGGACGCAGTTTTGTATTAGCGGATTTGCCTGGGTTAATTGAAGGTGCACATGAAGGTGTTGGCTTAGGACATGAGTTCCTTCGTCACGTCGAGCGAACGCGATTGATTTTGCATGTCATTGATATGGCAGCAACCGAGTATCGCGACCCTTGGCAAGATTATCTCCAAATCAACGAAGAATTGAAATTGTACAATCCGAAATTGGTGGAGCGCAAACAAATTATCGTAGCCAACAAGATGGATATGCCAGGTGCTGATGATAACTTAGTGTTGTTCCGTGAGCAATTGGCAGAAGCTGGCATTGATCATGAAGTGTTTGAAATCTCCGCAGTTTCTCGTACAGGTTTACAACAATTAATGTACCGCGTGATGGATGAGCTAGAGACAATCCCTGCGACAGCATTGATTGAAGATCTTGTTTTGAAAGATGATCGTAAAGTTTACACGTTGGACGATGACATCGATGACGATTACACAATCCGTCGTGAGAATGATATGTTCATCATTGAGAGTGTCTCGATTGAAAATATCTTGAAGCGTGTTAACTTGAACTCACAAGATTCTATGATGCGTTTCGCACGTATTATGCGTCTACGTGGTGTTGACGATGCCCTTCGTAAAGCAGGCGCAATTGATGGCACAATCATCCGTATTGGTGACTTCGAGTTCGAATTCATGGAACGCGGCTAATAAATAACGTTTGCAGTCTGGAAATTCAGATCCTGCAAACGTTTTTTTGTGTACATTAGGGGTTGTGGCAGCGAAGAATGTTCGGTATAATGTCCACTATGTGAATACAAATGTCCACTATACAAGGACGGTGAAAAAAGCATGGAAGAGGAAGTAAAACAAGACCAGCGGTATTTGTTGGTGCGCGAAGACTTATTGCCGGAGGGCATCGTGAAGACATTTGAGGCGAAGCGGATGTTGGAGTCTGGCGAAGTCGCGACGATTCATGAAGCGGTCGAATTGGTTGGGATAAGTCGAAGTGCTTTTTACAAATATAAAGAAGGTGTATTTTCGCTTAGTAAGTTGGAGCGTGATCGGATTGTAACGATTTCGATGAATTTGGAGCACCGAGCGGGGATGTTGTCTAAAGTGTTGCAATTGGTTGCGACGTTTGAGGGGAACGTTTTGACAATTAATCAGTCGATTCCATTGCAAGGGCTAGCGAACGTTGTTATTTCCGTCGACACAACTGGCATGGGCGAACAATTGAATCGGTTTATGTCGGCATTGCGTCGCTTAGAGGGCGTTCGAAAAGCACACGTGATTGGTCAAGATTAATGAACTTTACATGTAATTTTCTGTTATAATATTAAGGTTGAGTGAAGACTCGCTAGGAGGCAGCAACAAGATGAAAGCAATTCGATTAGGTCTACTTGGATTAGGTACAGTCGGAACAGGCGTCTTGCGCATTGTGCAAGAGCACAGCGCAGACTTAGAACGTCAAGTCGGCAGTCCTTTAGAAATAGCGAAAGTGCTCGTTCGTGACAAGAAGAAATCACGTAACATTGCCATCGCGCCAGAGCAATTAACGGAAGATGCATACGATATAATTAATGATCCAACGATTGATGTCATTGTTGAAGTGATAGGTGGGACAACGCTGGCGAAGCAATACATCTTGGATGCGCTGGAACAAGGGAAGCACATCGTAACGGCCAATAAAGATTTAATGGCGCAATATGGTGCCGAAGTGACGGCCAAAGCCAAAGCGAAGGGCTGCGATGTATTCTACGAAGCATCTGTTGCGGGCGGTATTCCAATCTTACGCACGTTGGTGCAAGGGTTCTCCTCAGACCGTATTTCGAAGATTATCGGGATTGTGAATGGGACTACCAACTATATCTTAACGAAGATGAGCCAAGAAGGCGTCGCTTACGAAGATGTATTGAAAGAAGCACAAGCACTCGGTTATGCAGAAGCTGATCCAACTTCCGATGTGGAAGGGATTGACGCTGCATATAAGATGACGATACTTGGGACGCTGGGTTTCCATGTGAACGTCGCAATGCAAGATGTTGATCGTACCGGGATTACGAAGGTAAGCAAAGAAGATATCGCATTTGCCAAGAAGCTAGGCTATGAAGTGAAGTTGCTTGGTATTGCTGAGAACGACAATGGCGCGATTAGCTTAAGCGTTCAACCGACGATGGTAAAGAACACACATCCTCTTGCTTCGGTAAATGGCGTCTTCAATGCGGTTTACGTATTCGGGAACATGGTCGGTGAGACAATGTTCTATGGGCCAGGCGCAGGAGAGTTGCCAACAGCAACTTCCGTTGTAGCTGACGTTGTTGCTGTCGCGAAGAATATTAAGTTGGGTGTAAGTGGCCAAAGTACATTTGTCGCTGCGAAGGAAAAGACGTTGAAATCCGACGATGAAGTTTCCAACAAGAATTTCATCTTGTTACATGTGGCTGATAAAGCGGGCGTGTTGGCGCAGATTACGCAAGTGTTTGCTGAGCATGCGGTAAGTTTAGGGTCCGTATTGCAGCAACCGAATGAAGCCACTGCACAAGCTGAAGTAATCATCATCACACACGATGCGACGAAGGCTAGCATGAAGAAAGTGCTGGCACAATTGGGTGGCATGGATGTTGTTAAAGAAATAAAGAGTGTATATCGCGTAGAAGGTTAAGAAACAGCAAATAGATCAATCAAGATAGAGGAGCGTAATGAAATGAATCGTTATACAGGATTAATTCAAAGATATGGCCAATACTTACCGGTTACTGAAAAGACACCGAACTTGAACCTTAGCGAAGGGAACACACCTTTGATTCGAGCAGATCGTCTATCTGATGAATTGAAGTTGGACATCTACTTTAAATACGAAGGTTTAAACCCAACGGGCTCTTTCAAAGACCGCGGGATGGTTATGGCTGTTGCCAAAGCAATCGAAGAAGGCAGCACAACAATCATGTGTGCATCTACAGGTAACACATCTGCAGCAGCGGCAGCATATGCAGCACGTGCAGGTTTGAACTGTATCGTTATTATTCCGAACAACAACATTGCACTTGGGAAATTGGCGCAAGCCATCATTTACGGTGCGAAAGTAATCGCAATTGAAGGTAACTTCGACCGTGCACTTGAAATCGTTCGTGAAATTACGGCGAAACACCCAATTACTTTGGTTAACTCGGTAAACCCTTACCGTATTGAAGGGCAAAAGACAGCAGCATTTGAAGTGTGTGATCAATTGGGCGACGCACCAGATTTCTTAGCGATTCCAGTAGGTAACGCAGGTAACATTACTGCTTATTGGAAAGGATTCAAGGAGTACAAAGCAGCTGGTAAATCCACGAAATTACCACAAATGATTGGTTTCGAAGCAGAAGGTTCAATGGCAATCGTAAAAGGTGAGCCAATCTTAGAGCCTGAGACAATTGCAACAGCGATTCGTATCGGTAACCCAGCGAGCTGGGAAGGTGCGGTTAATGCTGCGAATGAATCCAAAGGTCAGATTAACTATGTAACAGACGATGAAATTATCGAAGCATATAAATTGATCGCTGCGAAAGAAGGCGTGTTTGCAGAACCAGCTTCTGCTGCATCCATCGCAGGTGTAATCAAGTTGAATAAAGAAGGTTACTTCAAAGAAGGGTCCAAAATCGTTTGCGTCTTAACAGGGAACGGTTTAAAAGATCCAAACAATGCGATTAAAGCAGTAAACAGCGAAGCGGTAGTCGTTCAAGATACTGAAGCAGCTGTAATGGAAGCGATCGCGAAGTTAGGTGGCCACTAATATGGCGAATTCCGTCCTCGTAAGAGTGCCGGCAAGTACGGCGAATTTAGGCCCGGGCTTTGATGCACTCGGGATGGCGCTTGCAATGTACATCTACGTAGAGATGACGATTGCGGCGGAAGGCCCTACAGTTGTTCATTTACACGGCGATAACTTAAACGGCATTCCGACGGATGAGCGTAACTTAATTTATAAAGTCGCACAACAAGTGTTTGCGGAAGCGGGAGTCTCCCATCCGCATCTGAAGATGGATGTATATAGTGAGATTCCATTGACGCGTGGTTTGGGCTCAAGTGCCTCGGCAATTATTGCTGGTATGGTCGCGGCAAATGCGTTGATTGCACCAGACAAGCAATTGTCCGAGCAACGGTTGTTTGAACTATCTAGCGCGATGGAAGGTCACCCAGATAATGTCGGTGCGGCATTGTTTGGTGGGATTGTTGCAGCGTTTTGGGATGGCGCTCGGGCGGAAGTGGTGCGGATTAAACCGGATGCAAATTTGACGACGTTGGTGATGGTCCCTTCGTTCCAATTGTCGACGGAAAAAGCGCGTAACGCGTTGCCTAAGCAATTGTCGATGGCTGACGCAGTCTTCAACATTGGACATGCTTCGGTATTGGTCGCGGCACTATGTACGGGTGATTTGCAAATGATTCGTCATGCGATGAAAGATCGCTTACATCAGCCATACCGGATGGAATTGGTACCTGGCATGCGTAAGATTCTTGCAAAGGCAAGCGAGCATGGTGCGCTAGGTGCAGCACTAAGTGGGGCAGGGCCAACGGTTATCGCATTTGTTGATCGTGCGAGTGCAGAAGAATCCAAACAAGGGTTGGAAAACTTCATGCGACAAGCTTTTGCTGAACAAAATATTGATGTCCAATCGCACTGGCTCACCCCAGCTGCGAAAGGCGCTGAAATATTGACAGTGGCAGGGAATAACGGTACATTTATCGAAAAGTTAAAAGGAGCAATCGGGCGTGATTAAAGTAGCCGTTTTGCCCCAAGGTAGTGTGTCGGACGAAGCTGTCCGCCATCTTCTACGTGGGCTTGAATATGAATTGGTTTACTACAAACTCATAACCGATGTGTGCCTTTCGACTGCGAACGGGGATACGGATTATTGTGTCGTGCCGATCGAGAATACGATTGAAGGTTCGGTTTCCGCTCATTTGGATTTTATGATTCATGACATGGATTTGCCGATTCAAGCCGAGTGGGTGTTCCCGCCGACGCAGAATTTGATTGGGTTTCCGGACACAGATTTGGCTGCGGTCGAGAAAGTGTTGTCGCACCAAGTGGCGATTGCGCAATGTCGGGAGTATTTGAAAGCGAATTTGTCGCATGCGGAGAAGGAAGTCGTTAGCAGCACGGTTGAAGGTGTGAAGCAAGTGCAACGTGAGGGTAATCCGAATTGGGTTGCTGTCGGGACGCAACTTGCGGCGGACATTCACGGTTTGACGGTTCTTGCGAAGGACATCGGGGATCATGAGAATAATATGACTCGCTTCTTGCTGGTTGGTCCGAAAGAGCTGAATGGTAAACGTTCGGAACATCTTAAGACATCGATTCTCATCACGTTACCTGAAGATTATCCGGGGGCGTTGCATCAGGTGTTATCGGCTTTTGCTTGGCGCCGTATTAACTTGTCTCGGATTGAGTCTCGTCCGACAAGAAAGCAACTAGGTAATTATTATTTCTATATTGATATTGAAGACAGTATGGATTCCGTGCTTCTACGCGGCGCTTTGAAAGAAATCGAAGCGATTGGGTGCGAGTTGCGGGTGCTAGGATCCTATCCTAGCTTTAACTATTCGGAGGTGTAACAAGTACAATGGCACAACAATGGATTTATTTAAACGGGGAATTCGTAACAAAAGAGAACGCACAAATTTCGGTTTATGATCACGGCTTCTTGTATGGAGACGGGATTTTCGAAGGGATCCGCATTTATGATGGCAACATCTTCAAATGCGCAGAGCATTTACAACGTCTTTATGATTCTGCAAAGTCCATTATGCTTGAAATTCCATTGTCCTATGCAGAGATGGAAGCGGCATTGATCGAAGCGGTACAAAAGAACGAAATGCGCAATGGTTATATTCGTCTCGTTGTATCCCGTGGTACAGGTAACTTGGGTCTTGACCCTCGTCGTTGCCCAGTAGCGAATGTAATTATTATCGTTGAGCAATTGGCGATTTATGCGGAAGAAGATTATGTGAACGGTTTGAAAATCGTCTCCGTTTCCACACGTCGTAACGTACCAGATGCATTGAATCCAAAGATTAAGTCTTTGAACTACTTGAACAACATCTTGGTAAAAATCCAAGCAAACCTTGCAGGCGTAGGCGAAGCGTTGATGTTGAATGCGCAAGGTTACGTAGCGGAAGGTTCTGGGGACAACATCTTTATCGTGAAGAACGGGAAGTTGTTCACACCTCCAAGCTGGGTTGGTGCGCTTGAGGGAATCACGCGTGCGTCGATCATGGAAATTTGTGCAAAGATGGGCTTAGAAGTTCGTGAAGAGCCATTCGCATTGCATGATGTATATGTTGCAGACGAAGTGTTCTTAACAGGTACTGCAGCTGAAGTTATCGCGGTTCGCGAAGTTGATGCCCGCATCATCGGTAGTGGCAAAGCAGGCCCAATCACGACACAACTACTTCAAGAGTTTCGTGCACTTGTTAAAGTAGATGGCGTAAAAGCACTTTAATGCGCGACCCCCGAAATGCAAGGCGGATACCCGCCCTCATTTTAGAGTTTTCTAAATTCTTCGGAATTCTAGGCGGAAATAAGCCCTGATTTTTCGGAAATTTCATATGTGTCAGGCGAAGAACGCTATAATTACCTATTTTGGTGATTGTAGCGTTTTTTT
>JBEGSW010000001.1:0-16937 GCA_041179705.1 Bacillota bacterium | reverse complement strand
TCTCGGTTCATTGCTGCAATGGATGTTGTTAATGGGATTTCCTTCGGACACGCGCGAACGCAGTTTTGGGAGTTTCCACAACCTTCGATACCACCATCTTGCATCAATGTCTCTAGGCGTTCTTCTTTGTTCATTTCACCTGTTGGGTGAGCGTTGAATAATCGCACCTGGGAGATTGCGTATGGCCCGATGAAGTCTGTGTTGTCGTTCACATTCGGACATGCTTCCAAGCATACCCCACATGTCATGCAACGAGACAAATCGTACGCCCATTGACGCTTCGATTCTGCCATTCGAGGTCCCGGACCCAGGTCATAAGTACCATCGATGGGAATCCAAGCTTTCACTTTCTTCAAACCATCAAACATGCGCCCGCGATCAACGACGACGTCACGTACGACAGGGAACGTCTTCATCGGCTCGATGCGGATTGGTTGCTCTAACTTATCAACCAGGGCTGTACACGCTTGACGCGGTTTGCCATTGATGACCATCGAGCAAGCACCGCATACTTCCTCGAGGCAATTCGATTCCCAGCATACAGGAGCTGTTGCTTCACCGGCAGCATTCACAGGATTACGCTGGACCTCCATAAAGGCGCTAATCACGTTCATGTTTGGGCGGTATGGAATTTCGAATTCTTCTTGGTACGGCTTCGCATCCGGTCCTTCTTGACGAGTGACTACAAATTTAATGCTTTTGTTTGTTGTCTCTGTACTCATGATCGTTATTCTCCTTTCTTCTTGTCCGTGGAGTAATCGCGAATACGCGGTTTAATCAATGATGTGTCGACATCTTCATAGCTGATTTCAGGGCCGTTTGCCGTAAATTTCGCTTTTGTTGTCTTCAAGAATTTCTCGTCGTTACGTTCTGGGAATTCTGGTTTGTAGTGAGCCCCACGACTTTCGTCACGCTTCAATGCACTTAGTGTGACGACACGGCTAAGTTCCAACATGTTCCACAACTGACGAGTGAATGCAGCGCCTTGGTTGCTCCACTTTGCTGTGTCATTGATGTTAATGCGCTTGTAACGCTCCATCAATTCCACTAACTTATCGTCTGTCTCTTGCAACTTATCGTTATGACGAATAATCGTCACGTTATTCAACATCCATTCGCCCATTTCTTTGTGGATCACGTATGCATTCTCATCGCCATCCATTGCCAAAATGTCATCGTATTTCTTCTGTTGTTTTGCACGCTCTGCTTCAAATACAGAAGCATCAACATCATCCGATGATTTCTTCAAGCCCTTTACATATTCAAGTGCTTTCGGACCTGCAACCATACCACCGTAAATGGAGGATAACAAGGAGTTTGCACCTAAACGATTAGCACCGTGGTATTGGTAATCACACTCACCTGCAGCGAACAAACCTGGAATGTTCGTCATTTGGTTGTAATCGACCCACAGACCGCCCATCGAATAGTGAACCGCTGGGAAAATCTTCATTGGAATCTTACGTGGATCGTCGCCCATGAATTTCTCATAGATTTCGATGATACCGCCCAACTTAACATCTAATTCTTTCGGATCTTTATGCGACAAGTCCAAGTAAACCATGTTCTCGCCGTTAACGCCTAACTTTTGATTAACGCAAACATCGAAAATTTCACGCGTTGCAATATCACGTGGAACGAGGTTTCCGTAAGCTGGGTATTTTTCTTCTAAGAAGTACCATGGTTTGCCATCTTTGTATGTCCAAACACGACCACCTTCACCACGTGCTGACTCAGACATCAAGCGTAATTTATCATCGCCAGGAATCGCCGTTGGGTGAATCTGAATAAACTCACCGTTTGCATAATACACACCTTGTTGGTAAACAGCAGAAGCTGCAGTACCTGTATTAATCACTGAGTTTGTCGACTTACCGAAGATGATACCAGGACCACCTGTCGCCAAAATCACAGCGTCAGCAACGAATGATTTAATTTCCATGGAACGCAAATCTTGCGCAGAAACCCCACGGCAAACACCTTCATCATCAAGAACAGCGGATAAGAATTCCCAATGCTCAAATTTCGTAACCAAACCAGCTGCTTCATAACGACGAACTTGCTCGTCCAATGCGTACAATAACTGTTGGCCCGTTGTAGCACCAGCAAAAGCCGTACGCGAATGCTTTGTTCCGCCGAAACGACGGAAGTCCAATAAACCTTCAGGCGTACGGTTGAACATAACGCCCATGCGGTCCATCAAGTGGATAATGCCAGGCGCCGCATCACACATCGCCTTAACAGGTGGTTGGTTCGCTAAGAAATCGCCACCATATACGGTATCGTCAAAGTGCTCCCAAGGAGAGTCCCCTTCACCTTTTGTATTTACTGCACCGTTAATCCCGCCCTGTGCACATACAGAGTGAGAACGTTTAACCGGTACGAAAGAAAATAATTGTACTGCCGTGCCAGCTTCAGCCAATTTGATTGTTGCCATCAAACCTGCTAATCCACCACCAACGACGATTACTTTACTTGCTGCCATTGTGTTTCTCCCCCTTATCCTACTACTCGTGTTACAGCTTCTTGAAGCAAGGCGAATTCCTCACCGCGGAAAGATGTAAGAGAAATAACGAACATAACTGACATAATCACAAATAGAACCATTGTGAAATACGTGGAAATCCTTTGTGATTTAGCACCAATCGTAATCCCCCAGCTTACAAGAAATGCCCAGAGGCCATTCGAGAAGTGGAATGCGGTTGCGATTACACCGATTAAGTACAATGTGAACATTAAATTGTCCGATAAAATATTGTGCATCAACAAGCCAAGATCAGCATGCTCAACTTTACCAAGCCCTACTTGTACGCGTGTTTCAAACACGTGCCACGCCACGAAAATCAATGTAATCACACCCGTGATTCGTTGCAAACGGAACATCCAGTTGCGGAAGTAGCCGAAATTGTTCGTGTTGTGTCTCGCTTGGAACGCGATAAACAACCCATATACGCCATGATAAAGCAGTGGCAACCAAATGCCGAAGATTTCAAGAACGAGTACAAGCGGTAAACTTACCAACCACTCAATTTGTTCTGAAAATGCTTCAAGACCGTAAAAGGCTTCAAAGTTTGTTAATAAATGCTCAAGCAAGAAAAATCCTAACGGGATTACGCCGAGCAAGGAATGAAGCTTTCGTGAATAAAATGAATTAACCTTCATGGATTCAAGGTTCCCCTTTCTTTCTCTACCAATGTAAACGGATTTTTGGACAGACTATACAATAATAATTCTACTGTTTTTGCACTTATAATGGAAGTGCATTTATATTATAATAACTTATAACAATATTGCATAAATGGGGGTGATCATTTGTTTCATCAGTTCATCGCTTTTTCCGTTGTCGTTGACGAACAAAGTTTAAACAAAGCAGCAAAGAAACTAAACATCTCTCAACCCGCACTTTCCCGGAAAATGCTGGCGCTTGAAAACCAGCTTGGGATTTCCTTGTTTCACCGTGATGGCAAGCGCTTAGAAGTAACACCTCTGGGGTATGAATTATACAAACAAGCCTTGGAAATCAAAAAATTAGAACGATCAATCATGCGAACTATCGCTACTTTTGAACCAACTACTACACCCACGATTACGATTGGAGCAAGCTTAACGACGCTTCAAGCAAGTTTTCCTGATCTGATTTCTAAATTAAGCCATGCCTTTCCGAACATAACAATTAAAGTTATCACAGGAAAAACACATGAAATCACCGAATTAATGATTGCGGGCAAGGTCGAATTAGGACTCGTAGCGACTGTCGTCAATCACCCAGAAATCATCTGCGAACCGTTATTTGATGATCATCTCGAATTTGTTTTGCCCAAAAAACACACGTTATCCAACAAAAAAAGCCCCTCTATCAGGGACTTGGACAAATTACCAATGATTTTATTCTCTAAGGGCACCTGGTATCGCAGCATGATGGATGATTTGTTAGCGCGTTATCACCTCATACCCGATATCCAAATGGAAATTGATTCCTTTGAAGCGATAATCAGACTCGTCTCGACTGGTAATTTAGCAACCGTCTTACCAAAGTCTTACTTACGCTCGAACCTCGTTAGGGACAACCAACTTCAAGTGTTAAAGTTGCCCGAATTAGACCAAGCCGTCCGAACGACTTCGATTATGTATCCCAAATACGCGAAGAGCGCAATCGTTCACGAAATGGCAGAAGCTGCCATCGCACTCTATCAATCACCTTAAATAAATACATCATGCTCGAACTGTTCAATTTGCGCAATTCGTCCAATTAATACAATCACATCGTTCTCTTCGAGCACATGATCAGCCGTAGGCGCGATAACGAGCTCCTCTTGCTTGTGAATCGCAATGATGCTGCAACTGTATTTATTGCGTGTATCTAAATTTTTCAATGTGCGACCAGCGACTTGCTTCGGCACAGAAAGTTCGGCAATTGTATAATCTTTCGATAACTCGATGAAATCAAGCAAATTCGGAGCTGTTAACTGATGCGCAACACGAACAGCCATATCGCGCTCCGGATAAATAATCCGATCAACACCAATTTTCTCCAGCACTTTACCATGCAAGTCGGACAAGGCGCGTACAACAACTTTTTTCACACCAAGATCTTTTAGTAAAATAGCTGTTAAAATACTCAATTGAATATCTGTCCCAATCGCAACAATTGCACAATCAAAATTGCGTAAGCCCAACTGCTTCAAGACAACCTCGTCTGTTGGGTCTGCAGCAACTGCATATGTTAATTCGTCAGTGATTTCACTAACACGCGATTCATCACTATCGATACCGAGCACCTCATGCCCTTGTTGCATTAATTCTCTTGCAAGGATGGAACCGAATCGGCCTAATCCAATGACCGCATATTGACCTGCCATAATGCATTCCTCCATTCAACCAAATTATAGCGACTTGTCCATCTATCGACAACAACAAACATTTTGTACATAAAGGAGCTGCCCCATGTTCACTTGGCTTAAAAAAACAAATCGATACTACCTATTCGCAGCTATCTTCGCCTTAATTTACCTAATTAGTGGCTTTATCCCGCAAGATACTGCCTCATTCAATACACCAACTAAATCGCGATTAACCAAAGCGGAAGCGGTTCAAGTTGCGACCAAATGGGCAGAGTCCAAGTGGCAAGTTAAAGTATTAGATGCCCTGCCCATGTATCAATCCGATCCGGAATTAGAAGCAGCACTCATCCGACTTGATGCAAAAGCAGCGTATAGTAAGTCCTTTGCACACAAACATCCGATTGAATATTATGAAGTCGAATTATCAACTGCAAAGGGGCTGTACCGCATCTATGTCGACTATCGAAAGGCCAACGTTGTCGGCTGGGATCAACTTAAGATTCCTTCGAATCAGGCTAATCTTCAATTCGCTGAACAAACATTAATCGACATGGGTTATCCGTTGTATGAACGCGTGAATGTTTCCGAAAGTAATATCCTTACCTACGACCTTAAGCAATCGGTAGGTGGAATGCAATTGATGGCCAAAATACGAACTGATGAACAAATGACGACTGATTTCAAAACCTATTTCCGCATTCCAACAACCGAACAACAATGGTTCGATCAGCAAGAACAAACACGCGCGAAATTTGAGTTGATCTCAACTTTCGGCTCACTGTTTTTATTGATTCTTGCCGTTCTAATGGCGATCGTACACCGCAACTATTTATATTTTAATCGTGGATGGGCCCTCGCAAGCATTTACTTTGTCATCCAATCGATTACGATCTGGAATATGTATCCTGCGATTAGACTGATGGGTTGGTCAGAATCGGGCCATAGTTGGGCTTTATCCGGATTATTTACGCAGACGATCTTTTATCTTGGCTATGCCGGTTTTGTTTACTTAGCCTTTGTCGTTGGAGATGGCATTTGGCGGAACTACAAAAATGAGGATGCAACCTATACCTTCAACAATTCACCCGGATTTACCTATTTACTCGCGATGGGGGTACTTGGGGCACAGATGTTGATTTACTACTTTGGGGATCGCTTATTTGAGGTTTGGGCGACGAATGATCCGTGGTTTGCAATGGATAACATCCAATTCCCGTTGGCTATTCCTCTGACAGCATGGGCTGCAGCGATTGGTGAGGAAGTCGTCTACCGCCTGTTTGCATTAATGGCATTATTCCAATTATTTAAGAGGGTGATGCATAGAAACCTTGGCATGTTCCTTGCAATCTTGCTATCAAGCATGCTGTGGGCACTAGGTCACGTTGGCTATCCCGTGTTTCCTGCCATCTCGCGCTTTGTGGAAGTGACGCTGCTCGGCTTCCTGTTCAGCGCCATCTTCCTCCGCTTCGGCTTACTCATGTCCATTCTGGTGCATGCCATCATAAATAGTTTCTTAATGGGAGTTGCGATGAATGTCGTTCCTGATGCAAGCACATGGTTATTCCGGAGCGCAGCCGTCATTTACATCCTCGTCCCGTTACTCGTCGCTACGCTCATCCGATTCCGTTCGGTCCGGACCGGCAAGATGTTGTAAAATCTCGCGCGCTAATTTATCACCAATTCCTAATTCGCGGAACTCGTTGATCGAGGCTTCGCGAATTTTTTTTAATGAACCGAAATGCTTCAGCAACAACTTTCGGCGCTTTTCTCCTATACCTGGAATGCTGTCTAGCGTCGATTGTACCATCGATTTTCCACGCGTCTCTCTGTGGAACGTAATTGCAAAGCGATGCACTTCTTCTTGGATGCGTTGTAACAAGTAAAAAGACTGACTATCTCGTGGCAGTGAAACAAGCTGTGGTGGATTACCTGCCATCAATTGCGCCGTGCGGTGACGCTCGTCCTTAACCAGGCCACAGACGGGAATAAATAGTCCAAGTTCATCTTCCAATACTTCCATCGCTGCACGCATTTGACCCTTTCCACCATCCACTACAATCAGATCGGGCATCGGTAAATTTTCTTTCAAGACACGCTCATAGCGACGTCTAATGACTTCGCGCATCGATTCATAATCATCAGGGCCGACTACGGTTCTAACTTTGTATTTTCGGTACTCTTTCCGATCTGGCTTACCATTGGTAAATACAACCATCGCCGATACCGGTGATGTACCCTGTAAGTTCGAGTTATCGAATGCCTCAATCCGTATTAGCGCGTTCAATCCAAGCGCCTCGCCTAATCGTTCAGCCGCTACGGACGTCCGTTGTTCATCACGTGCAATCATGCTAAATTTCAATTCAAGCGACACGCGCGCATTCTCGTTCGCCATCTCACTCATTTGCTTCTTCGATCCGCGTTGCGGGACGACTACTTTCACACCTAGCCAACTCGCCAACTGCTCTGCAACTTCTCCTGCCGTTACATCATAAGGAAGCAATACCTCTCGCGGCATCGCTGGATTTTCACTGTAATACTGGGTCACGAAACTAATGAAATCCTCATACGGTTCACCATAATAAGGAAACTGTGTCGCATGGCGCTCAATCATCTTTCCTTGACGCACATAAAGGATTTGGACACACATCCAGCCCTTATCGACAGCAAACCCAAATACGTCACGATCCATATGATCGGCCGTATTAATGTTCTGCTTCTCCATCAAAGCTTCGATGCTGATCAGCTGGTCGCGATACTCTTTCGCTCGCTCGAACTGCATCAATTCCGCTGCAGCAAGCATATTCTCGTTTAACTGCTGCTTTACTTTCTCTTGATCACCATTCAGAAATCGGCTAATTTCATCAACCATTTCTTCATATTGCGATGTCTCCACTTCGAATTCACAAGGTGCCACACATTGGCCCAAATGATAGTACAGACATACTTTTTTGGGCAACACATCACATTTGCGGAAGGGATAAATCCGATCCAACAATTTTTTCGTCTGATGCGCGGCGTAGCCATTTGGATAAGGCCCGAAATACTTTGCCTTGTCTTTATTTACTTTACGCACAACCAACAATCGTGGATGGCGCTCATTCGTAATTTTAATATAGGGGAACGTCTTATCATCTTTGAGCAAAACGTTGTAATGCGGCAAATGTTTCTTAATCAAGTTACATTCCAGCACAAGTGCCTCAATGTTCGTAGCTGTCACGATGTACTCAAAATCCACAATGTCGGCAACGAGTCGTGTCGTCTTTTCATTGTGCGAGCCCGTAAAATAAGAGCGCACCCGATTTTTGAGCACTTTCGCTTTCCCGACGTAAATGATTTCACCTGCAGCGTTTTTCATCAAGTAACAACCGGGCAGGTCCGGAAGCAGTGCGAGCTTGTGCTTGAGCAGTTCTTGTTTCGTCATTGATGGTTCCCCCTTTCACTTGAAATAAAAAATTCCTCCCCGGCGAGCGGGAAGGAATTGACCCACACTCTTAAGCGTGGCGGCTAATTACGTTCTTCAATGCATCTTTGGATTGGAAACCAACCACTTTGTCAACAGGTTGACCGTCTTTGAACAAGATCAATGTTGGGATGCTCATTACGCCAAAGCGCGCTGCGGATTCACCATTGTCATCCACGTTCACTTTCGCGATTTTTACGGAAGTACCGATTTCTGCATCAAGTTCTTCCAATACTGGAGCAATCATCTTACAAGGTCCGCACCATGGTGCCCAGAAATCCACCAATGTTACACCACTTGCGATTTCTTCATTAAAGCTTGCGTCTGTTACATTTACTACTGCCATTATTATTTCCTCCTAGCCAATAACGTATTTATTTCTTTACTGAGCATTAGTATAGCACAAACATTTTCATTTTCAAAAGTCGATGTTATAATGGATTTATTCGAATAAAAAGACTGTACGTTCAGGAGGTATTTTACACATGAGCAAACCTTATAACGTTGAAGCACACGTGAATGAAGATCCACGCAGTGACTTAATCGATGTTGGTACGGCATTCGGTGTCATGTTCGGCTTAATCTTCGTTGTGATGACAATTGCAACATTTATGGCCCGCTAATGAAGGAAGGAAAGAGGCATTCACAAGTCCATTGGACTTGCGGATGCCTCTTTTGTTATTTGCGTTTATTGTGTCCCTTTACTTCAACCGGCTCGACGAAATGACGGATGCGCTCCATGAGGCGCTTTCCTTTAAATTCTTCCTCACCTTCGCGATTGGAGAAACTCAAATGTTTCTCTAACCCATCCAATGTGTAATTGGAAGAGAAGAACGTTGGTTTACGGTTCATCCGATAATTTAGTATTGTTGCAAAGACATGATCGCGAATCCACGGAGAAACATTCTCTGCGCCAATATCGTCAAATACGAGCAAATCTGTTTCCTTTAGCAATTCGATCATTTCTTTTAACTTTCCTGGTTCGGAAATCCACCCTTTTGCCTCTTCGACGAAATCAGGTACGTAGACAATGACGCCGTTATGTCCCTGCTTGGCTAACTCATGCAATACATAACTGAGCAGATACGTCTTGCCTGAACCCAAAGGTCCATACAAATACAGTCCCTTCCCTGGCAACTCTTTCTGTTGGCTCGCTTGTTTCACATAGTCATGAACACGGTCTACCGCAGTTGCACGTTCACGATCGCACGTAATCATCTCAGCTAGTTGATAACCCTTTTCCAATACTTGCTTGTCCACGTAGAAACTCTTGATCCGCTTGGAAAAAGCATCTTGCTGTTGCTTTGAAGTAAATCGCTCACAGGCAACTTTATAATCTTGTAAAGTCACTTCATCGTTACCGAGCGATTCTACTTGGATCGTTGTTGTGTGACCATGCACATCATTCGGACAAAGCGATAAGCCCGGACACTGTGAACACGCCTTTTGTTCCCGAGCAAAAGCATATAAGCGATTAATCGATCGGCGGATATGATGTTCCGTAAGTTCAGGATGTCCCTGTAGCAAAGCCTCAACCGCAGGCTCGTGAAGGACACGATGCATCAATGCCTGTGATTGCTGTTCAAAAGCTGGATTCTTCATCTGTTTCAGCACATCTCGGATGGACTCCACCGTTACTCATCTCCGTCTTCCGTCAATTGGTGTTTCTTCAAGATACTTAGATATTCCTCATCTGTTACACTCGGACCATCAGAAACCTCTGCCACTGGAATACGTGGTTTGTTCGACCCTGTAGCCTTCGCGTTATTGGTACGATTGGTTGGTCTTGGATTTTCTCCCTCGTTCTTTCTGCGTTCTTTATACTTCTGTTGTTCACGAATATAGAGAATCGCTTTCTCGAACGAATTTACATGTTTCCCTAATAAATCAGCTGCAATTGTCTCTACAAAACTGCGGTTCCATGACAAGTCTTGTGCCTTTAAGTAATGAATCAACACATTGATGACTTCATTAGCTAGCTTATAGTTCACATCTAAGCGAATAAATAACTTATCGATAACCTCAGGAACGGAACCTGGGAAGAAACGTTTAATAAACTGCGTATAAGGTTCGTTACGCAATAAGAAATTATATTGTTCGATGTTCATGAGTTGATCAAGTGGTTTTGGTGGCAATTCCTGATAAGCAGGGGCAACTTCACCTTCGCTGACTCCTTGATCATCACGGGTAGCAGTTCGTAATTCGCGCTGCTCAGTCTGCTTGGCGCTCTGGCTATACAACAAACTCGCTTGTTGTGAGAAGCGATCCTCATCCAAAGAACCGTCCGCCCAGAACATTTCTTCTTCATCGAGCAAACGGCAAATATCGACCGTAGATAAGCCAAATTTCTTCGCAACAAAGTTAATAAATACAACTTGATCTCGGTTTCCTTTGAGCGCTTCAACGCGTGCTCGATTGGCAGAATTCCGTGGCAAACGAAGCAATAAATCTTCGACCTGAATCGGTTCGTCTCCCAAGTTAGGAACGCCATCTCGGACAATCGGGGCCATCTCTGCTAACGCTTGATCAAGTTCAACATCAACATTCGACGTGTTCAATTGGAACAATTCATAGAACGGCGTTGATACATCTTCAGTAAGCAAATCACGACATTCTAACGGTTCTTCAACAGATAATTCTTGTCGCATCCGGATTAATGGCGCCTTACCCAGCTTATCTCGCAGCAACATCGTTAAATGAGGATTATTAAAGAAGTCATAAGCGTTTAACGGTTGCAACAAGTGATAGAAAATGACCCACTCATCGCGATCAGCCATATATTTCCGAGCAGACTGAAGTAAACCGACTGCTTCTAAACGAGAAGCCGCATCCACGATTGCCGTTCTACCCGCTTCTCCTACAGGTAAATTCAGCATCAAAAACAACTTGCGTTGCTGTTCCATCGCCGAGAATCCGATGCGGTCAGCTGCCAGTTGTTGACTAAGTGCCATATAATAATTAATCGCATTCGCGCCGATCATCGGTTGATAAATGCTTTGAATCATCTTCATATCAACCGGACTTAAAGCGAAATCACGATACACATAAAAGCGATGGTTTTCTGTAAAATCAAGTGGATTTCCTACTCGCATCTTCTCAACACCATTCCCAAAGGATTGCTTTCATCTTAACAAAAAAACCTTCCCTTAGGGAAGGTTAATTGTTAGAACATACGGTAACCATTATTTCGCAAAGTTTGAATTGTCTTTCCACTCAACCAAGCACCAATCAAACCACTTACAGCAATCAAATAATCTGCCGCCTGGAAAGAAGTTAAATTCGCACTTACAGATAGCTCACTATCCCAGTACCAATAAATCGCGAATGGCAAAGCCGCCAGTAAATATGCATACAATGGGAAATACGTTGTCTTTAACAACATATTCAGAATAAACCCAATCCCGAATAACAATACAAAAAATAACAAAAACACAATCGTCAGCTGAATCACGTGCATGAACCTCCATCTGATGTTAACTATGACTTTCAGTTTACTTATCCCCACACAGAATGTCAATTTGCCCGGGCCCCTGCTTTTCGTTACAATGATTAAAGTAGATTTTGGAGAGGATGAGTATAATGAGTCAAGCAGCTGTAACAATCGAAGGCTGGTATTGCCTACATGATTTCCGATCAATTGACTGGCAGGCATGGAGACAAGCCCCAAATCGCGTGAAGAAACAAGCATTAGCTGATCTGACACGCCTGATGAATGAATATCCAGTAGTGGAAGCAACAAAGACTGGTTCCACCGCCATATATTCAATTGTGGGTCAAAAAGCGGACATCGTATTCATGCATTTACGCGAAACGCTTGCAGAAATCGAAGCGTTGGAATTGCAATTAAATAAAAGTGCGATTGCGCCATTTTTATTACCTGCATATTCTTTCGTATCCATCGTTGAGTTAAGCAACTACATGACTCCACCTGGAACAGATCCGATGGAAGTACCGGAAATTGCCGCACGCTTGAAACCGATTTTGCCGAAGAGCAACCACATCTGTTTCTATCCAATGGACAAGCGTCGTGAAGGGAATGACAACTGGTATTCTCTGGATCTAGAGACGCGAAAAGAATTGATGAAATCCCACGGCATGACTGGTCGTAAATACGCTGGTCTTGTTCGCCAAATCGTAACCGGTTCTGTCGGTTTCGACGATTGGGAGTGGGGCGTAACGTTGTTCGCTGATGATTCTTTGCAATTCAAGAAGATTGTCTATGAAATGCGTTTCGATGAAGTTTCCGCGCGTTACGGTGAATTCGGTGAATTCTTCGTAGGCAATATCTTCACACCCGCTCACATCGATAAATATTTCAACTAATCATACTAAATATATGAAACAGAAAAGCCCTACCCCTTTCATTCATGCCGACGTTCCGCCGAAGCATTCAAGAAAGGGGTAGGGCTTCTCTATTTCTATTAATTAATTATCGTTTTTTGCATTTAAATATTCCTCGGTATCACGATCACGTTGACGACTCTTTTCTTTCAACCGTTCGATAGCTGGAAGAATCAGGATGTCGACTTCGCGTTGAACCGTATAGGCTAATTCATATTGCTTCTGATCTTCTAAGTAGGAACCAACCTCAATCAGGGCATTGTAACGATCGAGTTCATCGCGCGTTAACAATCCGCGAACCTGCACACTGCAATGTCTCAATGTGCTTCACCTCTTTCAGAAGCAATCCGAAAATTACTTCAAAAATTTCATTTTCTTCAGAACAAGTGGCAAACCACCAAGAATGAATAACCAGCGCGCATCAACGATCTTCTTCATGTATGCCGCTTTCTTACCTGTTAATTTAATCTTACCTACAACACCAATTGCCTCACCTTTACCAAGAGATGCAACAACACCCTTAATCGATGGAACAAATGTCTTCAATTCAGAGTTGCGAATGGATGCTACAACATTATCCGCACATACTGTACCTTGTTGCATCGCAATTTGTGCAGTTGGTGGGTACGGACGACCTTCTGGATTGAAGAATAAAGATAAATCACCAATGATATAGACATCTTCATGGCCTGGCGCACGCAAGAACTCGTCAACTTTCACGCGACCGCGCATTGCTTCAAACCCTGCTTCTTCAACGATACGACAACCACGGATACCGCCTGTCCAAACAACCGTCGCAGTCGGAATAACTTCATCATTACCAAGCACAACTTGCTCAGGTGTTACTTCTTTAATTGCAATTCCAATCTTGAAGATAATGCCTTTATCTTCCAAAACTTTCTTCGCATACTCCACTAATTCAGCATCAAAGCCAGGCATAATAGATGGTGCTGCTTCTACGCTGTAAATCTTAACTTTATCAGTTGGAATATCAAACTTCGCACATAGGGAAGGTACGCGATCAGCAAGTTCAGCTACGAATTCGATACCTGTAAAGCCTGCACCACCAACGATGAACGTTAACAATTCTTCACGCTCTGGATCACGCTTATAACGTGCGAACTGATACTCGATATGTTCACGAATCAAGTGAGAAGAGTTAATCGAACGAATGCTAAGTGCATTCTCAAGCATGCCTGGGATACCGAATGTTTCAGTTTCTCCACCTAGACCAATAATTAAATAGTCATAGTGCAATTCGCCTTCTTCAAGAATAACCTTCTTCTCATCCTTGCGAATTTCAGTAACGGAAGCTTTAAGGAAGTTGATTTTGGACTCATCAATCAATTTAGCGATGTTAACACGTGCATTGTTAGGGTCATCTGTACCCGCAGCCGGCATGTGTAAATGTGTTGTGACATAGTGGTAATCGTGTTTGTTTACCAATGTCACATCTGCTTCATTGTAGTTAAGTGTCTTTTGCAAACGCATTGCTGCAATGATACCGCCATAACCTGCGCCCAAAATAACAATCTTCGGTGCTTTACTCATCTCTTAATCCCATCCTTAATCTCTATTTATAATTTATGAATACACATATGTGAATTTTCGCACAATGTTTGGCGAATTTGTGACAACAACATAAAAATAATAGCGTTTTTTAAACCATTTTACAAGTAAATTTAAGGTTTCTATGCCAGAATGTCGACATTTAATTTATGAAAGCGTTATAATAAAAATTAGTTTGTCACAGATCCGCGGAGGTGCTTCGAATAATGACTACAACAAATGATCAAATCGTCGATATTGCAATCATCGGTGCAGGACCTGCAGGTCTATTCGCCGCTTTCTATGGCGGGATGCGTCATGCATCCGTTAAGTTAATTGAAAGTATGCCACAACTTGGTGGTCAACTTTCCGCCTTATACCCAGAAAAGTTCATTTACGACGTTGCCGGCTTCCCAAAAGTTCGCGCACAAGAACTAGTCGATCAACTCACCGAGCAATTAAATCAATTCCCAACAACATATTGCCTAGAAGAAATGGTGCAACAAGTCATTAAACATGACGAGCGTCATTTCGAAATTCGCACGACGAAAGCTGTTCACCATGCCAAATCAATCGTGATTACAGCTGGTGTAGGTGCGTTTGAACCTCGTCGAATTGAAATTGAAGGCGCTGAGAAATTTGAAAAGACAAATCTTCATTATTTCGTAAATGACTTAAACCGTTTCGCTGGCCAGAAGGTATTGATTAGTGGTGGTGGTGACTCTGCAGTGGATTGGGCACTCATGCTTGAACCAATCGCTGAGAAAGTAACGTTGATTCATCGCCGTGATAAATTCCGTGCCCATGAGCACAGCGTTAATGTATTGATGAATTCCAAAGTTGAAGTATTAACACCGAAAGAAATTACTGTTCTGCATGGCGAAGATACGATTAATCAAGTTACGATTAAAGATTGCAAATCGGACGAAGAACAAATCATCGACGTAGATGCAGTAATCGTTAACTTCGGCTTCATTTCTTCACTTGGTCCAATTAATGAGTGGGGCTTTGAAATTGATAAGGGCGCAATCAAAGTTGATACACGTATGGAATCAAGTATCCCTGGTATTTTCGCCGCTGGCGATATCACAACGTACCCAGGTAAGATTAATTTGATTGCTGTCGGATTCGGCGAAGCACCTACTGCGATCAATAACGCGATGGTTTACCTCGATCCAACTGCGAAATTGTCTCCTGGACACAGTTCGAACATGAAGAAATAATAAATAAGGCCGTCCACTAGGACGGCCTTTATTGTTCTACTTATGCGTTTGAATTAAAGTGCCAAATTTCGACGGTCGATTTCGACTTTCAGAAGTTGAATGAATTCAATGTCGAGCCCATATTCAACAGCTGAAAAGTACGTTTCAATTAGCGTTTGATCGCATAATCTTGACATTCTGAGCCCTCCCTCACCGATGTTTTGTACATAATAACATCGCGAAAAAGCTTATACAAGACATGGATATCCACAGAAAATAAGCAGATTTTGTGGATAAACTGTGGGCAAAATGTGGATTAATGTCGAAAAAGCTTATTGTACAAAGGTTTGACGTGTGTATAAACTTATCCACAGTAAGAATTAATTTCATAAAAATATTTATTACAAATTTTTGAACTTAGCAATCAGCCGGTTTTCCTGCCTCTGTCGCAGTCCGAAATGAGGAGCCACACCCACATGTAACTGACGCATTCGGGTTATCAATCGTAAATCCGCCACCCATGTCCGACTGCTTATAGTCAATGATTACGCCATGCAAGAACCGTTTGCTGTACTCATCTACGACCATCTTAATGCCTTCGACTTGCATGGCCTCATCATTTGCCTTGAATTCATCATCAATGCCCATACTATAATTGAACCCCGAACATCCACCTTCAACAACACCTACACGTAAAAACAATTTTTCATTATTTTGTTGTTCCAATAATTCTTTAATTTTTGCTGATGCTTCTGTGCTTATCGTTATCATTATGTTTTCCACCCTTCATTTATTCCGTTATACATTTATTATAGCTTCGAAAGTTGTCGAAAGAAAGTTGCCCCTCCTTCTCCCTAGGTTTATAATGGGTGAATGAATAGAACGGCAAGGAGGCCTAGTTATGACTATGATTTCCACAGATTCGTCGACGCGTATGGACGAGATTGCGAAGAAGGTTCGCAATGGACAACGACTTTCATTAGAAGACGGACTATATTTATATCAGACAGATGATTTACTAACACTTGGCCAATTGGCGAACGAAGTGAATATGCGTAAGAATGGCAAGAAGGTTTATTTCATTGAGAACATGACGCTTTATTTTACGAATGTATGTGAAGCTTCATGCGCATTTTGTGGATACAAGCGAAACCCAGGTGAGCCCGGTGCATTCACATCGACACCCGAAGAAGTAATCGCATATGCTGAGCAACATTACCACCCTGGTATTCGTGAATTCCACATTACAGGCGGACATAATCCAGATGTTCCATTTGAATATTATGTGGATTCCGTTCGTAAATTAAAGCAACGTTTTCCTGATGTGACGATTAAAGCTTATACAGGGGCAGAGATTGAGTTTTTCTCTCGAATCAGTGGCTTATCTTTCGCAGAAGTATTGCAGACACTTAAAGATGCAGGCTGGGATACGTTAACGGGTGGTGGCGCAGAAATTTTGTCTGAGCGTTACCGTGAGAAGATGAGTGTGAACAAAGCAACTTCCGAACAATGGTTGGATGTTCACCGCAATGCACATCGCCTTGG